>NZ_JBQCIF010000103.1:0-17291 GCF_051953955.1 Trinickia sp. | reverse complement strand
GTCGGCAGCACGCCCATGTTGACGCCCATGTTGATGAACGTCTGCACGCCGATCCACACGCCGATCCCCTGCGCGACGAGTGCTGCGAACGGTCGCGACAGCCGCGCGGCCTGCCGCCCGATCGAGTACGCGCGAAACAGCAGCCACGCGAAGAGCGCCATCACGGCGACGACGCCGACGAAACCGAGCTCCTCGGCGATGACCGCGAGCAGGAAATCCGTGTGCGCTTCCGGCAGGTACAAGAGTTTCTCGACGCTCGCGCCGAGTCCGACGCCCAGCCACTCGCCGCGGCCGAACGCGATCAGCGAGTGAGTCAATTGATAAGCCTTGCCTTGCGCGTAGCGATCGTCCCACGGATCGAGATAGGCGAAGATCCGCTCGCGCCGCCAGGGCGAGGCCCAGACGAGCAGCGAGAACGTCCCCACCGCCGTGGCCACGAGGCCGCCGAACAGTTTGCCGTTCACGCCGCCGAGGAACAGCACGCCCATCGCGATCGCCGCGACGACCATGAACGCGCCCATGTCGGGCTCGAGCAGCAGCAGCGCGCCGACGACGCCGACGGCGAAGCCCATCGGCAAGAAGCCCTTGGCGAAGCTGTGCATGTGCTCTTGCTTGCGCACGGTGTAGTTGGCCGCGTAGATCGTCACGGCCAGCTTCATGATTTCCGATGGCTGCATGTTCATGAGACCGAGCGGAATCCAGCGGCGCGCGCCGTTCACGCCCTTGCCGATGTGCGGAATCAGCACGATGACGAGCGCCGCGAGCGCGAGCAGGAAGAGCTTGGGCGCGTACTTGTCCCACACCGAGATCGGAATCTTGAATACGACGATGGCGATGGCCGACGCGAGCGTGATCGAGATCACGTGACGCAGCAAGAACGCGTACGTGTGATAAGAGGCGTACTTCGGCGAATCGGGCATGGCGATCGATGCGGAGTAGACCATCACGACGCCGAGGCCGAGCAGCGCAATGACCACCCACAGCAGCGCATGATCGTAATCGAGCATGCGCGAGCGCACGGGCCGCATCCCGCTCACGGCGCTCGCGAGCCCGCCTACGCCGGAGCCGGACGACGCGCTGTTGCCGGCGTTGCCTTGACCACCCTTTGCCGGTTTGCTGCCCGCCGCCCCATCGCGTTGCATGAGGCGCGAGCCGAAACGGTCGGTCCAGCTCATAGCATCGTCCCCCGCTCCGCTGCGATCTCCTCGACCGTGCTGCGAAACACGGCCGCGCGATGCGCATAGTTGTCGAACATGTCCAAGCTCGCACAGGCCGGCGACAGCAGCACCGCGTCGCCGGGCTCGGCGAGCGCGGAGGCGGCGCGCGTGGCGGCCTCGAGCGTAGCGTGCTCGGCCAGCACGACGCCCGCTTCGGTCAGCGCCTCGCGAATGCGCGGCGCGTCGCGACCGATCAGCATTACGGCTCTGCACCAGCGGGCAACGGGCCGCGCGAGCGGCTCGAAATCCTGCCCCTTGCCGTCGCCGCCGGCGATCAGCACGACGCGTTGGGCGAGCCCGTCGAGCGCCGCCACGGTTGCGCCGACGTTCGTTCCCTTGCTGTCGTCCACGTAATCGACGCCGTCGATCGACGCGATCGATTCGACGCGATGCGGCTCCCCGCGGTACTCGCGCAGGCCGTGCAACAAGGGCGCGGCCGGCAAGCCGATCGCGCGCGCCAACGCGAACGCAGCCAACGCGTTGGCTGCGTTGTGCAGACCGCGAATGCGTAACGCATCGGCGGGCATCAAGCGCGTGATCGCGAGATCGGTGCTCGCGGCCGCCTCTTGGCGACGACGGCGCGGGCTCGCCGTTTCGTCCGACGGCTCGCGCTCGCGCGCCTGCACGAGCCAGTTGATGCCGTTTTCGCGCGCGAGCCCGTAGTCGCCCAGACGCGTCGGCTCGTTCACGCCGAACGTCACGTAAGGCGCTTGCGCCTCACCCGCTGCAGCGGCACGCGGCGCGAGCGCCATCGTGCGCGCATCGTCGCGATTGAGCACGCGCACGGTACCCGGTCCGAAGATGCGCCCCTTCGCCGCGGCATAGGCATCGAGCCCGCCGTGCCAATCGAGGTGATCTTGCGTGATGTTGAGCACGGTGGCCGCATCGGGGGCGAACGTGTGCGCCGTCTCGAGTTGGAAGCTCGACAACTCGAGCACCCAGATGTCGGGCAGCGCGGCTCCGTCGATCGCGTCCATCAAGCGGTCGAGCATCGACGGGCTGATGTTGCCCGCGACGGCAACCTTCTTGCCGGCTCGTTCGCACAGCTGCCCCGTCATGCTCGTCGTCGTGGTCTTGCCGTTGGTCCCGGTTATCGCGACGACCTTCGGCGCGTAGCCGCTCTCGCCCAGATGCCGAAGCGCCTGCGCGAAGAATTCGACTTCGCCCCAGACGGGAATGCCGCGCTCGCGTGCGTGCGCGATGAGCGGAACGAGATCTTGTGCGAGCGGCGACAAGCCCGGGCTCAGCGCGACGAGTTCGATACCGTCGTCGAGCAAGGCCGGCGAAAAAGCGCCACCGGCGAATTGCGCCTCGATGCCGTGACTGGCAAGCGCCTGCAGGTTCGGGGGCGCCGCGCGCGTATCGGCGACGCGCAAGCGGCACCCCTGGCGCGCGCACCAGCGCGCCATCGCGAGGCCCGATTCACCGAGCCCCAGCACGAGTACCATCGGCCGCTGCCGATCTCCAAACGTCTCGCCGAACATCGCTTGCTTTCCCTTTTTCCTTTGCGTTCGCCGCGCGTCAGCGCAGCTTCAACGTCGACAAACCGAACAGACAGAGCATCAAAGTGATGATCCAGAAGCGCACGACCACCTGCGTTTCCTTCCAGCCCGACAGCTCGAAGTGATGATGCAGCGGCGCCATCTTGAAGATGCGCCGCCCTTCGCCATAGCGCTTCTTCGTGTACTTGAACCAGACGACTTGGAGCATGACCGACAGCGTCTCGGCCACGAAGATGCCACCCATGATGAACAGCACGATCTCTTGCCGCACGATGACGGCGACCGTGCCCAGCGCGCCGCCGAGCGCGAGCGCTCCGACGTCGCCCATGAAGACTTGCGCCGGGTGCGTGTTGTACCAAAGGAACGCGAGCCCCGCGCCGCCCATCGCCGAGCAGAAGATCAAGAGCTCGCCCGCGCCCGGGATGTGCGGAAACAGCAAATACTTCGAATAGACCGAACTGCCCATCACGTAGGCGAACACGCCGAGCGAAGCACCGACGAGCACGACGGGCATGATCACGAGCCCGTCGAGGCCGTCCGTCAGATTGACGGCATTGCTCGCCCCCACGATGACGAAATAGGTCAACGCGATGAAGCCCCAGACGCCGAGCGGATAGCTGATCGACTTCAAGAACGGCAGCATCAAGTCGGCACTCGCCGGCAGCCCCATCGACAAGCCGCTGCGCACCCAGGCCATGAACAGATCGAAGACGCGGACGTTGTTCGCCTCCGAGACGCTGAACGCGAGATACACGGCCGCGAACAGCCCGATGACCGACTGCCAGAAGTACTTCTCGCGCGAGGACATGCCACGCGGATCCTTGTAGACGACCTTGCGGTAATCGTCGACCCAGCCGATCACGCCGAAACCGAACGTCACGAGCATCACGATCCAAATGAAGCGGTTCGTCAAATCGGCCCAGAGCAGCGTCGAGACGGCGATCCCGATCAGAATCAGCACGCCGCCCATCGTGGGCGTGCCCGATTTGACGAGGTGCGTCTTCGGCCCGTCGGTGCGCACCGCCTGGCCGACTTTCATCTGCGTCAGCTTGCGGATCACCCACGGCCCGCACACGAGCCCAATCACGAGCGCGGTGATGGTGGCCATCACCGCGCGAAACGTCAGATAGCTGAATACGCGCAAAAAGCTTGCGTCGTTCTGCAGCCATTGCGCCAGCACCAGCAGCATGCTCGTCCTTCTCTTCAATGCGTGCCGGGCGAGCCGCCCGGCACTTGGGGTGGTTGGTGCGCGGTAAGCGCGTCGACGACGCGCTCCATCCGCATGAAACGCGAGCCTTTCACGAGCAACGTCGCTCCCGCGCCAAAGCCCGCCTGCAACAGGTACTCGATCAGCGATTCGGCTGCGTCGAAATGACGTGCCGTGCCGGCGCCCGCGCCGATGCTCGCGGCGGCAGACGGTGCCGCATCGAACGCGGCGCACGAATCGCGCGAGGCGTCGCCGAGCGCCAGCAGCACGTCGATGCCGCGCTCGCGCGCGTAGGCACCGACTTCGCGATGAAACGCCGGCCCGTTGTCGCCGACCTCGCCCATGTCGCCCATCACGAGCACGCGCGGCGCGCCGCGCGCGGCCAACACGTCGATCGCCGCGCGCATCGAATCGGGGTTCGCGTTGTAGGTATCGTCGATGACGGTCGCACCGGCCAACGCCCCCGCCACCGCACGCTTCGTCTGCAGCCGGCCCTTCACCGGCGAGAACGCCTCGAGACCGCGAGCGATATCTTCCAGCGAGACGTTGGCCGCGACGGCTGCGGCCGTTGCGGCCAACGCATTGCGCGCGTTGTGATCGCCGAGCACCTGCAGCGTTGCCTCGAACTCGCCCACGCTCGTGCGCACACGCAAACGGTTGCCCTCGAGCGCGCCGGTGACGGCCGCGGGCACCGCGGCGCTCGTGTGCGAAGCGTCTTCGAGCGCAAAATCGACGATCCGGTTCCCCGTCGCCGCCGTTCGCCAGATACCGGCATAGGCGTCATCGGCGGGAAACACGGCGGCGCCCGTAGCCGGCAGCGCGTGAATCACGCTGGCGTGTTCGAGCGCCACGGCCTCGACCGTCGCCATGAACTCTTGATGTTCGCGCTGCGCGTTATTCACCAGCGCGATCGTCGGCGACGCAATCTTTGCGAGCACATCGGTTTCGCCGGGGTGATTCATTCCGACTTCGATGACGGCGAGCCGATGCGCCGCGCTCAAGCGCAGCAGCGTGAGCGGCAAGCCGACGTCGTTGTTGAAGTTGCCGGCCGTGGCCAGCCGCGCCGATTCGCCTACCGCCTGCGCGAAGATCGACGCGATCATCTCTTTGACCGTCGTCTTCCCGTTGCTGCCCGTCACGGCGACGAGCGGAATCGGGAACCGGCGACGCCAGCCCCGTGCGAGCGCGCCGAGCGCGACGCGCGTATCGGGCACCACGAGCGCCGGCACGCGCCATTCGCTCGGCAGCCGCGAAACGATGACGGCGGAAACGCCGCGCGCCGCGACGTCGGGCAGAAAGTCGTGCGCGTCGAATCGATCGCCCTTGAGCGCGACGAACAGCTCGCCGGGCCCTGTCGTGCGGCTATCCGTGCCGATGCGCGCGAACACGGCAGCGCCATCCCCATGCACCGTGGCGCCCGGGATCAATTGCGCGGCTTCGTTCAAGGAAAACATCGTCATTGATCGCCTCCGCGCGAATGCGTCGCACGTGCGGCAAGCGCCAGACGAGCGTGGTCTTGATCGGAGAAAGCGCGCTTTTTGCCCATGATTTCCTGTGTCGCTTCGTGCCCCTTGCCGGCCAGCAGGACCACGTCTTCGCGCGCCGCATCGCGCACGGCATGCAAGATCGCGTTCGCACGATCCTCGATGCGGCGCACCGCGTCCGGATGCGTCATGCCGGCGACGATCTGATCGATGATCGAGGCAGGGCCTTCACTGCGCGGGTTATCGCTCGTCACGACGACCGCGTCCGCCAGCCGCTCGGCGATCGAACCCATCAACGGGCGCTTGGTCGCGTCGCGATCGCCGCCGCAGCCGAACATGCAGACGAGCTTGCCGCCGCGCGCCTGCGCCATCGGCCGCAGTGCGTCGAGCGTCTTCTCGAGCGCGTCGGGAGTATGGGCATAGTCGACGACGACGAGCGGCTCGTCGCTCGCGAGCCGCCCGCCGAGCCGTTGCATGCGGCCGTTGACGGGCTCGAGCTTCGCGAGTTGCGCGAGCGCATCGGCGAGCGGAACGTCGGCGGCCAACAACGCGCCGAGGACGCCGAGCAAATTGCTCACGTTGAATGCGCCGAGCGTGCCGACCTCGACGTCGGCGGCGCCCCAATCCGACGATAGACGGAACGCCGTCCCGGTCGCGGTGGCGCGCACGTTCGTCGCCACGAGCGCCGCGTGCGCGCTCGGCGCATCGCTCGCCGTCCCGATGCCGTAGGCGATCGTCGGCATGCGCTTGTGCGTGCGCGCGATGAGCCGGCGGCCGGCCGCGTCGTCGCGATTGATGACCGCCGTCTTCAAGGTCGACCAGTCGAACAGCTTCGCTTTCGCCGCCTCGTAGGCCTCGAACGTGCGGTGATAGTCGAGGTGATCTTGCGTGAGATTCGTGAAGAGGGCGATGTCGAACGCCGTCCCGTTCACGCGGCCCTGATGCAGCGCGTGGGACGATACCTCCATCGCCACGGCGCGCGCGCCGGCCGCTGCCAGTTGCGCGAGCGAACGTTGCATCTGCGGCGCATCGGGCGTCGTGAACCCGGTATGAACCAGATGGCCCGACATCCCCGTTCCGAGCGTGCCGATGACGGCGCACGGCTCGCCGAGCGCCGTCAACGCGGCGGCGATCCATTGCGAGCAAGAGGTCTTGCCGTTCGTCCCCGTCACGCCGATCACGCGCATCGATTCGCTCGGCGCGCCGTACCAGAGGCTCGCGATCTCGCCGGCCAGGCGATCGAGCTGCGGCACCGCACGCGAGCGCACGGGATCGGCGCTGCCCGAGAATCCGTCGGGCTGATAGAGCACTGCCCCGGCACCGCGTTCGAACGCGGCGGCGATATGGGGGCGGCTATCGGCGCCGTCGACGGCATACGCGAAAAATACGTCGCCGGGAGCGAGCGTCCGCGTGTCCGCGTGCAGTTGGGCATCGGCCGCCGCGTTGGCGCGCAGCCAGGCGAGCGCATCGGAGACTTCCCGGCGCATGGCGTCCTCGTCGTAGGGAGCGTTCATCGGACGACTCCCGGGTGCGCGTGTGCATCGGCCGACACCTTCACCGTGCGGGCGGCCGCGGAAGGCGCGGCGTTGCCCGCTGTCTTCGCTGAATCGTCGGATACGACGAGCTGCTTGACCGGCATGTCGGGCGGCACGTTCAAGCTGCGCAGCGTATCGCCGACGATGCCGGCGAACACGGGGCCCGATACGTAGCCGCCGAAATGGCTGCCGGCCGTCGGCTGATCGATCGAGACGGCCACGACGATGCGCGGGTTCGGCATCGGCGCCATCCCGACGAACGACGCGCGGTACTTCGAATGATCGTAGCCGCCGTGCGGCGAATGCTCGTACGCGGTGCCGCTCTTGCCGCCCACGCGATATCCGGGCACCGCGGCCTCGGGCGACGTGCCGGCCGAGGTCACGACCGATTCGAGCATCGTGCGCACTTCGCGCGCGGTGGTCGGGGAAAAGATCCGCGGCCCCGTCACGGGCTGGCTTGCATCCGTCTTGAACAGCGAGACCGGCATGAGTTCGCCGTCGTGCGCGATGGCGGTATAGGCGCGTGCGAGCTGGAACAGCGAGACGGACAGGCCATAGCCGTACGACATCGTCGCCTGCTCGATTCGACGCCAGCTCTTCCACGGCCGCAGCCGACCGGCGGCCGTGCCGGGGAAACCGACCTTCGGCGCCTGTCCGAGCCCGATGCTCGTATACATATTCCACATCTCTTCGGGCTTGAGCGTCATGGCGATCTTCGTCGCGCCGATGTTGCTCGACTTTTGGATCACGCCGCCTACTGTGAGCACGCCGAAGCCGCTGTCGTCCGTGATCGTCGCACCGTCGAGCGTGAAGTGGCCGTTGCCCGTATCGACGAGCGTATTGGGCGTCACGCGATGCAAATCGAGCGCGAGCGAAACCGTGAACGGCTTCATGATCGAGCCGGGCTCGAAGACGTCCGTGAGCGCGCGGTTGCGCAATTGCTCACCGGTTAGGCGCGAGCGGTCGTTCGGGTTGTAGGTCGGATAATTGACGAGCGCGAGGACGTTGCCCGTGCGCACGTCGACGACGATCGCAGCGCCGGCCTTGGCCTTCGACTTCTCCACGGCCGCCTTCAGATTCGAATAGGCGATGTACTGAATCTTGCTGTCGATCGAGAGTTCGACGTCCTGCCCGTTGTGCGGCACGGCCTGCTCGTCGACGTCCTCGATGATGTGGCCCAAACGGTCCTTGATGACGCGGCGCAGGCCCGGCGTGCCGGCAAGCAGCTTCTGATCGCTGAGCTCGACGCCTTCCTGGCCTTCGTCTTCGATGTTCGTAAAACCGACGAGGTGAGCCGTGATCTCGCCTTCAGGGTAGAAGCGCTTGTATTCGGTCCGCTGATAAATGCCCGGAATCTTGAGCGCCTCGATTTTTTCGGCGACGTCGACCGGCACTTGGCGCTTCACGTAGACGAACGTCTTGTCCTCGGAAAGCTTGGCGCGCAGTTGCTTTTGCGTCATGCCGAGCAGGCTGCCGAGCGCGACGAGCTTGGCCGGATCGAGATCCTCGGGCACGGACTCGGGAATCGCCCAAATGGCGCGCACGGGCAGGCTCGTGGCCAGCACGAGCCCGTTGCGGTCGAGAATCTTGCCGCGCGTCGCGGGCAGTTCGATCGTGCGCTCGTAGCGGCTTTCGCCCTGCTTCTGATAGAAGGCGTTGCCCGGGCCTTGTATCCAGAACGCCCGCGCCGCGAGCGCGACGAACGCCATGAAGAGCATGAACACGACGAGCTTGGAACGCCACATCGGCAAACGCACCGACAGGACCGGGCTTGCGGAGAACGTGACGCTCTTCGTCTTGGCGGCGTGCTTCATCGCGCACCTCCACGATGAACGGCACGGCCGGCCGGATTGCCGGTGCCCTTGCCCGCGCGCGCGTTAGCGGCCGGCGCGCTGGCCGGCAACATTGGAATCGGCGCGTTCTCGGCCACGCTGGCGCCAGGGGCGAGCGTCAGAAATTGCGTATCGCCCGACGATGCGGGGTGCATCTTGAGCGTGGCCGTCGCGAGCTGCTCGATGCGGGACGTCTTCGACAACGCGCTTTGCTGATACTGCAACTGCGCGTAGTCCTGCTGAAGCTGATGCTCTTCCGATTGCGCGCGCTCGAGCTGCACGAACATCTGCCGCTGCTGGTTCGTGGAATCGACGACGGAAAGTGCGCAACCGAGAACGACGATGAACAGGAAGATATTGAGGCGGCTCATGGCGCGACGCGCTCCGCGACGCGCATGACCGCCGAGCGGGCACGCGGGTTGGCCTCGACTTCGGCATCGCTCGCAAACACGCGGCCGATGATTTTCAACGGTGCGGCGGGCAGATCGACGGCGCGAATCGGCAAGCGACGATCCACGGCAGGGGCACTGGCGTGCGCCTGCATGAATCGCTTCACGATTCGATCCTCGAGCGAATGAAAGCTGATGACCACCAGCCGCCCCCCTTGCTCCAACGATGACAGTGCCGCCTCTAAAACGACTTGCAACTCCGCAAGCTCTTGATTGACGTGAATCCGTATAGCCTGAAAGGTGCGGGTGGCCGGATCCTTGCCCTTCTCACGGGTCTTGACGGCGCGAGCCACGATTTCGGCAAGCTCGCCCGTGCTGTCGAGAGGCCCAAGACGGTCGGACTCTGCCCGGCGAGCAACAAGCGCCTTTGCAATCTGAACAGCAAACCGTTCTTCCCCATAATCTCGAATGACCTCCGTGAGTTCCTGCTGACTCGCCCGTGCCAACCACTCGGCCGCGGATTCGCCGCGCGTCGGGTCCATCCGCATGTCGAGCGGACCGTCTGCACGGAAGCTGAACCCGCGCGAGGGATCGTCCAATTGCGGGGACGACACCCCGAGATCCAGCAATACGCCGGCGACACGTCCGATTCCTCGCGTCGCCAGCGCCGGCGCCAACGACGCAAAACTCTCGTGCACGATCGTGAAGCGCGGATCGCCGATCGCGCGCGCCGTTGCGATCGCCTGCGGATCCTTGTCGAATGCGATGAGCCGCGCGGCTTCACCCAACTTCGCGAGCACCGCCCGGCTGTGTCCGCCGCGCCCGAACGTGCCGTCGACATAGACGCCGTCCGGACGCGTGATCAACGCATTCACCGCCTCTTCCAACAGCACCGTGCGATGCTGCAATTCGTTTTCCATCGCAGCGCCCTATTTCAAACCGCGATCAAAACGTGAAATTCTTCAGCGCGTCGGGCATGCCCTGCGCCATCGCCGCCTGCTCCTTGGCGGCGTAAGTCTGCGCATCCCACAGTTCGAAGTGGCTTCCCATGCCGAGCAACATGATTTCCTTTTCCAGACCCGCGGCCATGCGCAATTCCGGCGAGACGAGAATCCGTCCCGCGCTATCGAGATCGACGTCGGAGGCGTTACCGAGAAAAATGCGGCGCCACCAATGGGCATCCATCGGCAACGCGGCGATCTTCGTGCGAAAGATTTCCCACTCGGGGCGGGGGAACAGCAATAGGCAGCCGTCCGGGTGCTTCGTCAGCGTCACCCGGCCTTGTGCCTCGCCTTGCAGCGCCTCGCGATACCGAGAGGGCACGGACATGCGCCCCTTCGCATCGAGCGTCAGCGCCGACGCCCCCTGAAACACTTTTCTCTCCCCTTCGGAGCCCTGCGCTCCATCGCTCGAAAAATCGGCCGGAACGCACCGAACGATCCACAAAAATACACTTTCTCACACTGTCTCCCACTTTAGAGCACAGCCCTAGGCCGGTCAAGGGAGAAAGCCGTTTTTTCAGAGAGATTTGTTTGTTAGAACAAGGACTTACGTGCGTCCCTTCACGCAGGATGAGAAATCAAAAAACGTTATAAAAGAATGGACTAGTGCATTTTCTGAATGTGATACGTGAGAAGCTCGCTGCGCGCACCGGCGCGGCAAGCACCGGAAGCGCGAAAAGATAGGATCAAAAGCGGGAGATCGGGATAGTTCGACGAGCGACGCGAACGCGCCGCTCCCACTGCGAAGTTAGATGTAATAGGCCGTTTGCGTCATGACTTTCGAGGCGGCGCGCATGAGCGCTTTCACGGGCATCGGCAGTTCGGCGCCGCCGGCCTCCGTGGCCGATTGACCATGCGTGCGCTCATCGTCGCGCATTTGCGCCACGATTGCGCGCGATACTCGATCGGCCTCGGGCAACGTTTGCAAATGCCCCTCCAAATGACGCTCGACCTGGCGCTCGGTCTCGGCCATGAAGCCGAGGCTCGCTTTATCGCCGAAACAGCCGGCCGCGAAGCCGATCGCGAGCGCGCCGGTGTACCAGAGCGGATTGAGCAGGCTCGGTCGAGAGTCGAGTTCGCGCAGCCGGGCCGACGTCCATGCGAGGTGATCCTCCTCCTCGCGCGCGGCGTGTTCGAAAGCATCCTTGAGCGCGGGCGAGCGCGTCGCGAGCTTCTGCGCCTGATAGAGCGCTTGCGCGCAGATCTCCCCGACATGGTTCACGCGCATGAGCGCCGCCGACTGCGAGGATTCGGCAAGCGTCATCTGCGCGGCAGCGGGCGCGCTCGCGTCGAGCGGCTCGGGCGTAGGCACCGGCCGCGTCATCCGGCTCACGCCGGCGATCGAACGCAGCCCACGATCAAATTCGGTAATCAACTCGTCCAGCGTCATCGCACTCTCCATGCAGCGCAGCAAAAGGGCCGTCGAAACGCGGTCCGCCCTGCCGCACCGAACCGCCAGTTTGCGCTGCTCGCATGGTGCACATGCTTAGTTCAGAGCAAAACCGCAGTCAATCGTGCATTTTAGACGATGTTGCGCGACCGATACAGCATGGGCGCCTTTGCCGCACCGCGACATCACGCACTGCGCTCGTGGGCGACCGGCGCGACGGGGGGCGCTGCGGGCGCATCGCGCAATTCTCGGCGCAGGATCTTTCCGACGTTGGTTTTCGGCAAATCCGTCCGGAATTCGACGATCTTGGGCCGCTTATATCCGGTGAGTTGCTCCTTGCAGAACGCGATGACGTCGGCTTGCGTCAGCGCCGGGTCGCGCTTGACGATAACGAGCTTGACCGCTTCGCCCGAGTGCTCGTCGGGCACCCCAACCGCGGCCACCTCGAGCACGCCCGGATGCTTCGCGACGACGTCTTCGATCTCGTTCGGATAAACGTTGAATCCCGAGACGAGAATCATGTCCTTCTTGCGATCGACGATCTTGAAATAGCCGCGCTCATCCATGATGCCGATGTCGCCCGTTTTGAAGAAGCCGTCGGCCGTCATCACCTTCGCCGTCTCGTCCGGCCGGTTCCAATAGCCCGCCATGACCTGCGGCCCGCGGATGCAGATCTCCCCAGGCTGCCCGATGGGCATGTCGTTGCCGTCGTCGTCGCGGATCGAGAGTTCGGTCGACGGGAGCGGCAAACCGATCGTGCCGCTGAACTCGGTCGCCGTGACTGGATTGCACGACGCGCTCGGCGAGGTTTCCGACAAACCGTACCCTTCGATGACGGGCACGCGCGTGCGCTCGTACCAGCGCTTCGCGACGGCTTCTTGCAGCGCCATCCCGCCCGCGTTTGCCACCATCAGCTTCGAAAAGTCGAGCTTGGCGAAATCGGGGTGATTGAGCATGGCGTTGTAAAGCGTGTTCACGGCCGGGAACGTATTGATCGCGTACCCATGCAACTGCTTGATCATCCCGCCGATATCGCGCGGATTCGGAATCAGCACGCCTAGGCCGCCGGTTCGGATCGTCAGCATCGCGCAGACCGTCAGCGCATAGATGTGATAGAGCGGCAACGCGATGACGTTGACGATTTGCTCGACCTCGGGGTGTAGCGCGTGGGCCGGCTCGTGCCACGCCGCGGATTGCAGCACGTTCGCCACGATGTTCCCGTGCGTGAGCGTCGCGCCCTTCGCCACGCCCGTCGTGCCGCCGGTGTACTGCAGGAACGCGATATCGCTTTGGGTCAGTGTGGCCGGCGCGAAGGACAGCCGCGCGCCCTCGGCCACGACATCGTTGAATTTCACGTGGCCGGGCAGGCTCCACGCGGGCACCATCTTCTTCACGCGCCGCACGACGAAGTTGACGATGAGCCCCTTCGCCCCCATCAGATCGCCCATCGAGGCGACGATTACGTGCTTGATCGCCGTGTTGTGCACGACCGATTGCAACGTCACGGCAAAATTCTCGAGCAGGACGATGGCCTCGGCCCCGCTGTCTTTCAACTGATGCTCGAGCTCGCGCGGCGTATAGAGGGGATTGACGTTGACGACGACGTAGCCCGCACGCAGAACCGCGGCCAATACGACCGGGTATTGCAGCACGTTCGGCATCATGATGGCGATGCGCGCTCCGCGAGCGAGCCCCTTCGACTGGAACCAAGCCGCCACCTGCTGTGAGAGCGCGTCGAGCTCGCCGTAAGTGATCGATTTGCCCATGCAGGCAAACGCACGCAAGCCGCGGTATTGGCGGAAGCTGTCTTCGAGCAATTCGACGACCGACGCATAAGCGGACGCGTCGATCTCGGCCGGAACGCCGGGCGGATAGGACTTCAACCAGATTTTTTCCATGCGGCGTCTCCCTGAATTTTTTTCGAATGATCGTGCTAAAAAGCGCATCCTAGCCGGTCGCCTCACTCGAAACAACCGGATTAGACACCGACTTCGAAATGGAGAAAACCGCTTGCCCAACACTCAAACATCGAGGCGGTCGATTTCGACCAGGCAATCGTAGAACGTGGCGGACGCCCCGAGATCCGTCAGCGCTTGGCTCGTGACCGCGTTCGCGTTGCACCCGTCGGGCGCGAGCTTCTTCCACCAGATCGACAGCCCGACGACGACGCCTTCACGCGCTCGGTCGGTCACCCGGGCTCGCGCGACGAAGGACCCGCGATCGTTGCGAATGCGCACGTGCTCGCCGTCCTGAATGCCGCGCGCGGCCGCATCGATCGGATGAATGTCGAGATGAGGCTCCCGCTCGACCTCGCGCAGGCTGTCGACGTTGACGAACGTGCTGTTCAAGAAGTGCCGGGCGGGCGGTGAAATCATCGCAAGTGGATAGCGGGCCGCCAGTTCGGGCGCGCCGTCGTGCGATTCGTACGGCGGCAGGTAATCGGGCAGCGGGTCGTTGCCCTCGCGCGCGAGCAGTGAGCTTTCGAACTCGCACTTGCCCGAGGGCGTCCGGAAACCGCCTTCGGCAAACGGTGCATCGGACAGCTTCAGCCTGGCCCACCCCGCTTCGTTCAGCGTCTCCCAATCGATGCCCTCGAGCGCCGGGTCGTTCCAACGGAAGGCGTGACGGCCGACGGTCTCGTCGCTTTCGAACAGCGCCGGATCGTCGAGACCCATCCGGCGCGCTAGCCCACGGAAAATTTCGGTATTCGGCCGCGCCTGGCCGACCGGCGCAATTGCTGGCCGATTCACCATGACATAGGTGTGGCCGTAGGACCGGTGCACGTCGAAATGCTCGAGCTGCGTCGTGGCGGGCAGCACGAGATCGGCATAGTCGGCCGTATCGGTCTGAAAATGCTCGAGAACGATCGTGAATAGATCTTCACGCGCAAAGCCCGCCGCAACGCGCGCCGAATCGGGCGCCACGGCCACGGGATTCGAGTTGTAGACGACGAGCGCTTCGATTTTCGGGCCGAACGATGCGTCGCCCTCATGCAAGAGCGCATCGCCGATCGCGTTCATATTGATGACGCGAGGCAGCTTGGCAGGCCAACCGGGAATCAGATCGGGACGCTGCAGCGCGGCCGTGTCGAACGGCACCCACCCCGAGCTCGACAGCAGCAAACCGCCCGCTCGATCGCGCCAGGCGCCGGTGAGCGACGGCAGGCATGCGATCGCCCGCGTGGCGTTGCCTCCGCCGCGCACGCGCTGCATGCCGTAGTTGAGACGAATGGCCGCCTTGCGCGTCTTGCCGTAGAGCCGGGCGAGTTCGACGAGCTCTTGTTCTTCGACGCCACAGATTTGCGCCACGCGGGCCGGCGGATACGCCGCCGCGCGCTCCTTGAGCGCCTCGAAGCCAACGGTATGGGCTGCGACGTAGGCATGGTCGATCAAGTCCTCCGCGATCAGCACATGCATCATCCCGAGCGCGAACGCGCCGTCGGTGCCGGGACGCAGCGCGATGTGCTGATGGCACTTCTCGGCTGTCAGCGAGCGGTACGGATCGATGGCGACGAGCCGAGCGCCGCGACGCTTGGCTTCTTGCGCCCGTGTCCAGAAATGCAAGCTCGAAGCGATAGGATTGGCACCCCAGATCAGAATGAGGTCGCTCTCCTCGAAGAATTCGAGATGCATGCCGAGCGCCGCACCATAGGTGTATTTGAGGCCCGCCATCCCCGCTGCGGAGCAGATGGTGCGATCGAGGCGGGACGCGCCTAGCTTGTGAAAGAATCGCTGGGCGATGCTTTCGCCCTGGACGAGGCCCATCGTGCCCGCGTAGCTGTAAGGCAATACGGCCTGCGGCTCGCGCCGCGCGATCTCGGACAACCGCCCCGCGGCCAGCGATAGCGCCTCGTCCCAGCCGATCGGCTCGAACCGGCCCTCGCCTTTTCGCCCGACTCGCCGAAGCGGCGTGGTCAAGCGCTGCGCGTGGTGGACCCGCTCCGGATAGCGTGCGACTTTCGTGCAGAGCACGCCTTGCGTGGGCGGGTGATCGGGATCGCCCGCCACTTTGATCACTTTGCCGTCCGCAACCGTGACCCGCATTGCGCAGGTATCAGGGCAATCGTGAGGACAGACGGCGCGGGCAAATTCGAGGGGCGCGTTCATGCGGGCGTTCCATTAGCGGACCATGCGGTGGCAGGCCGACAATTCTATTCCTTTCGTGCGGGTGCCCGCACCAAATTGGCGAGGTGCCGTTGAGCGTAGAATGGTTCGTTCGATAGCAGCACACATTCTAGAACCTCATCCCACAGTCGAACGCATCATGAAACTCATTCCTGAAGTCTTGGCCGCGCGAGAGGAAATCCAGTCCCTGCGACGAAGTATCCATGCCCACCCCGAGCTCAGATACGAAGAGATGCGCACAGCCGATCTCGTCGCGCAGTCTCTCGAAAAATGGGGTCTACGCGTGCACCGGGGGTTGGGAAAAACGGGCGTCGTCGGTGTGCTTCAGCGCGGCAGCGGCACGCGTTCGATCGGATTGCGGGCCGATATGGACGCCCTGCCGATTGAGGAACTGAATACGTTCGAACATCGCTCGCAAAATCCCGGAAAAATGCACGCCTGCGGGCACGATGGGCATACCGCCATGCTGCTCGGGGCCGCTCGGCACTTGGCGATGCACGGCCGATTCGACGGCACGATCGTCTTCATCTTCCAACCGGCGGAGGAAGGCGGTGCGGGGGCGCGCGCGATGATCGAGGATGGCTTGTTCGAGCAGTTTCCGGTCGACGCCGTGTTCGGCATTCACAATTGGCCCGGCATGCCGGCCGGAACGTTCGGCGTAACCGAAGGCCCGATCATGGCCTCGAGCAACGAATTTCGGATCGACATCAAGGGAGTGGGCGCCCATGCAGCCATGCCGCATAACGGCCGTGATCCCGTTTTTACGGCAATCCAGATCGGCAACGCCCTGCAAAGCATCATCACTCGCAACAAGAAGCCCATCGATACAGCGGTGCTTTCGATTACGCAAATCCACGCGGGGGACGCCGTCAACGTGATCCCGAACGATGCGTGGCTTGCCGGGACGGTGCGCACGTTTGCCACCGAGACGCTCGACCTCATCGAAGCAAAGATGAAGAAGCTGGCCGAGGCCACTGCCGCGGTGTTCGATTGCACGGCGACGGTCACGTTCCACCGCAATTATCCGCCGACGATCAACAGCAGCGAAGAGACGCGTTTCGCCGTCGAAATCATGCGCGAAATCGTCGGGGCCGAGCACGTCGAAGATCATACGGAGCCGACGATGGGCGCGGAAGATTTTGCATTCATGCTCCAGGCCAAGCCCGGTTGCTATGCGTTTCTCGGCAACGGCGAGGGTGGGCATCGCGAGGCCGGTCACGGTGCGGGCCCATGCATGCTGCATAACGCCAGTTATGACTTCAACGACGAATTGCTGCCTGTGGGGGCGACGTACTGGGTGCGGCTTGCGGAACGCTATTTGAAGGAAGGGATCGTGCGCTAGGGAATCGCGCCGTACGCTCGCTCGTGGGCGTGCGGGCGCAAGTGTGCTTAGCGAACCGGCGGCGACCGTCTGCGTGAGGCAGATGACGGACGCGCCGCCCCCGAAAGGGCGATGAGCGTTTCGGCGATTCCAAACACGAAACCCCCGACAGCGGTTGGCTATCGGGGGTTTGGTGAGGCATTGCATGGATCGCAGTGGGCGCTTGAGCGCGCACTGCGACGGGCACGTAAGGAGCCTGACGATTACCTACTTTCACACGGGTATCCGC
>NZ_JBQCIF010000102.1:0-47114 GCF_051953955.1 Trinickia sp. | reverse complement strand
CGTAGTTTGGGCGTCCCTTGCGGCTACCCGGCTTGGCTTCCGGCTCTGTCACAGTGATGTCCATCAAATCGAAAATGATGGGCACCACTTTGATGTCGCTTCTCGCCCTCGTCTATGACGGTCGTCGTGAGGCGCTTACGCCGGAACGCTTGAAGCACTGTGATATCTGCGACCTGACCCGTTGTCCGCCTGCAGCCACCGAGACACCGCTACCGACTGTGGTTTCAATTGGCGCATGCAGCAATGCAGCATCGCCGGCACGCAGCGTGTCTATATCGAACACGCTCAAAGGCCTGCCCGCCGGTTGTTGAGCCGGCACGCAAAGTCCGCCGGCAAGGGCGGGGCTCGCGTCCTCCGGCAATAGAAAATGATATTTTCGGAGTACCTCGAAGACCTCCTTACCGAGCCCCTGCGCGAGCGCCTCTTCGGTCGAGCCGGTTTCCGCGCTAAAGCTTTGCAATCGCGCCCCGATCTGGGACGTTGTGCGGAGCCGTTTCGCTCCGAATGGTCTACTGATCTCGACTCGATCGACGTCGATCGGTACGTAGCTCAACGCCGGATGCACACGATACTTCCGCCCTGCATCGGCGATCATCTAACCTCCCTAGTCAGCCACGGAAGAAGCGCAATATGGCCCTGCTCACGGACGCACGCTGCCACCGCCTCGATGATGTCCGGCGATGCAAAGTTGCGTGTCAACCCAATCGTGGGCGCGTCGTTGACGACTTCGTGCCACCAGCCGGCAGGAATGAACAGTAGATCTCCCTTCTCAATCTCAAAGTAGCGCCAGTCACCGCAATTACGGCGCGTAGCCAGCACCTGCAGAGCATGCTCGCGTTTCCGCTCGTATTGGCAGTCGCCTAGCACGGGGGGATGCAGCGCCAGGCGCTTCCTCCCTTCGATCACGGTCAGCCAAGCGTGGGTATTCAGTACATCGTAGTGCAGCGCCGTGCCCGAATTGTCGCCGCCGATCATCAGCCACAAAAGCGGTTTGAATATTTCCGCCGGGATGCGCTGCAGCGCATCCTGAGAAGCGGTTATTGGCTCAGCAAAGTCGTTCAACATATCGGGACGCTCCTCGAAAAAGCGCTACCCCGACAGGTATTGCTGGGCAAGCGGCACGTTCGGCCGCTGCAGAATCGCCTGCACATAGTCCGTTACCGTTGTAACTAGCGACGGGTTACCCGCAGCATCGCTCAATTCCAGGCGCGCGCCGGGCATCGACGCGAAGAACTGCCAATTCCAGCGCCGCTGCGCCGGCCAGAGGCGAGAGCCTCCAGGGCGCAACAGAGGTCCATTGAGCGAAAAGGCTCTCATGCTGGTGCACCTTGCAAGCCAGCATGGCCGATGGCCGCCTTTGCGGCATCGTCGCTGCCCTGGCGAATGAGGTCTCGATACAAGTGGCTGCTCTTCGTCAACTGCTCAGGGGACCCGACATCGACGATTTGTCCGCGGTCCATAACCAGGACCAAATCGACGCAATTCAGTGTTGAGACGCGATGTGTGACCACGATCACCGTCCGGCCCTGCGTCTCGTTGATCAGATGGTCGAGGATGCGCGCTTCGGAGATTGCGTCAACCGAGGAAGTGGCCTCGTCAAAGAGGAGTAACGGGGCACGCTTCACGAATGCGCGCGCGATGCTCAGCCGTTGTCGCTCGCCGGTCGACAACGCGGCTCCGCGCTCCCCGATGACAGTGTCAAGTCCGTTCGAGAGCCCTTGCACCAATGACCACGCTTCTGCCTGCGCCAGCGCGTACTCGACTGCCTCGGTGCGTATGCTCTTGGCGCCATAAGCGACATTTTCGAGCACGGTTCGATTGAACATCAGAGCGGACTGTTGAGCCTCGCTCATCGCGCCGCGCAGATCCGTGATCGATTGACCGGACAACCGGACGCCGTGCATTTCGAGTTCGCCGGAAACGGGCGCCAGTTCTCCGCGCAACACGGCCAAGAGGGTCGACTTGCCGGAACCCGACGGGCCAACGATCCCCACCTTCATCCCCGGTTCGATTTGAACGGTGACGTCGCGCAACACCAGCGAATCGCCGTAGCCAGCGGAGACCCCGGACATCGTGATACGGCCTGGCATCGGCAACGGTTGCGTGCGCGCGTCAGGCCGTGTGTCGACCGGGATGGTGGAAAGCTCCCGCAGGCTAGAGCGCAACACGCCCAGCGCGTCGAATAGATCGACAAAATGAAAAGCAACCGATTCGAAATGCCATGATAGCGAGATCACCAAGGAGCAAACCGTGATCAACTCGGGCAAGTTCAGTTGTCCCTGCAAATACTGATGAGCGGTATAGGCGGCAATCGAAATGCCGAACACCCATTTGTACGCGCTTTCGACGAGCAGGACAAATACCCAATAGCTTCGCACTTTGCGGCAAGCGTAGAGGTCACTTCCCAGAGTTTCGCCAAAGCGAGCGCGTTCCATGCGCTCGGCGGCGAAACTCCTTATCAACGGAACGTTGGTCACGATTTCCGCCAGATCCGAGATCACTTTGGCGTGTGCATCGCTCGCATCTTCAACGATGTTCATCCCTGTGTACGCCATGTAGCTGGAGAGCAGCAATGCCGAGAACATCCAGACGCCTGCGGCTACCGCCAATGATGCCGACGCATCCAGCAAGACGAGCATCGTCAACATGGTTACCGCGGCGAGTTTCACGACCGTTTCCGTTGCGGAACCGACAACGGATTGGAGGCTATTCGCCGCGACTTCCACTCGCTCGACCAAGTTACCGATGGCGTTTCGAGCCAAGGCGATCGGCTGCGCGCGCATTAGCCGTGAAGTCAAGTGATCAGTGGTGCCGATGCGTAGGTTTTGACTCGAATACATAAGCGCGAGGCTGTTCAACGCTTGCAGAAGCGGCGCTGCCATCCACAGCGCGATCAAGACGGTCAGCGTTGACGTAAGCTGTTCTGCGGGGCCGGCCATAGCGTGCTCGGTCAGACGGCCAAGCATGTACGACTGCCCTATGTGGCACATCGCGCCCAGAATCGTTGCCATCACCATTACGAGCGTACTCGCCGGCGCGCACGCGACAATCGCTGCGCAGATATAACGTCGCACGTCAGCGCCGGAAATCTCCAGCGCGATTGGCTTCGGACGTGCCACGGATAGAGACGCTAACCGAGCGAGGCTGTTCGCCCACGCCGTTTGAAGAAGGGTTCGCATAAGAGAGTTAAAGGGGTTCGACAGCTAGCCCACCGAGCCGAGAGACTGATTGAAGAAGTTCAACGAGCGCGACGCTTTCGAATCGGGCAGCTATGTGCCGCCTTAGGGTTTGGAAGGACACTTGCTCAGCGCCGTTCAGCGTTTCACACAATGCCGAAAACAGGGTGTTCGGCCTGCCCCATATCACGCGTCGACGCACGAACAACGCTTCGCGACACGCCACGCGCATAGATACGAGTGGATAGCCAACTGGGATTCGCAGCCGGCCATTGAGTATCTCCGTCTCTCGCACCGCCATAGGCGCGAGCGTGCTCATTTCCGGCGGTGTAATGACAAATCCGTTGCTACGAACGGCCGCGCGTCTAAGTTCAACGAGATCTTGCAAGGTAAATGATTGCTCACGAATAGACGAGAATGTCGGGGCATCAGGGGCGAACAGCCTCAATCCTTCCGAACACTCGAGAACGAGATCATCGGGAAAAATCGTCAGGCCAAGTGTTGCTGAAAACCTGTCCGCCCGAAGAACATGGAAGTCACCCATCGGGATAAAGAGCAGGTCGCCAGGCCTCAATACATAGCGTCTCGCATGCATCAACAGCGATGTGAATTGCGTGGTAGATAGGGCGCCGCCAGTCAATTCGATATAACGGCGGCGCGGCCAGATATAAGCGATTTTGCTTGAGGGTCCCAAGTGCCACAGCAAGGAGTGGTCAAGATCATCGTGTACACCGAACGGCGTGTAGCCATAATTACCGAAGAATGCGTAAAAATCCGTACCGCATGCGGGCGCAGCACCAAGCGCATCGAACAGCGGCGAGAGCATCTCTTGCTGCATGCGCGCCGCGAATTGCGGACACCAGCCGGTTAGCCCGTTGAACGTCGCACAAAATTCCGGACTTTCGGCGGCTAGGGCGAGCCGCTGTTCGAGCGTGAGATCTGCGCGTGCCCCCAGCGACACAAGCGCGTCAGTAAAGGTGTATCGCTGCCCGCCGTCGACCCACGCTCGCACCCTTGGCAACTCATGCGTCGAGAAGCGGGTGAACATGCGATCAATCGCGCCTAGGGTAGACGAACACCCCAGCATTTCCGCGGGCAAATGAACCGAGCTAGTAAGACCTTCCGATTTTTCGACGAGCCTGCGCGCCCATCCCCGCGCTATCGTCACATCCTCAACTGCGTCGTCGTCGCCGCCGTCGGTCTGGTCTAAGGAGCCCATCATTGCGGGACAACCGCGCCAGCGTGTACGAGGCCGCCGAGCCGATGAAGTTCGCCGAGAGCCCCCAAGACTGCGCCTTCAGAGATCAATCCTTTCACCGCAGCATGCAAATCTCGAGCAGTAAAAGGGCTTTGCGGGATGGCATCAAGCAGTGCAGCGCTTACCGCGCCGCGCTCGAGGCGGACATGGTTGCCGCGCGCAAATACCAGCAGGTCGTTATCGACCGTTAGCGTAGTAAGCGGAAAATCAGGGTCCCGGCTCAGAAGTGTCTCCGGCTTGATCACTGTCGCTCGATGGCGGGCATATGAATAGCGCAGCCAACGGCGACTTGCTGTCCGGACTTCGTGCTCCTGCCTGACGCGGCGCAGCCAGTCCGGCACTGTCCAGCCAATGGCGCCAGTCCGCGTCAATACCTGCTCGAAGGTTCCACGCAGACGCCGATCGTTAATTGCATGCTGCAGCAAGTGCGCTGTCATTTTATCGCCCGGATACTTTGAAATCGCAAATGCAACGCCGATGGAAAAATCATCGGTTCTGCCGATGTGGTACCAATGAGGTGGCAGCAAAAACACATCTCCGAGTTCTACGGAATAACTTTTCCCATAGGGGATCAGCCGTTCCGGATCAAAGCAGTTTGTGCGTGGACCATTCAACCGGTGAAAATCATTCTTACTGAACATGGTCATTGTTTTCGCCGCCAAACCAAGATGGAAGTGAACGACGGACGTGTACGGATCGTCAATGTGCACGCCAAACGGCGTATAACCGTAATTTCCGATAAATAACGTGACTTCGATCATACTGCGCTCGGCGCCCAAGACATCGATGATGGGGGAAAAAACGCGTGCACCCATACGCGCCAGCGGATCGGACCATTGCTCAGCCCCATTTACAATCATTCCGAATCTTTTTGCCCCGACTGCGCGAGTGACGAATTCACGGAAGCTTTCTCCTGAGACGGGGGAAGTAAACAAGGCCTCGTTCTCGGATCTAGGACAAAGCATGCCATCGATGTACACGCGGAAGCACCCCTTAATGGCATGCTCGAGGTCTGCCGCCATGCCGGCGAAGACATCAAAAAAGAGTGCATCGTGGAAAGCGGTCGGATCGAAGACGTTCTTTAGCAGTAGCGGAGTCATTACGCATGCGGCATTGACGGGGTCATATTCGTTGGCCTCGACATCGACTTCATGGTCGCGAAAATGCGATATGAGTGGTCGGACGCGGTTTATTGCTTCAGTGGAGATCGGGACGTAGGGGCTCGCCGCATCGGTCATTATTGACATTCTCTCTTAAGGACTGGGAGACGTAGGGGCGGCTAGCCGCCCCTCACCACTCAAGACAAGATCAACGAACCGTCGGCTTACGAGCGAATGTGGCGGACGGGCCGGCTCATCGCTAGTTGGGGCGTGTCCTCTATGACCTCCAGCCCGAGCTCTTCGACGCTCGCCTGGGCTTCAACGGTGGAAATCGGCTCGACGTTCTCAGCATCGTTTCGTTCAATTTGGTTCTGCATGGCTTTCTCCGTTCAAAGGGCTGGAAAAATAAGCGTTATCGGACGACGCATGCCACTGCGTCTCCGGCAGAGGCGAGAAACCGTCACTTCGCGGGCGGCGGAGCCCCCTTGTTCCTTCGCCTAGGTTCAAGCTTGGGGCCATCGGAGGCCGGTGCGTACCATCGACACATAAAATCAGACGGATTCGTAGGCACTCGGACGTAAACCGGCCCTGGCAGATATCGAGCGCCTAGTCTCCGCGACGCTTGACGAAGGCCGGACGCGGCCCGCGTCGCAGCGCTGCACTCGGCAAGTTCTGCGACTTGCTTACCAATCGCCCGAGCGCCATCCCAACTACGCCCCCGCGCGGGCCCCACCACATCGCCGTCATTGATAACGTCAATTTATAATCATATACCGATAGCATTATCATGAGCACCAACAGCAACACCCACCGAGGTGCGCCATGACGACTGCGCGAATGCAACTGGGAATGAGCGAACGCACGACGCTCGCGATAGGCGATGCGCTCGCCGGGCGCGGCGCGCGCAGCCCGCTTGCGCGTGTGCGCTCGGTGCTGTTGTTCGCGGGGCCGGCCGTCGTCGCGTCGATTGCGTACGTCGATCCCGGCAACTTCGCGACGAACCTGCAGGCCGGCGCCAAGTACGGCTACTCCCTGCTCTGGGTCGTGCTCGCGGCCAACGTCATCGCCATGCTGTTCCAAGGCCTGTCCGCCAAGCTCGGGATCGTCACGAACCGCAATCTCGCCGAGATCAGCCGCGAACGGTTCCCCGCACCCGTCGTTTATGCAATGTGGGGCATCAGCGAGATCGCCGCGATGGCCACCGATCTCGCCGAGTTCCTCGGCGGCGCGCTCGGCTTGTCACTGCTGCTTCACGTACCGCTCATCGTCGGCATGGGCTTGACCGGCATCGTCACCTACGCCATCCTCGCCGCCGAACGCCGCGGCTTCCGTCCGTTGGAGGTCATCGTCGGCGCGCTGATCGGCACCGTGGCGCTTGCCTACGTGATCGAATTGATGCTCGTCGACGTGAACTGGAGCGAGGCGGCCCATGGCGCATTCGTGCCGCAATTGCACGGCCCCGGCGCGCTTTCGGTCGCCGTCGGCATCCTCGGCGCGACGGTCATGCCGCATGCGATTTATCTGCACTCCGGCCTCACGCAAAACCGCGCGCCGGCGATCGACGATTGCGCGCGCCGCAAGCTTCTGCGTTTTTCGAATCGCGAGGTCGTCGTCGCACTGTCCGTCGCAGGGCTCGTCAACATGGCGATGGTCATCATGGCATCGGGCGCGTTCCACGCAGGCCACGCCGACATCGCCGAAATCGAAACCGCCTATCGCAGCCTGACGCCCTTGCTCGGCGCCGGCGCTGCGGCCGCGTTCCTCGTCTCGCTTCTGGCGTCCGGCATTTCCAGTTCGGTCGTCGGGACGATGGCAGGCCAAATGATCATGCAAGGCTTCGTCGGCTTTCACATTCCGGTCGGCCTGCGCAGGCTGTTGACGATGGCGCCCGCCTTCATCGTCGCGGCGCTCGGCGTGAACGCGACCGATGCCCTGCTCTACAGCCAAGTCGTGCTGAGCTTCGCGTTGCCCGTGCCGATGATCGCGCTCGTGATCGTCACGAGCCGGCGCGACATCATGGGCGCATTCGCCAATAGCCGGCGCGTTACCCTCGCCGCCATCGGCGCAAGCGTCGTGATCCTTGCGCTCAACGTCGTGCTCTTGCTTCAGACGTTCGGAATCGCGAACTGAGCAGTTGAGCGTCAGTCGGACGTCGAGACCGAACGCGCTTTATGGCCTCGCTGTTTTTGCGCGTGCCTCGATTTGGCGAGCAAGCGCACGAGACGCATGTCGTCGCGCGGAATGTCGGCCGGCCTCGCCGCCGTTTCGCGCCGCCTCGCTTCTCGCTTGACCCGTCGCGATTCGCGGGCCAGCAGTGCCGCGAAGGCCGCCTCGTCGGCCTTCAATCCGCGCCGCGTCCTGACCTTCGGCAAGTTGTTCAATTCGCCGGCTTCGAACGCCTCGACGACGGCCGGGTGGATATAGCAGCGGCGGCAGACGGCCGGCGTATTGCGCAGCGTAGCCGCCACGGTCTTCACCGTTTCGACGAGATGCTTGCGCGCGGCGGCCCCGCTTTGCGGCTCGATGCGCCGCAGCGCCGCCAACGCAAACACGCTGCCGGCCCAGGTCCGATAGTCTTTCGCCGTGAAATCGGCACCGCTCGCCTCGCGCAAATATTCGTTGATGTCCGATGAGCCGACGGGCCGATGCGCGCCGTCTTCATCGACGTACTGGAACAACTCGCGCCCCGGCAGATCCATGCACCGACGGACGATGCGGGCGATGCGCGGGTCGTCGACGTCGACGTCGGGCTCGATCCCGCTCTTGCCGCGGAACCTGAAACGCAAATGCCCGGCGCGCACGGCTGCATGGCGCTTGCGCAACGTGGTGAGGCCGAACGAGCGGTTTTCCCGCGCATATTCGGCGCTGCCCACGCGCACGAGCGTGACGTCGAGCAAGCGTACGACCGTTGCGGCCACTTTCTCCCACGGCATACCCGGCAGGCGCAGATCACGGGCGACGCGCGCGCGGATTTTAGGCAGCGCATCGCCGAACGCTGCCATCCGCTCGTACTTGGTCGCGTCGCGCGTTTCGCGCCAGCGGATGTGATAGCGATATTGCTTGCGGCGGCGCGCGTCGCGGCCCGTCGCCTGCAGGTGGCCCAGCGGATCAGGACAGATCCAGACATCGGTGTAAGCGGGTGGCACGGCGAGGGCGCGAATGCGCTTCAGCTCGGCCTCATCGCTGATCCGCTGCCCGTCCGGATCAAAGTAAACGAAGTGCCCGCGCACGAGTTTGCGCGTGATCCCGGGGCCGCGATCGTCGACATAGCGCAGGTCTCGCGGGAGGTCGGGCGGCGCCTGATGCAGCCCGCACTCGCCATTGCTCACTTCGACGCCGAGAGGCGCCGTGGCGCGACGCGTGCGATTCGTGGGGCGAGGAGTGGACATGGACGAAGGCAACGGGAGTGCGGTTGGCTCCACGACCGCAAGGCGCGTGCCACGGATTCCGACGTTGAGCGTCGCGCGGTTCGGCGCAGGCGAGCGAGCTGCGTGAACGCCTTCGCACCGGGCTCGCCGTATCAGCCACGAGCGGAATCAGCGCACGGCCGCGCCGCCCGCAGCCTTCCCGGTGACGTCGCTTTCCACCAGACGAGCGCGGCAACGATCGCCATCGCCGCCGCGCCGCCGAGCACGAGCCGCATCGCGGCGGCGAACGGCATGCCCGCCCCAATGACGGAACCGAACACGGCGACGCCGAGCGCCGAGCCCGATTGGCGCGCGGCGTTGAGTACGCCCGCCGCAATCCCCGATTGCCGATGCTCGACCGTCGCAAGCGCGGGCGCCGTCGCGGCCGGCGTCACATAGCCGGCCGCGAGCCCAATCGCGAAAAGCGGTGCAATGGCCACCCAGTTCGGCGCCCCCGCGACGAGCGCCATCAGCGCCAGCGCACCGGCCGCATAAAGACCGAACGCCAAGCACATCGATACGCGCGCCCCACCGACCCTCGCCAGCCGATTCGACAGCAATCCGCCGCCCGCCACCATCGTCGTCATCGGCAGCAGGGCCAGACCGGTCTCGAGCGGCGAATAAGCGCGCACACGTTGATAGTAGAGGCTCGCGACGAACAGCAATCCGTAGAAAACGAACGCCGACGCCATCGAGACGAACGCTGATCCAGAAAACACCCCGCTGCGAAACAGCGACAACGGCAGCATCGCATCTCGGTTGCGCGCTTCGATCGTCAGGAATGCGGCCCAGGCCAATACGGTCGCCGCCGCACCGGCAAGCAGAATCGGCGAGTGCCAACGCAGCGGTCCACCCTCGATCAGCACGCCGATGAGGGTGGCAAGCGCAACGATTGCCGCCAGTTGCCCCATGGGATCGAAGCGGCGCGCCTGCCCGATCGGAACGTCGCGCGCGACGCGGCACGTCATGACGATGCCGCTCAAGCCGACGGGCACGTTGACGAAAAAAATGCTGCGCCAATTCAACAGGTGGATCAATGCACCGCCGAAGATCGGGCCCGCCGCCATCGCCACGCCGCCGCAGCCGACCCAAAGGCCGATCGCACGGGCGCGCGCGTCAGGCGTCGGGCACGCCTGATTGATGAGCTTGAGCGAGCAAGGCACGAGCATCGCCGCGCCGACGCCTTGCAACGCGCGGGCCGCAACCAGGATCGGCAGATTCGCCGCAAGGCCACAGAGCATCGAAGCCAGCGTGAACAACGCTACGCCCGCCAAGTACACATTGCGGGCGCCCAATCGATCGCCGAGCGTGCCGCCCGTCAGCAGCAGCGCGGCGAATACGAGCGTATAGGCGTTCGTCACCCACTGCAGCCCCGCGATCGGAATCGCGAGCGCGGTGGAGATGCGCTCGAGCGCGACGTTTACGATCGACGTATCGAGGATGACGATGAAGTAGCTCACGCTCGTCGCCGCGAGGATGCGCCGGTTCTGCAACGAAAGATTCGTCGTCATTCGCCGCACTCCACCGTTCGTCCGCTGCTGTCATGATCACTCACCGCTTGCCCCCATCGATCGACGTAATGGCGGCAGTCTATGCGGCTCACACCGCGTCATGCTTCGATGCGCGTCGAATCATGCGCGAGCCATTGCTGCTATCGTCTATCGTGATAGCCGTACTCGTTCACCTTCGCCCGCACTCGATGGAGAGCTCCATATGTCCTTGCAGCCGGCAATCGCCTCCGCCGCGTTCCTGATCGCCGACCCGGCGCGGGCCGCCATGCTGACGAGCCTCGTCGACGGGCGCGCCCGTCCCGCGAGCGAGCTCGCGTTCGCCGCCGGCATCACGGCGCAAACGGCCAGCTCCCACCTCGCGAAGCTGCTCGCCGGCGGCCTGCTGACGGTCGAAACCGAAGGCAGGCACCGCTACTATCGATTGGCCGGCTCGCACGTGGCCGTCGCGCTGGAGACGCTCGCTTCGATCGGCCCGGAGATCCACCCGCGAAGCCGGCCGCTGAGCGCCGACGCGCAGCGGCTGCGGTTCGCACGCTGCTGCTATGACCATCTTGCGGGCAGGCTCGGCGTGGCCGTGACGCAAGCGCTCGTGCGGCGCGGCTATCTGATCGGAGCGGACGACAAGCGATTCGACGTCATGCCGGCCGGCGCCGCGTGGCTGGCACGGATGGGGTTGGATCTCGCGTCGATCAAGCCGGGCCGCCGCGGCATCGCACGGCAATGCCTCGATTGGACGGAGCGCGAGCATCATCTCGCCGGCCCGCTCGGCGCACGGTTGCTCGATCTGCTCTGCGAGAGCGGTTGGCTCATGCGCTCGAAATCATCGCGTGCCGTACAGGTGACACCGAAAGGCGCGGCCTCGCTTCGGGAAGAACTGGGCATCGACGCCGTATCGGTCATGCGTGCGACCGGCGACGAGCCTCGAAACGATGCCGGCATCGCAGCGGACGAGGCACGCGCGTCGTGAGCCGCTGAGCGCAGCGGGATACCGCGCGCGCTCAGCGTCCACGCCCGACGTCCATCAATGCGTGCCTGCCGCTCATCTCGCACGCATGCCGCACCGATGCTCACTCACTTGCCCGGGACATTGGCCTCGGCGGCTTGGCCGGCGTCCGTTCCGACCTTGCGTCGCGCGGGGCGCCGGACCACTCTCACCTTGCCGCTGTTCCCGCCGCCGCAGAAGAAGCGATCGCCGCCATCGGACTCGAGCCCGGACACGAGCACGTTCTCGGGCATCTCGAGCGCTTCGATGACTTCTCCCGTGTCGGCGTCGACGTGCCGAATCTCGCTGCGCTCGTCTTCCCACGTGCCATGCCACAACTCGCCGTCCACCCACGTCACGCCGGTGACGAAGCGCGTCGATTCGATCGTGCGCAGCACCGCGCCCGTGCCGGGATCGAGTTGAAGAATCTTGCGCTCGTGGTAACAGCCGACCCACAGCGAGCCCTCGGCCCACGCGAGCCCCGAGCAACCGCTGCCGTGCGGTGTAGCGAGGGTGGCGATCACCTGCCCCGTTGCGGCGTCGACCTTGCGAATGACGTCGCCGGCGATCTGAAAGAAGTGCTTGCCGTCGAAAGCGGTGCCCGCGGACGCGGGCACCTCGATGCGCTCTTGCACTTGGCCGCTTTCGGGGTCGAGCGCACAGAGCGCGTCACCGGCGGCCACCCACACGCGGCAGCCGTCATAACTGACTCCGGCGACGGACGCGATCCCCGGCAGGGGGCCAAACTCGCGGACAACTTCGGCGTTGGATCGTTTCATGGCGCTCATCCTATTCGTTCGACCAAGCGGTAGGGAGTAACAATGTCGTCGCGAATCCGATGACGGGCGGCGTCATCCAGCGGCGCGCGCGGCCATCGCCGAGAGCTTGCACCTTGTCCTCGGTGGCAAGCGCGTCGAGTGCGCGCTGCACCGATCGTTGGCCCACGCCCAAGGCCACCGCGAGCGCGGAGCTCGACCACGCCTGGCCGTCGGCGAGCAGCGCGAGCACAGCCCCGTGTCGCTCCTCGAGCGGGCGAGCCAAGACGACCACCTCGTGCGCACGCGCCAGCATCAGCGCAAAACCACGCTTCGTGGCCGTCACGTCGGCAATCGGCCTCGTCAACGCTCGTAGCCGGCCGATTTCGACGCGCAACCGCACACGATGCGATTCGTCGATGTGCCGGGCGCGAAAGGCCCCGGCGATCAGCGTCTCCCTCGGCACTTCCTCGGGCCACGCCTCGCCGAGCATGCGTGCGAGTGCGAACAGCACGGGGCGCGTGGCGAGCGCTATCGACGTATTCGCCTCGCGAACCGCATACCGGCACGCATCGACGATGAGCCGCCCGGGCGATGACAGCGCCTGCACTTGCTCGAGCGTCACGGGCGTCGATCGGTCTCGCTCGATCAAACGCGCGACGGGTGCCGCGAGCGCAAGCGCGGCACGCTCCACCTCGACCACCAGCGAGACGATGCCCGACTTCCGTGCGGCTTGCGCGGCGTCGTCCAGCGCATCGCGCGCCGCCGCCGCATCGAGCCGGCGCACGGCGATACCGGCAGTAAGCAGCGCACGGGACGCACGCAGCGCCATCGGCAGCGGGGCTGGCGGCGCGTGGCCCAACGCACGCTCGGCATCATCGGGGCGCCCCATCAGAAGCAGGCGCCGAGCGTCGAGGCATCGTGCGTGAACGGCATTGAGCCGATCGCCGCAGGCGTCCAGCGTCGCCGATGCCGCTTCGAAAGACGGATCCGCCGGACGCAGATCGCGGGCCGCCAATGCGACTTCCGCCTCGGCCACGATGCATCGGGCGCGAGCAAGCGGCTGCGCAGGTCCGAACGCGCGTGCAGCGCTGCGCAATAGCGCTCTCGCTCTGGCGAGGTCGCCGAGCTGAGCCATGGCGATGCCGCGCAGCGCAAGCGCGTGCGCGTCGTCGCGCAACGCGACGTAGTTCAGCGCGCCGAGCGCGTCCCCGGACGAAAGCGAGCGTGCAGCGATGGCGATCAGCGGGTCCATGCGGCCCCCAGCGCGATGCTCGACAGAAATCCCGACACAGTTGTCACTCCCTCCCGATGGCTGCCGGTCACTAATCTAGCACTGACATGTCCCGACATGGGGATGCGCCGCCGGCACCCGCCGATGGTGCGACGTAGGACCCACTTCATTCGACGGAGGATAAGATGACCCCCCACGCAACCGGAACGCGCGAACAATGGTTGGCCGCGCGCATCGCGCTGCTCGAAGCGGAAAAAGCACTGACGCGGCGCAGCGACGAGCTCGCGCGGCAGCGGCAAGCCTTGCCTTGGGTGCGCGTCGACAAGGACTATCGCTTCGACACCGAAAAAGGCAGTGCGACGCTGCCCGATCTGTTCGAAGGGCGCTCGCAGCTTCTCGTCTATCACTTCATGTTCGGGCCCGACTACAAGGCCGGGTGCCCGTCATGCTCGTCGATCGCCGATGCGTTCAACGGGTTCGCCGTTCACCTGGCTCAGCACGACGTCATGCTGACCGCCGTGTCACGCGCGTCGATCGACAAGCTTGCCGCCTACAAGCGGCGCATGGGATGGTCGTTTCCGTGGGCCAGTTCCCAAGACAACGATTTCAACTTCGATTTCAACGTTTCATTCACCGAGATGCAGCAACGCGACGGCGCGATCGAGTACAACTATCGGCGCGGCAGCCATGCAATGGACATCGAGAATGCGCCGGAGCCCGTCAAGCAATTCGCCGCAACGTGCGGGACCGATGCGAAGACCTACACGCGGGACCGGCCAGGGATGAGCGCGTTCGTGCTCGAAGACGGTGTCGTCTATCACACGTACTCGACTTACGCGCGCGGCCTCGACGGGTTGTGGGGCATGTATCAGTGGCTCGATCGTGCACCGCTCGGCCGCAACGAAGCAGGCCCGTGGTGGAAGCGGCACGACGAGTATCCCGAGCGGTGAGGCTCGCCGTGAACTGCGTCGAGGCCGTCGTCGAGCCGCAGCGTAAGCAGGCAGCGCATGCCTCACGGACTGCCCGCGTCGCGTTCCCGTGCATCTTGGGGCTCGCCTTCGTGGTGTGTGCCGCGGCAACCGTCTGGTCTTGCAGATCGATGTCCGCGATGGGCGAGATCCCGATGCCGGGCGGCTGGTCGATGTCGACGATCTGGCTGCCCACCTGCGGGCAAACTTGGATCGGCGCCGCAGTGGCGTTCGTGCGGATGTGGACGTTGATGATGGTGGCGATGATGCTGCCGTCGTCGACGCCCGAGTGGCGGCGGTGGTGGCAATGGATGCAGCGGTTGCAAGGGATGCCTGCTGCGCGATCGAGCACCGCGGCGTGGTCCACGCTTCTGATGGCCGTCTGCTATTGGCTTGCGTGGGCCATCGCCGGCGCGATCGTATTCGCCATCGGCAACGGCGTCGCCGCGAACTTGCCGCGAGCCGCCGCACTCGCGCATCTGGTCCCGCTTGGCTCGGCAATGCTGGTCGTCGCCGCCGGTGCCGTTCAATTCACGTCGTGGAAGGCGCGCCGCGTTGCGTGCTGCGAGGTATTTTCCCGAGGAACGATGCACGCGATGAAACCCACCGCTGCGTGCAAGGTCGGCATCGAGCTGGCGTTCGAGGGCGGCTGTTGCTGCGCCAATCTGATGGCGGCGCTGCTCGTCGTCGGCATGATGGATCTGCGCGCGATGGCAGCCGCCACGGCGGCGATGACGCTAGAGCGCGTCGCACCGGCGGGCGGCCGCACCGCGCGCGGCATCGGCATCGCCGTCGTCGCAGTGGGACTTTACATCGTCGCGCAGGCGATGGGCTTGGGGCCGCCAGCGATCAGGTAGGGGCACCGAGCCCAATCGCTGGGTCCCCACCCATGCAAGCAAGATGCCTTGGGGGGACACACGCGGCCACTCGCACAGTCACTCGATGAACGGGAGCGCTGCATCGTTGTCCGCACGCATCTGAAACACATTCAATGTCATGGCGACCAACGCGTAATAACCGAGCAGGCCTACGAGGTTGACGGTCGTTTCATGGCCGAAGCGATGCACGGTTTTTTCGAACGTCGAATCGGAGACCCGCTTCGCCTCATAGAGCTCGAGCGCGAAGTCGTAGATCAGCGCCTCGTCGGCATCGGCGAAATCGGGGCGCCGTTCCTCGAGCAGCGCCTGAGCCACGGAACCGGACAGCCCCGACTCGATCGCGATCGGATAGTGAATCTGCCACTCCGCTTGCGCACGCCATTGCGCCGCCGTCACGAGAATCGCAAGCTCGGAAAGCCGCAACGGCAAGCCCGTTCGATACCGGCAGAACGCGCCGAGCCGCTGGGCATGCTGCGCAAGCTCGGGGCTCGCGATCCACGCAAGAAAAGGACCGGCCAGATTGCCGCGCGGCCCCGTCAGGATTTCATCGAGCACGGCGAGCTGCTCGGGAGTGGCGGCTGCCCGATCGAAGGCGGGCAGCCGTGCGGCATGGGGTCCGTTCATCGTCATTTCATGTCCTCTCACGTCTTCGTCCGCGCGATATCGCGGCGGTGGCTAGGGCAGTATCGCTCAGCCGCGCACCGTCGTCGACGCACCGGCAGCAACGAGGGCGGCATCCACCGCATCGGCGAGACGATCGGCGATGCGATCGATGTCATCGGCCGTGCAGATGAACGGCGGCGCAAGTAGAACGTGGTCGCCGCGCTTGCCGTCGATCGTGCCGCCCATCGGGTACACCATGAGCCCGCGCGCCATGGCTTCCTGCTTGATGAAGGCGTTCAGCTTGCACTGCGGATCGAACGGCGCCTTGCTGTCGCGGTCGAGCACGAATTCGACGCCGACGAAGAGCCCACGCCCGCGGACGTCGCCAACATGCGGATGCGAGCCGAATCGTTCGCGCAGCATTGCACGGAGTTGCTCGCCGCGCGTTTTGACGTTGGCTAAAAGATTCTCCTCGTCGATCGCGCGCTGCACCGCGAGCGCGGCGGCGCAGGCGGTAGCGTGGCCGATGTACGTATGCCCATGCTGGAAGAAGCCCGAACCGGCGACGATCGCATCGTAAATGCGGTCGCTCACGAGCGTGGCGCCGATCGGTTGGTAGCCGGCGCCAAGGCCCTTGGCGATCGTCATCAGGTCCGGCGCCACGTCGTCAGCCTCGCAGGCGTAGAGGTGGCCCGTGCGCCCCATCCCACACATGACTTCATCTAGGATCAATAGCACGCCGTACTTGTCGCAGACTTCGCGCACCTTGCGGAAATAGCCGCGCACGGGCGGCACGGCACCCACCGTCGCGCCCCCCACCGTCTCGGCAACGAAGGCCGCGACCGTATCGGGGCCGAGCTCGAGAATCGTCTTTTCGAGCTCGTCGGCGAGCCGCTGCGCGTAGGCTTCCTCGGATTCCCCCGGCAGTTGGTCGCGGTACGCATAGCAAGGGCTGACGTGATGGGCCTCGATCAGCAGCGGCAAGAACGGCTCGCGGCGCCACGCATTGCCGCCGATGGCCAGTGCGCCGAGCGTGTTGCCGTGATAGCTCTGGCGACGGGCGATGAAATGCTTGCGCCGCGGCTGCCCGATTTCGACGAAATACTGACGCGCGAGTTTGAGCGCGGCCTCGATCGCTTCCGAGCCGCCCGAGACGAAATACGCGTGGCCGATGCCGGCGGGCGCCGTCGTGACGAGACGCTCGGCCAGCGCCTCGGCGGCCTCGGTCGTGAAGAACGACGTATGGGCATAGGCGAGTTGGCGCGCCTGCGCCTCGATCGCCTCGACGACACGCCGATCGCTATGGCCGAGACACGACACGGCCGCGCCGCCGCTCGCGTCGATATAGCGCTTGCCGTTGGAATCGATGATCTCGATGCCGTCTCCCGACACCGCGACGGGCAGCGTCTTCTTCGGCATTCGATGAAATACGTAGGACATGCTTCACCTCGAACTCTAAATACGAACCTAAAGTGAGACGGTGGCCGTGCGCAACGCCCTGGCACTAGGCCTCGGCCGCCGTACGAAAGACGAATTTCTCGACCGCACATTCGCCGTGCTGGTACACCCGCATCGCCACGCCGCCGCGCTCGATGCGCATCAGAGCCGTCGCGAGTGTGTTTTCGTCGTCGGGATCGTGTGGGTCGTCGCGATAGATCGGCAAGTCCGATCCGGCCTTGTCGCCCAACACGCGCAGCAATGCTTCGTCATCGGAGGCACTCCCGAGCGACGGCAACAACGCCGCGAGCCGCCGTTGTCGGTCGCGCGACGAGTCGGTCACGACCTGCCGTTCGACCTCGTATCCGCCATGAATCAGGTGATTTGCATGTCCGGACACGCACGTCGAGCTTTCCGGGGCCCCGCCCACGCGTTCGACCGAGCACCGGCGCGGCGTCGCCTCGATGCTGAGCACGCGCGCGTCGCCGGCATCGCCGATCGTGTGATGGAAGCCGCCGGCGCGCGGCGTGCCGCGCAGCAAAGCTAAAGCTTCGTCGAGCGAGCAGGTATCGAGAATCGCACGCGCAAGAATCATACGCGGCACGCCCGGCGCGGTTTCGACGATGCGCACGTTGTTGATCGCTTGTGCCAGGCCGGCGCGATTCGCGGCAAACGTGTGTCCCGGCAGCGAACCGGGGTAGTAAAAACTCACGAAGCCCGGCTTGCCCTTCGGGCGCACGTCGACGAGCATGCATTTCCCTTTCAGATACGGATCGCCGTCCTCGTTGTGCGCGATGACACCGCCGCCGGGGAATTCGGCCGCCAACGTCGTGCAGCCGTCGGGCACGCGATGCGCGAGCTCGCCGCGGCAGTTCCACAAAAACAGATCCTGCGCCGGCCAGCCGAGCGCATCGGCCATGCCCTGCAATTCGGCCATGTAATCGGGAAAGCGCTCCGCCGCGGTATGACGCAATGCCGCAACGAACGGATCGGAGCCCCACTCGCGTACGCGCGCCCATGCGGCGCTCTGCGCCATATAGGCGCCGAAGACCGGCTTCGCGAGTCTGCCCAAAGACCGCCCGATTTGGACCGGGTCGCCTTCGACGGTAAAACATTCAAGTTCCGACATCACGGGTTTCAAGCGTTCGTTCCGCCCTGTGCTTCACGGTTCAGGCGACATGTTTCAGGAAGTTTTGCAGCCGCTGCGTCGGCGGACGATCGAGCAACTCGCCCGGCACACCGTCCTCGACGATCACCCCCTCGTCCATGAACAACAGGCGCGTGCCGACTTGCCGCGCAAAGCCGATCTCATGCGTCACGACGATCATCGTCATCCCTTCGGCGGCTAAATCGCGCATGACTTTCAGCACTTCGTGGCGCAGCTCGGGATCGAGGGCCGACGTAGGCTCGTCGAACAACATCAGCTTCGGCCGAATCGCCAACGCACGAGCGATCGCGACACGCTGCTGCTGCCCGCCCGAGAGCTCCGACGGATAGTGCCCGGCCCGCTCGGCCAAGCCTACTTTGCGCAGCAAGGCCAGCGCTTGCTCGAGCGCCTCGGAGCGCGTCGCGCCGCGCACCTGGATCGGCCCGAACATGACGTTTTCGAGCGCCGTCATCTGCGGGAATAGATTGAACTGCTGAAACACCATGCCCGCTTCGAGGCGAATGCGATGAATATCGCTTGCGCGGCCCTTCACGCTGAGGCCGTCGACGAGCAAATCGCCGCCGGAAATGTTCTCGAGCGCATTGATGCAGCGGAGCATCGTCGACTTGCCCGAACCCGACGGGCCGAGCACGACTACGACCTCGCCTGCGTCGATGCGAAGATTGATGTCCTTCAACACCGTGAGGTGTCCGAAGCTTTTCGACATCGATTGGAACTCGATCATGCTCATAGAATCCTCATCCGCCTTTCGACCATGCGAAGCGCCAGCGTCATCGCGCCCGTCAGAACGAGGTAGAGACAAGCCACCGCCGTCCAGATCTCCACCGCGCGGAAATTGCCGGCGATGATTTCCTGCCCCTTGCGCGTCAATTCCCCGACGCCGATCACGATGAACAGCGACGTATCTTTCAAGCTGACGATGCACTGATTGCCGAACGGCGGAATCAGGCGCCGAAATGCGAGCGGCCCGACGATCTTGAGCAGCACGCGCGGCATCGACAGCCCCATCGCGAGGCCCGCTTCTGCGAGGCCGCGCGGTATCGACAAAAACGCGCCGCGCACGACTTCGCCGAGATAAGCGCCCGAGTTCACGGCGATGGCAATGATTGCGGCCGCCAAGGCATCGATGCGCACGTGAGCGAGCAACGGCAGCGCGAAATATAGAAACATCACCTGCACGACGATGGGCGTACCGCGAATGAGTTCGATATACGCCTGCGCCACGACGTTCAACACGAGCGGCCCGTACGCGCGAGCGAGCCCCGCGGCAAGGCCGATCAGCGATCCGCCGACGAGCCCGAGCACCGCGATCCATAGGGTGAGCTTCACGCCGGCGAATAGATCCGGCAGTGCGCTCCAAATGACCGACCAATCAAATTCCACAGCTTGGCTCCCGCAATCCAGAAGAACGCGGCGCGACCGACGCGCCGCATGAAGTCACATCAAGACTTCGGAGGCTCGGAGCCGAACCATTTGCGATAAAGCGTCGCGTAGCGGCCGTCGGCCCTCATTCGCTTGATTTCCGCGTTTACCTTCGGAACGAGATCGCTCCCCTTCGGAAAGCCGATACCGTACTTGTCGCCGCTCACTGGCGTACCGACCACCTTCACCTTGCCCTTGCCGGCGGTATTGACGAAGAAACGAACATTCGGCGTGTCGTGCATCGCCGCGTCGACACGGCCCGCTTCGAGTGCCATGTAGGCTTCGTCGGTGTTCGGGAATTGGCGGATCTCGGCCGGCTTCAGATGCGCCTTGATCCAGTCGATCGTCGCAGTGCCCGTCTTCGCTGCAATGACCTTGCCGTTCAGATCGTCCATCGAATGGATCGTCGTATTGTCGACGCGTACCATCGCAGCCAAGCCGCTGTCGTAATACGGATCGGAGAAGTCGATCACCTTTCTGCGCTCTTCCTTGATCGTCATGCCCGAGAGCGCAACATCGATGTTGTGCGTTTGCAGCGCTGGAATCAGGCCCGCGAAATCCATGGGCTGAAGCGTGTACTTCAGGTTCAAGTCTTTCGCGATCTCCGACCAAAGATCGATATCGAAGCCGACGTATTTATCGCCCTGCTTGAATTCGAACGGCATGAACGACGTATCGACGCCGACCGTCAACGTGCTATCCGCTTGCGCGGGCGCGACCGCCACCGACCCGAACAGCGTCGCGGCGAACAACGACAACAAAAAGGAACGACGTCCCATAGTGGCCTCCACTGCCAGTTGAACAGTTGCGCGCCCGGCAGAGAACACGGCCGACGCGAAACGGGAAACGACAAACGCGTGTGCAGCGAAGCGAGGACTCGTCCGACAAGCGGGCCGCATCGTCACCAATACAACGATTGATTCATATTTATACTTCGTTGCAACATATGTTGTCAACGCGGATGCTGATGGCGCCATTAAAGTTCGTCAAGAGGGGCAATTCATGACGCGCAGTCTTGGAATGGGACGCAAATGTCCGGCCCCTAAGGGTTCGGGGCGCAGTGAGGCAAATTTCGATGAAGGGGAAAACCCTAACGCCGCGCGGCGAACGACGTCGCGCGAGATCGGAATGGAACGGTATTAATCAGACGAGTTGCCGCAAACGGAGCTTGCCGTCGAGCACGTCAAGGCACGTACGCGCCCTTCGCATGCAGCGAGCGTTCGGCCATTTCGAGCTGCTCGACGGCTTCGCCGCCTTCGAGCGCCAGCAATTGCGCGACGAGCGATTCGGCGAGCGCGGTGGCGGCGACGAGCGATGGAAAGAACGATGGGCTTTCGTGAGAGAAGATCAACGCGCTGTCGGCGTTCAGTGCGATCGGCGACACGGCGCTATCGGTGATCGCAATCAGCCGGCTGCCTTTCTCCAACGCGGCTTCAGCGACGCGAGCCGCCTCCACGGAATACGGCGCGAAACTGATCACGATGGTCGCGCTATCGCGCGTGATGGCGCGCAACTGCATTTCGAGCGTGCCCGCTTCGCCCGTGAGCAGCGACACCGACGGGCGAAAAAGTCCATAGCCGTAAACCAACCCGAACGCGACCGCGTAGCACGAGCGAAAACCGGCAACATGAACATGCCGCGCTTTGCGCAGGACACGCGCAGCTTGCAACACACCGCGTTCGTTGTGGGTCGCCGTCGCTTCGAGGTTTTGCTGTTGAGCAATGAGCAGATCGTGCGTGAGCGTGTCCTTCTTTCCTCCGGCTACCAGCGAGCGCGCCCGCGCCGTCAACGGCTCCGGGCGCATCCGCACGCGCGCGACGCACAGATCGCGCAACTCGTTCCATCCGGGAAAGCCGAGCACCTGCGACAGACGCACGAGCGAAGCCGGCTGGATTTGCGCGCGCTCCGCGACCTTGCGCATCGACAGCACGGCCACTTCGTCGGGACGGTCGAGCAAAAACGCCGCCCCGGCCTGAAATTGCGGGCTCAGTTCCGCGAACCGTGCGCGGATCGACGCGGCCAACTGATCGAAGGTCTCGGGCATGGGCAGGGCATGGAACGAATGACGGCGACAACAAATGTTACCATCGCCGCAACAACGTGCCCCTTATTTACCCCGATCCCCGAGCGGGGCCATTTTCGTTAAACTGCGCGCTTGCCGCAGCCACCCGTCCGCTCGAAGCGCCTCCCATGAATCCACTCGAGCAGCGCGCGCCAACGCCGCGCCTGCTGCGTTGGCCCGCACGCCTCGCCTCGCACCTCCCCCACGCCTCGCAGGCCGCGAAGGCGCTCGCGTTCGCCGCGCTGGTCGCGGCCGGCGCATGGGCAGCTTATCGCTACGCGGAACGCGCCGAGACGAACGCGATCATCGAGCGCGCCGCACACCGGCTCGACGTCGACGAAAGCACGCTCAAGGGCGAGCTTACCCGCTACGATTACCTGCCGGCCCTGCTCAGCTTGAACCCCGACATCGCCGATCTGCTGCGGCATCCGACCGATCGAGCGCTGATCTCGCGCGTCAACGAATACCTCGCGGAAGTCACGACCGACTCGCAAGCGGCGGCGATCTATGTGCTCGATCTGCACGGGACCACGCTCGCCGCCAGCAATTGGAATCAGCCGATCAGCTTCGTCGGCCAGAATTTCTCGTACCGCCCCTACTTCATCGACGCGCTGCACAGCGGCACCGGGCGCTTTTACGGGCTGGGCTCGACGAGCCGCCTGCCCGGCTACTTCTACGCGGCGCGCATCGGCGCGGGCGGACGCGAACTCGGTGTGGTCGCCACCAAGATCAGTCTCGATCCGATCGAAGCGCTGTGGAAGCGCGGCGATGAAACCGTGCTCGTCGCCGACACGAACGGCGTCGTGTTCCTCACGTCGTTCCCCGGCTGGAAGTACCACACGCTGCACCCGCTCTCGGCTGCGGCCCGCGCCCGCATCGACACGAAGCGGCAATACGAAGGCCCCGACGCGCTCGAAGAAATCGGGCTCGTCGTGCGCCGCCGGCTTGCACCGAACGCCGAGATCGATACCGTATCGACGCCGAACCCGTTCGAGTCCGGCGCGAGCGGCAAGCGTCGGACCGATTTCGTCGTCGTCAGCCGCACCGTGTCGGGCACCGGTTGGCGCATCATGTCGCTGACCGATATCGCGCCGGCCCGCAAGAGCGCGCGCTACGCCGCGCTCGTCGCCGCCTTGGGCCTTGCGCTCGCGACGATCGGAACGCTCTACGTCATTCAACGCCGAAAGGTCATTGCGCAACGGCTCGCCATGCGCGAAACGCTCGAGCGCATGAACGACGAGCTCGAACGCAAAGTCGCCCGGCGCACGGGCGCGCTCGCGCGAGCGAACAAGAGCCTGCGCAGCGAGATCGCCGAGCACAAGCGCACCGAGGCGACGCTCAAATCCACGCTGGAGGAGCTCGTGCAAGCCGGCAAGATGGCGCTCATCGGGCAAATGTCGGCGGGCATCACGCACGAGCTCAACCAGCCGCTCGCCGCCTTGCGCACGCTCTCCGACAACGCCATGCTGTTCCTCCAACGCGGGCGTCCCGACGAGACCGAGAACAATCTGCGCGTGATCGGCGGGCTGATCGACCGGATGGGCAAGATCACGGCCGAGCTGCGCCGCTTCTCGCGCAAGGGGCCGGCCGAGCTTACGCCCGTGCCCGTCGAGCGCGCGCTGGCGAACGCGCTGTTTCTGGTCGGACTGCGCTTGCGCAAGGAAGAGGTGGAGGTCATCCGCCCTGCGCTCGAGGCGCAGGCCTCGGCCTGCGGCGACCGAGGCGAACAGGGCGAACAGGGCGAGCAGCGCGAGCTCCTCGTATTGGCCGACGCCAATCGGCTCGAGCAAGTGCTCGTCAACCTCTTCGCCAACGCACTCGATGCGATGCTCGGGCGCACGGTGAGACGGCTTTCCATCAGCGTGCGGGCCGATGAGGCCGACGACGCATTCGTCGAGATCGTCGTGGCCGATACGGGCCCCGGCATTGCCGAGACGGTCCGTGCGCGGCTGTTCGAGCCGTTTTTCACGACGAAGCCGCCCGGTGCCGGGCTCGGGCTCGGACTCGCCATTTCCGCGGCCATCGTGCGTGAACTCGGCGGCACGCTGAAGGCCGACGACGTCCCCGCGGACGGCGGCGCATCGTTCAGGTTGCGCTTGCGCCGCGTGCGCACGCAAGAGCAGGGGGACGATGACGGGGACGAGACCGCTGCGCCCACGCAAACCGAAACGAACCGCCCCGGCAACGAAGGCAAGGACAAGGAACGATGATGGACGAACGCGACGCACAGGAACCGCTCAAGGTACTGTTGATCGAGGACGAACCGGCCGTGCGGCTCGGCGGCGTCCAAGCCTTGCAGTTGCGCGGCATCGAAGTGCAGGCGTTCGAACGTGCGGAGCCGGCTTTGCGTCAGATTCGCCTCGGCTTTCCGGGTGTCGTCGTGACCGACGTGCGGCTCCCCGGCATCGACGGCTTCGCGGTGCTCGAACAGGTGCGAGCGCTCGATGCGGCGTTGCCCGTCATCCTCGTTACGGGCCACGGCGACATCGCGATGGCCGTCGAGGCCATGAAGCGCGGCGCCTACGATTTCATCGAAAAGCCGTTCTCGTCGGAGCATCTGGCCGACGTCGCGCAACGCGCCCTCGACAAGCGCCACCTGACGCTGGAGCTCGACACGCTGCGGCGCCAGGTGAGCGGCCGGGACCGGATCGAAGCGAAGCTGCTCGGCCAGTCGCCGGCGATCGACCGGCTGCGCCGCGTGATTCTCGATCTCGCGGATACGGATACGAACGTGCTCGTGCTCGGCGAAACGGGCGCGGGCAAGGAAGTCGTCGCGCGCTGTCTGCACGAGGCCGGCCGCCGCCGCAATGCGAACTTCGCGGCCATCAATTGCGCCGGCATTCCCGAGATGCTGTTCGAGAGCGAGGTATTCGGCCACGAAGCCGGTTCGTTCACGGGGGCGCTCAAGCGCCGCGTCGGCAAGGTCGAGCATGCCGACGGCGGCACGCTCTTTCTCGACGAGATCGAGACGATGCAGATGTCGCTGCAAGCGAAATTCCTGCGCGTATTGCAGGAGCGCGCATTCGAGCGCGTCGGGTCGAACGAATTGCTGCCGATGAATTGCCGGATCGTCGCGGGCACGAAGGCCGATTTGCTCGCCCTGTCGCGCGAGCAGCGGTTTCGCGACGACCTCTATTACCGCCTCGGCGTCGTCGTGCTCGAGGTGCCGCCGCTGCGCGAGCGGCGCGAGGACATCCCGCTGCTGTTCGAGCATTTCGTGCTGCAAGCGTCGGCACGGTACGGCCGCCCGGTGCCCGACGCACCGAGTACGGAGCAGATGCATGCCCTGATGTCGCGCAGTTGGCCCGGCAACGTGCGCGAGCTTCGCAATGTCGCCGAGCGGTTCACGCTGGGCTTGCTTGCCGATGTCGGCGACGAGGCCGAGTCGATCGGCGCGACACCGCGCACGCTCGAAGAACAGGTGAATCGGTTCGAGCGGCATCTGATCGAAGAAGCGCTGCGCGCGTGCCAGGGCCGGGCGTCGCTCGCGTGCGAACGCTTAGGGCTGCCGAAGAAGACGCTCTATGACAAGATGCGGCGGCTTGCGATCGCGTCCGACGATTTTCGCTGAGGCACGAGCGGGCATCGGGCGACTGCGTCAATGCGCGAGCATCAAGTCCAAGTTCTGCACCGCCGCGCCGGACGCGCCTTTTCCTAGGTTGTCGAACACGGCGGACAGCAGGACCTGCCCCCGCTCCGCGTTCGCGAACACGCTCAGCCGCAAGTCATTCGTTCCATTCAACGCTTGCGGATCGAGATGCGCCATCGCGCGAGCGTCCGCAAGCGGCATGACCTCGACGTAACGCGCCCCGGCATAATGCGCGGCAAGACACGCATGCAGCCGTTCGCCATCGACGCCCGGCGCGAGCAGCCTCAGCTCGATCGGCACCGTCAGCACGATGCCCTGCCGGTAGGCGCCATACGCGGGCACGAAGAACGGCCGGTGCGCGAGGCCCGCATGCAGTTGAATCTCCGGCGTGTGCTTGTGCTCGAGCGCAAGGCCGTAGACCTTGAACGGCGCGGCGACCGCCGCCTCGTTCGATTCGAATTCGTCTATGGCCGACCGCCCGCCGCCCGAGTAGCCCGAGATCGCATGAATGGTCACGGGATAGTCGCGCGGCAGCAAACGCGCTTCGACGAGCGGCCGCAGCAGCGCAATGGCGCCCGTCGGATAGCAACCGGGATTCGTCACGCGCCGCGCACGCGCGATGTCACGCGCCTGCCCTTCGGCCAGCTCCGGCAATCCATATACCCATCCCGGCTGCGTGCGATGCGCGGAACTCGCATCGATCACGCGCACGTCGGAATTGCGGATGAAGCCGACCGCCTCGCGCGCGGCCGCATCGGGCAAACAGAGAATCGCGACGTCGCATTCGTTGATCGCCTGCGCTCGCCGCGCGGCGTCCTTGCGCTCGTCGGGCGGCAGCGTGACGAGCCGCAGATCCGTCCGGCCGCGCAGACGGTCATGAATCTGCAGCCCGGTGGTGCCTTGATCGCCGTCGATGAAAACCGTCGGGAAACGCATGAGGATCGTCCTCCTTTTCGATCGTCAGATAGGAAGACGTATCGTGCGCTCGCTCGTAGAATCGTAAAAGTTGAATTTCATGAAGGTTGGATTCATCTTTTCTGAATGTCGTTGAAGGGAGCCTCCGATGCGAGAGATCAGCCTCGACCGCCTGCGCACGCTCGTTGCCATCGCAGACTACGGATCGTTCGCGGCCGCGGCGCAGCTGTTGCATCTGGCACCGCCCACCGTGAGCCTGCATATCGCCGAGCTGGAGAGCCGGATCGGCGCGCCGCTGCTGTCGCGCCAGCGCGGCAACGTGCGGCCGTCGCCGATCGGGGAAGCGTTGGTGGCGCGTGCGCGGCGGCTGCTCGGAGAAGTCGAGTCGGCACTCGAGGACGTCAGCCGGCAAGTGCAAGGGTTGGCGAGCCGCGTGCGCCTAGGTGCCTCGACGGGTGCGATCGCGCATCTGTTGCCGCAGGCGATTGCTCAATTGCGCGACCATCACCCCGAGATCGACGTGCAGATCGCCGTGCTCACATCGCAAGAAACGCTCGCGCGCATCGCGCAAGGCACGCTCGACGTCGGGCTCGTGGCGCTGCCGCAATCGGCCACGCCAGGGCTGTCGATCCGGCCATGGCGCCGAGACCCGGTCATGGCCTTTCTGCCCGCCGATTGGACGCCGCCCGCCCGCGTCACGCCCGCGTGGCTCGCCGCCCAGCCGCTGATCCTGAACGACGCCAAAACGCGGCTGTCGCGGCTCACGTCGGAGTGGTTCGCGCAAGCAGGCTATCGGCCCACGGCGCGGATCGAGCTGAATTTCAACGATGCGATCAAGAGCCTGGTCGCCGCCGGCTATGGCGCGACGCTGTTGCCGCACGAAGCGGGCGCCGCGCAATCGGATTCGCGCATCGCCATGCGCTCCCTGCGGCCGGCGCTATGGCGCGAGCTCGGCATTGCCCATCGGGCCGGGGAGATCGAGCGCGCCACGCAGCATGTACTCGACGCCTTGTGGAAACTCAAGGCGCGCTGAGCGCTCGCATCGCATCGCATCGCCGCTGAACCGGCAATGCGCGCGGACGATGGGTAGCGCAGCTGCGTCCGATGTCAGGCGCCGGCAAAGCCTACGTGATAGATAGGCGGGAGATGTGCCGAAATCGCTTGCCAGTGCTCGCCCGCGTCGTCGGAAGCCCATAGCCCGCCCGTCGTCGATCCCATGGCGAGCCGGGTGCCCGTCGCATCGATCGTCAGGCCGTGCCGATAGACCAAATCGTAGGCGGGCGGCTGCGGCAAGCCTTCGGACAGTTGCTCGAACGTGCGCCCACCGTCGCGCGTGCGCGTGACGACGAACTTCCCATCGACAGGCATTCGGCAAGCATCCTTCACCGCAGGCACGAACCACGCCGTGTCGGGGTCTTGCGGATGAACCACTACGGCGAAGCCGAAATTCGACGGCTGCGCTTCGATGCGCGTCCATTGCGCGCCGCCGTCGGTCGAGCGAAAGATCGCGCAATGATGCTGCGTCCACAGTTTTTCCGGGGCGGCTAGGCATTGAACGACGCGGTGCGGGTCCTGCACGTTCGCGTCGAATCGGCGCTCGGGCGGCATGTAGTCGGCTTCCATGCCCTTCGACGTGGGGCGCCAGCTATCGCCGCCGTCGAACGTTTGCCAGACCCCGCCCGAGGAAACGGCGATCGTCACATGACGGCTATCGCGCGGGTCGACGAGCACCGAGTGAATGCCCGCGTGATCGTAACCGCCACCGCCCCATTCGCGCCGCTCGGGCCGGTCCCAGAGCGCGCGCATCAGGGTCCAGGTGTCCCCGCGATCGTCGGAGCGAAACAGCCCTCCCGGAATCGTGCCGGCCCAAAGCGTGCCCGGTTCGTCGGCACCGCCCGGCTCGAGCGTCCAAATCTGCTCGAGGGACCATAGCGGCTCGCCATCGTCCGAGCGGCTCGCATCGCGCGCAGCCTGCGCGGCCGCGGCTGCCGATCCGTCGGCCGGATCAGCCGAGCCGGAAGCGCCCGCCGCCGCCTGGGCGACGCGCTGCTGCGGATAGACCGGCACCGCGCAGGGCTCCCACTCGCTCGCACCGGCAGGCAGGCGATGCAATTTCACGCCGAAGTGACCGAGATTGAGCGCCGCGTAAAGCGTGCCGTCGCGCGGATCGGCGAGTGCCGATGTCACGGGTTCGCCCATGAAGTGGATAGCAACCTGCCGCCAACGGCGCGCATTCGCGTCGTCCCGTTCGAAAACGAACAACCCTTTGCGGGTGCCGACGATCAAGCGCTTGTCGTTCACGGTCGTGTCTCCGTTGTATTCGATCTGACTGCGATATGGGCTTGCGGTGTTGGCTACGGTATTGGCTACGGCATTGGCTTAGGACGGGGTCTTGCGATAAGGCGCCTGCGATGCGTTGCGGAGTATCAGCCGGTATCAGCCTGGTCTCAGCCGCCCGAAAGCGCTTGCACGACGTAAATGCGACTATCGGTTTCGACGGCATCCGACAATCGACGGCGATCGCGTAGCGGCCGGCCATCGATGAAGACGGACAAATGCCGGCGCAAGCCGCCCTGATCGTCGAGGATATAGCCGCGCAGGCGGGGCTCCTCGGCAAAGGCGATGGACAGCGCCTCGTCGACCGAGCGCGCCGGCACGTCGCGCTCAGGCATCGGGATGTGCCGTTGGATCGCGGCAGCGAAGAAAAGGTGCGCCATGGCGAGCAGGCGTTTCGGCTGGGGTGAACAAGTGTAGCCGAACAAACGGCGAGATAAAACGGCCTGCTCGCTATCACCTTATGGGAACGCCGATACCGGAAATTCGGAGCGCCCCGTATCCCCCGTCGATAATTCGCCTCCGAGCAGGCGTAATATACGAGACTCTATAACGCAAAGGAGACCTGTATGTTGCGCAGGATCGTCGTCGGCATGGCGATGTTGGCGGGGCTCGTTGCCTCGCAAAGCAGCCTGGCGGACGAAGGCACCGTCAAGGTGCTCTATGCCGGCTCGCTCGTGAACGTGATGGAGCGTGCCATCGGCCCCGCCTTCGAAAAGCAGACGGGCTTGCGCTTCGAGGGCTATGCCGCGGGATCGAAGAAGATCGCAAACGAGATCAAGGCGAAGCTGCGCCGCGGCGACGTCTTCATCAGCGCGAGCCCGAAGGTCAACGATGCCCTGATGGGCGCGGCGGGCGGCAACCAAGTAACGTGGTACGCGACGTTCGCCAAATCGCCGCTCTTGATCGGCTACAACGCGAAGAGCCGCTTCGCCCAGGATTTCCGGACCAAGCGCTGGGACGAAGTGCTGGAAACGCCCGGTATCCGCATCGGCCGCACCGATCCGAAGCTCGATCCGAAAGGGATGTTCACGCTCGAGCTCGTAAGCCGGGCGGCGGCGCTGTACGGCAAGCCCGACTTGGTTGCGAAAACGCTCGGCAAACCCGGCAATCCCGAGCAGGTCTTGCCTGAGGAAACGCTCGTCGGCCGCCTGCAGTCGGGGCAACTCGATGCCGGGTTCTTCTATTCCACGGAAACGTCGGATCTGAATATCCCCGCCATTCAGCCTGCCTCCGAACTCAAAATCCAAGCCAATTACACGGTGACGGTGCTCGCCGATGCGCCGAATGCGCCCGGCGCGGCGAAATTCGTCGATTTCCTGATGAGCGCGCAAGGGCGCGATTTGCTGAAGGCTCATGGCGTCGATCTGGTCACGCCGGAGATCAGCGGTGACACGCAAGCCGTCCCCGCCGCGCTGAAAACGGCGTTCGATTCGAGCCGATGAAACGAAGCGTTGCGCGGCCCCTTCTGCCGCTCGCCATCCTGCTCGCGGTTTATCTGTGCCTGCCGTTCATCGCAAGCGCTCCGCAAGTCGCGCACGTGGATTGGGCGAGCGTCGACTGGCGCTCGACGGCGTCCGCCATCGGCGTGTCCATTGCAAGCGCCAGCGTGGCGGCACTCATCGTCTTGCTCACGGGCGTGCCGCTCGGCTACTGGCTCGCGCGCTCGTCGTCGCGCGCCATGGCTGTCCTCGGCTTCGTCGTGCAATTGCCGCTCGCGCTGCCGCCGTTGACGAGCGGCGTGCTGCTGCTGTTCCTCGTCGGGCCGTATAGCGCGATCGGACGCGCGCTGAACGGCGCGCTGACGGACTCGTTCGCGGGCATCGTCATTGCCGAGACGTTCGTCGCCGCGCCGTTCCTGATCGTGGCCGCACGCTCTTCGTTCGCGGCCGTCGACCCTGTCTACGAAGACGTTGCGGCCACGCTCGGCCACCATGCGATGAGCCGGTTTCTACGCGTGGTGCTGCCCGCGGCATGGCCCGGCATTCGCGCCGGGCTCGCGCTGACTTGGCTGCGCGCGTTCGGCGAATTCGGTGCGACGGTGATGGTCGCCTATCACCCCTATTCGCTGCCGGTTTACACGTATGTGCTTTTCGGCGGGCAAGGCTTGCCGGCCATGATGCCGCTGCTGCTGCCGACATTGGCGATCGCGATCGCCTGTGCGGGGCTCTCGGCCCGCCGCCCGCATGCACGGTACGACGCCACGCACGAGCCGGCCAACCCTGCCGCCGAGCCCGCGCTCGCTCCCGCGCCGCTCAGGCAGGGCGAAGCGAACGATGTCCGCCTCGCCGTCCAGTTGAACAAGCGGCTCGGCACGTTCGAATTGGCGCTGCAATGGGCGCCTTCGACGAGACGCCTCGCCATCATCGGCCCCTCTGGCTCCGGCAAATCGCTGGCACTACGCTTGATCGCGGGCCTCGAGCGCAACGAAGCGGGAAGCGTGGAGCTGGGCCGGCGGGAACTTGGCGGGCTCGAACCCGAACGGCGGCAAATCGGTTACATGCCGCAAGACTATGGGTTGTTTCCGCACATGACGGTGCGGGAGCAACTTGCGTTTCCGATCGATGCCGACGCCGCGAGCGCGCGGTACTGGACCGAGCACTTGGGGCTTGCGCCGCTGCTGAGCCGCCTGCCGCATCAGCTTTCGTTCGGCCAGCGTCAGCGCGTCGCGCTCGCGCGGGCGCTGACGCGTCATAGTCACCTGCTTTTGTTCGACGAGCCGTTTTCCGCACTCGATACGCCACGGCGGCGCCGCCTTCGGCAGTCGCTGCGCGAGCTGCAACGCGAGATCTCCGCCGTGACGATTCTCGTGACGCACGATCCCGACGAAGCCGCGCTGCTAGCTGACGAGTTGCTCGTCATCGATCAAGGCCGGATGCTCCAGGCTGGCCCGACCGAGCAGGTGTTCGCAGAACCCGCGAGCCTGCGCGTGGCCGAATTGCTCGGCCTTCGCAACGTGGGCGCCGGGGTGATGCACGGTTCGGGACGCGTGGAAGTGCACGACGGTTTGATGCTCGAGACGGCGAATCGATCCATCGAGGCGGGCCGCGCCGTGATGTGGCGAGTCGCTTCGCGCGCGATCCGCCCGGGTGCCGGGCCCGGCTCGTTCAAAGCGAAGGTTCGTGCGATCGACCTGCGCAACGGCGAGCGCTACGCTTGCATCGAGGCAGCCGGCGGGCAATTCGACGTGTGGATCGGCGAGTCGGCGCTGCGGGAGGCGCAAGTCGAGACGTTCACCGTCGATCCTACGGGGGTGTCGGTATGGATCGCCGGCCGAGCACCGCATTCCACTGCGGCGCGCGGGCCAGCGGCCGGCCTGCCGCTGCCGCTACCGCGGCAGCGATCCGGTCACGATCAGAAGAACCCTAGCGCCTCGGCTTGATAGCTGACGAGCAGGCACTTGGTCTGCTGATAGTTCTCGAGCGCTTTCTTATGCGTCTCGCGGCCGATGCCCGATTGCTTGTAGCCACCGAACGCGGCATGCGCCGGATAGAGGTGATAGCAGTTCGTCCAAACACGGCCCGCCTCGATTTCACGGCCCATCCGATAGGCGCGCGTGCCGTTGCGCGTCCAGACGCCGGCGCCGAGACCGTAGAACGTATCGTTGGCCAGTTCGATCGCCTCTTGCTCGTCCTTGAACGTCATCACCGATGCGACGGGCCCGAAGATTTCTTCCTGGAAGACGCGCATCTTGTTGTTGCCCAGCAGCATCGTCGGCTGAACGTAGAAGCCGTCGCCGAGCTCGGCGAGCGGTGCCGTGCGCGCACCGCCGGTCAGGCACTGCGCGCCTTCGCCGCGGCCGATGTCGATGTACGACAGGATCTTGTCGAGCTGCTGCTGCGAGGCCTGCGCGCCGATCATCGTCTGCGGATCGAGCGGATGGCCGGCCTTGATTCTGCCGACGCGCTCGATCGCTTTCTCGATGAAGCGCTCGTAGATCGATTCCTGGATCAGCACGCGCGACGGGCACGTACAGACTTCGCCTTGGTTCAACGCGAACATCGCGAGGCCTTCGAGCGCTTTGTCGAGGTATGCGTCATCCTGATCGAGCACGTCGGCGAAGAAGATGTTCGGGCTCTTGCCGCCGAGCTCGACCGTGCTCGGGATCAAGTTGTCCGCCGCGGCGTGCAAGATGCGCTTGCCGACCGGTGTCGAGCCCGTAAAGGCCAGCTTCGCGAGCCGGGAGCTCGTCGCCAACGCTTCGCCCGCTTCTTTCCCGAAACCATTGACGATGTTGATGACGCCGGCCGGAAACAAGTCGCCGATGAGCTCCATGAGGACGAGCACGGAAGCCGGCGTCTGCTCGGCCGGTTTCATCACGACGCAGCAGCCGGCCGCCAGCGCGGGCGCGAGCTTCCACGCTGCCATCAGCAGCGGGAAATTCCATGGAATGATCTGGCCGACGACGCCCATCGGCTCGTGGAAATGATAGGCCACCGTGTTGTCGTCGATCTCCGAGATTCCGCCTTCTTGCGCGCGGATGCAGCCCGCAAAATAGCGGAAGTGATCGACGGCGAGCGGAAGATCGGCGGCCATCGTCTCGCGCAGCGGCTTGCCGTTGTCGATCGTCTCCGCCACGGCGAGCAGCTTCAGGTTCTTCTCCATGCGGTCCGCCACGGCGAGCAGCAGATTGCCGCGCTCCGTCGTCGAGGTCTTGCCCCACTTGCGGCGCGCAGCATGCGCGGCATCGATCGCGAGCTCGATATCCTCGCCGCTCGAACGCGGAATGCGGCAGAACGGCTTGCCGTTGATCGGCGAGACGTTCTCGAAGTAATTGCCGCCGACGGGAGGAACCCATTTGCCGCCGATGTAGTTGTCGTATTGCTTGCGGTAAGGGAATTCGATATCCAGGCCGAGTTGCTTCAGGTCAAACGGGTCCATCGCATGTCTCCTTTCGATTCGATCGCGTAGTGCTGGCATTGAGCGTTACAGCGTGGTTCGGCTGCCGGCTGCATGAGGCAACATGCATGCCACGCTGAAAGCCTTGAAAATCTGCTGATTTCGGCATCCAGCCGTGCTCGCACTGTTTTGTTTCGGCACAGTTCTCGTTTTTGTTTTGCAGCGGGTGTCGCAATTTAAGACACCTCGAATAAATCGCATGGCGATCAGCGAAGCGTGCACTGACTACGTATCGTCATTGCGCGCGAGTCACTCGCTCGTGGCCCGCGCGCTCCTGTGCGCCTGCGCTCCCGCGTTCATGCATTCACGCGCTCCTGCATTCACGCGCTTCGCCACTAAGCGCTCACTTCGCGGCGGCCGCGCCTATCCCCGCATGAGCGGCGCCGAGCGGGCCGGCATTGAGCAACGTGGCGGAACTGCGCGCGCTGTCCGCCGTCATTTTTTCGTTGCCGGGCGCGTACCCGTTCGCATTGAGCAAGTACGCCATGATCGCGGCGTACTCGTCGTCCTTGAGCTTGCCGGGGCGATCGGCCGGCATGTTCGTCGACATGTAGGTGTAGATGCCGCCGATCGTCAAATGCGAACCGCTCGCGGGCGCGAAGGCGGGCCCGCTCAGCGCCGGTGCCGTGACGCCCTGCATGTTCGCGCCGTGACACTTGGCGCAAGCGCTACCGTACAAGCGCTTGCCGTGCGCGACCTGCTTGTTGTCGAACGAAGGGGCATCGCGAGTGGGTGCGGGGGCGGGTGCAGCCGATACCTTGACGATGCGCCCGAGCTCGTGCGCCGAATAGGCCGCATCGCGCAATGTGCCGCGCCGCTGGGTGAACGCGCGTCCATCCAAGTAGGCGAATTGCGCGGGCGCGGCTCGCGCTGACCGGATCGATGCGGGCAGCGTCCACGGTTGCGTCAGTGCCGCCAATCGTCCATCGGCGGCCATCGCAGCGAGTGCGCCATCGACGCTCCGCTGCAATGCCTTTGCGCCCGGATCGAAAGCGAAGACGAGTTGCCAGCCCGAATACGGCGAGCGCGTCTTGCGCACGTCGAAGTGCTGCCCCGCATGCGCGCGCCGATACGCGACGACGGCCGGATACCAGACGATCGCGCGCATCGCGCGGCCGCTTGCAACCGCATCGACCGTCAACTCCGGCGTGTTCTCGAGATCGAAGCGCGCGTGCTGCTCCTGAACCGCGATTAGCTGCGAAGGACTTCCGTACGTTGCGGCGACGACCTCGCGCTCGGCTCCGCCGCGCTCCCGTGCGCCGGCCTCGGCGCTGACGCTGACGTAGTCCGCCCGCAAATAGCCGCGCGAGAACCGCATCGCGCTGCTCGCCGCATCGGCAACGGACGAGCGGGGAAAACCCGCGATCGCATCGCAGCCGTGGCCGAGCGTTCGGCGCAACTCCTTCACGGAGACGCCGTCGTCGTCGCCGCCGGGGATACCTTCGGCGACGATCGTGGCCGCGATGCCGGCCGTCTTGAACGCCTCTTGCGCCACGGCCTTGTCGAGTGCGGCAGACGGGCTGCCGGGAAACGTGCAAACGTGAATCGGAGCCGCCACGGCCGCAGGCGAAGCGAGGACGAATCCGAATCCGGCGACGGCCATTGCGGCCGCCGCATAGGGGTAACGAGGGGTTTTCATGATCGTCGATACTCTCCAATCAACCGTGATGCAGCGCGAACACATAGAGCGTTCCGCCGCGCGGCACTTTGTCGGCGATCTTCGCCATCGGGCCGCCCCAGATCGGATTCGCGCCGCCGTAGCCCGCGAGCACGGCGACATACTCCTGCCCGTTCGCTTCGAAGACGGACGGTTGCGCGACGATGCCGCTCGCGAGCTTAGGGCTCTGCCAGAGCACCCTGCCCGTGGCCTCGTCGAAAGCGTAGAGATGACCGTCGAGCGAACCGCTGAACGCGAGCCCTCCGGCCGTGCTGGCCACGCCGCCATTCCATGGCATCTTGGTCCAGTGGCTCCAGACCTTCTTTCCCGTATCGACGTCGATCGCCTGCAGCTCGCCATAGCCTTTGCTGCCGGGCTCCGGCTGGATCTCGAAGCCTTCCCCGAGATAAGGCAGGCCTTCCATGTAGCTGACCGATTTGCCCGAGAGCGTCATGCACGCATGCAGCGTCGGCACGAAGGCGAGATGCTTGGCAGGATCGTACGAGACGGACCACCAGTTCTTGCCGCCGAGAAAGCTCGGGCAGGTGCGGATCGTCGTGCCGACGGCCGGATACTTCGACGCATCCTCGATCGGGCTGCCATCCGGCGCGTAGCCGGTCACCGACGTCGCCTTCACGAACGGATTGGCGTAGATGAGCTTGCCCGTTGCGCGATCGATCGCATGGAAGAAGCCGTTGCGATCGGCGTGGATGATCGCGTCATAGTCCTTGCCACCATGCTTGATGCTCGCGAGGATCGGCGTGTTCACGCCGTCGTAGTCCCATGTGTCGTTGCTCGTGTACTGGTAGTGCCATTTGATGTCGCCCGTCTTCGGATCGAGCGCGAGCAGCGAATCCGAATAGAGGTTGTTGCCGGGCCGCAGCTTCGCGAGCCACGGGCCGGGATTGCCGACGCCCCAGAACAGCGTCTTCGTCGCCGGATCGACTGTGCCTGTCAGCCACGATGCGCCGCCGCCGTGCGCCTGCATGCCGTCGGGCCAGGTGTCGCCGCCCTTCTCCTTAGCATCCGGGATCGTCGTGCGCTTCCAGAGCAAGTTGCCGTTGGCCGGATCGAGCGCGGCGATGAAGCCGCGCGCGCCGTACTCGCCGCCCGAATTGCCGACGACGATCGCGCCGTCGAGTGCGAGCGGGGCCAGCGAGAACGCGTAGCCCGTGCCGGGATCGAACATCCGCTTCTTCCACGCGACGTTGCCCGAGCGCGCATCGAGCGCGACGATCTCGCCGTCGAGCATCGCGATATAGACGTTCTTGCCGTAAAGGGCCACGCCGCGATTCACGACGTCGCAGCATGCGTTCTTGAACGCTTCGGGTCCGAGGTTCGGCTCGTACTTCCAGAGCGGCTTGCCCGTGGCCGCATCGAACGCGTAGACGTTGTCCTTCGGCGTACTCACGAACAAATAGCCGCCGTTGACGATCGGCGTGGCCTCGAAGCCTTGCTGAAGATCGGCCGGAAACTTGTAGCTCCAAGCGAGCGCGAGGCGCTTGACGTTCGACGTATCGATTTGCTTCGCGGGCGAATGCGATTGCCCGTCGTAGGTGCGGTAGTAGGTGAGCCAGCCGGGATCGCTCTGCGCGTTCGAGAGCCGTTCATAGGTGACCGGCGGGTAGTCGCCGGCTGCGTTCGAACGTTGCGGCGAAAGGCCGATGACGGCGAGCGCGCATGCTGCGAGCGCGCGGCGCCACTGGACCGAAGCGAAACTGCGATTCATGTGTGTCTCCTGTGTCGACCTGTATTTTTCGCGGCGCGACTCGGGTGACGGTGAGGACACGATGAGCGAGCAACGGCCGCGGGCCACGCTGAACGCAAAGGGTGTGCCATTGACGGCGCGGCAGCGCACGAAGCGCCGATGGCCGCTCCTGCGCGTGCGAGACGCGGTGATCGCGCTCGATGCGCCCATGAAGACGGGCCGTTCAAAGCTGAAACACCTTCGACGTTGGCTGTGTCGCAAAACAAAACACCGTGTTCGCCGTGAGACATTCGCGCCGCCCTCTATCGCACGTCAGGCCGTCCTGGCCGCGCGGGCGTTCGATGCCGGCGGCCATCGAGCAAGCATTGGCACGCTTCTCGCACGACTAGGCGCAAAACGCCGAGCGGCGATATTGCGCGATGGAGGAGGCCATGAGACAGCTCAGGATGGCGGTGGAGAAATGGCTTGCGCCCACGTCGGCGGCGTCCGTGCGCGTCACGCGGCTCACGGGCAGCGCTAGCGGAAGACAGGGCGTGCGCGTGGAGATCGACGGACCAAAAGGGCCTATCTCGCTGCACTTCTTCCGTCATGGCGACGGCGCCTGGCAAGTGTTCCCGCCGGCACGCGCGAGTCTCACGATGGGTGCATATGCCGCGGTGATACGCGCGAGGGTAGCAACGTGAAATCGAATTCGTCGGACCAGGCGCACTCCGAGGCGCATGGCTCGGGCTTCGGTACGCATGGGACTAACATTGCGCGAGATCAAAGCCGCGCGTAGTCGCCTCGACCGCTCGGGATAACCCTGATGTTCGCACAGGCATGCGGGCGTCATCGTATTGGATCGACGCCCTCTCGCTCACGCTCGTGACACGAGGGTGTCGCGCGATGGTTGCGAACTGGCGCAGTTTTTGCTCTTCCCGGAGTCAAAAGCGCCTGAGCCGCGGGCCGGCGCACGATCAGGAGGAGACAATGCGCAACGTCGTTCATCGCCCCGCGCATGCGGTGGCGGGTGGCGAGTCGAGTTGGCCTATCCCGTGTATCCAAAAAGCGCATGAACGCTCGGAGGGCTACGGGCTCGCAACGAATGCCCGGCCCGACTACGACATCTTGCCCGCCTCCGAGCTCGCGCTGAAAGTCGAGCAGAACCGCATTCTCTGTGCGCACGCGATGCCCGTCATGGAGACGCTGCGCGAGCAGATCGTCAACACCGAAAGCATGGTGGTGCTGACCGATGCGCAAGGACTCATCCTCCATTCGATTGGCGACGACGACTTCCTCGCCCGCGCGGAGAAGGTTGCGTTGCGCCCCGGCGCACAGTGGTCCGAAGATCGGCAAGGCACGAACGCGATCGGCACGGCGCTCGCCGAACGCAGCCCCACCGTCGTTCACGGCGATCAGCATTTTCTCGCGGCGAATCACTTCCTGACTTGCTCGAGCGTGCCGATCCTCGATCCGTACGGCGATCTCGTCGGCGTGCTCGACGTGACGGGCGACTACCGCAGCTACCATCAGCACACGATGGCGCTCGCCAAGATGTCCGTGCAGATGATCGAGAATCACCTGTTCGCCGCCACGTTCCGCGATACGCTGCAAGTGGCCTTCCACAGCCGCCCCGAATTTCTCGGCACGTTGATGGAGGGCATTGCGGCCTTTACCGGAGACGGGCGCTTCCTCTCGGCGAACCGCAGCGCTCAGTTCCAATTGGGCATGCCGCTCGCCGCGCTGCGCGCCCACACGCTCTCGTCGCTGTTCGGCACGACGAGCGCCGAGCTCGTCGACCGCCTGCGCACGAGCCGAGACCCGATTCTTTCGCTGAACCTTCATAACGGCGCCGTCGTTTGCGCAAGCGTCACGTTCAGGCGTGCGCTGCTGACCTCGGGTGGCTGGCAAACCGAGGCGCGCCGCGAGATGGGCGCACAGGCTCAACCATGTCCGGCGCAAAGCCCGCGCAGCAGCCTGCGCACCTTGCGCCTGGATCAACTCGATACGGGCGACCCGCAAGTTTCGACCGTGATCGCGAAAGTGCGCAAGGTGATCGGCAAGGACATTCCGCTGCTGATCACCGGCGAGACGGGCACCGGGAAAGAGTTGCTCGCGCAGGCGATCCACAACGAATCGCCACGGCGCTCCGGGCCATTCGTGGCCGTGAACTGCGCCTCGATTCCCGAAACGCTGATCGAATCGGAGCTCTTCGGCTACGAGGAAGGCGCCTTCACCGGCGCACGGCGCAAGGGTGCCGTCGGCAAGATCGTGCAAGCCCACGGCGGTACGCTGTTTCTCGATGAAATCGGCGACATGCCCTATCCGTTGCAGGTGCGGCTGCTGCGCGTGCTGCAAGAGCGCGTCGTCAACCCGCTCGGATCGACGAAGACGATACCCGTCGACATCGCCATCGTCTGCGCCACGCACCGCGACCTGCGCGAGATGATCGCGCAGAATCGCTTCCGCGACGATCTCTATTACCGCTTGAACGGGCTCATCGTGAAGCTGCCGCCATTGCGCGAGCGCAAGGATCTCGCCGTCGTCATCGGCAAGATGCTCGAGCGCGAGGCGCTGAGGGGCGCCGATGGCCAATGCCTGACGATCGCATCGGACGTCATGCGTCTATTCGAGCGTTGCACGTGGCCCGGCAACTTCCGACAGCTCGGCAATCTGCTGCGGACCGCCGCCGCCATGGTCGATGACGACGGCGAGATCCGTTGCGAACATCTGCCCGACGACTTCTTCGACGACCTGCGAAAGAGCGAGACGCAGCCGCAGGCCGCGGGTCCTGCAGCCGTAGCCGCGGAAGCGCCTTGCGCTTTACCTTCTCAGCAAGGCACGCGGCTTCAGGATGTGGCGGCGCAAGCGATCGCCGCCACGCTCGCCCAGTGCGGCGGCAACGTCTCGGCCGCTGCGCGCGCGCTTGGGGTGTCGCGCGCCACGCTCTACCGCAAGATGACTCAGGCTGCGCCCTCGAAGCGCGACGATCAGGACTGAGGCGTTTTTCCGGCAGCGCGGGCGCAGGCGGCTTCGCTCTCGCTCTTGCTTTCGCTGCTTGCGGCTTGCTCCTCGCTGCTTCCTGCTTCCTGCTTCCTGCTTCCGGCTTCCGGCTTCCTGCTCCGGACGTTCGGTGTCGCAATTTGCGACAGTGCGTCGCCGATTGAAACACCGAGTGTCTCGCTGCGCGCTCCGTGGTGCGCCGCTTTCGAACTCCGTAGTCCGTTTCGCGCCAACTTTGCAGCGAGCCCACCCCCGCTCGTTCGCTTGCTTGCCGATTCTGCCCCGGCATGCCGCGTCTCCTTTTCGCTGCGCATACCGGTCCGGCCATTCGGCCCTTCCGCCCATTTCTGCCGCTACCGTTATGCCGCTACCGCCCAACGCCCCGTGATCGGCATAGCCCTTGCTACTAATCGGGCAGCCGCACGAAAAGCAACCGCGGTGACTCGGCATCAACATCCCGTTCGATCCAATCCAGGAGAAAGCCATGCAATGGACTACGCCCGCCTACACCGATCTTCGTTTCGGTTTCGAAATCACGATGTACATCGCGAACCGCTGACGCGCGGCTAACGCGCCGCGCGGGACGCCTTCGACTCCGCTCCCGCGCGGCCGCATCGAGAGGGCATGCCCATGTTGATCAAGGTGCTCGGCTCCGGCGCTGGCGGCGGACTACCCCAGTGGAATTGCAATTGCGCCAACTGTTCGAGGGCGCGCGCCTTCACGGGCGGAATCACGCCTCGCACGCAATCGTCGATTGCGGTCAGCGAGAACGGCGTCGATTGGGTGCTCATCAATGCATCGCCCGATTTGCTGGCGCAACTGCGCGCGCATCCCGAGCTGCAGCCAGCGCGCTCGCTGCGCGATAGCGGCATTGCGGCCGTCATGCTCTGCGATGCGCAGATCGATCACGTGACGGGGCTCTTGATGCTGCGCGAGCGCACGAGCAAGTTGCCGCTCTATGCCACACGCCCCGTGCTCGGCGACTTGTCGAGCACCTTCCCGCTCATTCCGTTGCTCGGTCATTACTGCGGGGTCGAGCAGCATCCCATCGTTCCAGGCGAATCCTTTCGCATCGCGCCGCTGGCCGGCGTGCGCTTCACGGCGATCGCCATCGAAAGCGCCGCCCCGCCGTACTCGCCGCATCGCCATGCGCCCGTCGCCGGCGACAACATCGCCCTGCTGATCGAAAACATCGAAACAGGTGCGCGCGCTTTCTATGCGCCGGGCCTCGCGCAAGCATCGGACGCGATCATGGCCGCGATGAAATCGGCGCAGCTCGTCCTCGTGGACGGCACGTTCTGGACCGACAGCGAAATGATCGAGCTTGGCCTTTCGAGCAAACGCGCCACCGACATGGGACACCTTGCGCAATGCGCGACGAATGGAACGCCCGGCATGATCGCGTTGCTCGATACGCTGCCGAGCACGACGCGCAAGGTCCTCATTCACATCAACAACACGAATCCGATTCTGGATCCGGCCTCCGATGCTCACGCGATCGTGCGTGAACATGGCATCGAGATCGCGGAAGACGGAATGCAACTCTCCCTTCAGGTGCAGCCTTGAACGCGACACCCACGACAGCCACGACAGCCGCACGCACGGCACAGACGAGCGATTCGCCCTGGCCCCGCGACGAATTCGAGGCGAATCTGCGCGCCCTCGGCAAGCGCTATCACATCCATCATCCGTTCAACGTGCGCCTGAACAGCGGCCAGTGCACGCCCGATGAAATCCGCGGCTGGGTGGCGAACCGCTTCTACTATCAAATCAACATCCCGCTGAAGGACGCGGCGATTCTCTCGAACTGCGACGATCGCGAGACGCGGCGCCTCTGGATCCAGCGCATCCTCGATCATGACGGCTACGGCCAAGACGCCGGCGGCATCGAATCGTGGGCGCACCTCGCCGACGCGGTGGGGCTCACGCGCGACGAACTGTGGTCGCTCGAGCACGTCGTGCCGGGCGTGCGATTCGCCGTCGATGCCTATGTCAATTTCGCGCGGCGCGTGCCGTGGCAGGAAGCCGTCTGCTCCTCGCTCACCGAGATGTTCGCGCCGCAGATCCACAAAGATCGGCTTTCGGGATGGCCCTCTCTCTATCCTTGGATCGATCAGAAGGGCCTCCACTATTTTCGGAGCCGGATCCCGCTTGCGGCGCGCGACGTGGAGCACGGGTTGGCCGTCACGCTCGACTATTTCCGGACGCGCGCCGCGCAGCAGCGCGCGCTCGACATTCTCCAGTTCAAGCTCGATATCTTGTGGTCGATGCTCGACGCCGTCGAAAAGGCCTACTCGTGATGGACTACACCAACGCCGTGAGCGGCGCGCCGTTGCGTCCGCGACTTCGTCCCGTCTACAGGCTGCAATGGGAAGCGAAGCAGGACGCTTATGTGCTGCTCTATCCCGAGGGGATGGTGAAACTGAATCCCAGCGCGGGACAGATACTCGTGCGGTGCGACGGCACGCGCGAGCTCGATGAGATCATCGCCGAGCTCGAGGCGCTGTTCAACGCGCAGGATCTTGCCCCGGACGTCTACCGGTTTCTCGATCATGCGCGGCAGCGCGGATGGGTGGATTGATGAACGCGCTCGATGCTTCAACGGCTTCTGATTCCGTCGCTTCGGATACCGCCGCCTCTGCCCCGGTATCGGCGCCGCTTTGGCTGCTGGCCGAGCTCACCTACCGGTGCCCGCTTCATTGCGCGTTTTGCTATAACCCGGTGGATTTTTCGAGTCACGGGCGCGAGCTCGACACTGAGGCATGGCTGCGCGTGATTGCCGAAGCGCGCGCGTTGGGCGCCGTGCAGATCGGTTTTTCCGGCGGCGAGCCGCTCGTTCGGGACGATCTCGAAACGCTCGTCGCGCACGCGCGCGGTTTGGGTTTCTATACGAACCTCATCACGTCGGGCGTTGGGCTCAACGAAGCGCGCATTGCCGCTTTGAAGCAGGCTGGACTCGATCACATACAACTCTCGTTTCAGGACTCCACGCGCGAGCTCAACGATTTTCTGTCGAGTACGCGCACGTTCGATCTCAAACGCAAAGTCGCGCACTTGATCAAAGCGCATGGCTATCCGATGGTGCTCAACTGCGTGCTGCATCGATACAACCTGCCGCACGTTGCGCAGATCATCGAGATGGCGCTCGAGATCGGCGCCGAGTATCTCGAGCTGGCCAACACGCAGTACTACGGATGGGCGCTACTCAATCGCGAGCAATTGATGCCTACTCAGGAAGCGCTGCGCGAGGCCGAGGACGTGGTCAATCGATATCGATCTCGTGTGGGGGAACGCTGCCGGATCTTGTTCGTCGTGCCCGATTACTTCGAGCAGCGGCCGAAGGCGTGCATGAACGGGTGGGGCTCCGTGTTTCTCGGCGTGGCACCTGATGGGGCAGCGTTACCGTGCCATGCGGCGCGATCGCTGCCGGGGCTCGATTTGCCGAACGTGCGAGCGATGCCACTCTCGACGATTTGGTACGAAAGCGAGGCCTTCAATGCGTTTCGCGGAGAACGTTGGATGCGCGAGCCGTGCCGCAGTTGCGACGAACGAGCGACGGATCACGGCGGATGCCGGTGCCAGGCTTACCTGCTGACGGGCGATGCGCGTGCGGCCGATCCTGTTTGCGCGAAGTCGCCGCATCACGGGGAGGTCGAGCGGGTTGTCGCGTTTGCGCGGCAGGCGGCGGGCGGCGATGAAAGGCCCCTCGTGTTTCGGAGCATGGCGATGGGGAAATAACACGGCCATGTTGATTCACCCGGCCATGTTATCGCCCTCCAGGCACGGCTCCCCTAATCGGGCTTGTGGTCAGTATGGACCGAAACCGACGCCATCTTCGGAAACAACACCGTCACCCTCAACCCACTTCGCTTCACCTCATCGGAAAACCCCAATCGAATCTCGGCGCCGATCCGATCGGAGATCGCCTTCACGATCGAAAGCCCGAGCCCCGAGCCGATCTGCTCGCTGCCCAGCGTGCGATAGAACGGATCGAAAACGCGCTCGCGCTCGGAAACCGCGATGCCCGGGCCCGTATCCTCGATACATAACGCAGCCCTACCCTCCACCGTGCTCACGGAGAGATCGACTCGACCACCCACCGGCGTATAGCGGATCGCGTTATCGACTAGGTTCTTCACCAAGGCAATCATGTCCAATTCGCCGCCCCACACCTGCGCGTCTTGCTCGCCCTCGCTTCCAATGTCGATGCGCTTCGCCTCGGCCAACGGCATCAGGTCCTCGAGCACCCGGCGAAAGACACCTTGGAGCGAGACCGGCGACGTCGCCGACTCGGCAACGGACTGCGCCTTAGCCAGCTTAAGCAGTTGATCGAGCAGGTTTCGGCCTCGTTCGATCCCTTGACGCAGCACAGCCAGCCGCTCGCGCGCCGGGACGGACATCTGAGCATCCTGCAGCCGCTCCGCTTGCAGCGACAGCGCAGTCAGCGGCGAGCGCAGTTCGTGCGCCGCATCGGCGACGAAGCGGCGCTGAGCGTCCATCGCTTGCGCCACGCGGCCAAGCAACCGATTGATCGCCACGGCAAATGGCCGAACTTCCATGGGAAGCGCACCATCATCGATAGGATGCAGCTCCTGCTCGGCGCGCTCATCGATTTCCGCCGACACAGCCGCGATAGGCCGAAACATCTTGCGCACGAGATCGGCGACGACGAGCAGCAAAACCGGCACGAGGATCAGAAAAGGCATCACAGTGCGAAACGCACCATCGCGGGCGATCTCGTTGCGGAAGCTCGATTCCTGCGCCACCGCGATGCGCTCTCCCACAGCCGTTGTCCTGACGAGCACGCGGAACGCCTCGCCGCCGACATCGAGCGAATGCAGACCATCGGCCAGCGTCGGCGGCAACTTGAGCGGCCCGCCACTATCCACGCCGATCGTGGACGAATCGCCGTCACCCAAGCGTTGGACGATCACGCGCGCCTCTTCATCGCCGTCTTTGACGCGGCCATCGGCAACCGAAGGGAACGACGGTAACCGTTGCCAATCCACGAGCTGCGCCACCTGGCGCAAGACATCGTCCTGCAGCTCATGCGCCTCGTCGAAGGCCGACAGAAACGAGAATACCCCCGCCACCACCGCCACGACCAGAATCGCCACGGACAACGTGACGGACAGCTTCAGCTGAACCGACTCGTTCAAGCGCTTTTTGAAACCATCCATCCAACGCCCCTGACGTTTTTGATGATGTCGCTGCCGAGCTTGCGCCGCAGCGCGTGAATCAGAAATTCGACCGCATTGCTTTCGACTTCCTCTCCCCAGCCGTAGATCCGATCCTCGAGCTCGCTGCGAGAGAGAATGGCGCCTGGCCGAACGAGCAGCGCCTGCAGCAGCGCAAATTCGCGGTTCGACAGTTGAACCGGAGCGCCGCCGTTGATGCCGGCTTCTTTCGTGACGGGATCGAGCGATACCACGCCGTTGCTGAGAATGGGTGCCGCGTTGCCTGCCTTACGCCGCAACACCGCGCGCATCCGGGCGAGCAGCTCCGCCATTTCGAACGGCTTGAGCACGTAATCGTCGGCGCCGCCGTCCAGGCCTCGCAAGCGGTCATTCAAACCGTCGCGTGCCGTGATGATGACGAGGGGAACGGGGTTGTCCTTGGCGCGAAGGGTGGCCAGCACCTCCAAGCCATCCTTTCCGGGCAGGCCCAAGTCCAGCAATACCAGGTCATAGTGCTGGCACGCGAGCGTCGTCAACGCGTCGTGCCCGTTCTTGACCCAGTCCGTCGCGTAGGACGCGTCCTTCAATGCTGCCTGAACCGCATCGCCGATCATGGGATCGTCTTCGACCAGCAGTACCCGCATTCCGCCTCCATTCAATCGCCGTTCGACGTTCTTCCCGGCCTAGCCCCGCAGCGTATCAAAGGTTTTGAGCAGATTGGCCATGGCGGCCTTGCAATCGGCCTGATTCGGCGCATCGGCACGCAACGCGCCCAACGCCTCGTCGATCGCCCTATCCAGAACGTGCCACTCGGCGGCGGCGCGCGGCTTCAGCCCAGCCTCGGCGGAATCCCACGAGACCTCCAAATCCTTGATGCGTGTCTTTGCCGCGGGCAGGTCACCCTTGTCCACGATGGCCGACACGTCGATGGCGATGGCACGGAACGACGATAGATCGCCGAGCTTGGAGCCCGCGTTGGCCTGCGATGCGGCAGGCGCCTGGGCCGTCGTGGCCGCGTCGGCGGACATGCCGCCTTCGCCGGTGGATTTGGAGCAGCCGGCGGCGAGCGCCAGTAGCAAAGCGGCCGATACGGCGAGCATGGGGCGAGCGAATGCGTGTTGCGTGGACATGGGGGGCCTCGTAGGCGTAGGTAAAAGGTTCGGACGATTACTTGGCGACTTGGGCGGTGCGGCTAGCGTTCATCGAGAACTGCGCCGCGGCAACGAGCATGACGATCACGGCGAGGAACAGTGCACTCGTCCACATGGCGCCCATGCCGAGCCCGCCATAGGTCTTCGCTTGGGTCAGCAAATCGCCCAGTGCGGCGCCGAATGGGCGGGTCAGGATGTAGCCGATCCAGAAGGTCAGCACGGCGTTGCCCCCGAAGCGCCAGGCGGCATAGGTCGCGCCGATCAACACGCCGAACGCGACGGCGCCCAAGGTGAAGCCTAGGCCGAGTGCCTCGGTTGCGAGATCGCCTGCTGCCGTGCCGAGCGCGAACGTGCAGAGGATCGCGGCCCAGTAAAAGAGCTCGCGTCTACGCGTCACGACGTCGTGAATGGACAGCGTGCGTTCGACGCGATGCCAAGCGAAGAAGATCGCGGCCAGCCCCACGGCGAACACGGCGGTGCTGAGGTAGAGGCTGACGCCCAGGCCATCGGTGAGCAGATCGGTGATCTGAGTGCCGACCACGCTGACCAGCACGACCGTCAGCCAGTAGATCCACGGCGTGTAGCGGCGGGTGCGCAATTGGTGGAATAACGCGGCCGCCAGCAGCACGGCCATGACGGTGCGGGTGACGCCTTGGCCCCAGCCCGCGTTGACGGCCAGGAAGTCGGCGCCTGTTTCGCCCACCGTCGTGGACATGATCTTGATGATCCAGAACGACAGCG
>NZ_JBQCIF010000101.1:0-6536 GCF_051953955.1 Trinickia sp. | reverse complement strand
GAAAACGCACGAGCGCGTTCTCGCTCGTCTCGCCCTCGCGCATCGGCGTGAGCGGCGTCACCGGCACGAGCAAGCCGTTGCGGCGCACGATCTCGCGCTCATGCGCGTAATAGATCGAGGGCAGCTCCAAGCCTTCGCGCGCGATGTACTGCCACACGTCCAGCTCGGTCCAGTTCGAGATCGGGAACACGCGCAGGTGCTCGCCTTTGTGCAGCCGCGCGTTGAACAGGCTCCACAGTTCCGGGCGCTGCGCCTTCGGATCCCACTGGCCGAATTCGTCGCGAAACGAGAAGATGCGCTCCTTGGCGCGCGCCTTCTCTTCATCGCGGCGCGCCCCGCCGATCATCGCCGTGAAGCCGTGCGCCTCGATCGTCTCGAGCAGCGTCACCGCTTGCGCGGCATTGCGCGAATCGGTCTCGCGGCGCAGCCGCACCGTGCCGCGCTTGATCGAATCCTCGACATGGCCCACGACCAGCTGCGCGCCGATCTGCGCCGCGCGGCGATCGCGAAACTCGATCACTTCCGGATAGTTGTGCCCCGTGTCGATGTGCACGAGCGGAAAGGGCAGCGCCGTCTTGCGGTTCGCGCCGAGCCCGAACGCCTTCAGCGCCAGGTGCAGCACCACGACCGAATCCTTGCCGCCCGAGAACAGCAGTGCCGGCTTGGCGCACTCGGCCACGAGTTCGCGCAGGATGTGGATCGACTCGGCTTCTAGCCAGTCGAGGTGGTCCATGCGGGTCGCACTGACCGTGAGCGGGGTCGTCGCGGAAGGTTCGAGAATCGTGCTCATATTTGACGGTTTCCTATCGTTTGTCCGTGGGCCTCGCAAAGCGAGGCGGCCACGACATTCGGATACTGCATATGCTGCTGGCAATTGCCGCCACCGCGTCGGACTCAGGCCGAAGCCGGCGTCGGCGTAGCGTTCGGCGCAAATTGAATGGTCGACGTGGTGACGTGCAGCCCGCACTCCTTCGAGTCGCGAGACTCCCACCACCAGCGGCCCGCCCGGCTGTCCTCGCCGGGGCGAACCGCGCGCGTGCACGGCTCGCAGCCGATGCTCGGATAGCCGCGCGCATGCAGCGGGTTGACGGGCACGTCGTACATCGCGAGGTAGGCCCAAACCTCGCCTTCGCTCCAATCCGCAAGCGGATTGTATTTGGCGATGTTACGCGCCGCGTCGTGCTCCTCCTCGTGAAGCTCCGCGCGCGTGACCGACTGCTCGCGGCGCTGGCCCGTCACCCACGCTTCGACGCCGGCCAGCGCGCGATTCAGCGGTTCGACCTTGCGAATCTCGCAGCAGCGCTTGCGCAACTCGACGCTTTCATAGAAGGCGTTCAGGCCATGCGCCTTCGCGTACGCTTCGACGGCGTCGGCTTGCGGATGAAACTGCTCGATCTCGTAGCCGTAACGCTCGCGAACGCGATCGATCATGCCGAGCGTCTCGGCATGCAAACGGCCCGTGTTGAGCGAAAAAATGCCGATCGCCGCGGCGCGCGACAAGATCGCGTGCGTCAGCACCATGTCCTCCGCCGCCAAGCTGCTCGCCAGCTTGATGCGCGCGTGACGCTTCGCGATCTCGTCGATGAACGCATGCAGCCGCTCGATCTTCGCTTCGAAGGCTGCATCGACGGGCGCAGCCGCCGGGGTCCGGTCCTGGCTCATGCGGATTGCTCCGATTCGAGCGCCGCACGGCGGCGGAACAGCGGTTGCGGCGTATCGAACGCGCCTTGGTATTTGACCGAGAACTCGTCGAACGCGCGCAGCGCATCGTGAATGTCTTTGTCGGCCCGCACGGCGTAGGCATCGAAGCCGCAGCGGAACATGAAGTTCAGTTGATCGCGCAGCACGTCGCCGATCGCGCGCAGTTCGCCGCGCCAGCCGTAGCGCTCGCGCAGTAAGCGGGCCGTGCTATAGCCGCGGCCGTCGCGGAATACGGGGAAATCGACGCCGATCAGCGAGATCTTGTCGAAATCGGCGGCAAGTTCGCCCGGTTCGTCGTCGGGCGCGAGCCACACGCCGAGATCGGCGGCCGTGCGCGTCGCGACGAGCGCATCGCGCGACGTCTTCCAGAGCGCAAAGGGCACGAGCACGCGGCCGGCGGGCAGCGCATCGGCCGCCGGCAACGTGCCGTCTTCGGATGCGCGCACGACCGTCCAGTCGTCACGGACCACGGAGCGATTCTTGATAATCGAAGTCATCTGCAAATATCCCTCTTCGCCCAGCGGTTACGCGTGCGCCGGCTGGCGCGAGGCGTAGACGCGTTCCTTGAACGGCGCCACGCCGATTCGATTGAAAGTGTCGATGAAACGCTCGCCGTTCAATCGGTTTTCGACGAACGTATCGATCACCTTGCTCATGACGTCGGGCATTTCCTCGGCAGCGAACGACGGACCGATCACGCGGCCGAGGCGCGCGCCGGTCGCGCTCGTGCCCTGCTCACCGCCGAGCGTCACCTGGTACCACTCGGAGCCGTCCTTGTCGACGCCGAGAATCCCGATGTTGCCCACGTGGTGATGCCCGCACGAATTGATGCACCCCGAAATGTTCAGCGACAGGTCGCCCAGATCGTAAACGTAGTCTAGATCGTCGAAACGGTCCTGGATCGCCTGAGCGATCGGCAGCGATTTCGCATTCGCGAGCGAGCAGAAATCGCCGCCCGGGCACGCGATGAGATCGGTCAGCAAGCCCAGATTCGGCGTGGCGAAGCCCTGCTTCTTCGCTTCTTCCCAGAGCGCGAACAGATCGCGCTTGCGCACGTCGGCAAGAATCAGGTTCTGCTCGTGCGACACGCGCACTTCGCCGAACGAGTATTTGTCCGCCCAATCGGCAACCGCTTCCATCTGCTCGGCCGTCGCATCGCCGGGCGCACCCTTTGCCGGCTTCAACGAAAGCGTGACCGCGGCGTAGCCGGGCACGCGGTGCGGGCGCATGTTGCGCTCGATCCAGCGCGCGAACGCACGATTCTCGAGCAGATGCTTTTCGAACGACGCGTCGGTATCCGACAGCTTTTCGTAAGCATGCGGCGCGAAATGGCGCGCGACGCGATCGAATTCCGCTTGCGTCAGCGTCGAGGGGCCGTCCTTCAGGTGTTGCCATTCCTCTTCGACTTGCTGCGCGAATTTCTCGGGGCCGAGCGCCTTCACGAGAATCTTGATCCGTGCCTTGAACAGATTGTCGCGGCGGCCGAAACGGTTATAGACGCGCAGCACTGCTTCGCAGTACGTCAGAAGATGCTGCCAGGGCAGGTTTTCGCGGATGATCGAGCCGAGGATCGGCGTGCGGCCGAGGCCGCCGCCCGCGAGGATCGCGCAGACGATTTCGCCCGCGTCGTTCTTCGACAGATAGACGCCCAGATCGTGGATCTGCACGGCGACGCGGTCTTCCTTCGACGAGCAGACGGCGATCTTGAACTTGCGCGGCAGCCAGCTGAATTCGGGGTGGAACGTCGACCATTGGCGCAGGATTTCGGCCCACGGACGCGGATCGATGATCTCATCGGGCGCCACGCCGGCGAATTGATCGGCCGTGATGTTGCGGATGTCGTTGCCCGACGTTTGGATTCCGTGCATCTGAACGGTCGCGAGGTCCGCCAGCAGATCGGGCGTGTCCTCGAGCTTGATCCAGTTGTACTGGATGTTCGTGCGGGTCGAGAAGTGGCCGTAGCCGCGGTCGTACTTGCGCGCGATGTGCGCGAGCATGCGCAACTGATCGGTGCGCAGATTGCCGTACGGAATCGCGATGCGGTGCATGTAGGCGTGACGCTGCATGTACAAGCCGTTCTGCAGCCGCAACGGGCGGAACTCATCCTCGCTCAATTCGCCCGACAAGCGGCGGCGGACTTGGTCGCGGTACTGTGCGACGCGCTCGTCGACGATGGTCTGGTCGTACTGATCGTATTGATACATTCGGGGACCCCAAGTTGTGTCGCGCCGCGTCCGGCGCCCGAATCGCTATCCACGCACGCGGCAGGCCACCGTTCAGACCGACCTGTCATGTGCTAATGACGAAAACAGCTATGCATATTGAAAAACGTGGGTCGATCGTAATAAACTGGCCTTATATTTCAAACGACTAAAAAATTCTTTCCTTATGTCGCCAGGGTTATAAATGAACCTGCACCAATTTAGATTCGTGCGCGAGGCGGTCCGGCAGAACTTCAATCTGACGGAAGCCGCCAAGGCGCTGTACACGTCGCAGCCGGGCGTTTCGAAGGCGATCATCGAGCTCGAGGACGAGCTGGGCGTCGAGATCTTCACGCGTCACGGCAAGCGCGTGCGGTCGCTGACGGAGCCCGGCCGGATCATCCTCGCCTCGGTCGAGCGGATCTTGCAGGAAGTCGAAAGCCTGAAGCGCGTGGGCAAGGACTTCGCTGCGCAGGACCAGGGCAACCTCGTGATCGCCGCGACGCACACGCAGGCGCGCTACTCGCTGCCCGGCGCGATCGCCGAGTTCAAGAAGCGGTTTCCGAAAGTCCATCTATCGATTCTGCAGGGGAGCCCTACGCAGGTCGCCGAGATGGTCATGCACGATCACGCCGACGTCGCCGTGGCGACGGAAGCCATTTCGTCCTACAAGGAACTCGTCTCCCTGCCCTGCTTCCAGTGGCACCACGTCGCCATCATGCCGGCCGATCATCCGCTGCTGCAGCGCAAGCAGCTTTCGTTGGAGGATCTGGCGCAGTACCCGCTGATTACGTACGACAACGCGTTCGCCGGCCGCACGAAGATCAACCAGGCATTTTCGCTGCGCGGTCTCGCACCCGACATCGTGCTCGAGGCGATCGACGCCGACGTCATCAAGACTTACGTGGAACTGGGCCTGGGCGTGGGGATCATGGCCGACATCGCGTTCAACGCCGAGCGCGACCGTCATTTGCGCGCGATGCCGGTCGGGCACTTGTTCGGCAGCAACCTCACGCGAGTCGCGCTCAAGCAAGGCGCCTATCTGCGCAGTTATGTCTATACGCTCGTGGAGCTGCTTTCGCCGACCCTGAACCGCAAGCTGATCGAGCAGGCGCTCAAGGGTGAGCACGAGAATTACGAGCTTTGAGCCGAACTTGGTACGCCGAACTTGGCAGCCCGGCCCCGGCGGGGAATGCGCCGTCTTGGCCGCGCCGATCTTTCTCACTGAATCAAGCAAACGAACCCTAGGAGATCTTGCATGGCGTTGACCGCTTCCATGCGCCGCGCGCTTGCGCTCGCCGCGTTTGCGCTCGCTTGTGCGGCGCAGGCCGATCCCGCGCGGGCCGACATCAAAGTCGGCGTCGATCTGTCTTCGACGGGCCCCGCCGCCGTCATCGGCATCACGAGCAAGAATGCGATGCTGATGTGGCCCAAGACGATCGCCGGGCAGCCGGCGCAGTATATTTTCCTCGACGACAGCTCCGACCCGGGCACGGCCGTGCGCAACATCGACAAACTGATCCACGAGGATCACGTCGACGTCATCGTCGGCCCCAACGTAACGCCGGCAGCGCTGGCCGCGCTCGATCCGGTGGCCGAGTCGCATACGCCGATGATCACGCTCGTGGGCGCGGGCATCGTCGTCGAGCCGCAGGCCGGCCCCCGTGTCTGGGCGTTCAAGATGGCGGCGAGCGACAGTGCATTGGCCGACGTCATGACGCGCTACATGTCGAATCACGGCGTGAAGACGGTCGGGTTCATCGGTTTCGCAGACAGCTATGGCGACAGCTGGCTCGCGGCGTTCTCGACGTTTGCGAAGCTGCGCCACATTTCGATCGTCGCGACCGAGCGCTACAACCGCACCGATTCGAGCGTCACGGGCCAAGTCCTCAAGCTGATGGCGGCCAAGCCGGACGCGATCCTCGTCGCGGGCGCCGGCACGCCGGCCGTGCTGCCGCAGCGCGAGCTCGTCGAACGCGGTTTCAGGGGGCCCATTTACCAGACGCACGGCATTGCGACGCCGGCGTTCGTCAAGCTCGGCGGCAAGGACGTGGAGGGCACGCTGTTTCCCACGCAGCCGGCCATCGTCGCGCGCACGCTGCCGGCCGACCATCCGTCGAAAAAGGAGGCGTTGTCGTTCGTCAACACATATGAGGCGAAATACGGCGCCGGTAGCGTCACGCAGTTCGCCGCCGATGCGGCCGGCGTTTATCCGCGCTTGAACGATGCCGTCTCTCGGGCCCTGAAGACGGCGCAACCCGGCACCAAGGCGTTTCGTGAAGCACTGCGCACCGCCCTCGAGCAGGCTCATGAGGTCGTCGTGCCGAATGGCGTCGTCAACACGAGCGCGAGCGATCACGTCGGGCTCGACCAGCGTGCGGGCGTGATGGGGACGATCAGGGGCGGCAAGTTCGTGTATCTGAGCCAATGAGGCATGGGCGGCCGCGACCCGAAACAGTCCGGCGGCCTAGCAGCTCTAGCTTGTCAAGCGACGCGATTTCTGACACAATCGCGCTCTTCCGTTCGGTGCCCTACGGCGCCGGCGAATGCCCGGGTGGTGAAACAGGTAGACGCAGGGGACTCAAAATCCCCCGCCGCAAGGCGTGTCGGTTCGAGTCCGACCCCGGGCACCAA
>NZ_JBQCIF010000100.1:0-11207 GCF_051953955.1 Trinickia sp. | reverse complement strand
CGGGGCTCGAACTGAGCCCCGCGACGATCCGCAACGTGATGTCCGACCTCGAGGAACTCGGGCTCGTCGCGAGCCCCCATACGTCGGCCGGCCGCATTCCGACGCCGCGCGGGTATCGTCTGTTCGTCGATACCATGCTGACCGTCGAGCCCGTGCAGGACGACGAGGCGGTCGAGCGCGTGGTGCGCAAGACGCTCAAGCCGGGCGAGCCGCAGAAGGTCGTGGCGGCCGCCGCGAGCGTGCTCTCCAATCTGTCGCAATTCGCGGGCGTGATCATGACGCCGCGCCGCAGTCACGTGTTCAAGCAAATCGAGTTCATGCGCTTGTCGTCCAAGCGCATCTTGCTCATCATCGTGACGCCCGAAGGCGATGTGCAGAACCGCATCATGGCCACCCAGCGCGACTATTCGCCGTCGCAGCTGATCGAGGCCTCCAATTACATCAACGCGCATTTCGGCGGACTTTCGTTCGACGAGGTGCGCCGGCGCCTGCGCGAGGAAATCGACCGGCTGCGCGGCGACATGACGGCGCTCATGCACGCGGCCGTGACGGCTAGCACGGAGGAAGGCGACGACAACGACACCGTGCTGATTTCGGGCGAGCGCAACTTGCTCGAAGTGGCGGATTTGTCGTCCGACATGGCACGGCTGCGCAAGCTTTTCGACGTATTCGACCAAAAAACGAGCCTCCTTCAGTTGCTCGACGTGTCGAGCCACGCGCAGGGCGTGCAGATTTTCATCGGCGGCGAATCGACGCTCGTGCCGATCGAGCAGATGAGCGTCGTGACGGCGCCGTACGAGGTGAACGGCAAGATCGTCGGCACGCTCGGCGTGATCGGCCCCACGCGGATGGCATACAACCGCGTGATTCCGATCGTCGACATCACCGCGCGCCTGCTCTCCACCGCGCTCAGCCAGCCCTAGCCCATCGCCGCGGGCGTGCCGAGGGCCGGCGGGGCTGGGCGCCCGCGCCCCGATGGCACGGCCGCCCGCGGCGAGCATGCCTTGCCGGCATGGATCATCGTGCGCTCCTTCGCCTTCCCCCGCCATTGGCCGGACGGCCGAGGAGACGGCCGCCGGCGCCGCTATAATGGTCCTCACTTCAACCCAAGCGGTGCAGCCTTCGTGCCGCGCCCGGGCCTTGCCTCCGGGCGCTTCCGCTTCCCATTGCTCATGCGTTTCGATCTCGAGTTGCCGTCGCAGCCCGCCGCATCGCATCGCGTCGCCGTGCTGCTGATCAATCTCGGCACGCCCGACGCGCCGACGCCGCGCGCCGTGCGCCGCTACCTCGCCCAATTCCTGTCCGATCCGCGCGTCGTCGAAATTCCCGCGCTTGCCTGGCAGCCGCTGCTGCGCGCGCTGATCTTGCCGCTGCGGGGGCGTTCGTCGGCGAAGAAATACGCATCGGTCTGGATGCCCGAGGGCTCGCCGCTGCGGGTGTACACGGAAAAGCAGACGGAAGCGCTGCGTCAACTGCTTCATGCGAACGGCTACCGCGTGCTCGTCGATTACGCGATGCGCTACGGCACGCCGAGCATCGGGGCAATGCTCGGCCAGCTCAAGCTGGCCGGGGCCGAGCGCGTCCTGTTGATGCCGATGTACCCGCAGTATTCGTCCTCGACGACGGCAACCGCGTTCGACGCCGCTTTCGCGGCGCTCGCGCGCATGCGCAATCAGCTCGAAATTCGCACGGTGCGCCACTACGCCGATCACCCGGCTTACATCGCGGCGCTGGCCGAGCAAGTGCGGCGCTATTGGGCGGCGCACGGCCGGCCCGATTTCGCGGCCGGCGACAAACTCGTGCTGAGCTTTCACGGGGTGCCCAAGCGCACGCTCGATCTTGGCGATCCGTACCACGAGCAGTGCCGCGCCACGGGCGCGCTGCTCATGGCGGCGCTCGGCCTCACGCCCACCGAATGCCGCGTGACCTTCCAATCGCGCTTCGGCCGCGCCGAGTGGCTGCAGCCGTACACGGCGCCCACGCTGCACGAGCTCGGTGCGGCTGGCGTGCGCCGGGCGGATGTCTTCTGTCCCGGCTTCACGGCCGATTGCCTCGAGACGATCGAGGAAATCGGGCTCGAAGTGCGCGACGAGTTCCTGCGCGCCGGCGGGAGGGAATTTCATCGCATCGCCTGCCTCAATGCGGAGCAGGCGTGGATCGGGGCGCTGGGCGAAATCGTCGTCCAGCAGTTGCAAGGCTGGCCGGCGCACGAAGGGGTGCCGGCCGGGGTGGCGGCTTGAACCTTCGTCTCGCACGAAAAGGCGGCGGCTCCGGCCGACCAGGCAGGCTCGTTGCGTGCATCGATGAGCGGGCTTCGGCTCGCGGCGTTTCGTTTTCGATCCTCTGAATGAACCATAAGATTTCGACCGAACCGGGTGCGCGCACGCGCATCGACAAATGGCTCTGGGCAGCCCGTTTCTTCAAGACGCGGTCGCTGGCTGCCGACGCCGTGGAGAAAGGCCGCGTGCGCATCGGCGGCGTGGCCGTGAAGCCCGCGAAAGACGTCCGGATCGGCGATCTCGTCGCAGTCGAGATCGAACGGTTCGTATGGGAGGTTCAGGTTTTGGGGATTTGCGAGGTGCGCGGGCCGGCCAGCGTGGCCCAGACGCTCTACGCGGAAACGCCGGACAGCCGGGCGAAACGCGCGGCGGAGGCCGAGCGGCGCCGCACCTACCGCGAACCCGCGGCCGCGCTGCAGGGACGCCCGACCAAGCGCGACCGGCGCGTCATTGACAAACTTTCAGGCGGGGATTGAACAGCGAGTCGATCGCGGCATGGGCACCGCCGTATTCCGTCGTGCAGGCGGTCACCGCGCCGGACAGGCATATGGTCGTGGTTCCGGCGACGAGTACCAGGGCGACCACCGCGACGGCAAAGGTCAGTTTCACGGTACTCCCTCACGCGGAGAAAGACGGCACGGACGGAAAGCGATTCGGATGGGCACGACGCTGGCGCTCGAGCCCCCACCCGTCCGAGCGGAGCGCGAAACGCATGAAAGCAGTGTAGGGCAAACCACGATGGTGCTCAACGCCGTTTCGGCGTTGGCGCCGTAACCGGTGTTACCGTTCATTTCCGGCTCGCACAAAGTGCAAAAAAGCGGCGCACGGGCTCTTGAAATGCCGTGCGGCAACCCCATTTGCCGAAGCAATGCGCGGCGGCAAGCGCTATTCGAGCGCCGGCTCGGCCAAGAATCGGGTTCGTCACTCGGCCGCGGGGAGGCAATCCCCGCAGCCCGCCGCTGCTTCGATTTTCACTTTTTGGACGATTTTCAGCGACATGGAACATACGCAAGACAATCCGGCCAGCCAGCAACCGCCGTCTTCCGAGGCCGCCGGACAGCCGAGCGCCGCCGAGAACGTCGCGGCCCCGGGCGAAGGCGGCAATGCCGGTGCTGCGCCCGATGCGGCGCTCGCCGAAGCCCAGGCGAAGATCGCGGAGCTGAACGAGAGCTTCTTGCGCGCGAAGGCCGAGACGGAAAACGTCCGCCGCCGCGCCGCCGAAGACATCTCCAAGGCGCGCAAGTTCGCGATCGAGAGCTTCGCCGAGCATTTGCTGCCCGTGCTGGACAGCCTCGAAGCCGCGCTGGCCGATACTTCGGGCGACGCCGCGAAGCTGCGCGAGGGCGTCGAACTGACGCTGCGCCAGCTGTCGAGCGCGATGGAAAAGGGGCGCGTCACGGTCGTGAACCCCGTTGGCGAGAAGTTCGACCCGCATCAACATCAGGCCATTTCGATGGTGCCGGCCGAGCAGGAGCCGAATACGGTCGTTTCGGTGCTGCAAAAAGGTTATGTGATCGCCGATCGCGTGCTGCGCCCGGCGCTCGTGACGGTCGCGGCGCCGAAGTGAGCCGGCCGCGGCTCGTCCGCGGAACGAGCCCTCGATGAGCGCGCCGGACGCCGCGCGACGGGCTGGCACGGCCTTGCGCAGTTCAGGGTGGCGTCGATGCGGTGCGGGCAAGGATCGAAAAAAAAGGGATTGACTGGCTCGTCGCGGGCGGATCGCGCGCAGGGTCTTGAAAACGGTGCGACGGCACTCATGTTGGGTGCAGGTTTGAATTGAGCGGGCGGCCGCGCGAACGAAGCGCCGTCTCGTCGAAGTGATCGGAATATCTCGGAGAGCAGAAAAAATGGGCAAGATTATCGGTATCGACCTTGGCACCACGAACTCGTGCGTGGCGCTGATGGAAGGCAACCAGGTGAAGGTGATCGAGAACTCGGAGGGCGCTCGCACGACCCCGTCGATCATTGCCTACATGGACGACAACGAAGTGCTCGTCGGCGCGCCGGCCAAGCGTCAGTCGGTGACGAACCCGAAGAACACGCTGTTCGCCGTCAAGCGCCTGATCGGCCGCCGCTTCGAAGAAAAGGAAGTGCAAAAGGACATCGGCCTGATGCCCTACAAGATCCTCAAGGCCGACAATGGCGACGCCTGGGTCGAAGCGCACGGCGAGAAGCTCGCTCCGCCGCAAATTTCGGCGGAAGTGCTGCGTAAGATGAAGAAGACGGCCGAAGACTACCTCGGCGAGCCGGTCACGGAAGCCGTGATCACGGTGCCGGCCTACTTCAACGACAGCCAACGTCAAGCGACGAAGGACGCGGGCCGCATCGCCGGCCTCGAAGTCAAGCGGATCATCAACGAGCCGACGGCGGCTGCGCTCGCATTCGGCTTGGACAAGGCCGAAAAGGGCGACCGCAAGATCGCCGTGTATGACCTCGGCGGTGGCACGTTCGACGTTTCGATCATCGAGATCGCCGACGTCGACGGCGAAATGCAGTTCGAAGTGCTCTCGACGAACGGCGATACGTTCCTCGGCGGCGAAGACTTCGATCAGCGCATCATCGATTACATCATCGGCGAGTTCAAGAAGGAACAGGGCGTCGATCTGTCGAAGGACGTGCTCGCGCTGCAGCGTCTGAAGGAAGCGGCCGAAAAGGCGAAGATCGAACTGTCGTCGAGCCAGCAGACGGAAATCAATCTGCCGTACATCACGGCCGACGCGTCGGGTCCGAAGCACTTGAACCTGAAGATCACGCGCGCCAAGCTCGAAGCGCTCGTCGAGGAACTGATCACCCGTACGGTCGAGCCTTGCCGTATCGCGATCAAGGATGCCGGCGTCAAAGTCAGCGACATCGACGACGTGATCCTCGTCGGCGGCATGACGCGCATGCCGAAGGTGCAGGATACGGTCAAGGAATTCTTCGGCAAGGAGCCGCGCCGCGACGTGAACCCCGACGAAGCCGTGGCCGTGGGTGCCGCGATCCAAGGGCAGGTGCTCTCCGGCGAGCGCAAGGACGTGCTGCTGCTCGACGTGACGCCGCTTTCGCTCGGCATCGAGACGCTCGGCGGCGTGATGACGAAGATGATCAACAAGAACACCACGATCCCGACGAAGCACTCGCAAGTGTATTCGACGGCCGACGACAACCAATCGGCCGTGACGATCAAGGTGTTCCAAGGCGAGCGCGAAATGGCCGCGGGCAATAAGCTGCTCGGCGAATTCAACCTCGAAGGGATTCCGCCCGCCCCGCGCGGCGTGCCGCAAATCGAGGTGACGTTCGACATCGATGCGAACGGCATCTTGCACGTCGGTGCGAAGGACAAGGCGACCGGCAAGGAAAACAAGATCACCATCAAGGCGAACTCGGGCTTGTCCGAAGCCGAGATCGAGAAGATGGTGAAGGATGCCGAGGCGAACGCCGAGGAAGATCATCGTCTGCGCGAGTTGGCCGATGCGCGTAACCAGGGCGACGCGCTCGTCCACAGCACGAAGAAGGCGCTGAGCGAGTACGGCGATAAGATCGAGGCCTCCGAGAAGGAGAAGATCGAGTCGGCCCTGAAGGAGCTCGAGGAAGTGCTCAAGAGCAGCTCGGCCGACAAGGCGGAGGTCGAAGCGAAGGTCGAAGCGGTGGCAACCGCATCGCAAAAGCTCGGCGAGAAGATGTATGCCGACATGCAGGCGCAAGGTGCCGCGGGTGCGGCGGCCGGCGGTGCTTCGGCGGGTGCGGCCGGCGCTGCCGGAGCGACGGCGGGCCAGGGCGCCAGCAAGCCCGAGGACGATGTCGTCGATGCCGAGTTCAAGGAAGTGAAGAAGGACTGACCGACGGCCGCGTGATCGCGCCGTGAGGCGGCCGGCGTTTCTTCCCGCAATGGAAGAAACGGCCGGCCGAATCGACGCCTGGCGGGCCTTCGGGTTCTCCGGGCACGTTTGTTTTATGGAGGGCGACGTCGCCAGTGCCGGCCGAGGCGGCTTGGCGGTGCGCCTAACGAGTCGTAAGACTCCACAGTATGCGAAAGGAGCGGTCGCGCCGCGAAGCGCGGACCGGCGGTGAACCGATGGCGAAACGGGATTACTACGAGGTTCTGGGCGTTGCGAAGAACGCGAGCGACGACGAGATCAAGAAGGCGTATCGCAAGCTCGCGATGAAGTACCACCCCGACCGCAACCCGGACAGCAAGACAGCCGAAGAGCATTTCAAGGAGGCGAAGGAAGCCTATGAAATGCTTTCGGACTCGCAAAAGCGCGCGGCGTACGATCAGTACGGCCATGCCGGCGTCGACCCGAACATGGCGGGCGCCGCGGGTGCGCACGGCTTCGGCGGCTTTGCCGACGCGTTCGGCGACATCTTCGGAGACATCTTCGGTCAAGCGGCCGGCGGCGCGGCCCGCGGCCGCGCGGGTCCGCAGGTCTACCGAGGCGCTGATCTGCGCTACAGCATGGAGATCACGCTCGAGCAAGCGGCGCATGGCTGCGAGACGCAGATTCGCGTGCCGAGCTGGGTGTCGTGCGAGGTCTGTCACGGCTCGGGCGCCAAACCGGGCACGAAGCCCGAAACCTGTCCGACCTGCAACGGCTCGGGTGCCGTGCGCATGTCGCAGGGTTTCTTCAGCATCCAGCAGACTTGCCCGAAGTGTCACGGCACCGGCACCTACATTCCCGATCCGTGCGCGAACTGTCACGGTGCGGGCAAGGTGAAAGAGACGAAGACGCTCGAGGTCAAGATTCCGGCCGGCATCGACGACGGCATGCGCATCCGTTCGTCGGGCAACGGCGAGCCCGGTGTCAACGGCGGGCCGCCGGGCGATCTCTACGTCGAGATTCACATCAAGTCGCACACCGTGTTCGAGCGGGACGGGGACGATCTGCATTGCCAAATGCCGATTCCGTTCACGACGGCGGCGCTCGGCGGCGAGATCGAAGTGCCGACGCTCGCGGGCCGTGCGACGTTCACGGTGCCCGAGGGTACGCAGTCGGGCAAGACGTTCCGGCTGCGCGGCAAAGGCATCAAGGGGCTGCGTTCGAGCGTCCCCGGCGATCTGTACGTGCACGTGCAAGTCGAAACGCCCGTCAAGCTGACCGATCCGCAGCGCGATCTGCTCAAGCAGTTCGAGAAGTCGCTCGTCGAAGGAGGCCCGCGGCACAGCCCGCAGAGCAAGAGCTGGTTCGACCGGGTGAAGAGTTTTTTTGATTGATCGCGTGAAGCGGTCATGAGGTGCTGCGCGAGCGCACCGGCGGAACGGTAGATGAACGCAGAAGAACGCGGCGCGGTGTTCGCGCTGCTCGACGATTGCGACGCGAGCGCCGCGGCGCCGGCCAGCCGGCTCTATACGGGCTTCGTGCGCGTCCTCGTCTGCACGGACGCCTCCGCGCTCGATGCGGTTTGCGCCGAGGTGGAACGGGCGATGCGCGGCGGGCTGCATGCGGTCGTGCTCGGGGACTACGAGTTCGGCCGAGATTTGGAATTCCGCAAGCGATCGGTTTCCTCTGCGGTTTCCTCGGCGGCTTCCGCCGTGGCCTCTTCGGGATCTCATTTCACGCAGCGCGGCGACGCCTCGCTGCGTTTTTTGTTGTTCGCGCATTGCGAGAAGCGCTCGCGCGAGCAAGTCGATGCCTGGCTGGCTGCGCTCGATGGCGGCGGCATGAATGGCATGAACGAGGCGAGCGGCGCGGGCGCGCCTTCGCTCGGCCCGAGCCCTGGCCCCGGTGCCGCGACCGGGGGGCCCGGCGCGAGCAAAGCGCAGGCACTTGCGTCGCCGTCCGTCGCCGGTGCGGCGAACGTCGTCGAAAGCGTGACGCCCGAGGCGTTCGCGGCGGCGATTGCGGCCGTGCATGAAGCGTTGCGCGCCGGCGAGTCCTACCAGATCAATTACACCTATCGTCTCGCGTTCGAGGCGTTCGGTTCGCCCGTGGGGCTGTATCGGCGCTTGCGCGAGCGGCAACCCGTGCGCTATGGCGCGTTGATCGCTTTGCCCGGCGACGAATGGGTGCTCTCGTGCTCACCCGAACTGTTCGTCGAAAAGCACGGCGAGCGGCTCCGCACGCGCCCGATGAAGGGCACGACGGCCCGTGGCGCCACGCCCGCCGAAGATGCGCGTGCAGCCGCGTTCTTGCGCGGCGATCCGAAGAATCGAGCCGAGAACCTCATGATCGTCGATCTACTGCGCAACGACCTTTCGCGCGTGGCGAAGACGGGCTCGGTTCAGGTCCCTGCCTTGTTTTCGGTGGAGCCCTATCCGTCGATTTGGGCGATGACGTCGACGATCGAGGCCGACCTGCGCGAGCGCACCTCGTTCGCGGAGGTGCTGCGGGCGCTGTTTCCGTGCGGATCGATCACGGGCGCCCCTAAGCATCGGACGATGCAGCTCATCGACGAAATCGAGACGACGCCGCGCGGGCTCTACACGGGCACGATCGGTTGGGTCGAAGCTGCGCCCGCGACCGCTGCGCACGACGAAGCAGCCGCGGGCTGCGGCGACTTCTGCCTATCCGTCGCGATTCGGACGCTGATGCTTGGCGCGCCCACGGAGGACGGCGGCACGCGGCACGGAATCATGGGGGTCGGCGGCGGCATCGTGCTCGACAGCATCGCGGCGGACGAATACGCGGAATGCCGGCTCAAGGCGAAATTCTTGACCGGTGCGGACCCGGGGCTGCAATTGTTCGAAACGATGTACGCGACGCGGGATGACGGCGTGCGTCATCTCGATCGGCACCTCGCCCGCCTGGGCGGGAGCGCGGCGGAACTGGGCTTCGCGTTCGACGAACCGGCGCTGCGCGAACGTCTTGCGGCGCACTGCGCGCGATTGCCCGCCGGCATCGCCCACCGCGTGCGGCTAGCGTTGAGCAAGGACGGCCGTGCCGACGTCACGGGGGGCGCGCTCGGTGCGGTGATGCGTCTTGCCGAAACCGGCGAGGCGGCGGCCGGTCGGCCTGCGGCAAACGCCGATACGTCCGATGGCGGCGCGAGCGTCGGTGTTCTGCTTGCGTCGGACCACGGCTTCGCTCCGATACGCTCCCGGGCGTTCTTGCTGCGCCATAAGAGCACGTCGCGCGCCGAATACGACCGCGCCTGGCGGTTGGCCGAGGCGCAAGGCGGCTTCGACATGTTGTTCTTCAACGAGCGCGGGGAGTTGACGGAGGGCGGGCGCTCGAACGTCTTCGTCAAGCTGGACGGGCGCTGGTACACGCCGCCGCTGTCGGCTGGATTGCTGCCGGGCGTCATGCGGCAGGTGTTGCTCGACGATCAGGCGATGCAGGCAAGCGAGCGCACGCTGACACGAGCCGATCTGCTGCGGGCGCAAGCGCTCGTCGTCTGCAACGCGTTGCGCGGCGCATTGCCGGCTCGCCTCGTCCGGCGCATCTAGCGGGCGAACGGGAGGACGAACGGGACGGCGATGCGTCCCGTGCGCCGCGATGCGCCGATGGCGTCGATCCAGCGCCGTTCGGCCGCCGAGCCGCCTTGCTTCAGAAAACGTGCTCGGGCCCAGGAAACGAACCGTCTTTCACGGCTTTCACATACGCCTCGATGGCTGCGCCGATACTGGGCGCGCCGGCCATGAAGTCCTTCACGAAACGGGCCTGCTTGCCGGGGAAGATCCCGAGCATGTCGTGCAGCACGAGCACTTGGCCCGAGCAGTCGACACCGGCGCCGATGCCTATCGTCGGAACCGCGACTGCGTTCGTCACGTTGGCGGCCACGGACGGCGGCACGGCTTCGAGCACGATCAACTGAGCGCCCGCGTTCTGCACGGCCAGCGCATCGCGCAGCAATTGCTGCGCGCCTTCCTCGGTCCGGCCTTGTACCTTGAAACCGCCGAACGCATGCACCGATTGCGGCGTGAGACCGACGTGCGCGCAGACGGGCACCGAGCGTTCGACGAGAAAGCGGATCGTCTCGGACAGCCATTCGCCGCCTTCGAGCTTGACCATCTGCGCGCCTGCGCGCATCAATTCGACGGAGCTCGCGAACGCGTCGGCCGGCGTGCCATAAGTGCCGAACGGCAGATCGGCGACGATGAGCCCGCGCGGCTGGGCGCGCGCGACGCAGGCGGTGTGATAGGCGACGTCGGCGAGCGTCACGGGCAGCGTCGTCGTTTGCCCCTGCACGACGTTGCCCAGCGAATCGCCGATCAGCTGCACGTCGACGCCGGCGCGGTCGAGCAGCGCGGCGAAGCTCGCGTCGTAGCACGTTAGCATCGCGATCTTTTCGCCGGCCTCGCGCATGGCCTGCAGTTTCGGCACCGTGATCTTCGGCCGGTTGGATTCCTGCAAATAGGTCATCGAAAGTCTCGCAGTCGAATATCGGAAATCGGTAATCTGATCGGAAGGAAGAATCGAGCGCGAATGCGCCGCGGACGCGATATCAAAGCGCTTTGACGAAGCTCGCTTTGCGTCCGCGCATCGTCTCGACGTGCTCGAGCAGCAGCGCGAAATCGGCATCGGATTCGAGCAGATTCAGATGCTCGGTGTTGACGGTCAGCACGGGGCTGTCGTCGTAGTGATAGAAGAACTGATCGTAGGCTTCGGAAAGCGCTCGCAGATACGTTTCCGATATCCGTGCTTCCTCGGCTCGCCCGCGTTTGGTCACGCGCGCGAGCAGCGTCGCGGGGCTCGCCTGGAGATGAATGACGAGGTCGGGCGCCGTGGCCTCCGGGGCGGCGAACCGCTCGGTCAACTGCCGATACAGGTGCCATTCGTCATCGTCGAGCGTCAGGCGCGCGAAGACGGCACTCTTTTGCGCAATAAAATCGGTGACGAGCGAGTCGCCTCGCGCGAGCAGTTCGGCGGTTTGACGCGCCTCCTCGGTCCGCTGCAGCACGAATTGCAATTCGGTGGCCAACGCGTAGCGCGGCATGTCGCCGTAAAAACGCGTGAGAAACGGATTGGCTTCGGGCCGCTCCAGCACGGTGCGCATCGGCCAGCGTTCGGC
>NZ_JBQCIF010000099.1:0-4717 GCF_051953955.1 Trinickia sp. | reverse complement strand
GAGCGCGGTGCTGAGAATCAAGCAGCTAATGGTGATGAACACGGTCATCCCGGCCCCTTCGAGCAGGATCGGGACGAACTCGACGATGTCGCTCCAACGCATGATTCGCCTTTCTAATAATCGTTGCACTGCATGGCCGGCACCGATCGCCGGTGCCGCCATCGAGGACGGTTGCTCTCGATGGCGGCACTTGGACAATCGGGCAAACCGGCCGTCTCCTTACCCATGGGCCATACTCATGCGCATCTCTCGGGCCTTGCCATCCGCGGCAAAAACCCCGTCGAGAATACGCATCACTATGTGCCTCTCCTACAATCGATCACCCACGCGCACGTAGGCGTACCTCAATCCACGAAATTCCATTTCTTCAGAATCTTATCCAGCGTTCCGTCAGCTTTGATCTTGGCGAGCCCGTCGTTGATCTTCGAAAGCAGCGCGTCATTGCCCTTCTTCACGCCGAATGCAATCGGCACCTTGCGCAGCGGAGTGAAACCATCGGCGACACGACAGCCGTGCAGCGTGCCGGCCGCTTCCTGAGCCTTCCATATCGGATAGTCGTTGAACGCCGCCGTGATGCGGCCCAGTTCGACATCGCGCGCCATGTCCGCAGCCGTGTTGTACAGCTTGACTTCCTTGAAGATGCCGAGCTTCACCAGTTCATCCGAGGTTTCCTCACCCGCGCCCGCTCCGACGACGGTGCCCTTCAAGTCTTGGATCGTGCGATAAGTGTGCTTATCCGAAGCGTTGACGATGATCCCTTTTCCAAAAAACGCCACGGGCTGCGAGAAGTCGATCACTTCTTCGCGCTTCGGTGTGGGGGACATGCCCGCAACGATCAGGTTGATCTTCTCGGAGACAACGGACTGAATCAACGCGGAGAAAGGGATGACGTCGAACGATACGTCGAACCCTTCACGCTTTCCGATTTCACGGATCACGTCGGGCATCACGCCTGCGATTTGATTCGTTTTGATATCCAGAAACGCATTAGGCACGCTGGACGGCGTGGTCCCTGCGGAAATCGTCATCGGGGCTGCGCACGCTTGACCAGCTCCGCACGCTGCTGCGACCGCAACGGCCGCCACAGCGAGGATGCGTTGAAAAAAACCGGCGTGCTTCCCCGAAGCACTTTGAAACGTATGGTGGAACATGGCCTATCCTTAAGAAGAGTTTTTCAGACGAGTACGGCAAACGCGTGCAAGCGAGACGTTCGACCTCCTTCACACTCCGGTGTAAAGCAACGAGCAATGGCATTCATGCAATATCGGCCAACTGCCATACGCATCGTCACATCCGATCGAAATCGATCAACACGCTCTTGTATCGCATGTTGGCTTCCAGAGCTTGGCGCCCGAGATCCTTGCCGATGCCCGACTGCTTGAATCCCCCGGTGGGAATGATCATGTCGCCGCTGCGGCCGTAGCGATTGATCCAGACGGTCCCCGCCGCAATGCGCCGCATCGCCCGCATTGCCTGCCCGATGTCGCGCGTATGGACGCCCGCACACAATCCATAGGTAGGATGAGCGGCGAGTGCGATCCCCTCGTCTTCATCCTCGAAGGCCTGAACGGTCAGCACCGGCCCGAACAATTCCTGCCGCACGGCGGGCGTCGATTCGGTCACGTTCGCGAGCAGCGTGGGCCGATGGAAATAGCCGCCGTCCGTGCCTTCGAAGCAACCTCCGCCGAAGATCAACTCCGCGCCGCTCGCGCGGCTTTCGTCGACGAGGAACGCGATCCGCTCTGCTTGGTCCCGATTGATGATCGGCGAATAGCTCGTCGTGCTTCGCCATAGCGGCCCGGGGGCGATCTCCGCCAAATGACGCTGCACCGCTTCCAGCAACGGCTCGACGATGCGCTTGTGCGCGATGAGCCGGGTACCCGCGACGCACACCTGCCCACCGTTGCTGGTAAACCCTCGCGCGATGCAACGCGCCGTGTGCGCCAAATCCGGCACCTGTTCGAACACGAGCTGCGGGCTTTTCCCGCCCAGCTCGAGCGTGACCGGCTTCGTTCCATGCAGCGCCGCGTCGCTCATGATGGCTGCACCGGTACGGGTCGAGCCTGTGAAACTGACCTTCGAAATGTCGGGGTGACGGGTAATGGCGGCTCCCGCCGTCGCGCCTCGGCCGTTCACGACATTGAAGATGCCGGGCGGCATGCCGGCTTCGATCGCGAGCTCCGCGAGCCGCATCGTCGAGAACGGCGTCATCTCCGAGGGCTTCAGCACGACCGCATTCCCGGCGGCGAGTGCAGGCCCGCACTTCCACGAGCACATCGACAGCGGGAAATTCCACGGAGTAATCGCACCGATCACGCCATAGGGTTCCGATGCCACGAATCCCACGCTATCGTGGCGCGTCGCCGCGAAATCACCGCCCAGCTTGTCGGCGAGCTCCGCAAAAAAGCGGATCGCTTCCGCGGTAAACGGCACGTCCGACGCATACGCCTCTGCTACCGGCCGCGTCGAGCCAACCGCCTCCAACTGCGCGAGACTCACTGCGTTGCGGTCGATCAAATCCGCCCAACGGGTCAGCACTTTCGCTCGCTCGCGCGGCGACCGCGTCGCCCAGCCGCTCGTCTTCAACGCGCGCACCGCGCTGCTCACCGCATGATCGATCGTGTTTTCGCCAGCATCGGCGACATAGCCGAGCAAGCGGCCATCGGACGGGCGATAAACGGCAATCTGCGGCTCGTCGGTCAAATAGTGCTTGCCGCCGATGAAATGCCCCTGCGGCAACGAGACAGTCGACGGATCAAAATCGAGTGGCGGAATGGACATGCTCTACCTGGCCTCAACACCTAGAGTAACGCGCCGACGTAGAGGGTCACCCAGTCCGTCGCCGCGGGTTGCAGGGCTTGTCCATCGCATCTCCCCCAATGAACAAGCATCGATTTCTGTTCATTATAATGAACATCCAGTGAATTGCCAGTGGCCAAAAATAAATTTGGCACTCACAGATGGACGACCGGCGGCTGGGTGTTCATGACCCACAACAGGCGTGCCGTCTCACCACTCTCGTTGCGCACGCTGTGCGGCACCGTGCTCTTGAATTGGAAGCTGTCGCCAGCCCGCAGCACGGCGCGCCGATCACCGACATTCAGCACGACCGCACCCTCGAGCACGAGCCCCGCCTTCTCGCCGACGCCGACGAGCACTTCATCCGAGCCGGCACCCGCTGGCAGCATGATGATCATCATTTTCAGATCATGCTCCCCATGCGGCGAGAGCAGCTCTTTTTGCATGCCGTGGTTGCCGACGTCGAACACGGGCCGCTCAGCCGCCTTGCGCACGAAATCACCGACCACCGGGTCCGATATCGCATCGTCCTCCTCGAGCAGCGCGGTAAGCGGCACCGACAACGCCTGCCTCAAACGCTCGAGAATGCGCACCGACGGGTTCGCCTTGTTGCGCTCGACCTGACTCACCGTGCCGGACGACACGCCGGCCCGCATCGCGAGCTCGTTGACGGACAAGCCCTGCTCGATGCGCAGAGCCCGGAGACGAGCACCGACATCCGAATGATGCTGTTCAGTCACGCCCTTCTTCCTCACCTGTGCCGGCTTCATGCACACCTCTCTCGAAACAGTTGAATACGTCATTTCCCATCCCCGCACGCGAATTCGCTCGCGGGCTCACCCCGCCCGAGGCAGCGCAGGCGGTCGTCACAGCAATGAACGACGGGAATCTATTGATCATTATATTGAATAATGCCATATTTCGCTGAACGTGCGGCGGCGCGGCCGACGCCGAACAACATCACCTGAGCCGGTTCGCGACGTTGCCCCCGGGGCCGACCGTTGCGCCAGAGGAGCTTTCATGTACGAACCACCTGTCATCAACGAGGCCCCCGCCTACCGCCCTTTCGATCGCACCGATATCGCCGCCGCGCATCGGCTGTCACTTGCCGCCGGATGGCCGCATCGAGCAGAAGATTGGCAATTGATGTTCGATGCCGGCGATGGGTTCGTCGCGCAGGATAACGGTGAAGTGATCGGCACGGCACTTTACTGGAAGTGCGGCGCGGATAGCGGCACGCTCGGCCTCGTGATCGTGTCTCCTGCGCAACAGGGGCGCGGTATCGGCCGCGAGCTGATGGAACGGGTGCTCGAGGCGCTCGGCGACCGGGTCACGTACCTGCATGCCACACCGGCTGGGAAGCCGCTCTATGAAAGACTCGGCTTCGAAATGTGCGGCACGGTCGGTCAGCATCAGGGCATCGTCGCAGGCATCCCGGCCGTTACGCCGCCCGCCGCGGAGCGGCTGCGCGTCCTCACAGCCGCCGACGTGCCCAGGGTCATCGAACTCGCCTCGCGCGCGAGTGGCCTCGATCGCCGGCAGGCTATCCCAGCGCTGCTCGACGCCGCGCAGGGCGTCGTGCTCGAGCGCGACGGCGAGCTGCTGGGATTTTCGCTGTGTCGCCGCTTCGGCCGGGGGTACGCAATCGGCCCGGTCGTGGCAGCGCGTTCGCCCGACGCATGGCGCGCGAAATCACTGATCACCCACTGGTTCGGGCATCGGGCTGGCGAATTCATGCGCATCGACGTACCGGGAGACGCCGGCCTCAGCGACTGGCTCAGCGCACTCGGCCTGGCGCACACCGACACCGTCGTGAAGATGGTGCGCAATCACCGTACCGGGTGGTACCGCGGCGACCCCGACCCGACATATGGCGTATTCGGCATCGTCAATCAAGCGATGGGATAGGCAGCGATGC
>NZ_JBQCIF010000098.1:0-5852 GCF_051953955.1 Trinickia sp. | reverse complement strand
CACGGCCGATGCACCCGCGGGCAAGCCGCTCGCCGGCCTGCGCATCGGTCTGCCGAAAGAGTACTTCGGCGAGGGGCTCGCAAGCGACGTCCGCGCTGCCGTCGATGCGGCCCTGAAGCAATACGAGGCGCTCGGCGCGACGCTCGTGCCCGTGTCGCTGCCGAAGACGGAGCTGTCGATCCCCGTCTACTACGTCATCGCCCCTGCCGAAGCGTCGTCGAACCTGTCGCGTTTCGACGGCGTGCGCTACGGCCATCGGGCGAGCGAGTATCGCGATCTGCTCGACATGTACAAGAAGTCGCGCGCAGAAGGGTTCGGCCCCGAAGTGAAGCGCCGAATTCTAGTCGGCACTTACGTGCTCTCGCATGGCTATTACGATGCTTACTATCTGCAAGCCCAGAAAATCCGCCGCATCATCGCGCAGGATTTTCAAGAAGCCTTCAAAGCTTGCGATTTCATCATGGGGCCGGTGGCACCCTCGGTTGCCTGGGACCTCGGCGCGAAGGGCGACGATCCCGTGCAGATGTACCTGGCCGATATCTACACGCTGTCGGTCAGCTTGGCCGGCCTGCCCGGCATGAGCGTGCCGTGCGGCTTCGGCGCGGGCGCGAACGCGGGCCGCCCGGTCGGCCTGCAGATCATCGGCAATTATTTCGACGAAGCCCGCATGCTGCAGATCGCCGATGCGTTCCAGCGCGTGACGGATTGGCATACGCAAGCGCCGCAAGCGGCTTCGCGGGAGGCATGAACATGGAGTGGGAAGTCGTCATCGGTCTCGAGACGCACGCGCAGCTGTCGACCGTCTCGAAAATTTTCTCGGGCGCCTCGACGCGCTTCGGCGCCGAGCCCAACACGCAAGCGTGCGCCGTCGATTTGGCGTTACCGGGCGTGCTGCCCGTGATGAATCGCGGCGCCGTCGAGCGCGCGATTCGCTTCGGTCTCGCCATCGGCGCGACGGTCGCGCCGCGCAGCATCTTCGCGCGCAAGAATTACTTCTATCCGGATCTGCCGAAGGGCTATCAGATCAGCCAATACGAGATTCCGGTCGTGCAGGGCGGCACGGTCGCGATCCAGGTGCCCGCCAATGAGAAGGCCGGCACCGCGGCATACGAGAAGACGATCCATCTGACGCGCGCGCACCTCGAGGAAGACGCCGGCAAGTCGCTGCACGAGGATTTCGCGGGCATGACGGGCATCGACCTGAACCGCGCGGGCACGCCGCTGCTCGAGATCGTCACGGAGCCCGACATGCGCAGCGCCGCGGAGGCCGTGGCCTACGCGAAGACGCTGCACGCGCTCGTCGTCTGGCTGGGCATTTGCGACGGCAACATGCAGGAAGGCTCGTTCCGCTGCGATGCCAACGTCTCCGTGCGCCCCGTTGGCCAGAAGGAATTCGGCACGCGGGCCGAGATCAAGAATCTGAACTCGTTTCGTTTTCTCGAAGAAGCGATCCAGTACGAAGTGCGCCGCCAGGTCGAGTTGATCGAAGACGGCGGCACCGTCGTGCAGGAAACGCGCTTGTACGATCCCGATCGACGCGAAACGCGTTCGATGCGCAGCAAGGAAGACGCGCACGACTACCGCTATTTTCCCGATCCCGATCTGATGCCGCTCGTCATCGACGCGGGGTGGATCGAGCGCGTGTTGGGGGAGATGCCCGAGTTGCCCGCGGCGATGCAGCAGCGCTTCGCCGAGCAATACGGCGTGACGCCTTACGACGCGACGGTGCTGACGTCGAGCAAGGCCATGGCGGGCTACTTCGAAGCCGTCGTCGCGAAGGCCGGCCCGGCCCAAGCGAAGACGGCCGCGAACTGGCTGATGGGCGAGGTGTCGTCGCAGCTCAATCGCGACGGTCTCGAAATCGACGCCTGCCCCGTTTCCGCCGCGCAGCTCGCACTCGTTTTGCAGCGAATCGCGGACGGCACGATTTCGAATAAGATCGCCAAGGAAATCTTCCTGGCCATCTGGGACGAAAAGGCGACGGACGAAGGCGCGGCCGACCGGATCATCGAGGCGAAGGGCTTGAAGCAAATCTCCGACACCGGCGCGCTGGAAGCGATCATCGACGAAGTGCTCGCGGCGAACCAGAAATCGGTCGAGGAGTTCCGCGCCGGCAAGGAAAAGGCGTTCAATGCGTTGATCGGCCAAGCCATGAAGGCCACGAAGGGCAAGGCCAATCCGCAGCAGGTCAACGAATTGCTCAAGAAGAAACTGTCGTGAGCTTCGCCGCGATCGGCGATGCCAAGAGGCTGGCCGGCGCTTCGCGGCGCCGGCCCCGCTCACGCTCGAACGGGGGGACGAAAAGGCATGGTCAAGCGCGCGAGGTTGGATGATTTCCGGGTGCCGTTCTATAGCGGCGAGAAAGGCGGCAAGGAAGGCGGCAAGGCGTTTTCGCTGGACCGGTTCGACGCGGGCGCCAGGCCTTTTTCGGCCGGTTCGAAGCAAGGCGATCGAGAGCGCTTGGCGACCCTAGCCGTCAAGCTGGACGAGATGCAGGAGCGCTTGCACGCACAGCGGCACGAGCGCGTGCTGCTCATCTTGCAGGGCATGGACACGAGCGGCAAGGACGGCACGATCCGCGCCGTTTTTCATGAGGTCGATCCGCTCGGCGTGCGCATTGCGACGTTCCGCGTCCCGACGCCCGACGAAGCGGCGCACGATTTTCTCTGGCGCGTACACCGACAGGCACCGGCCGCCGGCGAGCTGACGATCTTCAACCGCAGCCACTACGAGGACGTGCTCGTACCGCGCGTCCTCGGCGAGCTTCATGCCGCGGAACTCGAGCGCCGGTATGCGCACATTCGTCATTTCGAAGCGCTGCTCGCGGATTCGGGCACGGCAATCCTCAAATGCTTCCTGCACATTTCGAAGGATGCGCAGCGCGAGCGCTTGCAGGCGCGAATCGACGACGAGACGAAACACTGGAAATTCGATCGATCCGATCTCGAGGCGCGCAAGCATTGGGACGCGTACCAGGCGGCTTATGCCGACGCACTCGCCGCGACGTCGACCGAGCGTGCCCCGTGGTACGTCGTTCCGGCCGATTCGAAATCACATCGAAACGTGATGGTGGCCGCGTTGCTGCTGCGTGTGTTCGAAGGCTTGGATCTGGCATATCCTCCCGCGAAAGAATCGTTGAAGGGCATCACCGTCACCTAGATGTAAGCCGACCCAGAGACGCGACGAACGCAACAGACCCGAGCATAACCGCCGGTGCTGCCTATCCTGAACTTCATCGTTAGAACAAGGACATCGCATGCTGCGAGTGATCACGGCCAATTTGAACGGCATCCGATCCGCTGCCAAGAAGGGCTTCTTCGAATGGTTCGGCGAGCAAAGTGCCGACATCGTCTGCGTACAGGAAGTCAAATGCTCGCAAGACGACATGACACCCGAGTTCCTCGCGCCGCACGGGTTCACGGGATACTTCCAACATGCCGTGAAGAAGGGCTACAGCGGCGCAGGCCTTTACACGCGTCATGAGCCCGACGATGTCGTGATCGGCTTCGGCAGCGAAGAGTTCGATCCCGAAGGCCGGTACGTGGAAGCGCGATTCGGCAAGCTATCCGTCATTTCCGTCTACGTGCCGTCGGGGTCGAGCGGCGAGGAACGGCAGCAGGCCAAGTTTCGGTTCATGGACGAATTCATGCCGCACCTCGCCGAGTTGCGCAAGGAGCGCGAGGTCATCGTCTGCGGCGACGTGAACATCGTGCACAAGGAAATCGACATCAAGAACTGGAAGAGCAACCAGAAAAACTCGGGCTGCCTTCCCGAGGAGCGTGCGTGGCTCACGAAGCTGTTCGACGAGGTGGGCTATGTCGACGTGTTCCGCCGGCTCGATACGCGCCCAGAGCAGTACACCTGGTGGAGCAATCGCGGCCAGGCGTATGCGAAGAACGTCGGGTGGCGCATCGATTATCACTTAGCGACGCCCGGCATTGCCGAAACCGCGAAAGCGACGTCGATTTTTCGCGACATCAAGTTCAGCGACCATGCGCCGTTGACGATCGATTACGCTCACAGCGTGGCGTGAGCGCGGCGGCGGCGCATGGCCCTGGCCCGCTAGCGGCGCGGATGGGACGGCAGCAGCGGGTTGTCCGCGTAGTACTTGCGAAGGAATGCGTGCCGCGGTTCATCGCGGTCCACGATGGTCCGCGGTTTTTCGCCGATTTCCTGACGCAGCAGGCCGCCTTGGTCTTCGCGCGCTGCGGGCCAAACCGACCCTCCCGGCCGGCTCGGCGAGCCCGTTTTCACGAACTGCTCCACATAGCCGGAGAACAGGGCCGCTACGATGCGGTCCTTCAGCCGCCAGGGGAAGCGATTCGACATTCCGAGCGTATCGAGCGCGTACTTGATCTCGCTGCTATGCACGGCCCCGTCCTCCGGTAGTTGCCCGACCTCGGGGCTTCGCTTCGGCGGACGCTTGTGCGTGAAGTAATAGTAGTAGACGGGCGAGCCGCTGGTTTGCCTGTGCGCGTCCACCCAGCGGCGCGTGGCATGGCTGATGAAGATATCGCTCGCGAGCGACGTGGCCGATCGGCGCACTTCGTCGCCATCGTTGCCCGGGTACAGGGCGAGGGCCTCGTCCGCATAAGGGCCGAAAAGACGCTCGAGCGTTGTGCGCCATTGCGGCGGGGTCGGCGCGTGCTCGCCCAAGATCATCGTGTGCGGGGCCTCGGCGGAATTGCTGCCGGTCAACAGCGGCACGCGTGCTTGCGCGCCGGCCTCGTAGGTGGCTTCGAGCGGTTGGGTCAGAAAGTGGCCGTCCACGGACGGCCAAAACAAGAACTCTTGATGCTCCTTGGTGCCCGTGCCGGCCAGCAGTTGGTCTGCCGGTATCGCGCGCAGCGCGCTCAACGACGTTGCATTCATCTTCTGCGCGAACCCTTCTGAGACTGTTTTCGCATCGTCGCGCGACCATACCGTGAGCGGGCCGAAGGCCGCGCCGCTTTCGCCGATCGCCCGGGCGAAGAGGCCTTTCGAGAGCGGTGACGCCATATGCGCGCTGACGGCGACCGAGCCGGCCGATTCCCCGCCCACCGTCACCTCATCGGGATCACCGCCGAATTGGGCGATGTTCTCGCGAACCCAGCGCAGCGCGGCGTATTGATCGAGCAGACCGAAATTGCCGGCAGCGCCATAAGGAGATTCGCGCGCCATTTCCGGCAGCGCCAGGAAGCCGAATACGCCGAGCCGGTAGTTGACCGTGACCGTTACGATGCCGCGCGAGGCGAGGGCCGCGCCGTCGTAGCGCGGCTCGGAGCCGTCGCCCGCCGCGAAGCCGCCGCCATAGAAATAGACGAGCACCGGCAGTTTTTCGCCGGCCGTGCGCGCCGGTGTCCATACGTTTAAAAAAAGGCAATCCTCGCTCATTTGGCTCGAGCGAAATTGCATCGAAAAGAGCGGCAACTGCATGCAGCGCGCGCCGAATTGCTGCGCGTCGCGGACGCCGGCCCAGGCAGAGACCGGTTGCGGCGGCTTCCAGCGGAGTTCGCCGACGGGTGCTTGCGCGTAGGGAACGCCCCGGAACTCGCGCAATTGCACCGTTTTCATCGACGTCCGGACGCCTTCGATCGCACCGCCGGTGACGTCGACGCGCGTTGCCGGCTCCTCGATCGCGGCGCTCAGTGCATTCGGCAGCAGACAGCCGAGCGCCACGGTGACGAGCGCCGCGACGGTGCGTTGACCCGGCGCACGCAGCGAAGGCACGCGTTGAACGATTGCCGTTTGAGTCTTCATCGTGATCCTCTCCAGTCGAAAATTAACGAGTGCGGACCGCAATTCGCGTTTGAGGCGCGAATGAGTCACCGGCGCCATGAATCGATGGCGCGGTGAGATGAAGCTGAGTTGGA
>NZ_JBQCIF010000097.1:0-67343 GCF_051953955.1 Trinickia sp. | reverse complement strand
GGCGCTCGATCCGGAGCTCGTGGGCGAGGTGCTGAGCGTGATGCGCACGCTGGCGCGCGAAGGGATGACGATGCTGGTCGTCACGCACGAGATGGGCTTCGCGCGTGAAGTGGCGGACCGAGTGTGCTTCTTGCACGCGGGTCTGATCATCGAAGAAGGGAGCGCCAAAGAGGTGCTGGGCTCGCCGCGCGAAGCGCGCACCCGGGAGTTTCTGCGCCACGTGCTGACGCACCGCGCGGAAGATCCGCACGCACACAACGGCGGCGCGGGCGCCGTAGCGTGAAGCGTGCGGCGCTGCATGCATCGGCGCGATGCGTGCGGAAACGCCGGCACGGGACCGCACAGCGGCAAGCCCAACAGCCGCTTCGTGTGCGAGCCAAGAACAGCATTTTCTTCTGTTCCGGACGTAAAAAACGGTGACACGCGCCGACGGGTAGCGGCTACGATCTGGCAACTGAAAGAATCTGAACGACTGGAATCCAATATGCCCAATTTGCAGCGAGCGGCGGCCGAGCCGCGCAGTGTCCGATCGTTCATCGATCTGAGGAAGTTCGCATCGGATAAAGGCCAAGGGATCGAGGTGGTCAATTCGGCCGACGAGAGCCGCTTCCTCGCGAGCCGCCGCGTTCTCGACTGGCCGCAGGGCGCCATCAGCGCAGGCGTGATTACGCTCGATGCGGGATGCGGAGTGGTGCCGCCTCAGCCGGTGGATGAGTTCATCATCGTTGCTCGAGGCGAAATCACGCTGACCGAATCCGAGCGCGCGCTGACGCTGGGGCCTGGCGACAGCGCCGTGCTAGCTCATGGCGCGGCATTTTCTTGGTCGGCGAAAGGGCCCGTATCGATCATCTTCATGCGTTGCCACGACAGTCAGTCGGGCGAAGGGAAGATCATTCCGATCGAGCACGCGCCGCAACTGGAGCCGTCGGGCTCACCGGCGGCGGAATTGCTGCTGACGCCCACGCCGCAATGCCGAAATCAAACGGACTATCGTTCTTCGGATGGGACGTTCACCTGCGGCACATGGGATTCGACGCCCTATCATCGGGTGGGGATGCTTTATCACCATTGCGAACTCATGCATTTGCTCGAAGGCAGCGTGACGTTCGTGGACGAAGTGGGACGCAACGCGACGTTTTCCCGCGGCGATATTTTTCTCGTCGAGCAAGGTGCGCGGTGCAGTTGGGAAAGCCTCGAGCACGTCGCAAAGGTGTACGCGATCTATCGTCCGGCGTGAGACCGGCAATCACTCGCCAAAGCTCAACGAACCATACGATGCTATCGTCCATTCGCGCACGGGTTGCCTGTGCATGTGTCGCGCTCGTCGTTTTTTCCGTCATCTGCAGCACCGCGACCGACTACTCGATCGCGAAGTCGGACATGGGGGCTGCGATCGACCGCGGCTTGACCTCGTCCGCCAATGATCACGCCGCGGCCATCGGCGAGTGGATCGCCGGCAAGATGCAGATGATTTCATCGCTGCAGGACGTCGCGCTGACGGCCGACCCTCTGCCCGCGCTCCAACAGATCGCCGTCGCCGGTGGATTCTTCGACGTGGGCGTCGGCTACCCCGATAAGACCGCGAAGTTCGACGACTGGCCGCACCCGCCCGCCAGCTACGATCCGACGGTGCGTCCTTGGTACCAAGCGGCCGTGCAGAGCGGAAAACCCGTTGCCATCCCCTATGTCAGCACGAGTGGGGCGTTGCTCGTGGGCTTGGGGATTCCCGTGATACGCGACGGCGTCGTGAAGGCTGTACTCGACGGCAATGTTCCACTGGACAGCGTGGTCGAGAATGTCAAATCGATTCATCCGACGCCGTCGAGCTTCGGCATGCTGGTCGACCATGACGGCCGCGTGATTGCACACCCCGATCCGAAGTTCAGGCTCAAACCGGTTACCGACATCGCGGCGGATTTCGCCGGCGTCATCGCGGCGGCATCCGGCTCCGGGAATACGCCGATGACGCTGACGGTCGACGGAAAAACGAAGTGGGTGCGCGTGCGGAACGTGCCGGGCACGGATTGGGACGTCGTGATCGCGCTCGACAAGTCAGAAGCAACCGCCGGAATGCGCTCGTTGTTGAATGGGTCGCTGCTGTCGCTTCTCGTCATCGCCGGTATCGCGTCCGTCATAGGGGCGGCCATGACCGCGACCGTGTTCCGCCGCCTAGGCCGCGTCTGCCATGCCATGGAGGCGATCGGCACGGGTACGGGCGACCTGACGCAGCGCTTAGCGGACGAAGGTAGAGACGAGGTGGCCAACATCGCGCGTTCGTTCAATCAGTTCGTCGCCAAACTGCAAAGCGTGATGCTGGAAATTCGGGGTGCCAGCGAATCGGTGCGTGCCGCCGCGAACGAAATCGCGGCGGCCAATCACGATCTATCCTCACGCACGGAATCGGCGGCCGCCAGCCTGCAGCAGACAGCCGCTTCGATGGAGCAGATCTCGGGAACGGTCGATCAGTCTGCCGCCGCGGCATTCCGAGCCGACGAGCGATCGGGCGTCGCGACGCAGATGGCTTCGCGCGGCGGCGAGATCGTGTCCGACGCGGTCGGCACGATGGGACAAATCGAGGAAGCGGCCGGCCGCATCGGTGCGATCATCGGCGCCATCGACGGCATTGCGTTTCAAACCAACATCCTCGCACTCAATGCCGCGGTGGAAGCCGCGCGCGCCGGCGAGCAAGGCCGCGGCTTCGCGGTCGTCGCCCATGAGGTTCGCAGCTTAGCCCAACGCAGCGCGCAGGCCGCGCGCGAAGTGAAGCAACTCGTGGAAGAGACTGTCTCGCGTGTTGCCGCGGGCTCCTCGCAAGTGCGGCGAGCCGGCGAGACGATGAGCGAGATTGTCGCCAACGCGGTAGGCGTTCAATCGGTCGTCTCGGGCATTGCTCGCGCATCGACCGAACAGACGCGTGGCGTTCAGGAGGTCAATCGTGCAGTCTTGCAGCTCGATTCGATGGTGCAGCAGAACGCGGCACTGGTGGAGGAGACCGCTGCCGCATCCGCGGTTTTGCAAACGCAAGCGAATGCGCTCGCGCTGGCCATCGGGCGGTTCAAGGTCGACTAGGCACCTGCGGTACCTCGTGCTTGCCCGTGCTCCATCGAAGTCACGCTCGCCAGGGCACGGGGTCGAAGGCTCGCTTCGCGGCTTCCAAAAACACGCGCTGACGGATCGTCAGGCCCTGGCGCGTGGGGGTGAGGCCGATGACGGGTGCGGGTTCGAGGCGCCACGCGGGCAACACCTGCTTGAGCTTGCCCTCCGCGATCAGCCGTGCGCAATCCCATTCGGAGCGCGCGACGACGCCGAGACCGTCAACGGCCCAGTCCCTGACCACGGTGCCGTCGTTCGAAGACAGTGCGCTGCTCAACCGCACCGTGACGGTTTTGCTGATGCGCTTGCCGGCGGCATCGTATTGCGCGAAACGCAGGCGCGTCACGTCTTCATCGTTTTCTCGTAAGGTCAGGTAGGGGTGCAGCGTGAGTTCCGACGGATGCTTGAGCTTCGACAAGCCGCGCGCGAGAGACGGGCTTGCGCAAAGGAAGCGGTCGTTGGGGGCCAGGAAATGCCCTACCCACGACGACCCTTTGATGTGGCCGATGGAAATGACGACGTCCGCGCCCGACGCCGCCGCGAGCGGGCTTTCGACCAAAATGAGCGAAATCGCGAGATTCGGGTGGGAACGATGCAGGTCCCGCGCCAACGGGGCGACATATTCCCGACCGAAGCCGAACGGCGCGACGACGCGCAAATGGCCGCTCACGCCGCTCGATTCTCCCGAAATGCGCGATGGAATGGATTCGATCCGCTCGAGGATGTCGATCGCCTCTTGCACGAGGCGCTGGCCCTCGTCCGTGAGCGATATTCCCCTGGCCGCACGAGTGGCAAGGCGCACCCCCACGCGCTCCTCGATGCGCTGCAGCCGCACCGTGACCGCGGGCGGCGTGAGGTCCAACAGCCTTGCGGCCGCGGCAAGCGATTGCGATGCGCCCAGCGCGCGAAGCAGTTGCATGTCTTCCAGTTGGAGCATTAAGGCCTCGTTAACGATGAATTCATTTAGTATTAAACACGACAAAAACGTTTTTTTCTATAGTCGAATGCACGCATATGGCGACTGCGGTGGGGGCTGGACGCTGGCGGCAACCATGGAAATAGCTCGTCCCATTCATACGCTTGGGAGCGTGTAATGCATTTAGGTTCTTATTGGCTAGACACATCGGAGCCATTCGTTGGCAGTTCGCTCGAACCGCAGCCCGAGCGCTGCGACGTGGTCGTGGTGGGTGGAGGGATCACCGGCTCGGCGGCTGCGTTGGCGCTAGCCAAAAAAGGCGCGCGCGTCGTTGTCTGCGAAGCAGATACCGTGGGGCAGGCGGCTTCGGGCCGCAACGGCGGCATGTGCAACAACGGCTTCGCGCAGGATTACGCTTCGCTATCGCAGCGGATCGGCACGGAATTGGCCAACCGGCTGTATCTCGCGTTCGACGCCGGGGTCGACACGGTCGAGCGGCTGGTGAGGGAGGAGTCGATCGATTGCGATTTCGTCCGCAGGGGCAAACTGAAGCTCGCGGCAAAGCCCGAGCACTTCGATAAGCTCGCGCGAAGCCAGGCGTTGCTTGCCGCAAGCGTCGACCCCGATACGCGTCTCGTGACGAAGGCGGAGCTGCGTGACGAGATCGGCTCGGATCGCTACCACGGTGGGCTGATCTTCGAGAAAAGCGCCGGGATGCACGTGGGCCGTTATGTCCGCGGTCTCGCGAAGGCCGCGCAAGCGCGCGGCGCGCAGATTCTCGAGCATGCCCCGGTTCTGGGGCTGCGGAGAGAATCCGGCGGCACATACGTGGTCCAAACGCCGCGCGGCGAGATTCGTGCATCGCAGGTGCTTCTGGCGAGCGGCATCTCGCAGGTGGGGCCGTTCGGCTGGATCCGCCGCCGGATCGTGCCGGTCGGAGCGTTCATCATCGTCACCGAACCGTTGCCGGTGGAACTGCTCGACCGATTGCTGCCGACGCGCCGGATGGCCACCGACACGAAAAACTTCGTCAACTTCTTTCGCGTCACGCCGGACAACCGAATGCTATTCGGCGGTCGAGCGCGTTTCGCGATCTCGAACCCGCAGTCGGACGAAAAAAGCGGGCTGATTTTGCGGCAGCAGATGGCCACTGTCTTTCCCGAATTGGCCGACGTCCGGATCGACTATTGCTGGGGCGGCATGATCGACATGACCGCTAATCGCCTCCCGCGCGCGGGCGAGAAAGACGGTGTCTACTACTCGATGGGCTATAGCGGCCACGGCACGCAGATGTCCACGCTCATGGGCACGCTGATGGCGGAGATCATGGACGGACGTGCCGACCTCAACCCGTGGAAAGACTTCGACTGGCCGGCGATCCCCGGCCACTTCGGCAAGCCGTGGTTTTTGCCGTTCGTCGGCGCATGGTATCGACTCAAGGACATACTGCAATGACTTCACCTGTTCATCATCTTAAGGAAGCCGGGCGGCTCGATCGGTTTTACATCGACGGCGAGTGGTGCGAACCGGACGACGGCGACCGGATCGCCGTTGTCTCTCCGTCCACCGAAGAGACCGTCTGTGAGATCGCGCTGGGAAACGCACGCGATGCCGAGCGCGCAGTGCTTGCCGCGCGCAGGGCTTTCGCCGGTTGGTCCGCCACGTCGCCGCAAGCGCGCGCCGCACTGCTCGACCGCGTTCATGCCTTGATGCTGGAGCGCGCGGAGCTGTTCGCCTTGGCGTTGACGACCGAAATGGGCGCGCCGATCAGCTATGCGCGCGCCGCGCACGTGCCGCTCGCGGCCGAACATCTGCGCGTCGCGCGCGACAATCTGGAGAGCTACCCGTTCCGGACTCAGCGGGGCACAACGGCGGTCGTGCGCGAGCCGATCGGCGTTTGTGCGCTGATCACGCCGTGGAACTGGCCCATCTATCAAATCACGGCGAAGGTCGGCCCGGCGCTTGCCGCAGGCTGCACGGTGGTTCTGAAACCCAGCGAGCTCTCGCCGCTGAGCGCCTTGTTGTTTGCGGAAATCATCGCCGATGCGGGCATTCCCGCGGGCGTATTCAACTTGGTATGCGGCACGGGCGCGGAAGTCGGGACGTTGCTCGCCTCGCATCCGCAGGTCGATATGGTTTCGATCACGGGGTCGACGCGCGCCGGCGTGCTCGTTGCGCAAGCGGCGGCTCCAACGGTCAAGCGCGTGGCTCAGGAACTCGGCGGCAAGTCGCCGAACGTCGTGTTACCCGATGCCGATCTGACGCGTGCCGTCTCGTTAGGCGTGGCCGCCGCGTTCCGGAACATGGGGCAGTCTTGCAGCGCGCCGACGCGCATGATCGTACCGCGCAGCGTTTTGGGGCAGGTTGAGGAACTCGCCGTTGCGGCAGCGGAAAAAATGGTCGTCGGTGATCCTTTCGCCGACGCTACGACGCATGGTCCGCTCGCCAATCGTGCACAGTTCGGCAGGGTGCAGGCGATGATCGAGGCCGGTATCGGCGAACGGGCCAAGCTGATCGCGGGCGGGCCGGGCAGGCCTCACGGATTCGACAGCGGCTTCTACGCGCGGCCCACCATCTTTTCCGATGTTTGCACCGAGATGACGATCGCTCAGGAGGAGATCTTCGGGCCCGTGCTCGCCATCCTTCCCTACGATTCCGTCGAAGAAGCGATCACGATCGCGAACGACACGGTTTATGGGCTCGGCGCACACGTTCAAGGCTCCGATAAGGCACTCGTGCATGCGGTGGCTGCGCAAATTCAGTCGGGCCAGGTGCATCTGAACTACCCGGCATGGGATCCGCAAGCGCCGTTCGGCGGATACAAGCAATCGGGCAATGGCCGAGAGTACGGCGTCGAAGGAATGGAAGAGTACATGGAGGTAAAGTCGATCCTCGGGTACTACGATTGAAACAGCCGCGATGTTCGACGCGGTAACGCGGCAAATTCGGTGCTATTTGCTTCGTGCTTTGTGTTTTTTGCTTTGTAAAGGGGATGTGATTGGATACTTCAACCATCGCGGAAGGTTCGTTGAAAGCGCATCATGCGCATTGGGCGACGCTGCGGCGCGACCTGCACGCCCATCCGGAATTGCGATTCGAGGAACGCAGGACGGCGGACGTCGTCGCCCGTGAGCTCGAAACACTCGGCTATGCGGTGTCGCGCGGGCTCGGAGGCACGGGCGTGGTCGCGAGTTTGCCCGGTGCAAACCCGGACAGGGGCATCGTGCTGCGTGCGGATCTCGATGCGTTGCCGATCCAAGAGGCGAACGACTTCGCGCATGCGTCGTGCGCGGACGGGATCATGCACGCGTGCGGGCACGACGGCCATACGGTGATGCTGCTGGGTGCCGCGCGTGTCCTTACGCAACTGCCGCAGTTGCCCGGCACGGTTCACTTCGTGTTTCAGCCCGGAGAGGAGGGCGGAGCGGGCGCGCGCAAGATGATCGACGATGGCCTATTCGAGCAATGTCCGACCGAGGCGGTATTCGGCATGCACAACTGGCCGGGGCTGCCGGCGGGACATTTCGGGCTGCGCACCGGCCCGATCATGGCCGCGGGTTCGCGATTCAAGATCACGGTAACAGGGAAGGGGGCGCACGCAGCGCAGCCGCATCTCGGCCTCGATCCGATACCGCTGGCGTGTTCGATGGTGCTGCAGTGTCAGACCATCGCGGCGCGTCACAAGGACCCCGTGGATCCCGCCGTCATTTCCGTTTGCATGTTTCATGCGGGCAACACGGACAACGTCATACCGGACACCGCCGAATTGCGCGGAACGATTCGCACGCTGTCGTCCGTTTTGCAGCAGAAGCTGCAGCGCGACATCGAGCGCATGTGCGAAGCGCTGGCTTCCGCTTATGGCGCGCAAGTCGAGGTCACGTTCTTTCAGTACTACCCGGCGACGATCAATACCCAAGCCGAGACGGCACTGTGCGAAGCGGTGATTCGCGAAACCTTCGGTGGCGAACGCCTTCACAGCGACATTGCCCCGAACATGACGTCGGAAGACTTCGGCTTCATGCTCGAGGAGCGGCCCGGCGCTTATGTGTTGATTGGCAACGCGCCTACGGGAACAGCCGCGCCGGCCTTGCATCACCCGAAGTACGATTTCAACGACGACATCATTCCGGCCGGCGTCCGGTACTGGGTCGCTTTGGCGCAACGTTACTTCGATACGGTGTAAAGCACGTAAAGCATGTAAAGCAGAGCAGCTGCGCCGCGTTCGGTCTTCGCATTGATGGCGGCGACCGGGGCGGCGTGCAGGACGGCGCTCGATTCAGCAGCGCCGTCCCGGCGGCCGCTAAAAATCAGCGACCTTGCCCCATGCGGAGTGGGCGAATCGGCCGGGCCGGTACGGCAAGGGGTCCACGATCGGCTCCGCGCCGGTGGCAAGATCCGCGACCAAGTGTCCGGCACCGGGCCCGATGCCGAAACCGTGGCCGGAAAAGCCTGCGGCCAAGATGAGTCCGGGGACGCCCGGCACCTCGCCGATACCCGGAACGCCGTCGGGCGTGCTGTCCACGAAACCGGCCCACGCGTGCGTGATCTTGGCTTCGCGAAGTTCAGGCAGCAGTTCGACGGCGCGCCGGTGCGTTTCGGTGACCGTCGCCCGATCGGGCTTCGGATCCAAGATGCGCACCCGCTCCATCGGCGTGGGCGCATCGAGCTGCCACCGCTTCAGTGTCTCATGGCCGCCGCGAACGCCTTCGAGGCCGCCCGGCAGCAGGCTGCGCCAGCGCTTGGCGAACATGGGCACGAAGTGCGGAGCGAATCGCAAGAACTGCGGCGTCACGTCCACGCGCGCCCGTCCGCTGATCGCTAATGCATAACGCCCATCGTTCCGACGCGTAATCGATACGCCAGAAGTGAACAACGCATCCGGCAGGCGGTGGTCCACAGGGGACACGCTGAGGATGGATTGGCGGATCGAGGCCTGGGGGAAACGGATGCCGAGTTGGCGGCAGAACGACGACGCCCAGGCGCCGCCCGCGAGCACGACGGTCCGGGTCTTGATGACCCCGGCTTCGGTGACGACGCCGCTGACGCGCCCGGCTTCCAGTTCGATGCCGCGCGCCGCGCAGTGTTGCGTGACGCTGCCGCCGAGCTTCATGAGCGCGGCTGCCACGGCCGGGGCAGCCTTCGCGGGGTCGGCGGTGCCGTCGCTCGGGGAGAAGACGCCGCCTTTCCACGTGCGGCCGGTCGCCTTCCCTCGTTCCGTCGCTTGCCGGCTGTCGAGCGTGTAGGTCGTCACGCCGGCTGTTTTCGCAAAGTCGCCCCAACTCGCCCAACGCGACAACTCCGCATCGTCATTGCTCAGGTACAGCAGCCCGCAGCGATGAAAACCCGTGTCTTCGCCGGATTCGACGGCAAATCGTTGCCAGAGATCGAGGCTCTTGCTGGCAATCGGCAATTCGCGGGCATCACGGTTTTGCTGCCGGCACCAGCCCCAGTTGCGGCTGGACTGCTCGGCACCGATCCGGCCTTTCTCGATCAGCGCGACCGAAACGCCACGCTGAGCCATGTAGTAGGCGGCGAAGACGCCGATGATGCCGCCTCCTATGACGACGACGTCGGCGGCGGCCGGCGGCGTGGGCGGAGTATTTACGTGGTGAAGAGGGGGCGACATGATCAATCTCGTTCGATGGGAGCCTGGACGGCTTGAACAACGTAAAACTTTGCTACGCGATCGCTGCTTTCCCACCCGATGGGCGCACCCATGGGCACGAATAGCGCGTCGCCCGCGGCAAGGGTCAGCACGCTGCCATCCGGCGCGGCGAATCGGACGCTGCCGGCCAGGAGGTACATGAACTCGTTCTGGCGGTGAGGGCGAACGATCCGATGGTAGGGCGTCGAATCCCAGGTGCCCGCTTGGTATTGCGCGCTGTCATCGGTGAAGACATTGTCGCTGCGGCACTCGGGGGCCGGCCCCAGCAGCACTTCCGCCGGCAGCGATGAAGATGGCTTGAAGTTGGCGTCCGCTCGCAAAGGGAACAGTCCGCTTTTCGTCGGTGCTGCGCTAGCGGCGGCGCAGAATGCGACGATCGTGCGGGATTCCGCCCGAATGCGGAGCGCCGTGCCGCTGCCGATGACCGCGCCTTGTTGCGGGCCGAACACCAACGGCGGCTTGCCGGACACTTCGAGCGTGAGCGCTCCTTCCACGACGACGATCGTCTCGATGTGGGGAAAGCTCGGTATGTCGAGCTCGCCGATGAAGCTGATGCGACCCGCGGCCATTGCGTCAGGGCCTTCCCAAGCGATTTCCCGATGCTGCGCAAATGGGTCGTTCCGGCCGAATGCTCCTCTGCGGAACGAGGTCGGGACAGGTGCACCGTCGGCACGGTGCAGTACGGATACTACGGTCATTTTTGCTCCTGCGGATTGCACGAATGTTGACTCGTGCGTGCAATTATGCGGCGCCAGCTTCTTGAAATGATTAACCGCTCGGCAAGCGGGCGTTAAGCCGCGGTTAATGACAAGCCGGCGATCACAGTGCGGCGAGCACTGCGTCCAGCTCCGTCAGCAGGCGGTCCGCGTCGTTCGCCGAAAATACCAGCGGCGGTCGAATCTTCAGCACGCTTGCGTCCGGCCCGGTCGCCGAAATCAGCACGCGCCGCTGGCGCAAGCCATTGACGACCTTGAGCGCCGTCGCGATGTCGGTGTCCTTCTTCGCCCGATCGCGCACCATCTCGACACCGAAATACAGGCCCGCGCCGCGCACGTCGCCGATACACTCGTATTTGCGTGCCAGCCCATTCAACCCCTCTAGCATGACGGCACCCACCCGTTGCACGTTGTCCAGGACGTGTTCGTCGCGCAGCACGTCGAGCGTGGCCTGCGCGGCTGCGATCGCCACCGAGTTGCCGCCGAACGTGTTGAAGTAGCGCATGTCCTGGCCGAAGCCGGCGACGACCTCGGGCCGCACGACCAGGCCCGCCACCGGATAGCCGTTGCCCATCGGTTTGCCGAGCGTGACGATGTCGGGCACGACTGCATGGCGTTCGTGCCCCCACATGTGCGTGCCGCTGCGCCCGAAGCCCGACTGAACCTCGTCGGCGATGAACAAGCCGCCGGCGCGCCGCACGACCTCGGCCACCGGCGCGAGCACGTCCGTCGGGTTGGCGAATACGCCATCCGACGAAAAGAACGAATCGGCGATGAATGCCGCCAGCCCCCCACCGTGACGGCGAATGTCCTCGATCTGCAACGCGACCTGCTCGGCCATGCGCTGGCCGATTTCCGACAGCGTCATGCGATAGGAATCGGGGGCCGGCACCGTGCGCACATAAGGGCCCAGCAGGGCCTTGCGGCCCAGCGACGGCGAAAAGCTCGAGGCCAGGTGCGAGTTGCCGTGATACGCCTCGCTGGTCACGATCACGCCTGTATTGCCGGTGTAGTGCATCGCGATGCGCATGGCCAAGTCGTTGGCCTCGGAACCGGTGCAGGTGAACATCATCTGGCCGTCGCGGATCGACGTGTCGAACGTCGCACGCAGGGCCTCGGCGTAATCGAGAATCGGCTCCTGCATGTAGCGGGTGTGCGTGCACAGCGTGGAGAGCTGGCGCGTAACCGCATCGACGACGCGCGGATTGGCATGGCCGACGCAGACGACGTTGTTGTACGCATCGAGATAGTCATTGCCCTGATCGTCGTACAGATAGACCTTCTCGCCGCGCACGATCTTGACCGGCTCGGCGTAGAACAGCCGATAGGATGGACTGAGCAGCCGTAGACGGCGCGCGATATGCCGTTGTGCGACGGGATCGAGGTGGGAGATCGCCGAGGGATCGAAGCCGTTCGGCATGTCGCCGCGCAGGGCATCGTGGGCGGTGCGGGTATCGGTGCGCTCGGCTCGAGCTGCCGGCTGCGACGTTGAGATGGCGTTCATAGGGCGGTCAGGGCAGGTAAGGTGAGGTCAGGTCAGGTCAGGTCAGCTAAATAGGGCGACGGCAGGCCTAGAGCAAGGCATGGGAAACGGTCTCGTGGTCGCGCTGCATGAACCAGCGCAGATGCTCCCATCCGGGGCGCGTGAAACGCAGGATGTAGGCTTCGTTTTCCGGAAACAGCATCGCGCGCCATGACGTGAGTAAGGCCCGCGCCGCGACGCGCGCCATGGCGAGGTGGGGAATTAGAATCAACTCGTCGGCGCTCAGTGGGGCATGTGCCAGATACCCGCGAAGCAGTTCGCGAGCCTGACCGAACAGATCGTGTGGCCCGTCGGCATCGAAGTCGAGCGGAAACTGGTTCATTACCGCGGTGGCAACGTCGATGGCTACCGCAGTATGCACAGTGTCGCCGAAGTCGATGATGCCGCTGACGAAGCTCGAGCTTCCCGGATTCGCGACGATGTTCGAGCGGTTGAAATCGTTATGCACGACCTGCGTGCGACAGCGCCGCAGCGCCGGCTCGATCGTTGCAAAGCGCACGAATGCCTCCTCGATCAGCGAGCGATGCACGGCGTCGGGGATATGTGCCTGCAACCCCATGAGGCTTGCCAAATGCTTGGCGTCCCAGGCCAGAGCCCGGTGCTCGTGCGGATGGCGGAAACCGGCCAAGGCCAGTTGCAATTGCGCCAGCACCTCGCCGATCTCGTAATGCTTGACTGCCGTTGGTTGCAGCGCATCGAGCGGCACGCCTTCTATGTAGCTATAGAGCCTTGCCGAGCGATGCGGGTGCATGGATGCCGCGAGCGGAACGACGAATTGCCCGTCGATGCTCGGCAGCACGCGCGGCACGGGCAAGTGCGGTGCAGCCACGGCAACGTGCCGCATGGCCGAGACCTGCAAATCGAGTTCTTCAGCCGTTTCGCCCGGGTTCGAGACCTTCAGTACGTAGCGAGCGCCGTCGCTCGCATCGATGCGGAAAGTGTCGTCCTTCTCCGTCGAAAACCTCGTAGCGGCGCCATCAATGCCGTAAACGCGGCGCGTGACGGCGATCGCATCAAGTGGACTCAGGCGTGCGAAACTGACCGACAGGCCACTGGCCAGCGGGGTATCGAGTGCAACTGCGGACGTGGAGCATAGGCCCCCGGAACGACTGGGCGTGAACATGGGCGATTCGGCGCGAGGAGTGGACGGCAGTATTGCGGCAAGTTTTCGCTAGCGTTCGGCCTGAGGCAGGCTCGAAGGCAATAGCGCGATGCGAGTCCGTGGCCGTCGTCGAGCACGGCGGCCACGGCGGCATAAAACGCTTACAGGCCAAGTTGTTCGGCCAATTCGATGATGCTCTTGACCGGTATATAGCCGTATTGCGGCGCTTCGGGTTCATGGCCGCGCAATACATGAGCCTTATGAACGATGCCGAGATCATGCGCGGTCATTAGGTCGTAGCGGGGGCTCGACGAGACATGCATGATTTCGTGAGGCTGCGCGTCGAGCTTCTTGAACATGTATTCGAAGCCTTGCATCCGCGGTTTGTAGGCGCGGGCGTCTTCGGCCGTGATGACGGCGTGAAACGGCGCCCCGAGCTTTTCGATGTTGCTCATGATCTGCGCGTTGTCCGCGTTCGTCAGACCCACCAGCTTGTATTTCTTCGCAAGGCGGGAGAGGCCTTCGGGCACGTCGGGATGCGGGCCCCAGGTCGGCACGGCCTGATAGAACTGCTCGGCCTCGCTTGCGATGAACGGCACGCCGGCGCGCTCGCAGGTGCGGCGCACGGAATTGTGGACCACCTCGCGGTAGGGTTTCCATTCGCCGAGCACTTCGTCGAGACGAAAGGCCTTGAATAGCCTCACGAAGTTCTCCATGGCGTCGCCGCGCAGGCGGTCGCCGTAGATTTCTCGGGCCGTCTCGGCCATGCGGAAGTTGACGAGGGTGCCGTAGCAATCGAAGGTGATGAATTTCGGCTCGAAGTCGATCATGTCGTAAGTCTCGATGAGTGACGAATCCCGAGGGACTCTCGAAAATGAGGGGCGTGCGGCAAGCCACTTTGGGCAAGCACCGATAACAGTGTCGGTACATCAAATTTAAGCAGGAACGACTTCGCTGTTACGCCGAATTGATCGGTGCAAAAAACGAGTTTCGTGCTTTTTGGAGGGGATGCGCGGCAGATCCTGCCGTGTGCGATGATGCGATGCGGAGCATCAACGACGAATAGGAAGATCGTCCTATCGTCGTGCGCGTGAGGGAGCTAGCATGCGTCGCGGGAGCGCATGCGAAGGGGCTGATTTCGAGGCTGCGCTAAGCGTTTTCCAGGACGCCAGCTTGGGCGCGCTTCAGCTTCGGCTTCTGGTCTTGTTCTTGTGCCTCGCGCCCCGCGCGCTTATTCACATACATCGCGTGATCGGCCACGGTGATCATTTCCGCGATCGACTGATCTTTCGTCATATCGAACGGCGCGACGCCGACGCTGAACCTCAACTCGTATCCGCGTTGCTGCTCGAGGTTATAGCGCGCGACGCCCGAGCGCACCCGCTCGATGATGTGTGTCTCCGTCCCTTCCTCGGCGCCGACGACGAGCGCGACGAACTCATCGCCGCCCAGCCGCGCGAGCACGTCCGTCTCGCGCATCGATGCCCGCAATACGTTCGCAAAGCCGACGATCGCCATATCGCCCTCGGTATGCCCATATCCGTCGTTGATCTGCTTGAATCCGTTCAAGTCGAAGAACAGCATCGACGCGCGAGAACCGGCACGCTTGCACAATTGCAGCAAATGGCGCCCCAGCGCTTCGAAGCCGCGCCGATTCGAGAGCCCCGTCAAGTCGTCCGTCGCCGCGAGTTGGAGCACTTCCAATTCGCGCTCGGCGATGTGGCCGAGATCGCGCAGCAGGCCTCGGTCGGCTTCGTCGAGCGTGCGCGGTTTCGTGTCCACGATGCAGATGGCGCCGACGCGGACGTCGTTGCGCAGCGTCAGCGGACATCCCGCATAAAACCGCAGGTGTAGATCGCCGGTCACCAAGGGATCGTCGAAGAATCGCGGATCTGCCTGTGCGTCTTCGATCACCAACAGCTCGTCGTCGAGGATCGTATGCCCGCAGAACGAGATGTCTCGCGGCGTTTCGGTGACGGAAAGCCCGATGCACGATTTGAACCACTGACGATCGCTGTCGACGAGCGAGACGGTGGCGATGGGAACGTCGAACAGGCGCTTCGCGAGACGGGTCAAACGGTCGAAGCGCTCGTCCGGGGGCGTGTCGAGAATGTCCAAGGAGCGCAGCAGGGCGATGCGAGCAGCTTCGTTCGAAGGTTGGGCAGGCTGTTGCATATCGCTCCTCGTCAGACGGCGGGCGCATCGCGTTCGATGCGCCATTTCTAGTCAGTGCAGGATACGGCGAAACGTCGCCGGGCCATTCGCCGAACAACACGTACATTCGGCACTGATTCGCGGCATTGAGGGTCGCACTCGGCGCGATGCGTATGAAGGTTGCGTTCTTCGGAAGATTGCTTCTTTCCCTCTTCGCTCGCTCTTCTTTCCAATGATGCAACGTTCGGGTTGGTTCCTTGCTTGCCGTGCAGTCGTCGTACTGAACGACGCCGTCCTCGAAGAGGGTTTATGCTTTCGCCTTTGCCGCTTCACGCGGTGTGCTTCGGGAGAATGCGATGGAATACCGCAAGTTCGGCGCGACAGGACTCAGCGTTTCGCGCGTGTGCCTCGGGACGATGACGTTCGGCTTCCAGACGGACGAGCCCACGTCGGCCAGGATCATGGACACCGCGGCCGATGCCGGCGTTACGTTCTTCGATACGGCGAACGTCTATCCGCTCGGCGGCGGCGAGTCGCGCGTCGGTCGCACGGAGGAAATCGTCGGCCGCTGGCTCGAGGGCAAGCGGCATCGTTTCGTGCTCGCGACGAAAGCCGTCGGCAAGATGGGGCCGTCGCCGTGGGAGCAGGGCGCCTCGCGCAGGCATTTGCTCGACGCCATCGACGCATCGCTGAGCCGGCTCCGCACCGACTACGTCGATCTCTATCAATTGCATTCGGACGATCGCGAGACGCCGCTCGACGAAACGCTCGAAGCGCTCGACGTCATCGTGCGTTCGGGGCGCGCGCGCTATATCGGCGTGTCGAATTTTCTCGCGTACCGGCTGGCCATTGCCTTGGGCCGCTCGGACGTGCTGCGCACGGCGAGGTTCGTGTCGGTCCAGCCGCGCTATAACTTGCTGTTTCGTCAGATCGAGCGCGAGTTGCTGCCGCTTGCCGAGGAAGAGCGTTTGGCCGTTCTGCCTTATAACCCGCTCGCAGGCGGGTTGTTGACGGGCAAGCACCGCCGCGAGGCGCCGCCGCCCGAGGGCCGCTTCACGGTCGGCACGGCCGGCGATCTGTACCAGGCCCGGTATTGGCACGACCGCGAGTTCGATACCATCGAAGCGCTGAAGAAGCTGGCGGCCGATGCCGGCCTTCCGCTGTCGACCGTCGCCGTTGCATGGGTGCTCGGCAATCGCACGGTCACGTCCGCAATCCTCGGTGCGAGCCGTCCCGAGCAATTGGCCGACACGTTGGCCGCCGTCGATCTGGCACTCGATCCGCAACTGAAAGCGAAGCTCGACGCGCTCACGCGTGAATATCGATTCGGGGATGCAGCGCGGTAGGCAGCGCGCCGCGCGAGCCGGTTCGATTTCGGCTAATCCGCCGTGGCGTAGCGCGGCGAGCCATGTCGTGCGTGCTCGCCCTCGGGGCCGATGACGCCGGCATGATTGCCGCGCAGGCGCTTGACGTCATCGACGGGACTCACCCCGAACAATCGTTTGAACTCGCGGCTGAATTGCGATGCGCTTTCGTACCCGACGCGGGAAGCGGCCGCGCTGACGTTCAGCCCGTCTTGCATGATCAAGAGCCGGGCATGATGCAGCCGCGTCGTCTTGACGTATTGCATCGGCGAAGTTTCGGTTACCGCTTTGAACTGCGCATGAAACACGGCCAGGCTCATGCCGGCTTCGCGCGCGAGCGAGGGAACGTCGAGCTCGCAGGCGAAATCGGTGTGAATGCGCCGTAATGCTTTCGAAATTCTGCCGAAATGATCTTGATGGGTCAGCGCCGCCCGGATCATGTCGCCTTGCGAGCCGGTCAGCACGCGGTAGCAGATCTCGCGGACGATAGCGGGGCCGAGGATGCGCGTATCGTGCGGCGACGCGAGCGATTCGAGCAGCCGCAACACCGCATCGCTCAGTGTGGCGTCGAGCGGTGTGGCATAGACGGCGCGCGGCTCGCTGTCGATCGGCCCGCGCGTGTCGCCCAGCGTCATCAGCAATTCGGCCACGACGGCCAGATCGACGCGGATCGAAATCGCCAGCATCGGCTCTTCCGGTGTCGCCTCGGTCTCGCATTCGAACGGCAACGGCACGGCCAGGACCAGGTAGTGCTGCGCGTCGTAGATGAAAGCCTGGCTGCCGAGAAAGCCGCGCTTGCGGCCCTGCGCCACGACGACGATCGACGGCTCGTACATGACGGGCACGCGCGGTATCGACACGTTCGTGCGCATGAACTTCACGCCGTCGAGCGCCGATTGCGTGAACCCCTCGCTGGGGGCGAGCGTTGCCAGTAGTTGCACCATGCGTGCTTGTTCAGGACTGACGAAACGAGGCTGCGGAGCGGAGCTGGACATGGCGATCGGGCGTGTGCATTCGGAGAATCAGGCTCGAAAATATAGCGCCGATTTGACGTTTTTGCCGGCCGCCAAGAGAAAAAGGCAAACGTTCGATAGATTCAGGCATTCCGTCCCGCCGCGCCGCTTCCTACCATGTGCACCTGTGCAGCTCCATGTCGGAGCGCCGCATTTTGCAGGAGTGATGACCCCATGTATACGACTCACGGATATGCAGCGAAGGACGCCCGCTCGCCCCTCGCTGCGTTCGACGTTCAACGCCGCGACCTGCGCGAACACGACGTGCAGATCGAGGTGCTGTTCTGCGGCGTTTGCCACTCTGATCTGCATCAAGCGCGCGACGAATGGCGCAATACGATCTACCCCGTCGTGCCCGGACATGAAATCGTGGGCCGTGTCGCGAAAGTCGGCTCCGCGGTGACGCGCTACAAGAGTGGCGATCTCGTCGGCGTCGGCTGCCTCGTCGATTCGTGCCGTACGTGCGCGAGTTGCGCCGAAGGCCTCGAGCAATATTGCGAAAACGGCTTCGTCGCGACGTACAACGGCACCGACCGCGTAAGCGGGGAAACGACCTACGGCGGGTATTCGACGAGCGTCGTCGTCGACGAAGCGTTCGTGCTCAGCGTGCCGGACAATCTCGATCCGGCCGGCACCGCGCCGCTGTTGTGCGCAGGCATTACGACGTACTCGCCGCTGCGTCAGTGGGGGGCGGGCCCGGGCAAGAAAGTGGGGATCGTCGGCTTAGGCGGGCTAGGCCACATGGGCGTCAAGCTGGCGCGCGCAATGGGTGCGCACGTCGTCTTGTTCACCACGTCGCCCTCGAAAGTGGAAGACGCGAAGCGTCTTGGGGCACACGAAGTCGTGATTTCGAAAGACGAAGCGCAAATGCAGGCCCATTTGAACAGCTTCGATTTCATCCTCAATACCGTGGCGGCGCAGCACGATCTCAATCCGTTCATCGCATTGCTCAAGCGCGATGCGACGATGACGCTCGTGGGTGCCCCGGAACACGATCATCCGTCGCCCCAGGTGTTCAATCTGATCTTCAAGCGCCGCCGTCTCGCCGGCTCGCTGATCGGGGGCATTGCCGAAACGCAGGAAATGCTCGATTTCTGCGGCGAGCACGGCATTACGTCGGATATCGAAATCATTCCGATGCAAAGCATCAACGAAGCCTACGAGAGGATGCTCAAGAGCGACGTCAAGTATCGCTTCGTCATCGATCTCGATTCGTTGCGGCAATAGGACGGGGATGGGTTTCGCCGGGCCCTGAAAGCGCTGAGTTGAGGTGAGGCGACGGGTGAACATATAATCACCCGCAATCCACCTCGCTCAGGAAGACTCATGGCGAATCACACTGCCGCGCTGCTGGCAACGGTCGACGCTGACAAAGCGACGCTCGATCGAGCACGCCCGTTGCCGGCGCACACGGTTGCATCGCTGCGCGAGAAACTGATGCTGGAGTGGACGTATCACTCGAACGCGATCGAAGGCAATACGCTGACGCTACGCGAAACCAAGGTGGTGTTGGAAGGTATTACGGTTGGCGGGAAATCCCTTCGCGAGCACTTCGAGGCAACCAATCACCGTGACGCGATCCTGTACGTCGAGGCGATCGTCGCGAAGCATGAGGCGCTCACCGAGTGGCAGGTGCGCAATCTTCACGCACTCGTGCTCAAGAGCATCGATGCTGACCAGGCTGGCCGTTATCGACAGGAGAACGTCGTGATCGCCGGCGCGAGCACGATGCCTCCTGACTTCATGCACTTGCCGGCGGAAATGGCAGGGCTAATGCACTGGTATGACGATGCGGGCGCGACGCACCCGATCGAGCGTGCGGCGGAACTGCACACCCGGTTCGTCAAGATACATCCGTTCGTCGACGGCAATGGACGGACAGGACGGCTACTGCTGAACTTCGAATTGCTGAAGATGGGCTACCCCCCAGCGATCATCCGCAAGGAAGATCGGCTCGCTTACTACGACGCGCTCGATACCGCATGCGTCAGCGGCGACTTCAGCGAGATCACGTCCTTGGTCGCAGTCTCGGTGCAGAGATCGCTCGACTTATATCTCGAGGTGCTGGGGTTGCGCAAATAGCCCGGCTTCTCAACTCCCAATCGACGCGACATACTCGAAGCCGCCGCCGACGAAGCCCGGCCGCGGCCCTAACGTCGTCGCTACGGCAAACCCTCGCTTAGTTCGTGCTGCTTTGCCATGCCAGGATGGGGGTTGCCGAGCCGGGAGGCAGGGTCCATACGCCCCCTCGTCCGAAATTCCAGCCGCGGTAGCTTGCGGCGTTGGCGGCTTGCGTCGCGGACAGCCCATTGCCTGGCCGCGTCCCCGGACCGCCGTCGGATAGGCCCGTGGCATCGACGTTCCAATAGACGTCGGGACCGATGTGCCCCGTGTTCTCGCCGACGATCGCCCCGACCTTGGCGTTATGCGGCACGATCAGGCTGGATGCGTACGATTGGCTGATCGTGCCGCTGTTTTCGCCGACGAGGCCGCCGATCACGTTATTGCCGGCCGTGTCTCCTTCGCCGCCGACCAAATAGCCGTCGCTCGTATACGACTGCGTAATCGTGCCGCGATTGATGCCGGCGAGTCCGCCCGCAATCGTGTGCGTGCCGTTGGCCCAGGTGCCGCCGCTCGAATAAGACTGAGTGATCGTGCCCGAGTTGATCGCCGCGAGGCCGCCGTTGACCAGAGAATCGCCGGAGCTCGCGTTGCTCCACGAGCGCTCGATGAGCCCCTCGTTCTGGCCGACGAGACCGGCGAACATGGCGGTAAGGGCCGGTGCATCGTCCGTCATCCCGCCCGACGTATAGACGTTCGTGAGCACGCCATGGTTGTCGCCCGCGATGATGCCGACGACGCAGCCTCCCGGCGGGCACGAGAAATGGCCATACGGCGGCGGGCTCGGGTCCGTATTGCTGTTCGTCACGCCGAGATTGCGCACGACGCCGGTTTTGCCGATGGTGCCGAACATTCCGATCGGTCCGGTTACCGAGGTCATGTTCTGATACGACAGTTCATCGATCGTGTGCCCCATGCCGTCGAATTGGCCCGAGAAAGGGTTCGTGCTCGTGCCGATCGGCGTGTATACGCCGGTGCCGAACGTGACGCTGGCGTCGATATCGGTTCCAAGCGCATAGCTGCCGGCCAAATCGCGCGAGACGTTCTGAAGGTCGGCCAGCGAATTCACGAGTTTGTACGCGGTTATCTGAGTGACGAGACCGCTGTAGGCTGGAGCGGTCCATGACGCATTGCGCAGCAGCGTGCCGGGCACGTATCTGCCGTTCATGTCATAGAGCGCACTGACGGTGCCGGTGCTGTTCGACCAGTCGATCGTGCCGCGGTTGATGACGCTGCCGTGATTGTCGATGCCCGTGGCATCGGCGCGCAAAGTGAGGCTGCCCTTGCCGATATTGGCAATCGTCACGCCTTCTCCGATGGCCACGGTGCGAAAAGCGCCCAGCGTCAGCGATGCGCCGCCGATCCATCCGATGTCGGCCCACACGTCGAGATTGCCCGACGTTTTATTCGCGCCGGTCGTTTGAAGATTGATCGACGTCCCCGCGTTCAATGTATTCGCGAACGCGTTCGCGGCGAGGCCGTCGATGGCGAAGCTGGGTGTCGTGATATTCCACGTTCCGGCGCCGACCGCTGGGCCGACGATGGGCAGCATCAGCGTGCCGGCCATCGTGTCGACCGTTCCGCCGCTGCCGTTGGCGTTGGAGGCGACGATCGGGCCGGCGAGCACCATGTTGCCCGTGTCGGCCACGAGCCAGACGTGCCCGTCGCGATTCGCGGTGCCGGTCGCACGCACCGCGTCGTGGTTGCCTGCAAGCGCGAAGACATTCCCGTCCGCGGCTTGCAGGCTGATTTGCGCCGCTTTGATCGAACCGCCGTTGAGGACGGTGCCGCCGCTGCCGGTTTGCACGAAGACTTGCCTGCTGCTCGACGAATCCTGCAGCAACACCGCTCGCCCCGCGGCGAGCTCGGCGGTGCCTTTGGGTGCGCTGATGTGGCCGAGGTTATCGACCTCGCCGCTCGCGACGAGAAACACATCGCCGCCGCTCGATCCGATTCTGCCGAGGTTGACGACGCTCGCGCCGGAGTGGCCCGCAAGCGTCAGCGGGCCGCCGGCCATGAACGATGCGTTGTCGGTATCGAGGGTGGACGCGACGAAGCGGCCGCCCGTCGACACGACGCCGCTCGGGCCGACGACGATCCCTTGCGGGTTGATCAAATAGACGCTGCCGGTTGCCGTGAGCATTCCGAGGATCGACGACGGAGTGTTGCCGGTCACGCGGTTCAGCGTCGCGCCGCTACCGTTCTCGAAGCTGACATGGTTGCCGTTGCCGATCGAAAAGCCTGTCCAATCGATGATGCCGCGCCCTGTTTTTTGGTTGACGGTCAGCGAAGTCGCTGAGCCGCTGATCGAGCCTGCTCCGGCAACGAATTTGCCGCCGCTCGGCAACGGCCCGGCGGCATAGGCCGGCAGAGCGAGCGACAGCGCAAGCGCCACGGCCGTAGGCACGAGTGCCGGCAGTTTCTGGGGGGGATGGGCGCGCGAAGGTTGGTTCGATGAGAGGTGGTGCGTCACTTGCCGTCTCCGGTTGTTATCGGACGCAACGATGCGCCGAGCTGGGGAGGGCACGGGCCGGATCGCTACGCCGATTGCATGTTGAATTACGCGAATCGAGAGCGGAGGGGAAAAGGACGCCGAATTCGGCCGAGAGGACGGCACTTTCGGTCGCGGTGGGTTACCGCGTGGGTTCGGCGGCTATCAACACAGGTTGGCCGTCGCATTCGGTTGCGACCCGGATTTCGATGCCGCCGCCCCGTGAACGTCACATGTCTCGTTCGGCGTTTCTGGCCCTCGCGGCCGAGCACGAAATGGCCGCGCATTGATGCGATTCGCGCGGCCGTCGGCCTGCTTCGAAACGAAGATGTGCGCTAGCTGGCCGCATTCACCGCCGACCGCGCCGCGGTCGGCACCGCGCCCTGTGTTCCCGCCCGCGCGGGCCTTCCGTTCGCCACGTAGTACGGCACGTCCTCGCGCGCCAACGGCGCCCGCCCCCGAATGCGATCGGCGATTTTCTCGGCCATCATGATCGTCGGCGCGTTGAGATTGCCCGTCGTGATGCGCGGCATGATCGATGCATCCACGACGCGCAGCCCGTCGATGCCATGCACGCGCCCTTCGCCATCGACGACCGATAGGTCGTCGTACCCCATTGCACAGGAGCATGACGGGTGATACGCCGTCTCCGCGTGGGCGCGCACGTACGCGTCGAGTTCCGCGTCCGTCTTCAAGTCCGCACCGGGACTCAATTCCCGCCCGCGATATCGGTCGAGCGCGCGCTGAGCGATGATCTCGCGCGTGATGCGGATTCCGTCGCGAAACTCGCGCCAATCGAGCGGCTCGGCCATGTAGTTGAATAAGATGCTCGGATGAGCGCGCGGATCGCGCGAGCGCAGCTTGATGCGCCCGCGGCTCGGCGAGCGCATCGAGCCCATGTGCGCCTGGAAGCCGTGCATGTTGATCGCGTTCGAGCCGTTGTAGTTGATCGCAATCGGCAGGAAATGATATTGGATGTTCGGCCAGGGGTCGTCGTCGCGTGTCCGAATGAAGCCGCCCGCTTCGAATTGATTGCTCGCGCCGATGCCCGTGCCGTTCAGCAGCCACTCCAATCCGATCGCCGGCTGGTTGTACCACTTCAGCGCGGGATAGAGCGACACGGGCTCCTTGCACTCGTACTGCATGTAGATCTCGAGATGATCTTGCAAGTTGCGGCCGACGCCGGGCAAGTCCAGCACGATCGGCACGTCGAGCTCGCGCAGCCATTCGCCGGGGCCGACGCCCGAGCGCTGCAGCAACTGCGGCGACGCGATCGCCCCCGAGCACACGAGCACTTCGCGCCGCGCATGCGCGGTCACGGGCGTTTCATGATGAAGGTAGGCCACCCCCGTGGCGCGCTTGCCCGAAAACAGCACGCGGTCCGTTTGCGCATGCGTCACGATCGTCAGGTTCGGCCGTTGCCGCGCTTGATCGAGATATCCGCGCGCCGTGCTTGCCCGGCGCCCATGTGCGGTGACGGTGCGGTCCATCGGGCCGAAGCCTTCTTGCTGATAGCCGTTCAGATCGTCGGTGCGCGGATAACCCGCTTGCACGCCGGCTTCGACCATCGCGCCGAACAGCGGATTGTTGCCGGGCTTGCTCGTCGTGACGTGCACCGGGCCGTCGCCGCCGTGATAGGCGTTGGGTCCCGCGTCGCGCGTTTCGGCCTTCTTGAAATAGGGCAGGCAATCGAGGTAGCTCCAATCCTCGAGCCCTTCGTTTTGCGCCCAGCCGTCGTAGTCGAGCGCATTGCCGCGGATGTAGCACATGCCGTTGATCAGCGACGAGCCGCCGAGCCCCTTGCCGCGTCCGCATTCCATGCGGCGGTTGTCCATGTACGGCTCGGGCTCCGTCTCGTAGGCCCAGTTGTAGCGGCGGCCTTGCAGCGGATAGGCGAGCGCCGCCGGCATTTGCGTGCGGAAGTCGAACCGGTAGTCGGGCCCGCCCGCTTCGAGCAGCAGCACGGTGACGCCTTCATCTTCCGTTAGCCGCGTAGCCAGCACGTTGCCCGCGGACCCCGCGCCGACGATGATGTAGTCGTATTCCTTGGCACTCACGAGCGATCTCCCCCAGAGTTTCAGAACGTCGAACGTCAGAACACGGGCCGATAGGGGCCGAGCTCGACCTGCACCGATTTGATCTGCGTGTAATGCTCGAGCGTGCTGATCCCGTTCTCGCGGCCCACGCCCGATTGCTTATAGCCGCCGACGGGCATTTCCGCGGGCGATTCGCCCCATGTATTGATCCAGCAGATACCCGCTTCGAGACGGTGAATCACGCGGTGCGCGCGAGCGAGGCTTTCCGTCACGACGCCCGCGGCCAATCCGTAGTGCGTCGCATTGGCCCGCGCGATGACTTCGTTCTCGTCGTCGAATTCGAGCAGGCACATCACCGGCCCGAATATCTCTTCGCGCACGATGCGCATGTCGTCGCGGCATGCGGCGAACACCGTTGGCGCGACGTACTGCCCGCGGGCGAAGTCGCCGTCGGCGAGACGTCGGCCCCCGGTCAAGACGCGCGCCCCTTCGCGCTTTCCGCTCTCGATGTAGCCGAGCACCTTGTCGAGCTGGGCCGCGCTGGCCAGCGGGCCGAAGTTCGTTTCGGGATCGGAGGGCTTGCCGATTCGGATCCGTTCCACGCGTTCGGCGACGAGCGCTTCGAACCGGCTCATCACCGAGCGGTGCACGAACACGCGCGTGCCGTTCGTGCAAACCTGGCCCGCGCTGAAGAAGTTCGCCGTCACCGCAATGTCGGCCGCACGTTCGAGGTTCGCATCGTCGAATACGATCAACGGCGATTTTCCGCCGAGCTCCATCGTCACTTCCTTCAGCGACGAGGCGCCCGCGAGCGACATCACTTTCTTGCCGGTTTCGACGCCGCCCGTGAACGACACCTTCGCGACGTCGGGATGCTCGGCCAGCATCGCACCGACGAGGCCATTTCCCTGAACGACGTTGAACACGCCGTCCGGTACGCCGGCTTCGGTGTAGATCTCGGCCAGCTTCAACGCGGAGAGCGGCGTGATCTCGCTCGGCTTGAAGATCATGGCGTTGCCGGCGGCGAGCGCGGGCGCCGATTTCCAGCAGGCGATCTGGATCGGGTAGTTCCATGCGCCGATGCCCACGCAGATGCCGAGCGGCTCGCGGCGCGTATAGACGAACGAGTCCTCGCGCAGCGGAATTTGGCGGCCTTCGAGCGCGGGGGCGAGCCCGGCGTAATACTCGATGACGTCGGCGCCGGTCACGATATCCACCGCGCGCGTTTCGGCGATCGGCTTGCCCGTATCGCGCATCTCCAACTCGGCGAGCTCGTCGTTGCGTGCCCGCAGCAGATCGACCGCGCGGCGCAAGATGCGCGAGCGCGTCATCGCATTGCAGGCCGCCCATTCGCGTTGGCCTTCTCGGGCCGACGCCACGGCGCGCTCGATGTCGGCGCGGCTTGCTTGTCCCACTGTCGCCAGGCATTCGCCCGTTGCCGGATCGAACGTCGCGAAGTGCTCGCCCGACGTGGCATCGACGTGAGCGCCCCCGATGTAAAGCGGCTGCGGGCCATAGACGGAGGACGGGGTCATCGGCAATCTCCAAGAAGCTCGTCGGTCGATCGAAGGCTCCAACGATAGGCGTTTTGCGCCCTGCGTTCAATCGATAGAGGCTGCTCCACAGGGCCGGTGTCGGGTTCTAGCAAGCGCATGTCGCGTTTTGTACGATCGCGACAACCCGTTGCGGACTACCCTGCAAGCGGCAGCGGAGGAGATGCGCGAAGGGCGTTTTTTTCAGACTTTCGTAGACGCTCCGGTCATGCATTCCGCCACAACACGGATCGCGGATCGGCGATCGAGATACAGGAGACGAATACGATGAGCAGCAACCGAGGTGTCGTATATCAAGGGCCGGGCAAGGTCGAGGTGCAGAAGATCGATTATCCGAAGATGGTCGACCCGAGCGGCCGCGCGATCGGGCACGGCGTGATTCTGAAGGTCGTGAGCACGAATATCTGCGGCTCCGACCAGCACATGGTGCGCGGCCGGACCACCGCACCCGTCGGGCTCGTGCTGGGCCACGAGATCACCGGTGAAGTCGTCGAAGTCGGCCGCGACGTCGAAACGCTCAAGATCGGCGATCTCGTATCGGTGCCGTTCAACGTCGCCTGCGGCCGGTGCGCAATGTGCAAGGAGCAGCACACGGGCGTGTGTTTGAACGTCAATCCGTCGCGTGCGGGCGGCGCATACGGCTATGTCGACATGGGCGGATGGATCGGCGGGCAGGCGGAATACGTACTGGTGCCGTACGCCGACTTCAATCTGCTGAAGTTCCCCGACCGCGATGCGGCCATGGCCAAGATTCGCGATCTGACTTGCTTGTCGGACATCTTGCCGACGGGCTATCACGGCGCGGTCACGGCCGGCGTCAAGCCGGGCTCGACTGTCTACATCGCCGGCGCGGGCCCGGTCGGTATGGCGGCCGCCGCATCGGCGCGCTTGCTTGGCGCCGCGGTCACGATCGTCGGCGACATGAACGCCGAGCGTCTCGCTCATGCCAAGGCGATGGGTTTCGAGGTGGTCGATCTGTCGAAGGATGCTTCGCTCGGCGAGCAGATCGAGCAGATCCTCGGCAAGCCGGAGATCGATTGCGCGGTGGATTGCGTCGGGTTCGAGGCGCACGGACACGGCTCGGCGGGCCATTCGCAAGAAGCGCCCGCGACGGTGCTCAATTCGCTGATGGAAATCACGCGGCCGGCCGGTGCGATCGGCATTCCCGGCCTGTACGTGACGGACGATCCGGGTGCGAAGGATGCCGCCGCGCAGCACGGGAGCCTGAGCATCCGCTTGGGCCTCGGCTGGGCGAAGTCGCACTCGTTCCACACGGGACAGACGCCTGTTCTCAAGTACAACCGCAACCTGATGCAGGCGATCTTGTTCGACCGGCTGCCGATCGCCGAGATCGTCAACGTGAAGGTGATTTCGCTCGAGGAAGCGCCGGAAGGCTACAAGCAGTTCGACGGCGGCGCGGCGCGCAAGTTCGTCATCGATCCGCACGGCTTGCTGAAGGCGGCTTGACGAACGGTTGATGTTGCGTGCAAGAAGCGAAGGCCCCGCGCGATGATATATCGCACGGGGCCTTCGGCGTTTTGCGCGGAGCGCGAACATCAGCGCTGCAAAGCGAAGAACGTTGCGAGCGCCTGCGCGATGTCGTTCAAGCGCTCAAGCGCTCTGGCGTTCGGCTTCCGCTCGATAAAGCTCGGCTTCCTCCGCGAATCCGCGGGCGGCGGCAGGGCGTGCCGACACACGCTCGAGCAAGCCCCGCGCCGCCGGCCATGGCGAGAGGTCGACGCCGCAATAACGTGCCCAACTCAGCACGACGGCCAGATAGATGTCCGCGACGCTGAAACTGTCCAAGAGCCATTCCCGCTCGGCCAAATGCGCTTGCAGCGTGTCCATGCGAAGCGCGAGCTTTTCGCGCGCGTACCGTTTGACTTCGGTGCTGGCATCCGGGTCGAGCAACGTCACGAACACGGCTTTGTGCAGTTCCGTGCCGACGAACCCTAGCCATTGCTGCAGCCGTGCTCGCTCGAGGCCCCCGATCGGCGCCAGTTTCGCAGCGGGGAGGCGATCGGCCACGTAGGGCAGGACGGCCGTGTTTTCGAACAGCAACGTCCCGTCGTCGGTGCGCAAGACAGGCACTTGCCCGAGCGGATTGATCTCGAAGAAGTCGCTTCCATCCTCCACGCGCTTGCGCTTCGTGTCCACCTGCACGTACCGCGCGTCATAGCCCGCTTCGTAGAACGCGATGCGCGTGGCCAGCGAGCACGCAAGCGGCGAAAAGTACAGTTCCATGTCTCTTTTCCTTTGTTGATCGGTTTTTGTACTATAGTGAACAAAAATTGAGGCGGTCAAGGTTTTTATTCGAAATGGTACAAAAAAAGACGCAAGGCGGTCAGCCGGAACCCAAGCGCGCTCGCGGGCGCCCGCGAGCGTATGACGCCGACGAGGCACTCGCGCAAGCGCGCGATGCGTTTTGGCGAAGCGGCTACAGCGCGACGACGCTCGATGACCTGAGCGTCGCGACGGGCATGAACCGGCCTAGCTTGTATGGGGCGTTCGGCGATAAGCGTGCGCTGTATCTCACGGCGCTCGAGCGCTATATCGAGACGAGCCGCATGGCGATGGACGAGGTGTTGGGCGGCGAGTTGCCGCTCGCCGAAGCGCTGATGCGCATCTATGACCTTGCGTTGGGCGTGTACTACCGTGCCGGCGGTCCGCCGACGGGATGTTTTCTGATCGGTACGGCGCTCGCCGAGGCGGTCAACGACGAAGAAGTCCGCACCTCGCTTGGCCGTGGATTGGATGTGTTCGAGCGCTCGTTCGAAGCGCGCCTCATGCGGGCCCGCGCCACCGGCGAATTGGATGCGAACGCCGATCCGGCCCTGCTCGCCAAGATCGCCTCGGCCGTCTTGCATTCGCTGGCCATCCGCTCGCGTGCGGGCGATTCGCGCGCGGTGCTCCGAGCGACGGCAGAGGCTGGCGTTGCGATGATTTGCGGGGCCGCGGCCGCGGCCGGGGTTGGGGTGGGAGCCGGTGCCGAGGGCCCCGGCAAGTAAGCCGATGAGAAGGGGCCGCGGCGCTTGCGTGTTTCGCTGGGCGCCGAGCCCGTCAAGAAAATCAGGCGTGCAGCACCGGAGCGGCTGCGGTGGCGGGGCGGGCGAGCGGTGCGACTTGCTGGCGGCGCTCGCGTGTCGGCGCGGTGCCGAATGCGTCGCGGTAGCTCTTGCTGAAGTGGCACGCCGATTGGAAGCCGCACGCCATCGTGATGTGCATGATCGACATGTCGGTTTGCAGCAGCAGCTCGCGCGCGCGGCGCAGCCGCAGCGTGAGGTAATAATGCGTCGGGGTCATGCCCAGATGCTCGCGGAACAGACGCTGAAGTTGCCGCTGCGACATGTTGGCGAGCCGCGCGAGTTCCTCGCGCGACAGCGGTTCCTCGATGTTGTTCTCCATCAACGCGATGACTTCGAACAGCGATTTGTTCGCGGAGCCCAGCCGCGCGACGAGCGGCATCCGCTGCTGAGCGCTCATGTCGCGCACGTGCTCGACGATGAACTGCTCGGCGATTTGCGTGACGCGCGGCGTGCCGACGCGGGGCGCAATCAAATGCAGCATCATGTCGAGCGGTGCGACGCCGCCCGTGCAGGTGATGCGATCGCGATCGATGACGAACAGCTCCTTCAGGAAGCGCGTGCCCGGAAACTCCTCCTTGAGGGCCGACATGTTTTCCCAGTGAATCGCGCACGCATAGCCGTCGAGCAGCCCGGCGCGCGCGAGCGCATAGGTGCCCGTGCACAAGCTGCCGAGCGCCGTTCCCATGCGTGCGAAGCGGCGCAGCGCCGACAGATGCGTATTCGTCGTCGAATGCTGCACGTCGACGCCACCGCAGACGAAGACGACGTCCGGTTGATGCTGCAGTGAAGAGATGGGGGCCGTTTCGACCGCCAAGCCGTTGCTCGCCATGACGGGCCCGCCATCGGGGCTCACCACGGTCCATTGATAAAGCGTCTGGCCGCTGAGGTAGTTCGCCATCCTGAGCACTTCGACCGCGTTCGAGAACGCGATCATCGTGAAGTTCGGCAGGGTCATGAACGCGAAGTTCGACAGCGACGCAGTGCGGTCGGGGGACATGGGGACTTTCCTTCGAATCCGATTCTAGGCCGCCGCCGCTCGCTTGCGTGCCGAGCGGCGGGGGCGCATTTCATTGTCGATTCCAGGGCAACAAGCATGCCATACGGCTTAACCCTAGGATGCGTCGATGGGCGAGTTTTTGCTGCACTGCGTGAGTGCGAGGATGGCCCTATTGAAGCGCGAATTCGGCGTTATATCGGTGCATCGATGTTGCAATGCGATAAGCAGTTGGAGACGACGGCAGCCCTGGCGCGCCGTCGCGCGGGCCGCTCGGCCGTCGCATCGGCCTCACTCATCCGACTTGTCCAAAACGGACGAGCGTGTCGGAAAAGGGAAAGAAAGCGTCTGAATTCGTCAATCCGTCAAAAGGGCGAACGACAAGAATAGAGCCGTCACCCATGAACGCCGGCAGCGCAGGGTTTCGAACCGTGCGCCGCGCCCTCACAACGGATACGCCATGTCGAATACAGAGCCGTTTTTCACGCAGACGCTTGCCGACCGCGACGCCCCCGTGCGCGCGGCAGTCCTTCGAGAACTCGAGCGGCAGCAATCGCAAGTGGAATTGATCGCATCGGAGAACATCGTATCGCGCGCCGTGATGGAAGCGCAGGGTTCGGTGCTGACGAACAAGTACGCCGAAGGCTATCCGGGCAAGCGCTACTACGGCGGCTGCGAATTCGTCGACGAAGTCGAGGCGCTCGCGATCGAACGCGTGAAGAAACTGTTCGGCGCCCAGTTTGCGAACGTGCAGCCTCATTCGGGCGCGCAGGCCAACGGTTCGGTCATGCTCGCGCTGGCCAAGCCCGGCGACACGGTGCTCGGCATGTCGCTCGACGCCGGCGGCCACCTGACGCACGGCGCCAAGCCCGCACTCTCGGGCAAGTGGTTCAACGCCGTGCAGTACGGCGTCAACCGGGACACGCTGCGGATCGATTACGACCAGATCGAAGCGCTCGCGCACGAACACAAGCCGAGCCTCATCATCGCCGGGTTCTCGGCCTATCCGCGCGAGCTCGACTTCGCGCGCTTCCGCGCGATCGCCGATGCGGTCGGCGCCAAGCTGATGGTGGACATGGCGCACATCGCGGGCATCATCGCGGCCGGCCGCCATGCCAATCCGGTCGAGCATGCCCACGTCGTGACGTCCACGACGCACAAGACGCTGCGCGGCCCGCGCGGCGGCTTCGTGCTGACGAACGACGAAGACGTCGCGAAGAAGATCAACTCGGCCGTTTTCCCGGGCCTCCAAGGCGGCCCGCTCATGCACGTCATCGCGGGCAAGGCGGTGGCTTTCGGCGAGGCGCTCGATGACGGCTTCAAGCACTACATCGACCGCGTGCTGGCCAATGCCCAAGCGCTCGGCGCCGTGTTGCGCGAAGGCGGAGTCGATCTCGTGACGGGCGGCACCGACAACCATCTGCTGCTCGTGGACCTGCGCCCGAAGGGGCTGAAGGGAACGCAGGTGGAGACGGCGCTCGAGCGCGCGGGCATCACCTGCAACAAGAACGGCATTCCGTTCGATACGGAGAAGCCGACCGTGACGTCGGGCATTCGCCTCGGCACGCCGGCCGGCACGACGCGCGGCTTCGGCGTCGAGCAGTTCGAGCAGATCGGACGCCTGATCCTCGAGGTGTTCGAGGCGTTGACGCGCCACCCCGAGGGCGATGCGCAAACGGAACAGCGCGTGCGCCGCGAAATCTTCGCGCTCTGCTCGCAATTCCCGATTTATTGAACGCGAAGCGCACGCGCCGCCGCACCATACGATCCTCATTCGACTCGCCAAGCCCGGAGCATTCGATGTCCACTTTGCACGACAACAGCATCATCATCGACGGTCTGAACATTTCCAAGTTCGAGCGTTCGGTTTTCGAAGACATGCGCAAAGGCGGCATCACGGCCGCCAACTGCACCGTCTCGGTGTGGGAAAGCTTCACGAAAACGGTCGACAACATCGCGCTCATGAAGCAGCAAATTCGTGAGCACAGCGAAATCCTGACGCTCGTGCGCACGACGGACGATATCCGGCGCGCGAAGCAGGAAGGCAAGACGGGCGTGATCCTCGGCTTTCAGAACGCGCATGCGTTCGAGGACAACCTCGGCTACATCGAAGCGTTCGCCGACATGGGCGTGCGCGTGGTGCAGCTTTGCTACAACACGCAAAACCTCGTCGGCACGGGCTGCTACGAGCGCGACGGCGGCCTCTCGGATTTTGGCCGCGAGGTCATCACCGAGATGAACCGCGTCGGCATCATGGTCGACCTGTCGCACGTCGGCGGCAATACGTCGTCGGAAGCGATCGCGTTTTCGAAGAAGCCCGTCTGCTACTCGCACTGCCTGCCCTCCGGCCTCAAGGAGCATCCGCGCAACAAGAGCGATGTGCAACTGAAGGAGATCGCCGATGCGGGCGGCTTCGTCGGCGTGACGATGTTCTCGCCGTTCTTGAAGCGCGGCCCGGACTCGACGATCGAGGACTACATCGAGGCCATCGACTACGTCGTCAACCTGATCGGCGAAGACGCCGTAGGCATCGGCACCGACTTCACCCAGGGCTTTTCCGTCGACTTCTTCGATTGGCTGACGCACGACAAGGGCCGCTATCGCCGGCTGACGAACTTCGGCAAGGTCGTCAATCCCGAAGGGATCCGCACGATCGGCGAATTTCCGAATTTGACCGCCGCGATGGAACGGGCGGGATGGAGCGAGACCCGCATCCGCAAGATCATGGGCGAGAACTGGGTGCGCGTATTCGGTGAAGTGTGGGGCGCGTGAAGCGTCGATATCGATCCGCCAGACCGTTAGTTAGATAGATAGGAACCTTTCATGCAACCGCAACTCCCGATCGACGTCGATGCCGAGACCGGCGTATGGACGACCGACGCGCTGGCCATGCTCTACGTGCCGCGCCATTTCTTCACGAACAACCACGTCGCCGTTGAAGAGGCCCTGGGCCGCGAAGCCTATGCCGAGATCCTGTACAAGGCCGGCTACAAATCGGCTTATCACTGGTGCGACAAAGAGGCGAAGCAGCACGGCTTGACCGGCATGGCCGTCTTCGAGCATTACCTGAAGCGCTTGTCTCAGCGCGGATGGGGACTGTTCAAGATCATCGAGGCCGATCCCGCGAGCGCCCGCGCCCGGATCGAGTTGCGCCATTCCTCGTTCGTGCTGGCTCAGCCCGAGAAGCAGGGCAAGCTTTGCTACATGTTCGCGGGCTGGTTCGCCGGTGCGATGGACTGGGTCAACGATACGGATGCGAACGGCCAGGGCCGTCCGCGCTCGCAATCGAAAGAGACGCAATGCGCGGGCGAAGGCCATGACCACTGCGTGTTCGAAGTCTCGCCGATCGCGCATTGATACGTTGCACGCATAACGCTACAAGACTCGCCACAGAATACGCTCGAGGTCGATCGACATGCGCTACCCCCACCTGTTCAAACCGATGACGCTGAATCAGCTGACGTTGCGCAACCGCATCGTCAGCACGGCGCACGCGGAAGTCTATGCGGAGCCGGGCGGCCTGCCCGGCGATCGGTATATCCGTTACTACGAGGAGAAGGCGAAGGGCGGTGTCGGCCTCGCCGTGTGCGGCGGTTCGAGCCCCGTGTCGATCGACAGCCCGCAAGGGTGGTGGAAATCCGTGAACTTGTCGACCGACAAGGTCATCGACCCGTTGTCGCGCTTGGCCGAGGCGATGCATCGTCACGGCGCGAAGATCATGATTCAAGCCACGCACATGGGCCGCCGCTCGGCGTTCCATGGCGAGCATTGGCCGCATTTGATGACGCCCTCGGGCGTGCGCGAACCGGTGCACCGCGGCAATGCGAAGATCATCGAGGTCGAGGAGATCCGCCGCATCATCACGGACTTCGCCGTTGCCGCGAAGCGCGTGAAGGACGCGGGGATGGACGGCATCGAGATCTCCGCCGCGCACCAGCACTTGATCGACCAGTTCTGGAGCCCGCGCACGAACTTCCGTACCGACGAATGGGGCGGTAGCCTCGGCAATCGTCTACGCTTCGGCGTCGAAGTGCTGCAGGCGGTGCGCGAAGCGGTCGGGCCCGACTTCGTCGTCGGGCTGCGCATGTGCGGCGACGAGTTTCATGAAGACGGCCTCGATCACGAGCAGTTGAAGGAGATCGCCCAGGCCATGTCCGAGACGGGCCTCATCGACTATCTCGGCGTGATCGGCTCCGGTGCCGATACCCACAACACGCTCGCGAACTGCATGCCGCCGATGGCGCTGCCGCCCGAGCCGTTCGTCCATCTCGCCGCCGGCATCAAATCGGTCGTCAAGGTTCCCGTCATGCACGCGCAGAGCATCCGTGATGCGGGTCAAGCCGAGCGCTTGCTGGCTGCGGGCATGATCGATCTCGTCGGCATGACGCGCGCGCAGATCGCCGATCCGCACATGGTCATCAAGATCCGCGACGGGCGCGAAGACGAAATCAAGCAGTGCGTCGGCGCGAACTACTGCATCGACCGCCAGTACAACGGCCTCGACGTGCTGTGCGTGCAGAATGCCGCGACGTCACGCGAAGCCACCATGCCGCACGTGATCGAGAAATCGCGCGGGCCGAAGCGCAAGGTCGTCGTGGTCGGCGCGGGGCCCGCGGGGCTCGAAGCCGCGCGCGTGGCCCGCTCGCGCGGTCATGATGTCGTGCTGTTCGAAAAGGGCACCGAAGTGGGCGGGCAGATCGTCCTCGCTTCGAAGGCGCCGCAGCGCGAGCAGATGGCCGGCATCGTGCGCTGGTTCGACATGGAAACGAAGCGCCTCGGCGTCGATCGGCGCCTGGGCGTCGAAGCCGACGTAAAGGCGATCATGGCCGAGAAGCCGGACATCATCGTGCTCGCCACGGGCGGGCGCGCGTTCTCGGATCAAGTCGCGGCCTGGGGCGTGGCCGACGGCCTCGCCGTCACCTCTTGGGACATCCTCTCCGGCCGTGTCGAGCCGAAGCAGAACGTGCTCGTCTACGACGGAGTCAGCACGCACGCCGGCGCGGGTGTGGCCGACTTCATCTCGAGCCGCGGCTCGAACGTCGAAATCGTGACGCCCGACGTCAAGATAGCCGACGATTGCGGCGGCACGACGTTCCCGATCTTTTATCGGCGCCTGTATGCGCAGGGCGTCATCCACACGCCGAACTACTGGCTCGATCGCGTGTACGAGGAAGACGGCAAGAAAATCGCCGTGCTGCGCAACGAGTACACGGAGGAGCAGGAAGAGCGCGCCGTCGATCAGGTCGTGATCGAGAACGGCAGCACGCCCAACGATTCGCTCTACTGGGCGCTCAAGCCGGAGTCCGTGAACCGTGGGCAGATCGACGTGCACAAGCTGTTTGCGGCCGAGCCGCAGCCGTCGCTGTCGGAGGAATTGGGCAACGGCCGCTTCCTTTTGTTCCGCGTCGGCGATTGCATTTCGATGCACAACATCCACGGCGCGATCTACGACTCGCTGCGGCTTTGCAAGGACTTCTAACCATGAGCCCGGCATTTCTCATCACGGTGCTGCTCTGGCTGTCGGTCGCCGGCCTTGCGTTCGCCGTCGCCAAGCGCTCGTCCTATTGGCGTCTGGGGCGTGCGACCGCCCCCGGTGCATTCGGCATCTGGAATCTGTTTACGATCCCGAAGCGCTATTTCGTCGATCTGCATCACGTCGTCGCGCGCGATCCCTACATCGCCAAGACTCACGTAGCAACGGCGGGCGGGGCGATCGCCGCACTCGCGCTCGTCTTCGTCAACTACGGGCTCGGCCTGTACTCGCCCTGGCTCGACAAGCTGATCTTTCTCGCGGCGCTCGCGATGCTGATCGGTGCCGTGTTCGTCTGGCGCCGCCGCCATGCGAAGGACGTGCCCGCGCGGCTCTCGCGCGGCCCCTGGAATACGCTGCCTTGGCTGCTCGGCTCGTTCGCGCTCGGTCTCGTGCTGTTCACGGTGGTCCCGGCCGGCATGATGTCGCGTGCGTTTGCCGTGATCTGCGCCGTGCTGATCGGAATCGGCGCCTTTGCGATGACGATGGGAGCCGCGAAGGGCGGCCCGATGAAGCATGCGATCGCGGGCCTGCTGCATCTGGCCTTCCATCCGCGGCAAGAGCGTTTCGCGGCCACGCGCGACGCCTACACCGGGAACGGCAATGCGACGCCCCCAACGGCGTTGAAAGTGCCCGACCTCGATCATCGCGAATATGGGGTATCCAAGCCGGTCGAGTTTCGCTGGAACCAACTGCTGAGCTTCGATGCCTGCGTGCAATGCGGCAAGTGCGAAGCGGCCTGTCCGGCGTTCGCATCGGGCCAGCCGCTCAATCCGAAGAAGCTGATCCAGGATCTCGTCGTCGGCATGGCGGGCGGCACCGACGCCGCCTATGCCGGCAGCCCGACGCCGGGCATCCCGGTCGGCCGTCACGGCGGACAGCCTAACGGCCCCATCATCTCGGGCCTCATCGAATCGGACACGATCTGGTCGTGCACGACCTGCCGGGCCTGCGTGCAGGAATGCCCGATGCTGATCGAGCACGTCGATGCGATCGTCGACATGCGCCGGCATCGCACGCTGACCGAGGGCGACATTCCGGGCAAGGCCCCTGAAGTGCTGGCCAATCTGCGCGAAACCGGCAGTGCGGGCGGCTACGACATCGGCGCACGCTATGACTGGGCCGTCGATCTGAACGCCCGCGTCGCGCAGCCCGGCGTGGCCGTGGACGTACTGCTGGTTGCCGGCGAGGGCGCGTTCGACATGCGCTATCAGCGCACGTTGCGCTCGCTCGTCAAAGTCTTGAACAAGGCCGGCGTCGATTTCGCCGTGCTGGGCGGCGAGGAAGCCGACACGGGCGACGTTGCACGCCGGCTCGGCGACGAAGCGACGTTCCAACGGATGGCCAAGCGCATGATCGGGACGCTCGGCGCACTGAGCTTCAAGCGAATCGTCACGGCGGATCCGCACGTCATGCACAGCCTGCGCAACGAATATCGCGCGTTCGGCGTGCGCTACGACGTCCAGCACCATACGAGCTTGCTCGCGGAACTCGTGGAGTCGGGCCGGATTTCGGCGAAGGCGCAAGCGGCTTTGGCGGACAAACGCATCACCTATCACGATCCGTGCTATCTGGGTCGCTACAACGGCGAAATCGAGGCACCGCGGCGTGCGCTGAAGTCGATCGGCATCAAGGTCGTCGAAATGGAGCGTCACGGCATGCGCGGGCGCTGCTGCGGTGGTGGGGGCGGCGCACCGTTGACGGACATTCCGGGCAAGGCGCGTATTTCCGATATCCGCATGGGCGACGCGCGAGCCATCGGCGCCGACGTAGTCGCCGTTGGCTGCCCGAATTGCACGGCGATGCTCGAAGGCGTGGTGGGGCCGCGGCCCGAGGTGCTCGACGTTGCCGAACTCGTTGCCGCCGCGCTGGAGTGACATGCCATGACTACGATCAAAAGAATCGATCCGCGCCGGCCGTTCATCATTGCCGGGTCGGGACTCAGACGCATCACGCTCGGTGCGGAACACGTCGAAGGGGCGACGAATGCGCCGTCCTTCGCGGGCGCTCGCGGCGCGCATGGCGAGGCGCCGAAGCCGAAGCGCAGCTATGAAGCCGGCGGCCGCACGCTGCTCGTCGCGGCGCACAGCGATCGCGGCGCGCTGGACGAACACGCGCGCCAAGCCCTAGCGGCCGCCGCGATTACCGCGGATGCAAAGACCGAGGTCATCTTGCTCGTGTTCGGGGAATTGACCGACGATGCCGCGGCGCTCGGCGCAGACAAAGTGATCGAACTGCCGGCGCTGGCTCGCCCGGTATTCGCGCCCGATCTGGCGCTCGCCGCGTTGCGCGATTGCGTCGCGGCGTTCTCGCCCGCGCACGTCTTGATGCCCGACAACGCCACCGGCGATGGCGACCTGGGCCGCCGCTACGCCGCGCAAGCCAAGGCGAGCATCGCCACGCACGTCGTCGAGATCGATGCCGCGCACGTGGGCTGCTATGCGCAAGCGGGCCAAGCGTTCGCCACGCGCGCATGGCCCGACGTGATTCTGCTCGATTCCGATGCCGTTTCGGCGAAGCTGCCGTTCGTCGGGGCGGGCGTGCGCGTGGCGCCGCCGCCGGCCAGCGAAGCGGCGGTGAGCCTCGGCTCGAGCTCGGACTCGAGCCGATACGGCGACCACGGCACGACGCAGCTCGATGCGGCGCAAGTCGCGCTCGAAGAGGCCGACTTCATCATCTCCGCCGGCAACGGCGTGACCGACATCGCGGCATTCGAAGCCTTGGCCCGCGAGTTGGGCGCGGCAGTCGGCGCGAGCCGCGTGGCCGTCGACAACGGGCATTTCACGCGCGACAAGCAAGTCGGGGCGACGGGCAAGACCGTCAACGCGAGCGTCTACATCGCGTTCGGGATATCGGGCGCCGTCCAGCATTTGCAGGGCATCAAGGACTGCCGCCACGTGATCGCGGTCAATCTCGACGCGAGCGCGGCGATCGCGAAGCGCGCGAACCTGACCGTCATTGCCGACGCGAAGGAGACGATCGCCGCGTTGACGCATGCGGTCACGGAGGCGAAGCAAGGCCGCCAAGCACCGGCTTCGGCGGCGGCAGGCACCAACGTTCATGAGGGGTTGGCGGCATGAAAGCATTTGCAAAGCTGGATCGAATCGCCGTGCTCGTTTCGGTCGGACATCATCGCGTAAGCGGCGCCTCCTGTTACAGCCGCAACGACGCCGCGGCGCTCGAAATCGCGCGCACGCTCGCCAAGGAGCATGGGGCTGCTCTCGAAGTGCTGCACGCGGGCGACGCCTCGAACCTCGCGTTGACGGATTACCTTGCCCTCGGCGCGCCCCGCGTCGACGTTCTGCCGTGCGGCGAAGCCGATGACGCGGCGGCGCTGCTGGCCGACCGCTTGCGCGGCGTGCCGCTCGTGCTGACGGGCACGCGCGCCGAAGGTGCCTACGACACGGGGATGCTCCCGTATCGGCTGGCCGATGCGCTCGGCTATGCATTGGTCGCTTCGGCGCTGGATGTGTCCCTAAGGGACGATCGGCTGTCGGTGACGCAGTTCCTGCCGAAAGGGTTCCGCCGCAGCGTCGATGCGGCTTTTCCGGCCGTCGTGGCGATCCACCCGCAGGCGGCCGTGACGCCGCGCTACGCCCATGCGCGCGCGGCTGCGGGCACCGTCGAGGCGCAGCGCACGGCGCCGAGCCTCGATGCCGACGCGCAGGCGTGGCGGCTCGGCCCCGTGGAGCGCAAGCCGGTCAAGCTCGTCGCCGCGGAAAAGCGTTCGGGGCATGCCCGAATGCTGACGGCGACGACCACCGAAAGCCGTGGCGGAAACGTCGTAATTGAAGGGAGTTCGGTCGAAAAAGCACAAGCGATCCTTGGGTATTTACGCGAGCATCGACTCATCGATTACTGAATTCGCAATCGTTTTGCGCCGCCGGCAGCGGCGGAGCAGGCCGCTCGCGACAGGCACTCGTACCGCACGTAACGCAGGTTAAGCACGTCCAGCACGTAAAAGCAAAGCATCCGGAGCAGACATGACCGTATCCGTAGACATTCGCGCGCTCATCGAACGGCGCAAGCAAGGCTACAGCCTCGAAGCACCGTTTTACCAGAGTGAGGAGATCTTCGCGCTCGACATGGAGGCGATCTTCCACAAGCACTGGATTCACGTGGCGATCGAGCCGGACATTCCCGAGCCGGGCGACTACGTGACCGTCGAGCTGGCCGGCGAGTCGGTGCTGATCGTGCGCGACGACGACATGACCGTGCGCGCCTTCCACAACGTGTGCCGCCATCGCGGTGCGCGCCTGTGCAACGAGGACAAGGGGACGGTCGGCAACATCGTCTGTCCCTATCACAGCTGGACGTACAACCTGAGCGGCGCCCTGATGTTCGCGGAGCACATGGGCGAGAAGTTCGACCGTTGCAAGCACAGCCTGAAGCCGGTTCACGTCGAGAGCCTGGCCGGCCTCATCTTCATCTGCCTGGCCGAGGAGCCGCCCACCGATTTCTCGGTCATGCGCGCGGCGATGGAGCCGTATCTGCTGCCGCACGATCTCGTGAATTGCAAGATCGCGGCTCAGGTGGACATCATCGAAGAGGGCAATTGGAAGCTGACGATGGAAAACAATCGCGAATGCTATCACTGCGTCGCGAACCATCCGGAGCTGACGATTTCGCTCTACGAATACGGCTTCGGCTATCAACCGTCTCCGGCCAATGCGGAAGGGATGGCGGCGTTCGAGCGCACTTGCATCGAGCGCGCCGCCCAGTGGGAGGCGATGAGCCTGCCGTCCGTCGAGATCGAGCGTTTGAGCGACGTCACGGGTTTCCGCACGCAGCGCTTGCCGCTCGATCGCAGCGGCGAATCGCAGACGCTCGACGCAAAGGTGGCGTCGAAGAAGCTGCTCGGCGAATTCCAGCAGGCCGACCTGGGCGGGCTGTCGTTCTGGACCCAGCCGAATTCCTGGCATCACTTCATGAGCGATCACATCGTGACGTTCTCGGTGATTCCGCTGTCGGCCGGCAAGACGCTCGTGCGCACGAAGTGGCTCGTGCGCAAGGACGCGGTGGAAGGCGTCGATTACGACGTCGAAAACCTGACGGCCGTTTGGAATGCGACGAACGCGCAAGATCGGGCGCTCGTGGAATTCTCTCAGCGCGGCTCCAGCAGCAGCGCCTACGAGCCGGGTCCCTATTCGCCGTTCACGGAAGGGCTCGTGGAAAAGTTCTGCGATTGGTACATCCGGCGCTTGGGCGCCCACGTCGGCGCCTAGTCGATAGATGAGGCATGACATGATGCGAGACGCGCAAACTTTCGAGCCGCAGGACGCACGCGTGACGCGCCCCGCATTTTGGCGCGCGCTCGGCGCAACCTGGACCAGCGACGAGGAAGAGACGCTCGTGTGCTGCCAGGTCAGGCAGGAAACGCACGACGTGAAGAGCTTCTTCTTCATGTCGAAAGAAGGGCGGACTTTCTCGTTCGAGCCGGGGCAATTCATTACGCTCGAGCTCGAGATCGACGGCGAGACGATCAACCGTTGCTACACGATTTCGTCGGCGCCGACGCGCCCCCACACGATTTCGATCACGGTCAAGCGCGTGCCGGGCGGCAAGGTGTCGAACTGGCTGCACGACAATCTGCGTCCCGGCGACGCGATTCGAGTGCTCGGGCCGGCGGGCGAGTTCACCTGCGCGCGTCATGCGGCGGGGAAGTACTTGTTCTTGTCGGCGGGCTCCGGCATTACGCCGCTGATGTCGATGAGCCGTTCGCATCACGAGCTCGGCGAGGATCGCGACATCGTCTTCGTGCACAGCGCCCGCACGCCCGACGACATCATCTTCGCGCGCGAGCTCGATCTCATCGCGTCGAATCACCAGCATTTCCGTACGTCGTTCGTGTGCGAGCGCCTGGGGCCGCGAACGAACTGGCCCGGCGTCACCGGATTTTTGACGCTGCCGCTGCTACGGTTGATCGCACCGGATTTCATGGAGCGCGAGATCTTCACGTGCGGCCCGGCACCTTACATGAAGGCGGTGCGCGACCTGCTCGACGAAGCGGGTTTCGACCGCGCGCACTACCACGAGGAGAGCTTTTCGTTCGATTCGCTCTCGCCGGCGGAGCAGGCGGCCGCATCGGAAGGCGACGGCTCGGCGCTCGATGCCGGCGCAGCCGACGGCGCGGCCAAATTCTCCGTCTCGTTCACGAAGATGCGCCGCGACATCGAGTGCGGCGCGCACGAGCACGTGCTCGATGCGGCCAAGCGCGCGGGCGTGCGGCTGCCGGCGTCCTGTACGCAAGGCATGTGCGGCACCTGCAAGGTCAAGCTCGTATCGGGGCAGGTGGACATGCGCCACAACGGCGGCATTCGCCAGCGAGAGATCGATCAAGGCATGGTGCTGCTTTGCTGCAGCAAGCCGCTCAGCGATTTGGTGGTAGATAAGTAGAAAGTAGGCAATAAGCAGGCAACCCGTAGGCAACTCGCGGCCAACGATCGTCGTTCTCGGACAAACGCGTGTCGGAAACCGCACTTACCAGCCAATTTTGGCTGCTCAATCTAAAGCCTGATTCACCGCACCGCGGATGGACGACCAGGAGAGTGACCATGAAAATTTTCAAACTGTTGATGCTGACGGCCGCCATCGGTACGGCGCTCGCGAGCGCGGTGCCTGCCTATGCGGACGGCAAGCCGACGATCAAGATCGGCTACGTCGAAGGCTGGGACGATAGTGTCGCGACGTCGAACGTCGCGGCGCGCGTCATCGAAACGAAGCTCGGCTACCCGGTCAAGCTCGTGCCGGTGGCAGCCGGCGTGATGTGGGGCGGCGTGGCGCGTGGCGATCTGGATGCGACGCTGTCCGCGTGGCTCCCGGCCACGCACGCTTCGTACTGGGAGCAGTACAAGTCGAAGGTCGAAGACCTCGGCGCGAACTTCAACGATGCGAAGATCGGGCTCGTGGTGCCCATGGACGTCAAAGCAACGTCGATCGCCGATCTCGAAGGGCAAAAGGACGCCTTCGGCGGGCGGATCGTCGGGATCGACGCCGGCGCCGGCGTGATGAAGAAGGCCGACGATGCCATCAAGGCATACAACCTCAGCTACCAACTGATGCCGAGCTCGGGCAGCGCGATGACGGCCGAACTGGCGCGCGACATTCACGCGAACAAGCCGATCGTCGTCACGGGCTGGGCGCCGCACTGGATGTTTGCGAAGTGGAAGCTCAAGTTCCTCGAAGATCCGAAGAAGGTCTTCGGCGGCGCCGAGCACGTCGACAACGTGATCAACCCCGAGCTCGAGAAGAAGGCCCCGCAGGTCGTCGAGTTCCTGAAGAAATTCCAATGGAAGCCGGGCGAGATCGACGGGATCATGCTGGCGGCGCAGAACGGCACGAAGCCTGACGACGCAGCGAAGTCGTGGGTGTCGGCACATCCCGACCGCGTGGCGGATTGGGTTTCCGGCGTCAAGTAACACGCGATAGCAGAACAGGGTGTCCCATACGGGGCGCACGGCTGAACGAGCCGCTGCGCCCCGCTTTTTTTGGGGGGCGCGGTACGCGCGCCTCTCCACGAAAGACGAGAGGCGCTGCTAGCGGCTCGCCGCTACTGCAGAACGACGGTCCGCTCGCCGTTGATGAACACGCGCCGCTCGATGAACGCTTTGACGGCGCGAGCGAGCGTAATGCACTCGACGTCGCGCCCGACGGCCAGCAGTCGTTCGGGACTATGCGAATGATCGACGCGCTCGACGGTCTGCTCGATGATCGGGCCTTCGTCGAGGTCGTCGGTAACGAAGTGAGCCGTCGCGCCAATGAGCTTCACGCCGCGCGCATGCGCTTGGTGATAGGGCTTGGCGCCCTTGAACCCGGGCAGGAACGAGTGATGGATGTTGATTGCGCGCCCGGCGAGCTTGCGGCTCGTTTCCTCGGACAGAATCTGCATGTAGCGCGCGAGCACCATCAATTCCGCGCCCGTCGTCTCGAACAGATCGAGCAGGCGCGCCTCCTGGCGGCCCTTCGTCTCGGGCGTGAGCGGCAGGTAGTGGAATGGCAAGCCGTGCTGCACGGCCATCGACTCGAGCGTCGTGTGGTTGGACGCGATGCCGACGATGTCCATCTTCAGCTCGCCCATACGCCACCGGAACAGCAAGTCCGCCAGGCAATGCTCGAGCTTGGACACCATGAGCAGGACCTTGGGCCGGACGTTGGCATCATGGATGGCCCACGTCATGTCGAACCCGGCGGCGATCGGGGCGAACTCGGCTTTGAGGCGATCGACGTCCAGCGTCGCGCCATCGGCTCGCGCGCCGTGGAAGACGCATCGCATGAAGAAGCGCTCGCTGAGGTCGTCGTCGAAAACGGTGAGTTCGTCGATGTATCCGCCGTGCTTGTCGAGCAGCGCGACGACGGCGGCGACTTGGCCGGCCGCGCTCGGACAGGCGAGCGTCAGCACGAATTGGTGGGAACGATCGGGAGTTGACATAGAAATACCCTGGTCTCCAAGAAAATGCGCGCGGCTCGAACTTCCGCACTTACCGCGCCGCCTTCTAGCGTCTGCTTCGAGCAGACGTCATCGGACCTTAGTAGACCAAGCCAGATCGTTTACCGATAGAACCGAATCGCCGTGCCGATGGTATCCGTCCGTCAGGCCGCGCCCGACGGGAGCCGGAACCGTGCGACCGCCTCGTCGAGGCGGCGGCTCTGATCCTCGAGCGAGGCGGCGGCCGCCGCCGCCTCTTCGGCCAGCGCGGCATTGCGCTGCATGGCTTGCTCCATGTGCGAAACGGAAGCGTTGACTTGTTCGATGCCGATCGATTGCTGCTCCGATGCGAGGCTGATTTCGGCGATGATCGTGCGCACGCGCTCAACGGCGTGTGCAAGCTCGCTCATCGTCGCGCCGGCTTCGCCGACGAGAGTGCTGCCGCCGTCGACGCGCTGCGTCGAGTCGCCGATCAGCGTTTTGATTTCCTTCGCGGCCGAGGCCGAACGCTGCGCCAGGTTGCGCACCTCTGATGCCACCACGGCGAAGCCGCGCCCGTTTTCTCCGGCGCGCGCCGCTTCCACCGCCGCATTGAGGGCCAGTATGTTCGTTTGGAACGCGATCCCTTCGATCACGCCGACGATTCCGGCGATCTGCGTCGAACTCGCCGAGATGGCGTCCATCGTCGCGACAACGCGCGTCATGGCCTCGCCGCCCTTGAGCGCGATCGCGTTGGCGCTTGCGGCGAACGTGTGGGCGCTGCGGGCATTGTCGGCGGTTTGGCGGACGGTTGCCGTCAATTGCTCGATGCTCGCGGCGGCCTCTTCCAAGGACGCGGCTTGCTGCTCGGTGTGATCCGACAACTCCATGTTGCCGTGCGCGATCGTGCGTGCATCGCCGACGATCGATTCGGTGCTCGTGCGAACTTGGCTGACCGTCTGCGCCAATCCCGTTTGCATCTGATCCAAGCGACTGAGCAGATGGCCCATTTCCTTCGCGCGCGCGGCCGAGACGCGGTGCGTCAAATCGCCGTTGGCGATGCGGTCGAAATGATCGACGGCGGAATTGACCGGCGTGACGATGGCGCGGGCCAGCGTCCGCTGAATGACGAGGCCCACGACGAGTGCAAGCACTCCGGTCGCGCCGAGCACCCAAAGCGCGTGATGAAAGCGCGAGTCCGCCGCTTCGAAGCGCGCTTTCTGGCGGTCGACTTGCAGGTTCTCCAGTGCCGTGATCGCGTCCTGGTAGGCGGCGAACAGGGCCGGCGGCGCCTCGCGCTGCGTCGACAGGAAGTCGACCTGATCGTCCTGGTCCAACTGCGTCAGCGCTTTTTGCAGGGTTTGCGTCAAGAGCGCCTGGCGGCGCGTCAGCAGTGTATCGAGCAGGGTTTGCTCGGCCGCATCGGGCGTGTGCAGTTGCCGGTAGGCGGCCAATTCGTCGTTGCTCTGCGCCAGCAACTGGTGCAGTCGCGCGATTTCGGCTTTGGCCGGCTGGCCCGCGCTGATCAATTGCTCGACTTCGCTCAACCCGCCGCGAAACACGAGCAGCCGCTCGGAACTCGTCTTCAGATGGAGCAGGGAGGCCGTATCGTCGCGGTACATGGCGCCGAGCGCCGCATTGCCGGCCGAGAGCATGGCGACCGCGCCGGCGATGACGAGCATCAAGAGCGCCGTGTAGCCGGCGATGGTGGCGGCCAGGCCGCCTCGAATCGAGAGCGATGTTTGCATGACGATATTCGCTTACGGTGCACCCGTGGGGCGGGTGCCGATGCACGTCCGAAGATGGCAAAGGCAGTCGGGAAGGCGCAGAACGAACGACGCCTACGGCGTGTATATCGGCAGGGCCGGAGAACGGCTGTTGTCAGAACGCGACGGCGGCATGGTCAATTGCGACAACGCCGTCACGCCGTCAGGCGGGGCATGCACGCGCGCATGCGGTATACGCGTGCGGCACGCACGAAAATCATCATGAAAGCTAAATGCGGGAAACTACTAAAAATCGTAGTCCCGCGTTGCGGACTCAATGAAATTATTCCTCCACAGCCGCGCGGAACGCATCGACCGAGATCATGGCTGCCGCGTTCGCGGGCGCGGGGCGTTCCGCCGGGCGAAATACGGCATCGCCGCGCCGAATCGCGCGCCGAGAAACGATGCAGGTGCCCGACGAATTGGCCGAGCGCCGGCGCCAGCGCTGCTCCCCATAATGGCAGCGGCCGGGCTCGACCCAGCGGATGATGAGCGTGGTGTCGGATTGTTCGAGAATTTCGATTTGGACGCGGCTTACGTCTATGGCGTGAGACTTTTTCGTCCTCATAGCAGCTCCTGGACTCAAGCTGTCTAAATGTATTCGGGTCGAGCCAGGACCGCTATCGCTATATCCGTAGAAACACAATTCTCTAAATTGCAATAATCAGGATGCGCTTACGCCAATTCGCACAAATCTGCACACGTTTTTGCACATCTCAGGTGACGCGTGCCCCCCGCACGTAGGTCGCACGCGGCACTGGGAAGCCACCGCTCACGGTCACCCGGACCATATCGGCGCGCAAGCCCGGCTCGATCGCGCCCCGGTCGTTCAGACCGACCGCCGCGGCGGGGGCCGCCGACACGGTTGCCACCGCGCGCGGCAACGGCCACCGCGCTTCGTGCACGAGTTGAAACGCCGCCAGCATGAGGCTCGACGGCACGTAATCCGAGGAAAGGATGTCGAGCAAGCCCTCCTTGGCCAACTCGAGCGCGGACACATTGCCCGAGTGAGACCCCCCGCGCACGATATTGGGCGCGCCCATCACGGTCACGAGCCCTTGCTCCCGCGCCGTGCGCGCGGCGGCCATCGTCGTCGGAAACTCCGAGATGGCCATGCCGTCGCGCACGGCCTCTTCGACGTGCTCGACGAGCGTATCGTCATGGCTCGCGACCGGAATGCCGAGCGTCCTGCACCGATCGACGATGCAGCGCCGGTGCGTCTGCGCATAGCGCGCTTGGAGCTCGGACAATTCGAGCAGCGCCGTTTCCATCTTTTCGTCGCTCCACTTCCCGTTGCGTTCCTGATACTGGCGCCACTTGGCCGCGTCGCGCCATTGACGCTGGCCCGGCGTATGGTCCATGACCGATGCGAGCTCGACGAGGCGATGGGCGCCGAATTCGTCGAAGAGATCGACGACGTCTTCCGTTCCGACCTCGCAGCGCAAGTGCAGGTAATGTTCCGCGCGCAGCAGACCGTGTTCGGCCAGACGATCGAGCGCCGCGACCGCGTCGCGGTGGAGTTGGCTGCCGCGCAGGCCCGCATCGGTGCGCGAGCCGATCGCGAGCGAATCGAACACCGTCGTGATGCCGGCGGCGGCCACCTGCGCATCGTGGATGACGAACGCCGCATCGACGTTCCACATGACACCCGGGCGCGGCACGAGATGCTTCTCGAGATTGTCGGTGTGGAGTTCGACGAAACCGGGCAGCAGATAGTCGCCGCCCCAGTCGTCGGCCTCGGGGGCGCTCGTCGTGCCCCGTGCCACTTCGGTTACGAGCGCATTGTCGATGCGCACGACCCCGAGGAATTCTTCGTCGCGCGTGACGATGCGCGCATTCTTGATCAGCATCCCGCTTTTCTCCGTATCCGCTTCGCAGAATCTGCGCGGCTCACATCCATTATCGTTCGATGAGCGTCCATGACGGTCACGCGCACGCGAGCGTGGACGCCGGCACGAGTTCCAGGCACCGTGTGGCGACTTGGGCGCGCGCCGTTTCATCGTGAAAGATGCCGACGATCGCGGCGCCGCGCCCGCGCGCTTCGGCTATGACCTCGGCGACCACGGCCCGGTTCGATGCATCGAGCGAGGCCGTCGGCTCGTCGAGCAACAGCACCGGATGCTCGGCAATGAGGCCGCGTGCGATATTGACGCGTTGCTGCTCGCCGCCCGAGAACGTGGCAGGGGCGAGATGCCAGAGCCGCTCGGGGATGTTCAGCCGGGCGAGCCACGCACGTGCGCGCTCGCGTGCGTCGTCGCCGTCGATGCCGCGCGCGATGAGCGGCTCGGCGACGAGATCGAGCGTCGGCACGCGCGGGATCACGCGCAGGAACTGGCTCACGTATCCGATGATGTCGCGACGAATGCGCATGACTTCATGCGGGCTGGCACGCGTGAGCGACACATATCGGCGCTCGCTCCCGATCGGGTCGCGCACTTCGATGGACCCTTCGCTGACCAGATAGTTGCCGAAAAGGCACCGCAGCAGCGTGCTCTTGCCCGCGCCGGACGGCCCCACGAGCGCGACGCACTCGCCGCGCGAGACGTCGAGGTCGACGCCGCTCAGGGCAGATAGGGATGCTCCGCCTTGCGTGTGTAGCACGAACGTCTTGGCGATGCCGCGTGCGCGCAGCATCGGGCCGTCATCGGCGGCGAAGCTCATATCGATCGACTCGTCCATCATGTCAAGGTCCCTTTTGTTCTTCTAAGCCGACAACCGCGAACACGCCGCCATTGCTCGGTGCGTCGCGGTGCTCGTCACGCAGGCAATACGGAGGACACGAGAAGTTGCGTATAGGGATGCTGCGGGTCGTCGAGCACCTGATCCGTCAGCCCGGCCTCGACGACGCGTCCGCCTTGCATCACCATCAGCCGATGCGCGAGCAGACGCGCCACGCCGATGTCGTGCGTGACGATCACGCAGGCCAGATGCAGTTGTGCCGTGAGCGTGCGCAGCAGATCGAGCAGGCGTGCCTGCACGGAGACGTCGAGACCGGCGGTCGGCTCGTCCATCAACACGAGCCTCGGGCCGGTGACGAGATTGCGCGCGATCTGCAGGCGCTGCTGCATCCCCCCGGAAAACGAGGCGGGCAAATCGTCGATGCGTTCGGCGTCGAGCTCGACACGCCGCATCCAGCTCGCCGAGGTCTCGCGAATCCGCCCGAAATGGCGCGCCCCGACGGCCATGAGCGGCTCGCCGATGTTCGCTCCCGCCGACACCGTCATGCGCAATCCGTCGCGCGGGTTCTGCTCGACGAAGCCCCATTCCGTGCGCATGAGAAAGCGCCTGCGCGGTTCGGCCAACGTCAATAGATCCAGCGATTCGCCGTCGGCGGCCGTGTAGGCGAGGGAGCCCGATGCCGCGGCGACGCGCAGGGCCACCGTGTTCAAGAGCGTCGACTTGCCCGACCCCGATTCGCCGACCACGCACAGCACCTCTCCCGGATAAAGGTCGAAGCTCACGTCCTCGCAGCCGGTCCGGTCGCCATAGCGTGTCGTCAAGCCACGTGCGCTCAGCAAAGGTTTCATGTGCGTGCCCCATCGACTTCGGCTACCGGCGCGTGCTCGGGGCGAGGTGCTCGGGCCGGCGACGGTGCGCCGTCCGTCTCCCGGCGCTCGGTTCGCTGCCGGCAGTAGTCGCTATCGGAACAGACGAACATTCGCTTGCCTTTATCGTCGACGATCATTTCGTCGAGAAAGCTTTCCTTCGAACCGCATATCTCGCACGCATGCTTCCAGCGTTGAATCTCGAACGGATAGTCTTCGAAATCGAGGCTGCGCACGCTCGTGTAAGGCGGGATGGCATAGATTCGGCGCTCGCGTCCCGCACCGAAGAGCTGTAACGCCGGATTCATGTGCATCTTCGGATTGTCGAACTTCGGTATCGGAGACGGCGCCATTAAATAGCGGCCGTTGACGATCACGGGATAGTCATACGTCGTGGCGATGCTTCCGTGCCGGACGATGTCCTCGTAGAGCTTCACGTTCATGAGTCCGTATTCGGTCAGCGCATGCAGCTTGCGGCATTCGGCCAGACGCGGTTCGAGCCGGTACAGCGGCTCGGGCATGGGCACCTGATAGACGAGAATCTGCGCCTCCGTCAACGGCGTTTCGGGGATGCGGTGCCGCGTCTGAACGAGGGTTGCCTCGGCCGTGCGCGTCGTCGTCCGCACGCCGGCCGTCCGCGCGAAAAACCGCCTGATGTTGACGGCGTTGGTCGTATCGTCGGAGCCTTGATCGATGACTTTCAGCGTATCGCTCCGGCCGACGATCGCTGCCGTCACCTGAATGCCGCCAGTACCCCAGCCGTAAGGCAGTGGCATTTCGCGCGAGCCGAACGGCATTTGGTGGCCGGGGATCGCGACGGCCTTCAGGAGCGAGCGGCGGATCATGCGCTTCGTCTGCTCGTCGAGGTAGGCGAAGTTGTAGCCTTCGACGGTTGCGTTCACGACGGACATCATGCGTCCTCCCGATGCTCGTCCGTATGCCGCGTGTGCCGCGCGCCATGCTCTGCGCGCAAGCGGCGCACTAACTCGAGCTCGGACTGGAAATCGACGTAGTGGGGCAGCTTCAAATGCTGCACGAAACCCGAAGCTTCGACGTTGTCGCTGTGATACAGCACGAACTCGGGGTCTTGCGCGGGCGCCGTCACGGCTTCGCCGAGCTCTTGCGCACGCAGCGCGCGATCGACGAGCGACATGGCCATCGCCTTGCGCTCGGAATGCCCGAAGGCCAAACCGTAGCCTTGCGTGAAGCTCGGTGGCGTGTTGCCGCTGCCGGAGAACTGATTGATCATCTGACATTCGGTGACTTCGATCTCACCTAGCTCGACCGCGGCGCCGAGCTCCGGAACCTCCATTTCGACGGTTACGTTGCCGAAGCGGATTTCGCCCGCGAACGGATGATTGCCTGCGTAGCCGCGCTGTGTCGAGTAGCCCATCGACAGCAGAAAGCCTTCATCTGCGCGCGCCAGGTTCTGGAGCCGCACGGCGCGCTGTGCCGGCATCAAGAGCGGCTCGAGCGCGAGGTCCGCCGGCGCGGGCGGCTGCGTCGACGGCCGTTCCTGCTCGATCAGGCCCTCGGAATCGAGGAGCGTCACGACGCGTGGCATCGGCACTTTGTCTTCGGTATCGGACTCGAGCGGCAAGGACGCCGCGGCAGTGTTGGCCAGCGAGCGTGGCGCCCAATCCGACCCCGCCGACCCATCGCCGGTAGCGGATTCGAAGTGCGCCGATCCTTCCGCCAGCAGCGAGAAGTCGAGCAATCGCTGCGTGTAGTCGTAAGTCGGCCCTAGCAGTTGGCCGCCGGGCACGTCTTTGAACGTCGCCGAGATGCGACGCCGCACTTCCATGCGCTCGGTCTCGATCGGCACGGTGTAGCCGAAGCGCGGCAACGTCGTGCGATAGGCACGCAGCAGAAAGATCGCCTCGACGAGATCGCCAGCCGCTTGCTTGATCGCCAGTGCCGCGAGGTCTTCGTCGTAGACGGAGCCTTCGGTCATGACGCGCGCGCAAGCGAGCCGCATCTGCTGGCGGATTTGCGCGATCGTCAGCTCGGGCTCGGCACGATCGCCACGGCGCGCTTGCTCGAGCAAACGCCACGAGGCTTCGATCGCGCGCTCGCCACCCTTGACTGCAACGTACATTAGTTGACCTCCACTCGGGTCGTGCGCGGGATGCCGGCTACGGACCGCCCGCAGACGAGATAGCAATCGATGCCGCAAGGGGCTTGCGCCTCGAGCGCCGAGCGCTCGTGCCAGAACGTAGGGGCAAGGCCGATCGGTGCCAGGCCGGCGCTCGACTGGATGCCCGGCCCCGACAGCGTGAGCGGACGCCCTCCATCGAAGGCTTCGACGCGGATCAGCAGCGTGGCCGAATTCTGCGGCGCCTCGGGCGTGCCGAGCAGGAACGCATCGAGCGATGGCATGGCGGTGCCGTCGTCGATGTAGGCGAACGCAGCCTGGCGCGATTCGGCGGCCAGCGGTGCCCCCGTGTGAAAGCGGATGGCTTGGGCGAGCGCGTCGTCGGGCCGCTGCAGCCAAACGGGCGTGGAGAAGTCCACGAGCGTCAACATCGCCGCGAAAGCTGCAGCCGGCCATTGGCGAAGCACGCCGTCATCGAGCGCCACGTCGATCGAGCCGATCGTGCCGGGCCTTGCAAGAACGTCGAGCAACACGCGAAACGAGGCCTGCGCATCGTGCACCGGATCCGCAAAGCCGCGAACGAGCGAAGCGAGCGAGGAAAGCGGCTCAGTCATGTTTCGCCCCGCACCATCGTGTAGAAATCGACGCGCGTCGATGCGGTTTCCAACGCCCGCTTGCGGCGCGCCTCGTCGAGCGCCTGAACGAGCGGCTCCAATAACCGGGCGTGCAGTGCCGCTTGCCAGCGAGGGGATTGCAGCATGGCATCGGCGAGCGCCGCGAGCTCGGCGCGCTGTTTGTCGCGCCCCAACTGATACGCGATGCCGACGGTTCCTGAGCCATCGCTGCCTTTCAGCCGCAGGACGGCCCGCGTGACCGTGGCCTCTCCGACATTGAACGCGTCGCCGGTGCCGCCGATGCGTCCGCGTACCATCGCAAGCCCCGTTTGGGGCGTGCGCAGCCAATCGAAGGCGGGCAGAGGCGAACCCTCGCAGACTCCTTCGAGCGCGGACTCGAGAAACGAGCGCGGCGCCCGGGACAGATGAGCGAGCCAAGTTCGCCGCTCCAGAGTGACTTCGGAAGATGACGCCTGCATATGCCGAATTTCCTCGCTGATTGTCGAACCGTTGCGCGTTGGCTACGGCTGAACGAAAACCGAAACGAAAACGTCGTGCAAAGTTGAGATCGAAGTCGTCTAGTCATCTAGACGTCTATGCGACAACGAGCACATGCTAGCATACGACCATCGATGATGTGTGGCGCTCTCGTGTCAGTCGGCATCGTGTATCGAGGCCAACGATTCGAGGCGAACGATGCAGCGCGATCGCATCGTTGGAATGGTCTCTGAACGAATGATTCGAACCGATCGGAATGACAGAACGATGAAACGCAGCAACAACGAACGGGCAACGGAAGCGAGCGCGGCGTTCGGGGCGGGGCGCGCGGTCGAGCGTGGTGCGGGCGTGGCGGTATGGCGGCAGATCGAGCAGGTCCTGGCGTCCGAAATCGCGGCGAGTGGGTTCGGCGAAAGCGGCCGCCTGCCGAGCGAGGGCGATCTCGCGAAGCGCTTCGGCGTCAACCGCCACACGGTGCGGCGCGCCATGCTCGGGCTTGCGGCACAAGGGCTCGTGAGCGTGGAGCAGGGACGCGGCACGTTCGTGCAGCCGGGCGCGATCGACTACACGATCGGCCGTCGCACCCGGTTCACGGAAAACCTGCGCGAGCAGGGACACTCGGCGCACGGCACGGTGCTTTCGTCGGCTCAAATGAAGGCGGAGCCGAAGATCGCCAAGGCGCTCGGCCTGCGCACCGGTACGCTCGTCTATCGAGTCGAATCGCTTCACGCGGCGGACGGCGTGCCGCTCACCTATGCGCTTGCCTGGTATCCGGCCGCGCGCTTCAGCGGCTTGCCGGAAGCACTTCACCGAACCGGCGGCCGGTTTTCCGCGGCGCTCGCCGAATACGGCGTGACGGACTATTCGCGGCGCTGGAGCCGCATCGGGAGCACGCTGCCCGATGCGGACGTGGCGCGCCGGCTCAATATCAACCGCCAGCAGCCCGTGCTGTGGGTCGAGAACGTCGACGTCGATGCCGACGCCGTGCCGATCAAATATGGTGTGACGCACTTCGCGGCGGATCGCGTCCAGCTTTACGTGGAGCAGGACGGATGAACGTCGACGCCGCGAATGGCGAAGCGCCAGAATGGACCGCCGAGAGCCGGTTCGCGATCTATTACGTCCCTCCGCGCGATTCGGCGTGGTGGGAGGCGGGGTGTCGGTGGCTCGCGCGCGACCCGGAATCGGGCGAGGCGCTCGAGTCGCCCGTATTGCCCGCGCTCGCCGAGCGTTCGCGCGACGTGCGCAGTCTTTCGCGCGCTCCCCAGCGGTACGGCTGGCATGCGACGTTGATCGCGCCGGCCCGATGCGCGCCCGGTGTCTCGCTCGATCAGGTGGCCGAACGGGCGCGGGCGTGGGCATGCCGCCAGCAGGCGTTCACGCTGCAAGTCGAAGCGGCCGCGCTCGAACGATTCGTCGCGATCATACCGGCGACGGACGACGGCGCCGCCGCGATGCGCAGGCTCGCCGCCGACGCCTTGCATGCATTCGCGCCGTTGCGCGCGCAGCCGAGCGAGCACGATCGCCGCCGCCGTCTCTCGGTGAACCTGACCGAGCGGCAACGTGAATTGCTCGATCGCTGGGGTTATCCCTATGTGCTCGACGCGTTCCGCTTCCATATGACCTTGAGCGATTCGATCGATGGTGACCTGCGGCAGTTGCTGATCGATTGGTGGAGGACTCAGGTGCCGACGTTGGGTCCGCTGCCCATCGACGGTGCCGCGCTGTTCGTCGAGCCTCGCGCCGGAGCCCCGTTCGTCCTCGCCGCGCGTCTGCCATTCGGAGGGCGGCGATGACGGGCGGGCTGATCCAAGGCGTGCGCCGGTAGGCGGCAAAGCGGTTTCGTTCGTCAGCGGACGCAACGATCCCCATTGCGCGCGAGGCATCGGGACATCGGAACATCTAGACGTCTGGATATCGTCCAAACCTCGCTGCGCGACGAGAATCGCGCGTGCCTTTCACAAATTCATCATCTACGCATCCCACAATCCCCGACAGTTGGCTCGGCGCGATACTGCGTCGTGTCGGCGTTCAATCGATGCGCAACCACTCGGGAAAGGGAAGATATGAAGGTATCCAAGGTTTTCGCCGCTGCCGCGCTTGTCGCAAGTTTCGCCGTCCCCGCAGCCCACGCGGAAGGAACTTGTCCGAACGACGGCGTCGTGCGCTTCGGCGTCGAGCCATACGAGTCAGCGCAGCGGTTGCTGCCCGTGTACAAGGATCTCGCCGATCTGATCGGCAAGAAGATCGGCTGCAAGGTCGACCTCTATGTCGCAACGAGCTACAACGCCGAGATCGAAGCCATGCGCAACGACAAGCTCGAAATCGGCGAGTTCGGTCCGCTCGGCTATGTGCTCGCGCATCAGGTCGCACACGCCGAGGCCGTCGCGACGTTCGCCGGCGCGGACGGCAAGCCGGCTACCTACACGGCGTCCATCGTGACGTGGCCGGGCTCGGGCGTGAAGACGATCGCCGAGATCAAGGGCCAGTCGTTTGCCTACTCGGACCCCAGCTCGACGTCCGGGCACCTCTTTCCCGCATATGGCCTGAGCAAAAACGGCATCGATCCCGACCACGGCGTCAAGGCGATCTACGCGGGTAGCCACACCGCGTCGTTCGAGGCGCTGCGCAATCACAAGGTGCACGCCGGGGAGCTCAACAGCGAGGAAATCGCGAGCGCAAAGCTGCACAACGAGTTCGACGCGAACGCTTACGTCACGCTGTGGCAATCGGAGCCGATTCCGCTCGATCCGCTGGCCGTGCGCGGCAATCTGCCCGCCGAGTTCAAGGCGCGTTTGGCGAAGGTCTTGAGCTCGCTCGATCTCCATGAATTGCCTGATGCCGATCAGAAGTTCCTGGCAGCCAACGAAAACCCGGCGTTGAAGACGACGGCGCAAAGCGATGCGTCGTACGACCAGATCCGCGATTTGGTCAAGACGCTGCACGTCGATTTGGCAAAACTGTGAACGCGATCCTCGGAGCCTCCGGGGCCGCGGCGCTCGAACCGGAGGGCATGCGGCCCGGCCGCGCCGCGGCGGCGAATGCCGCGCACGGCGCGGCGCTCGCGCCCCGCGTGAAGCTGGCCGTGCGCAATTTGACGATGCGTTACGCGAACGGTCATACCGCGCTGCAGGACATGAATTTGTCCGTTGGGGCGGGCGACATGGTCGTGGTGCTCGGCAGCAACGGCAGCGGCAAGTCGACGTTCATGAAGTGCGTCGTCGGCTTGAACCGGCCGACGGCCGGTACCGTCGAGGTGGCCGGGCGCGATCTCACGTCGCTGTCGGGCAAAGCGATGCGCGAAGCGCGGCTGCCGCTCGCGCTGATCTCGCAGCATGCGAATCTGGTGCGCCGCCGCAGCGTGCTCGCCAACGTCTGTTGCGGTGCGCTCGGCAGGCATCGCACGCTCGCGACGACGCTCGGACGAGTGCCTCCGGAGGAAGTCGAACCGGCGCTCGGGTACCTCGCGGAAGTAGGGCTAGCGGACCTGGCGGGCCAGCGAGCGGGAACGCTTTCCGGCGGGCAGGCACAGCGCGTCGCCGTCGCCCGTGCGCTCGCGCAAGCGCCGCAGGTGCTGCTCGCCGACGAGCCCGTCGCCAGTCTCGATCCCGAGGCCGCCGACGAAGTCATGCGGCTTTTGCGTCGCTTGGCAAGCGAGGATGGTCTCGCGGTCGTCTGCGTGCTGCATCAACCCGAGCTCGCCGCGCGCTATGCGGACCGGATCGTCGGCTTGCGCCGAGGCAGGACCGTCTTCGATCGCCCGGCATCGGCTGTCTCTCAGCGCGAAATTGCCGACCTTTACATGGCGGACGCATGAGCAGCGCAACGAACGAACTGAGCGTGGCGAGCGGTCCCTCGCCGCTTCGCAGAGCGATGACGGCCGGGATCGTGCTCATCGTCGCAGCGCTGTTCATCCAGGCGTGGATCGTCGTGCAGGCACGCCCCCAGGATCTCGTGACCGGCGTGCACGGGATGGCCGACATCATCTCGCGCTCGCTCCCGCCGGCGTTCGATCAGTTCGAGCCGACGTTGATGCCCGTGCTGGAAACGATCGATCTGGCGATTTTCGGCACGGTCGTCGGGGTTGTCCTCGCGTTCCCGCTGTCGATGCTCGCGGCGAAGAACATGACGCCCGGCAAGCCGTTCTACTACGCCGCGCGTGCCGTCATCGGCCTCACGCGTTCCGTTCCCGATCTCGTGTGGGCGCTGCTGTTCGTCACGGCGGTCGGCCTCGGGCCGTTTCCCGGTGCGTTGGCGTTGGGCGTTCATTCCGTCGGCATGCTCGGGCGGCTCTTCGCGGAAGTCATCGAGGATATGGACATGGGGCCCGTCGAGGCATTGACGCTGACAGGTGCGAGCCGGCTGCAGGTGTTCACGCACGCCGTCGTGCCGGGTGTGCTGCCGTCGCTGCTCGGCATCGCGCTTTACCGCTTCGACGAGAACTTGCGCTCCTCGCTCGTGCTCGGGTTCGTGGGCGCGGGAGGCATCGGCTTCCTGTTGCTGACGGCGATGAACTTGTTCCAATATAAAACGGTTGCGTTCTTGCTGATCGTCACGTTCGTGCTCGTCACCTGCGCCGAACGGATGTCGGCGGCCCTCCGCCGCCTGGTCGCCTGAGCGCTCGGACCGTCGCGCGAAGCATGAGCGTTAGCGTTAGCGAGGAAAATCCATGTACATAGAAAAAATCGGCGGTGTCGATCCGTGGACGCTCGGCCGAGTGTTGAACGAAGAGTCGGAGATCGACCCGACCGCCGTCGTCCGCAAGAGCGACTTCGGGCGGCACACGTACCTCGGCCCGCGCTGTCAGATCGCCGATTCGACGTTCGGCGATTACAGCTACGCCATGGGCGACAATCAGATCGCGCATGCGCGGATCGGCAAATTCGTCAACATCGCCACCTGCGCACGCGTGAATCCGCCCAACCATCCGACGTGGCGTGCCACGCTTCATCATTTCACCTATCGCTCGCGCTCCTATGGCTTGTCGCTGGACGACGACGAAGAGATTTTCGGCTGGCGCGCGCAAGACCGCGTCGAGATCGGCCACGACGTTTGGCTCGGTCACGGCGCCATCGTCATGCCGGGGGTGAAGATCGGCAACGGCGCCGCCGTCGGCTCGGGGGCGGTGGTGACGAAAGACGTTCCGCCTTTTGCGATCGTCGTCGGCGTGCCGGCGCGCGTGCTGCGCCTGCGTGTCGACGAGCGCACGGCCGAGCGCCTTCAGCGAATCGCGTGGTGGGACTGGCCGCATGATCGCCTCGATGCCGCATTGGCCGATTTCCGTGCGCTCGGCGCTCAGGCGTTCGCGGAGAAATACGACGTTTGAGGGGCCGCTTGCCGCGGTCAACCGCGCTCGGCGTCGGGCACCCATAAGACGAGATCGGTCTCGGCCAACGCTACGCACGGCAGAATGAAACCCTCGGCTTTTTCTTCCCGGCTCACGCCGGGCCATTCGATGCGGTAGCGCACCCGCCCGTCCACGAGCTTGCACAAGCAGGTCCTGCAGGTGCCGTTTCGACACGACCGCGCGAGCCGCACGCCGGCGGCCTGCGCCGCCTCCAGCAGCGTCAGCGGCTCGGGCGACTCGAACGTGTACCCGGTCGGTTCGATGCGAACGATGGGGGGCGCGGGTGATGGGGTCATAGGGTCATCGGGTCGCGCGAGGCATGCGGTCGTGCAATTGAGGGTCATTTCGTCGGAACAATCGACGTCCATACGGTGCGGCACAAGGAAAACTTGCTCGCCGCCGCAAACATCCTAAAGTAAATGAAATCGGCATGAACGGCCTCGTCCATGCCGGTAAGCCCGCGTTTCCGTCAAGAAGGAAGCACTCCCATTTAAGCGCGGTCATCGGCGTGTCTTCGTCACGGCAAAGGCGAATCCCATGCAGATCAGTTTTCCGAACGAAGCGCCCGAGTACTCGGGGCGCGAGCTGAAAGTGGCATTTCCGGCGCTCGTCAATGGCGAGCGCGTTTGGTGCAGCATCACGGCGGAAGCGCTCGAAGATCACTTCGGCGCCGCCTCGCCGCGGCTCGAAGACATGGGCGGTGGTTTCGATGCGCATCGAACGCGGATCGAAGCGGCGACGCGCCGTTTGCTCGCGGAGACGGGTTGCCAGTGCCTGACGTTGCGTAGCGGCTACGTCAGGTTCTATGAAGCGAACGCCCGCGCTTAGGGCCTCCTTTCGGGTTTTCACATCAGAGCCTGCCGGCGCGCGTGCGCGCGGCCGGGAAGCCCGCGCGCGCTCAGCCGCCGCCTAAATAGAAGAAGCGGAACAGAAAGATCGCCGCGATGATCCAGACGATCGGCTTGACTTGCCGTGCTCGCCCGGTGAACAGCTTCAGCCCCGCATATGCGATGAACCCGAATGCCACGCCGTTGGCGATCGAATAGGTGAACGGCATGAGCAGTGCGGTCAGCACGGCCGGCACGGCTTCCGTTGCATCGTCCCACGGCAGATCGGCCAGTTCGCGCAGCATGAGGCACGACACGTAGAGCAGCGCGGGCGCCGTGGCGTAGGGCGGTACGACGCCGGCCAGCGGCGCAAAGAACAGGCTGGCGAGGAACAGCACGGCGACGGTGATGGCCGTCACGCCCGTGCGGCCGCCGGCCTGGACGCCCGAGGCGCTTTCGATGTAGGCCGTGGTGGACGACGTACCGAGCAGCGACCCCGCGACGATTGCGGTGCTGTCGGCCAGCAAGGCCTTGTTCAAACGGTTCATCTTGCCTTCGACGAGCAGCCCGGCGCGGTTGGCCACGCCCATCAGCGTACCGGTCGCGTCGAACAGCTCGACGAGGAAGAACACGAGCACGACGTTGAGAATGCCCGTGGAGAGGGCCGCCCGAATGTCGAGATGGAATAGCGTGGGAGCGATGGAAGGCGGCGCGGAGACGACGCCGTGAAACTGGTTGCCGCCGAAGAAGAACGACAGAACGGTCACGCCGAGAATGCCGATCAGGATCGCACCGCGCACGCGCAGAAAGTCGAGCGTCACGATGGCGAAGAAGCCGATGGTCGCAAGCGCGACGTCGGGCTTGCGCAGATCGCCGAGCGTGACGAGCGTGGCCGGATTGCCGACGATGACGCCGGCTGTCTTCAACGAAATGATGGCGAGGAACAGCCCGATGCCGGCAGTAATGGCGGCGCGGATCGAACGCGGAATCCCGCTCACGATCATCTCGCGCACGCCGATCAGCGTGACTAGCATGAAAAGGCAGCCGGAAATGAACACGGCGCCTAGCGCGGCTTCCCAGGTGAAGCCCATGCCTTTGACGACGGTATAGGCGAAGTAGGCATTGAGCCCCATCCCCGGCGCGCAGGCGATCGGGTAATTCGCGTATAGGCCCATGATCAGCGTCGCGATCGCCGCCACGAGGCAGGTGGCGACGAACACGGCTTCTTTCGGCATCCCTGCGTCGCCGAGGATCGCGGGGTTGACGAAAATGATGTAGGCCATCGTCAGGAAGGTCGTGATGCCGGCCAGGATTTCCGTGCGCAGCTGAATGCCGCCCTCATCGAACCCGAAATAGCGTTTTGCCGATTCCAAGAGCGGCGAGGCCTTGACTTGTTCTTCCATGGGTGTGCGTCTCCTAGCGAGTGCGTCGGCAGCCTGCCGCGCGAGGGGCCGAGCCGCGGACGAGCCGCACAGTTTAATAGCGACCTTGCGCCGACGCCAGCGCGTTGCGCACGGCGTTGCGCACGGCGCGCGCCCCGAAGGAAAGCGGCGGAAGGGGGGGGGCGGAGAGGGGCGTAAAGAAGAGCCGGCTCAGTGACGGTTGAAGCGATCGAGCAGCGTGCTGAGCAGATCGATGGGCAGTGGGAAGACGATGGTCGAGTTCTTGTCCGCGGCGATCGTCGTCAGCGTTTGCAGATAGCGCAACTGCATCGCTTGCGGTTCCTGCGCGAGCGTCTGCGCTGCCTGCAGCAGCTTTTGCGAGGCCTGCAGTTCACCGTCGGCATGAATGACCTTGGCGCGCCGCTCGCGCTCGGCCTCCGCCTGCCTGGCGATGGCGCGGATCATCGACTCGTTGATGTCGACGTGCTTGATTTCGACGTTCGATACCTTGATGCCCCACGCGTCGGTTTGTGCATCGAGCGTCTTCTGAATGTCGGCATTCAGTTGCTCGCGCTCGGCCAGCAGGGCATCGAGCTCATGCTTGCCGAGCACGGCGCGCAGCGTGGTTTGCGACAACTGGCTCGTCGCATCGAGAAAACGGGCGACTTGGATGATGGCCTTTTCCGGGTCGACGACGCGGAAATAGACGACGGCATTGACTTTGACTGAGACATTGTCGCGCGTGATCACGTCTTGCGGCGGCACGTCGAAGACGATCGTGCGCAGATCGATGCGCACGGCTTGCTGCACGATCGGGATGATCAGTACGAGGCCCGGGCCTTTTACCTTCCAAAAGCGGCCAAGCAGGAAAACGACGCCGCGCTCGTATTCGCGGAAGATACGAATCGACGAAGCAATGATGACGATCACGATCAAGAACAGAATCGTGCCGAAGCTGTACGTGAACCCGATCATGGCGACACTCCGCGTGGACGTGACTGTGGCGGTGATGGCGGCTGCGGTGCTTGCTCCGGCACGACGTCGAGCGTGAGCCCGTGCCGGTCCGTCACGCGCACGCGTGCGCCGGCCGCAAGCGGGGCCCTCGCGCTCACGCGCCAGCGCTCGCCGTGCACGCGTGCCCAGCCGACGTTCGTGCCCTCGGCCTCATCGCTGTCGCTGCACGCCGGTGCCAGTGCCGCGTCGATGATCTCGCCGAAGCTGCCCACGAGCGCCTCGCCGCCCGATACGACGGGCCGGTGGCGCGCGCGGTACGCGAAGCTTGCGACGAAGAAGACGAAGACGGCACCCGCGGCGGAAATGGCGATGACAGTCGAGACGGGGATGCCGTAGCCGGGCTGATCGGTATCGATCAGCATCAGTGCGCCGGCCGCGAACGCGACGATGCCGCCGAAGCCGAGCGTGCCGAACGTCGGCAGGAACGCCTCCGCGATGAGAAAGGCGATGCCGAGAAAGATCAGCGCCAAGCCCGTGTAGCTGATCGGCAGCAACTGCAGCGCGAACAGGCCGATCAATAGGCAGATCGCGCCGGCGACGCCGGGCAACACGAACCCGGGGTTGGCGAACTCGAAAAAGAGTCCGTACATTCCGATGGTCAAGAGGATCAGGGCGACGTTCGGATCGGTCACGACGGCCAACACGTGGCTGCGCCAGTCGGGCTCGAACGTGACGACGCTCGCGTGCGCGGTCGCGAGCTTGTGCAAGCCGTTCGAGGTTTCGACGGTGCGGCCGTCGAGCTTCGTCAACAGATCGGGCACGTCTCGCGCCGTCAGATCGACGACGTGCTGAGCGAGCGCTTCGTCGGCGGACAGGCTGACCGCTTCGCGGACCGCCTGCTCGGCCCACGCCGCATTGCGGCCGCGCAACTGCGCGAGCCCGCGAATATAGGCGGCCGCATCGTCGATTTGTTTGCGCGTTTCGGTCGATTGCGTATCGGTGGCCGGGACAGCGGAGGCTGAGCCTTTGCCGTGCTCGTCCGCGGGTTTGGGCTTCGGTTCGGGCGAGCCCATGCCGGGCGCCCCGAGTTGGATCGGCGTGGCCGCGCCGAGATTCGTGCCCGGCGCCATCGCCGCGACATGGCAGGCATAGACGATGTAGGTGCCGGCGCTCGCGGCGCGTGCGCCGCCTGGCGCGATGAATGCGGCGACGGGCACGGGCGAGGCCAGGATGGCCTTGATGATCTGCCGCATCGAGGTGTCGAGCCCGCCGGGGGTGTCGAGCTCGATGACGGCCAACTGCGCGTCGGACTGAGCGGCGCGGGCGAGCGAGCGCGTGACGAAGTCCGCGCTTGCGGGGCCGATGGCACCGACGACGGGGATGACGGCGACCGCGCCGCGCGGAGCCGCATCCGCGGCCGTCGCGCACGCTGCCAGTGCCACGAGCGCCGCCCCGCAGCGGAAAAGCCACGCATGCAGCCACCTGCACCGACGTGCGCTGTGAGCCGACGCAATTCGCGGCAACGGATGGATTCTCATCGTTTTCAGCCGACGCATAAGAATGCGTCGCCGCCGGCGGGAAAAGCCGCCCTGACACTGAAAGATTAGGACGATTCCGTCTCGTGCGCTACGTTCGCTGTGTTGCGCGGTGAACGTATCGGTATCGACGGCCCGATGAGCCTAATTGCTTCGGCCCATGCCGCCTTACCTCGGCGCGCTGCCTGCCATCGCGGCCCGTTGCGAGCATTTGGTCTATTTTTCATAGGATTTCGCGAGGCACCGGCTACTATAGCTTCGATGCGCGAACGACAGGAGGACGCATATGAATGCAAACCCGGCGGCGGCAGGCGGTATGAACGAGATCATCCAGCACGTTTTCGTCTTGATGCTCGAAAACCGGTCGTTCGATCATTTGTTCGCGTTGTCCGGCATTCCAGGAATCGTCGCCGCTACCGCCGAAAATACGAATAGTCACAACGGCAGTGCTTATGCGTTCGGCGGCGGCGCGCCCGCTCGAATGTCCACGGATCCCGGGCACGAATTCACCGACGTCGTCGAGCAGCTATGCGGCCCGGGCAAGCAGTTCATGCGCGGCCAGCCTTATCCGTCGATCGACAATTCCGGTTTCGCCTCGAATTACGCCACCACCCGCACCGAAGGCACCGTGCCGCAAACGGGCAACGTGGGAGACGTTATGCGGGGCGTCGACGTCCGTACGCAGTGCCCCGCGCTGTACGCGCTCGCGACACAGTTCGTGCTGTGCGACGGCTGGCATTCGTCGCTGCCGGGCCCGACCTGGCCGAACCGCTTTTTTCTGCACGGCGCGTCGTCGGGCGGGCTCGAGCATTCGCCCACTTCCGCCGAGATGTGCGAATGGGAAGGGCTGAATGGCTTCGTTTATCCGAACGGTTCGATTTTCGACGCTTTGGGGAAGGACAATTATCGGCTCTATCAAGATCATCTCGGCGATCCGCTCGGCCGCATTCCGCAGGTCGCATCGATCAAGGGGATCAGCGTTCGAGACGTGGACGACCTGGCGCACTTCGAAGGAGACCTCGCCGCCGGCTATACCGCTCGGTACACGTTCATCGAACCGAGCTACGGCGACGTCGTCAAAGGCAGCTATGAGAACGGCAGCTCGCAGCATCCGATGGACGGCCTCGCGGGCGGCGATCAACTCGTCGCCCGCGTGTACGGTGCGATCCGCCATTCGCCGTTGTGGGACAAGAGCCTCTTCTTGATCCTTTACGACGAGCACGGCGGCTTCTATGACTCGGTCAAGCCCGGTCCCGCAACGCCTCCGAACGACGGTGCGGCCGCGAGGCTCAATGCGAGCGGTTTCGGGTTCGACGTCTACGGCGTGCGCGTGCCGGCGATCGTCGTGTCGCCTTGGGTCGCGCGCGGCCAGGTGGATCATACGACTTACGACCACAGCTCGGTGCCCGCAACCCTTCAACGCTTGTTCGGTCTGTCACCGCTGACGGACCGCGACAGAAACGCTAAAGACGTGCTGTCGCTCATCACTCAAACTTGCCGCCAGGACTGCCCAGCGAGGATAGGAGCATGAATCGAGCGACGCCTACGCGCCCTCATGCGCGCGATCACGAACCCGTACCCGACCAGAGCACGCTGATGGCAATGCTGCACGTGCTGCGAAAGGCGCATATCGAACTGGTGGGCGAGGAGGCGGCGCACCAGCGCTTCAAGCAGGTGACCACGCGGGGAGACGCAAGACAGTACATCGGCGAACTGATGCCGCATATCGCGCAGGCGCGTGAAGAGCGGCGACGGCATCGGCACGGTGGCGGGAACAAATAGGGCGATGCGGGTCGTCGCGAACGGGCCCGGGCAGACGTGCAATTCACGCTGTTCCGTGCGCCCGGAATGACCGATGAAAAATTCGCCGCGGATGCGCAGTGGGTCATGCCCGACTTGAACCGGCGTGATTTCAGTGCACGAAAAGAGCATGGTTTCATGCATTGATTCATTTCCGCCCCTAACGACGAAAATCGAAATTCATCATTGCCAACAACGCGCTTAATTATCAGCAGCAGCGTTCCTAAACTTTCCATACCGGGTGAAAACTCGCCGAATTTTTCAATCCAATGATGGAGGGGCGGATCATGAACAAGACGACTTGTGCGCTGATTGCGGCGGCTGTCGCACTATCGCTTTCAGACGCAGCTTTTGCTCAGGGCAATAATACGTTGGCGACCCCGACGACGAAGTCGCCGGCCGCTGCCACGAGCGGCTACGGCACGCCGGGTGCCGTCCAGTCCGAAAGCGGCACGGCATCGCCGAACATGCGTCAGACAAACAGCATGGACGCGGATTCGACCTCGTCCACCCCGGCTTTCGGCGTCAACAATACGCTGGCAAGGCCGAGCACGAAATCGCCGGTAGCCCAGTAAACCAAACCGCCGAACAACTGAACAACCGAGTAACCCAGTAACCGAACGCGATCAAGGTTCGCCACCCGCGCGCTAGCGAGCGTAAGCAGCCAGCGCGCGGGCATTATTCGCCAAATCTCTCAAGTCAATTCGCGCTCAGCGCCTTTATCGCGGCGAAGCGACTGTCTACATTCGGTTCAACGCAGGCCGGTTGGCCTGTGAAACGACTTCCCGTTCATGCTATCGAACCGATTGGAGAAAGAGATATGAGCAAACTGTCAGGCAAAGTGGCCGTCGTCACGGGCGCGTCGAAGGGGATTGGTGCAGGCATCGCCAAAGCGCTCGCGAGGAACGGCGCTTCCGTCGTCGTCAATTACGCGAGCAGCAAGGCCGGAGCCGAAGCCGTAGTCGCCGACATCACCTCCGCAGACGGCAAGGCGATTGCGGTTGGCGGCGACGTATCGAAGGCCGCCGATGCACAAGGCATCATCGATGCGGCAATCAAGACGTATGGCCGCATCGACATCCTCGTCAACAATTCGGGCGTCTACGAGTTCGCTCCGATCGAAGACGTCACCGAGGAGCACTTCCACCGGCAGTTCAACGTGAACGTGCTTGGCCTGCTGCTTACCACGCAAGCCGCGCTGAAGTATCTGGGAGAAGGTGCAAGCATCATCAACGTGAGTTCCGTTGCGACCACCATCACGCCGCCGACGACCGCTGTATATTCCGGCACGAAAGGCGCTGTCGATGCGATTACGGGCGTGCTTTCGCGCGAACTGGGGCCGCGCAAGATCCGCGTCAATGCGATCAACCCGGGCTTCGTGATTACGGAAGGCACACACACGGCAGGGGTCGTGGGGTCGGACTTCGAAGCGGCCGCGGTGAGCCAGACGCCGCTCGGCCGCGCCGGCCAGCCCGACGACATTGCGTCGGTGGCCGTGTTCCTCGCTTCGGACGACGCCGGCTGGCTGACGGGGGAGCACATCGTCGCGAGCGGCGGCATGCGCTGAATCCGTCCAGCGTGACCGAGCGCATCCAGCGGCGCGCTGCTCGAGCGAGAGAAGTTGTCCAATCGCGGCGTGGGCTATGGGGATAGTCGCTTTTGGCTTCGGTGCGGTCGCAACCGGAGGGCGCCATTTGGACGAGGGATGAGCGGTTGTGCAGAGCGGCCGAGGACTTAGGGGCGGCCGCAGGATTGTTGCATGAGCGGGCCGCCCGCGTGGATGCGCCGCGGAATGTCACCCGACAGTGCCTCAAAAGATCGACCGTCCCGAATAGGTCGTCAACCATTCCAATGCCAGCGTGCCGGCCAGCGAGTTGCCGTTGGCATCCAGCCCTGGCGACCACACGCAAACGGCCATTTCCCCTGGCAGCACCGCAACGACTCCGCCGCCGACTCCGCTTTTCGCCGGCAGTCCCACGCGATAAACGAAATCGCCGGCGGCGTCATAGGTGCCGCACGTGAGCATGAGTGCCGACAAGCGTTTGGCCGAACTCGAATCGAGGATCTGCTCGCCGGTGGCAGGGGAGATGCCGCCGTTCGCGAGGAATAGCGCGGCGCGCGCGAGCTCGACGCAGTTCATTTCGATGGCGCATTGCCGGCAGTAGGCGTCGACGACGGCTTCCGGCGGCATTTCCAGATTGCCGAAGCTTGCGATGAAGTGCGCCATTGCGCGGTTGCGATCGGCGTGTTGCAGTTCCGATTGTGCGACGCGCGAGTTGTAATCGATGTCGACCGCACCGGACAACCGGCGCACGAACTGCACGAGCGCGGTCTCCGCACCCACGAAGCGACGGGACAGCACATCGGTCACGACGAGCGCGCCGGCATTGATGAATGGATTGCGAGGCAGGCCGCGCTCGGTCTCGAGCTGAACGAGCGAATTGAATGCCGTGCCGGACGGTTCGCGTCCCACGCGCCGCCAGAGTGCGTCGCCGAGCAATTGAAACGCAAGCGTGCAAGCGAACAGCTTCGAAATGCTCTGTATGGAGAAGCGCTCGCCGGCGTCCCCTACGGTGAACACTTGGCCGTCCAAGGTGACGACGGCCATGCCGAACCGCTCGGCCGGCACCTTGGCCAGTTCGGGGATGTAATTGGCGACGCGGCCTTTCGTTCGCCACGGTTCGATGTCGCGATGGATTTGCTCGAGGATGAGCGCGTAGTTCGGCTGATGGTTCATTGTGTGTTTTCGTGGACCGATAAGCGTGCGAGCGCGCTTGTCGCCGCGCCTTCTCGACGGACGACACGCGCGAAGCCCGTATGGAACCCGGAAGCGCCCGGGGTCGTCAAGCGCGGCCGCTCGGGTGTTGCGCCTTCCTTGCGTGCTGCGCTTGTGTACTTGCGCTTGTGTACTGCGCTTGTGTACTGCGCTTGTCGGCGTGTCGTCTCGACTTGACTTGTGTTTTGCTTCCTCCGAAGAGGGCGAACCGATGGCTGCGAATTTCCGCTTGCGCGGTGTTCGGAAGGGGCCTAGAATCACGCCCTTTCGCGCAGTCAATGTGACTGAGCGAAGGGAAGCGAGGCCTTGTGCGAAGCGGGTTGTACCCGTGTTTTGCGCGGGTGCGGAGCAGAGGGTGCGGCAACGGTTGAGGGTTCGATGAAGTTCGAACGAAGTTAAAAAAACTGTTGACGCGATGTGAAA
>NZ_JBQCIF010000096.1:0-70765 GCF_051953955.1 Trinickia sp. | reverse complement strand
GAAAAGCTCGAGCTCGGGGTGCCGATCTGGTCGGCGCTGGCGGGGTGGCTCTCGGCGCACGCGGATGCGCTGCGCGCCGTGGGTTACGACGCGCAGCGCGTGAGCGTGGCGCAGCGCGATCGGCTGCTCGCCGACACGCGGCACGGCACGCTGCGATGGACGGCGTTCCGGGCGCGCGAGATAGACCGCGCGATCGACTTGCCGGGCTGGCAGGTGGACCGGCCCATCTTCGAATTGCGGGAGTCGATGACCGGCACGTCCGTGGCGCGCAACATCGCCGCGCTGAACGACCGCTTGCGCGGCCATCTGGGCAATGCCGGCGCCCGAGTTTGCTGGCTGACCTGCGCGGCCGACGACATCGGCTACCTGCTCAACAGCCGCGGCTATCACATGCCCAACGCATCCTCGCACCTAGGCTATCTGTTCGTCGTCGGCGAGCAAGTGGCGCTCTATCTGCCCGAGGGCTGCGAGCACTGCCCGGTTTTGCTCGAGGCCTATCCGAAGCTGCAAGTCTTCCGCAACGACTTTGCGGCGCTGGGCCGGTTTCTCGCACTGTTCGACGTCGAACATATCTGCTACGGTGCCGATTCGGTCAATTGTGCGATGCCCGATGCGTTGAGCCGCGTGTGGCCGCATGCGCGCCACTCGAGCTTCAGCCCCGTGGAATCGATGCGTGCGGCGAAGACGCCGCAGGTGCTGACGCAATTGCGCGATGGGTTCGCGCGCAGCAGTGCCGCAATTGCGGAAACGATGCGCTGGGCGAAATACGGCGAGCCGGGGCAGCGGCATACCGAATACGATCTCGCGCGCAAAATCAACGATGCCTACGCCGCGCGCGGCGCGGTGGGGCTTTCGTTCACCACGATCGCCGCCTATGGCGCGAACAGCGCGTTGGCGCACTACGCGGCGGCAAGCAAGGACGTCGTCCTCGAGGACGGTGAATTGTTGCTGCTCGATAGCGGTGCCTATTACGAAGGCGGCTTCGCAACCGACTGCACGCGTGTCGTGCTGCGCAAGAGCACGCCCGGCACACAGCCGCAGCCATGGCAACGCGAGATCTATACGACGGCCCTCAAGGCTTGCATCAAGGGGCTCGTCACGCGGTTTCCGGCGGATCTCACGGGCGAAGAAGTCGACGAGGCGGTGCGCGACGTGTGCCGCGCGCGCGGCTACGACTTCAATCACGGCACGGGCCACGGCATCGGCATTCACGTGCATGAGGGCGGCGTGCGATTCGCGCCCGGTTCGAAGCATGGACTCGTGCCGGGTGCCGCGATTTCCGTCGAGCCTGGCATCTACGTACCGGGCAAGGGCGGCGTGCGCATCGAGAACGTCGTGATCATTCATCCGAGCGTGAGCGAGCAAGGGAAAGTCGAATTCGAGAATATCGTCGTGGTCGGGTACGACTGGGATCTCATCGACGTCGATATGCTCGACGAGCGCGAGCGCGCTTACTTGCGCGAATACGAGCAGCTTTGCGCCGAGCTCGGCAACAGCGTGACGGCTTGCCCGCTGTTGTGATGACGTGCGGCGCACAGCTGCGGCGGGCGCCCCTTGGCGGTGCCGGCCGCACCAAAGCGAGCCGCTTCGCACAAGTGCATGGCAGCGCGGCCCGGCCGAGGTCGGTGATCGTGCGGTGAATGATGTGATGTAAGCGGCCGCGTGGAAAGCGGCCCATGGCATGGCTATTGCGTAACCCGGCGTGCGTCCTCGCACGAACGAGAGCGTCGCGCAGGCAGTCCGTGAGCACTGCGGCGCAGTTATCTTGGGCCCACGCTAAGCGATCGTACCGACGATCGCATCTTGCCATGATCAAACACGAATCTAAGGATGTGCGCCGAGCGCTCGAGAATCATGTCTCAGCCGAAACCATTGGAGAGCTCATCAATCTCGCGGGGCGTCAGCGAATGCTGTCGCAACGCATCGTGCTCCATGTTCTGCTCGCGGCGCAGGGCGATACCGGAGCGAGCCAAGTCGCCAAGGAGTGCCTGGCGATGTTCGCGGCAGCTCATGCGGACCTCGTCGACGGCAGCGATCGTCTGCCCGGTGTGTTCTGCGATGCGCTGAGCCAACTCTATTTCGGCTCGCATCGCGCCGACGAACGAATTCGTCGCTTCATCGGCGATGCCACACATGCGGTCTCGCAGACGTCGGCAAGCGAGCGCGAAGCGCAGGCATTCGCCGACGCGCTCGTCGCGCAGGCGTCGCCATTGCTCCAATTGCTGCAAGAGATCACGCTTGCTTATCAAAACGAAATGCGCAACGTCGAGCACGCGGCGTCCAAGCGCGATGCTCAGCTAGCGGAGCAGCTCGGACGCATATCGATGCAAGCGAACATCGTGGCGATCAATGCCCGCATCTCCGCTGGCCGCGCGGGTCCCTACGGGCGCGAGTTCGCCGTCGTGACGTCGCTGTTGTCCGATATCGTCAAGGAGATGGAGCGAATGGTTCACGGGGTGATGACGTCGCGCGGTGCAAGCCCTCGCGTGCACTGAGCTAACGCGGGATCGGCTCACGCGCGGCACCCTCGAGCGAGGCCAAGAAGCTGCGCGTGAGCGAGGCGACTTCATCGCAGGCTTCGTCGAGCGCGAAGTGCCCCGCGTCGAGCAGATGCACTTGTGCGTCCGGCACGTCGCGCTGGTAAGCATGCGCGCCCTCGACCGCAAACGACGGATCGTGCCTGCCCCACACGACGAGCATCGGCGGCTGGTGTTCCCGCATGTATTGCTGCCATTGCGGATAGCGCTCGACGTTCGTTCGATAGTCGTAAAAGAGTTCCGTCTGAATGTCGATTTGCCCCGGGCTCGACAAGAAGGCGAACTCATCGTGCCAGGCGTCGGGATCGTAACGCTCGGGGTGCGGCGTATGGCCGACGTGACGCAGCCGCGTCGCATCGAACGAAAGCAGATTCGCGCGCAACGCCGCCTCGTGGCGAGCCCGATCGGCCCAGAATGCCTTGCGCGTCGCCCATAGCGGACCGAGCCCCTCCTCGTGTGCGACGGCGTTTTGCACGACGATTCCGCGAATGCGCTCCGGCTGGGCTTGCGCCATCCGAAAGCCTACGGGCCCCCCGTAGTCCTGCACGAACAACGCGAAGCGGCCGAGTTCGAGCCGATCGGCGAACGCCGTCATGACCTGCGCGAGCCGATCGAACGTATAGACGAACTCGTTTGACGGCAAGGCCGTGCTGTGACCGAAGCCGGGGTAGTCGGGCGCGATGAGGCGGTAGCGATCGGCGAGCGGCGGCAGCAGCGTTTCGTACATCCGGGACGACGAAGGAAAGCCGTGCAGCAGCAACAGCACGGGGGCATCTCGCGGACCCGCTTCGCGGTAGAAGATGTCCAATCCGTCGATACCGACGCTCTCATAGCGGATGTTTGCGCGAGTCCAATTCATTGCATTCTCCTGAGCAAATGGATGAGTCAGGTCGTAGTGCGATCTCGATGCATCAGATGAATCAACGCGGCGGCAGCGAACGCCGTCAGTGTGACACCACTCACGCCGAGCCATCCGGCGGAAGCCAGCGTCGGACCGGATAGGGCCGCGCCGGCTGCGCCGCCGATGAAAAACAGGCCGGTGAACAAACCGTTCACGCGCCCGCGTGATTCCGGCGCGAGCAGGTTGATCGCGCGCCGGCCCAGCGTTTGATCCGCGATGACGCCGGCGTCGAGCAAAAAGGCCGCGACGGCTGCAATGACGATTGCGGCGGCGTGCGGAACCGGTGCGGTCAAGGCCCATGCGGCCGTTAACGCGGCGACGATCGCGACGACGTGCGCCGCGTGCTTGGCTGCGCGGGCATGGCCGCGATCGGCGCGGCAACGACGCCACCCGCGCCCGCGAGCGCGAAAACGGCGATTTGCGTCGCGCTGCAATGGAACGGCGCACGCGCGAGCACGACGGCAATGCTGCTCCAAAAGGCGTTGAAGCCGACCATCAGGAGTGCCTGATAAAGGGCGTGCCGGCGCAGCGTATCGACCGAGATCGCGAGATGGCCGAGCGAGGCGATCAGCGAACGATACGAGGGTCGGCCCACCGGCAAGAGCGGGGGAAGGCGCGGCACCGCGCACGCTGCCACGACGGCGAGCAGGGCGGCGTCGGCGAAGAAGAAGCCGCGCCACCCGAGTGCGCGCGTTGCGATGCTGGCTAGCGGGCGCGAAAGCAGAATGCCGAGCATGAGGCCGCTCATGACGTTGCCGACGACGGCGCCGCGCGCTTGCGGCGGCACGAGCGACGCAGCGGCTGGCACGAGCATTTGAATGGCGCTGGCCGTGACGCCGATCGCGAACGACGCAGCCAGGAACACGATCGGTGCCGGCGCGAGCGCGGCCGTGGCGAGACACGCGGCTTGCGCGGCGAGCGTCGCGCCGATGAGCGGGCGATTCGGCAGCCGATCGACGAGCGGAACCAACGCGACGAGGCCCACCGCATAGCCGAACATCGTCAGCGCGGTGACGAGCGTCGTCCACGCGCGCAGGTGCAGCGACGCATCGAGCGCGCCGAGCATGACTTGCGACGCGTACAGCGGCAACACCGTGACGCCGACGAGCGTCGCGAACAGTCCGATGGGAACGCCCTCGCGAGGTGCGGCGGAATCGGGAGCGGGCGGGGAGGAGGCGGTTTGTGAGCAAAGATCCATAGCGAAACCTCGGGTCGATCGATGCCGATCGGTTGGACTGCGTTTTGGCTCGAGTAAGCAGTGAGTCCGATCGATGCTACTCTCCCGATTCGGTAACGTAACTAGCGGAAGAATGGAAACATAATCCACAAAATCGGGAGAATCACGATGCAGTCGTTGCGCGAACTCGAGACTTTCGTGGCGATCGCGGAGGAGGGCAGCCTCACGGGCGCGGCGCGTCGGCTCGGTCGATCGCTGCAGGCCGTGAGCCGGGGATTGCAAACGCTCGAAGGCGAGATGGGCGCCACGCTCGTGCTGCGCACGACGCGCACCTCGCGCCTGAGCGATGCCGGCGAGCGCTTCTATGGCCGCGTGAAGGCGATCCTCGCGGATCTCGAGATCGCGCAGACCGAGCTTGCCGAAGATGCGCGGCGCTTGACGGGGCGGTTACGCGTGAACGTGCCGACGCTGTTCGGCCCGCGCTTCGTCGTGCCGCTCGTCTGCGAATTTTTGAAGCGCCATCCCGAACTGAGCGCTTCCGTGACGCTATCCGACGAATTCAGCGATCCCGCGACGAGCGGTGCGGACGTCACGGTGCGCATCGGCACGACGCCGGACTCGCGCTTGGTTGCACGAAAGCTTGCCGACGTGCGCCGTGTGGCGTTCGCCTCCGCCGGCTATCTCGCGGCGCACGAACATCCGCACCGGCCGGAAGACCTCGCTTCGCATTCCTGCGTCGTTCGCACCGGCGTGCCTAATCCGTATCGCTGGAGCTTCACCGCGCGCACGGGTGTCGAGGTATCGGTTGCGGTGGCGGGGCGGTTCGAAAGCGATCAGGTGGCGGCCGTCAACGCCGCGGTGCTGGGCGGGCTCGGGATCGGGCTAGCGGCGTTCTGGCAGATTCGCGACGCGGTGAACGCGGGCCAAGCGAGCATCGTCTTGCCCGAGTATGAACCGGCACCGCTCCCTTTATTCGCGTTGTGGCCGCGCACGCGCAAGATGCCCGCACGCACGCGCTTGTTGATCGATTTCTTGGCCGCGCGACTCGCGGGCGAGAAGTTGTGAGCGGCTTCCCATCGCACCTTCGCACTTCGTGCACCAGGACGACGCATTCGCATCGATCGGCGTAGAATGCGCGACGTTGCCGCTGCGCACGGCATCGTCAATGTTCAAGGAGCCGCCGCCGATCATGACCGAATCGTCCGCTTCGATTCGACTGCCTGAGCCGCCTTTTCCGGAGCGCGCCTGCGCCGCCGCGGGCATCGATGCGCTCAGCGAGTTCGTGGCGGTGCACGAGCGGTTGTTCGTCTTGACGGGCGCTGGCGTGAGCGTGGCCTCGGGCATTCCCGGCTACCGCGATCTGAACGGCGATTGGATGCGCGCGCAACCGATTCAATGGCAGGCGTTCCGCGATTCCGAGCAGGCGCGGCGCCGGTACTGGGCGCGCAGCATGGTCGGCTGGCCGATGCTGGCCCAGGCGCAGCCCAACGCGGCGCATGGGGCGCTGGCGCGCTTAGGCGCCGCGGGCCGCGTCGGCCGTCTCGTGACGCAAAACGTCGATGGGCTGCATCAACGCGCGGGCAGCGCCGACGTGATCGAACTGCACGGCAGCATCGACGACGTCGTCTGCCTCGATTGCGGTGCCCGCCACGCGCGCGCCGCGATACAAACGCTGCTGTTGCACGATAATCCCGCCCTCGCCGATGCAAGTGCGGCCGTTTCGGCCGATGGCGACGCGCACCTGGAGTGGGACGCGCTCGACGTCTTTCGCGTGCCGGCATGCTCGCACTGCGGCGGCATGCTCAAGCCCGACGTCGTATTCTTCGGCGAGAACGTGCCGCGCGAGCGCGTGGAAGCGGCTGGCCAAGCGCTCGAAGCCGCCGATGCGATGCTCGTCGTCGGTTCGTCGTTGATGGTGTTTTCAGGGTATCGCTTTTGCATGTGGGCAGCGAAGGCTGGCATGCCGATTGCCGCGATCAACATCGGGGTGACGCGTGCCGACACGCTGTTCTCGCTGAAGGTGCAGGCGCCGTGCGGCGAGGCACTGGCCGCGTTGGCCGCGCGCGTCGTACCTTCGGTTTCTTATCGTTGACGGTCGTTCCGTCGCGGTGTGCGCGGCGCGATCCGCCGGCACCCGGCCTCTTGGAGAATTCGACAAATGGGCAAACCTGCCATCGGCGTCGTCGGACTTGCGGTGATGGGCCGCAATCTCGCACTCAATATCGAAAGCCGCGGTTATGCCGTGGCCGTGTACAACCGCAGCCGCGAGAAGACGGACGAACTCGTGGCGGAGTTTCCCGATCGCAAGCTCGTGCCGGCGCATACGCTCGAGCAGTTCGTCGAATCGCTCGAAAAGCCGCGGCGCATTTTGCTGATGGTCAAGGCCGGCGCGCCGACCGACGCGACGATCGCAGCGTTGAAGCCGCTGCTCGATGAGGGCGACGTGCTGATCGACGGTGGCAACACGCATTTCACCGATACGATTCGCCGCAACCAGGAACTGGCCCAGGCTGGACTGCATTTCATCGGCACGGGGGTGTCCGGCGGCGAGGAGGGCGCGCTCAAAGGCCCCGCCATCATGCCGGGCGGCCCGCGCGACGCCTATGACCTCGTCGCTCCGATCTTGACGCAGATCGCCGCCAAAGCGCCGGATGGTGAGCCGTGCGTGGCCTATATCGGCCCCGACGGTGCCGGCCACTTCGTGAAGATGGTGCACAACGGCATCGAATATGGCGACATGCAGCTGATCGCCGAAAGCTATGGGGTGCTCAAACAGGTGGCGGGGCTCACGAACCCCGAGTTGGAGAAGGTCTATACGGAGTGGAACGCGGGTGAGCTCGACAGCTACTTGATCGACATCACGGCCAAGATCTTCGGCAAGCGGGACGAGGAAACCGGAAAGGACCTCGTCGACGTGATCCTCGATCGCGCCGCGCAAAAGGGGACCGGCAAGTGGACGAGCCAGAACGCGCTCGATCTCGGCGTACCGCTGCCGCTCATCACCGAGTCGGTTTTCGCGCGCGTGCTTTCGTCGCTGAAAACCGAGCGCGTCGCAGCAAGCAAACTGCTATCGGGGCCGCCAGCCAAGCCGTTCACGGGCGACCGGGCCGCGTTCGTCGAAGCCGTGCGCCGCGCGCTCTATCTGAGCAAAGTCATCTCTTATGCGCAAGGTTTCGCGCAACTGCGGGCGGCTTCTGAGGAATATCAATGGGGCCTCGATTTCGGCGGGATCGCCAAGATATTCAGGGCGGGCTGCATCATCCGGGCGCGATTCCTCCAGAAGATCACGGACGCCTACACGCACGATCCGCAGCTCGCCAACTTGCTGCTCGACCCGCACTTCCGCTCGATTTCGGAACAGTATCAGGCGTCGCTGCGCGAGATCGTCACCGCGGCGGTCACGGCCGGCGTGCCCGTGCCCGCGTTCGCTTCGGCCATTGCCTATTTCGACGCTTATCGGTCGGAGCGGCTACCGGCAAACCTCGTCCAGGCGCAGCGCGATTTCTTCGGGGCTCATACGTTCGAGCGCATCGATCGCGCGGGCAGTTTCCACGCGACGTGGGGGTAGGCTTTATTCATATGAATGGCCTCGCTGCACGCGACAATGCCGCCATTGGGCGCCCGATTGTGCGCAAAAAACGAGCAATTGATGTCATTTACGAATCTAACGAGGCGAAACAATCGGTGATTGTTGCTCCTATCGAAATTCAATTTCGTCAAATTAGTGGTTTTCCCTAGATGCTAGAGTGAATAGACTGTGATTAATCGCTGCGGCACTTCCGCATGCGGCGAATCACAGTTTCGGAGGTTGATCATGAAATCACTCGTGTACGCAATGGTTGCCGCTTCCGCCTTGTCGATCCCGCTCGCTTCGTTCGCTCAAACGTCTCCGGACAACGGCCCTGTGACGCGCTCGCAGGTGCGTCAAGACCTCATCAACGTCGAGCAGGCGGGCTATCGCCCGGTCGGCCAAGACCCGTATTACCCGGACGACATCCAAGCGGCTGAGCAGCGCGTGAATGCGCAGCAAGGCTACGGCGGCGTCGCCGCCGGTACGTCGCAGTCCGGTGCAGCGGCGGTGCAGGTCGCGCCGGCTCGTCCGGCCAACATGGGCGGCATGCAATCGCAGTCCGACTCGCTGTATCTGGGTCACTGAGGCCGCCTGATGGGAGAAACGGAACGCGACCGGGGCCGCTCGGTCACACGGTAGCGATCGTTTGGCAAGACCCGCTGGCTCGCCGCTCCCGCAAGGGGGCGCGGGCCAGTTTCGTTTTGGCTCCCCGGGTCGTGTACGATGTTCGGCTAGTACGATCGTAAGAACGACAGGCGCCCGATCCGTCGCGCAAGCTGTTTGTCAGGCTAGCCAGCGGCTCGGGATCAAAAGGCAATATCGCATCGATCGAGGGCCGAGGGTGAAGAAGGTACGCATTCCTGCACGACCGCGCCTAGCATGGGCGCACACCGCGCTGGCATTGGCCGGCGCGACGTTTCTCGGAGGCTGCGCGAGCGGCGATTGGTTCGCCCAGTCGCCGTTTTCGTCGCAAGCTCAGCCTTCCCAGCCGGCGCGTGTGCCGGCGGGCTTTTATCGCGTCAATCCCGACGATACGCTGCCCGGCATCGCGGCCGCGTTCGGTCAACGCGTGGACGACGTTGCCGCATGGAACAACATACCGCGCACGGCAATGTTGGTGCCGGGGCAGGTGCTGCGCGTCGCGCCGCAGCCCGGGGTGAATGCGTCGGGGAACGAAGGCCAAGGCATCGTCGTCGTGCGTCCCGCATGGCCTGCTTATGGTCAGGTGACCAGGCTGACCGATGCGGGCAACGTCAAAGGCATCGTCATCGCCGGACGGCCCGACGAAGCCGTCAAAGCATCCGCCGACGGCACGGTCATCTATGTCGGCACCGGCATCGATCAGTACAAGTCGCTCGTCGTCGTCAAACACGGCGGCGACGTCGTGACCGGCTATGCGGTGAACGGCGACGTCCTCGTGAAGGAGGGCGACACGGTCAAGAAGGGGCAGCCCATCGCACAGATGGGCACCGACGCCTCCGGCAGAGGCACGCTCGAATTCGAAATCCGTCATGCGGGCAAGAGCGTCGATCCGCTCGCCTATTTGCCTCGCTGACACACTCGCCTCGTCTGGCATCGTGCGTGCTGCCCCAGGGACGGCGGCCGGCCGATCTACGACACCGACGCGAGCAGGATCGAGAGCCGCTTCACGTGAGTCCGGAACGCTTCGAGCGTGTCGCGCTCGCCCGATACGCTCGGTTGGGGCTGCGTCGCGAGCTCGGCATGCGCTTTCAGTTCGTCGGCGATTCGGCATCGCGTGTCGGGCGGTAGTGCGCGGATGACCGAAAGCGTCAGTAACTCCTGCGCGTGAAGCATGCCGATGACCGTATGGATGTTCGTTTGGGTTGTCATATCGACTCCGATGATCGCCGACTATCGTTCCATAGTAGGCGGTGCCCATCGGCGCGCCAACGTCGGCTGCTTGAAAGGGGCGAGCGCTCCGAGCGTTTCCTTGCAAACGCTGGGTTCGCGTCCGCCCGAAATGGCGTAACCTGACCATTCCCGCGGTAGGTGTCTGGGGGCCCGCGCGTCAGCAAGGCGCATGCCGCTCTTTGCCTGAGGAGGAACTCGATGACAGCCGTCGATCTGGAATTCGACCAGCTCAACAGTACCGTCGATGCGCTCAAGCGCTCCATCTCCAACCGGTTGATGTACGGCGTCGGCAAAGACGCCGTCGCGGCCAGGCCGCAAGACTGGCTCAACGCCGCGGCGCTTGCCGTGCGCGACCGGCTCGTCGCCCGCTGGATGAAAACCACCCGCCAGCAGTACGAGCAAGACGTCAAGCGCGTCTACTACTTGTCGATGGAATTCCTCATCGGCCGCACGTTCACGAATGCGTTGCTCGCGCTCGGCATTTACGACGAAATGAAAGAAGCGCTGGCGAGCCTCGGTGTCGACATGGAAGCCGTCACCAATCTCGAGCCCGACGCCGCGCTCGGCAACGGCGGCCTCGGGCGGCTGGCGGCTTGCTTTCTCGATTCGATGGCAACGCTTGCCATTCCCGGGTTCGGCTACGGCATTCGGTACGACTACGGCATGTTCCGTCAGCAGATTGTTCAGGGCGAGCAGGTCGAAACGCCCGATTATTGGCTGCGAGCCGGCAACCCTTGGGAGTTTCCGCGCCCCGAGGTCGAGTACGTCGTTCACTTCGGCGGACGGACGATCGGGAGGGATGGACACACCGAATGGGTCGACACACAGCACGTCAATGCGATGGCGTTCGATACGGTGATTCCCGGCTTCGGCACGAGCGCGACGAATACGTTGCGGCTCTGGTCCGCGCGCGCGACGGAGGAACTCGATCTGTCGGCTTTCAACCAGGGCGACTATCGCAGAGCCGTGGAGACGAAAGAGCACTCCGAGAACGTGTCCCGCTTGCTCTATCCCGACGACTCGACCCCGGCCGGCCGCGAGCTACGGCTGCGTCAGGAGTACTTCTTCGTGTCCGCGACGATGCAGGATCTCATTCGCCGCTATCAGCGCACGCACAGCACCTTCGGGCGCTTCGCCGAGAAAGTCGCGATCCATCTGAACGATACGCACCCCGTGCTCGCGATTCCCGAGCTCATGCGCCTGCTCGTCGACGTCCATCACGTGCCGTGGGACCGCGCGTGGAAGATGGCGCAGCAGGTGTTTTCCTATACGAACCACACGTTGATGCCCGAGGCGCTCGAAACGTGGGACGTGGATATGCTCGCGCGCTTGTTGCCGCGGCACCTCGAAATCATCTTCGAGATCAATGCGGGTTTCCTGAAGGACGCGAGCGAGCATTTCGGGCATGACATCGACGTCATTCGCCGCGTGTCGCTCGTCGATGAATACGGGCAGCGGCGCGTGCGCATGGCGCACCTGGCGATCGTCGCGAGCCAGAAGGTCAACGGCGTTTCGCAACTCCATTCGCAATTGATGGAACGCGAGTTCTTCAGCGAATTCGCGCGGGTCTTCCCCGAGCGATTCACGAACGTGACGAACGGCATCACGCCGCGGCGCTGGCTCTCGCAGGCGAATCAGCCGCTGTCGAAGCTGATCGACACGCATATCGGCAAGCGTTGGCGCACGGACTTGTTCGAGCTCGCGAAGCTGCGTCCTCTCAAGGACGACCCGAGCTTCACGTCGGAGTTTCGCGCGGCGAAGCGGCGCAACAAGATCCGGCTTGCGCAGCGGCTACTGCACGAGACAGGCTGCACGATCCATCCGGACGCGCTGTTCGATCTGCAGGTCAAGCGAATTCACGAGTACAAGCGGCAATTGCTGAACGTGCTGCACGTGATCGTCCGCTACAACCGCATCCGCGCGCGGCCGAACGACGATTGGGTGCCCCGTGTCGTCATCTTCGCGGGCAAGGCGGCGTCGGCTTACAAGATGGCGAAGACGATCATCAAGCTCATCGGCGACGTCAGCGAAAAGATCAACAACGACCCTGTCGTCGGCGATCGATTGAAAGTCGTGTTCGTGCCGAATTACGGCGTCAGCGTGGCCGAGCTCATGATTCCTGCCGCCGATTTGTCGGAGCAGATTTCGATGGCGGGCACGGAGGCCTCGGGCACTGGGAACATGAAGCTCGCGCTGAACGGCGCATTGACGATCGGAACGATGGATGGGGCCAACATCGAGATTTGCGAAGCGGTGGGGCAAGAGAACATGTTCATCTTCGGGCTCACGGCCGATGGCGTCAGCGAACTGCGCGCCAGCGGCTATCGTCCGCGCGAGATTTACGAGCGCGATCCGGAATTGCGGCTCGCCCTCGAACAAATCCGCACCGGGTATTTCGCCGACGGCGACCCGCATCGCTTTTCCGACATCTTTCATACGCTCGTCGATTGGGGCGACCACTATATGGTGCTGGCCGATTTCGCCGCATTCGCGGCCGCGCAGGATGCCGTCGACGCGCGTTTTCGCGACCCGCGCGCATGGACGGCGAGTGCGATCGAGAACGTGGCGGGGATGGGGCGGTTCTCGTCCGATAGGACCATCGACGAGTACGCGCGGAACATCTGGCGCGTGAAGCCTTTGCTGCTGGATTGAACGAACTCGAACGAGCGAGGTCCCGCCGCTTGCCGGCGGCGGGCGTGCCGGAGCGAGGTTACTGGGCCGCCGTGGTCGTGCTCTTGGCCGTGCCGTGCGTCGACGCCAGCGCGCTTTTCAGTGCTTGCTCGACGCGTTTGACGAAATCGAGATCGGGGCTCGTCAATGCTTCGCGATCGCCACTTTGCGTCGACACCATGAGCCGGTGCATGATGTCCTGCGTCGTCCATGCGAGGAGGCCGACGACGATGAACATCACGCCGAGCGTCAATGCGGCACCCGAGCGCCAAAACGCACCGCCGATCGCGCCGGCCGCGCCGGCCAGCGAAAGGGAGAGCGGCAGCAGTCTATTCTTTTGTATCGTCTCGACGCGTGCGTTCTGGATTTCGCGCAACGAAAAGATCTGGCCGCCCGCGCTCAGCCCGTTGCGCGTGATCATGACGCCACGCTCGTTGAAGGTATTGTCCATCGAGAAACGTTGGAATTGAGGTGATCGATGCGCCAGCCTAGCAGAGAATGGGCCAACGCGTCATCGGGCACGGCGTCGCAGTGCCTTCCCTAGGGGGCAACCGACCACCCGGACGTGAGGCGACGATCGGCAGACGCTGCGATCAGCAGACTTCGTCGGCGTAGACGCGCCCTGGAACGTGCGTGGCCACGAGGCGAGCGATATCGGTATCGGTGTACTCGGCCGGGACGACGCAGCGGTATGAAGGGGCATCCTTATACATGGTCCATTCGACGAGCCGGTAGGTTCGCCCCCATGGCCGCTGCACGGGCATCGACACGCGGCAGCTTTGGACCGGTAGCGCATGCTCGCGCTTGAGCATCGTGCGTAGATGCTTGAACACCGTATCTTCGATCATCGCCGTTTCCAGTTACGGCACCGCACGGGCCGTGCGGCCGCCACGCGTAGGGGAACAAAAAAACGCCGCCGATGCTCCGGCGGCTCAACAGGGGTGGTATGGAACGCATGGTCGCAGCCCAAGATTAAGCCAAACTTAAGAGGGCGAAAAAAGACGAACGCCCGCTTGGCGCGGGCGTGCGGGCGAAAAGCGACGGGCCGACCGAGCTCAGGCCGACAGCAGGGAGCCGCTGCGCTGAGGCGTCGCGCCGGCGATGCGGGCCACTTCCATGCCGGCAGTGGCGAACCGCGTGCGATGGCGCGCGTAGAGGACCCCGGACGTGCCGGCTCGCACCGTTTCGACGCGATCGGTCAGCGGATCGACGATATCGGCGATGTCCTGCCCTTTCTCGATCCAAATCCCGGCCGGCGTGCGGAACACGAGCACGCCGGAAATCGGCGCGATCAACGGCTCCGTCCCCGCCAACGGCGTGGCGGGGAACGCGAGCGGAGGCAGGTGCGCCGGCGTGCCTTCGATGAGCCCGCGCTGCGTCAAATATTCGACGATCGCCTGGGAGTCGTGCTCGGCGTGTGCATACGAAACGTCGGCTTGGCCGCGCAATTCGACCGTCACCGAAATCGAGCCATTCGGAATCGGGAAGCGTTGGCCGAAGCGCGCTCGCAGTTCCGACCAGCAGAAACTGTGGATTTCGTCGAACGGATTGCCGATCGAATTGAGCGCGAGCAGAGAGGCTTTGGCATCGAGATACCGTGCGAGCGGCTCCACGTCGGCCCATAGGTCGGGGTTCGTGTAGACGTGCATCGCGCCTTCGAAATCGCAATGCAGATCGAGCACGATGTCGGCGTCGAAAGACAGCCGCTGCAGCGCAAGCCGCTGCGATTCGAGCTCGGTGCGCGGCACTTGTGCGTCGAGCGCTTCGCGCATGGATGCCCGCACGGTGCGCAGGTTCGCATCGGCATCGTCCGTCAAGCGGCCTTCGATGCTCGGCAGCACGAGGGCGGCGAGATCGTGGAAATTGCGGTTGAAGTTCGTCGCCGTGTTCGTTTCGAAGCGGCCGATCATCTGTCCCAGGACGTGCTGATTGAGTCCAATCGGATTGGCGACCGGCACGACGACGATCTCGGCGCGCAGCTTGCCCGCGGCTTCGAGCGCGGCCAGCTTGCGGCGCAATTCCCAGGCGACGAGCATGCCCGGCAGTTCGTCCGCATGCAGCGACGATTGGACGTAAACTTTTTGCCCGCCCGCGGGGCCGTAATGAAAGCTCGTCAATATGCGCTCGGTGCCGAGCGCCGGAGAAATCAGCGGATGGGTTTTCTTCTGCATAACGGTGATCGAGCGCCGTTCCTGCGCGCCGCGAAACGAGTCGATGGTGTTCGATTGTACGTCGGCGAGTGCGTGCCGTTCGAAGCTTAATGTTCTGTCGGCGACACGAAATATAAAAAAGGCTCCGGTTTGGCGCCGGAGCCTTTGATTTCGAAGCACCGGGCGCTCGAGCCCGGCCGACGATCAGCCCTTCGGGGCGACGTCGAAGTCGAAGTACTTCTTCTCGAGCTTCTTGTAGGTGCCGTCCTTCATCATGCCGTCGATCGCCTTGTCGACGTCCGCCTTCAGATCCGTGTCGTCCTTGCGCAGCCCCATGGCCGCAGCGCCGCTCGGGATCGAATCGCCGACTTGCTGGAATTGCGCGCCGCGCGGTTGCTTCAGGAAGCCGAGGTCGGCTTGCACCTTGTCTTGCAACGCTGCGTCGAGACGGCCCGAGATCAAGTCTTGGTAGACCTGGTCTTGGTTCTGATAGGCGACGACCTTGACGCCGGCCTTTTCCCAGTGCTCTTTCGCATACGTTTCTTGGATCGTGCCTTGCTCGACGCCGACCGACTTGCCCTTCAGCGATTCGGCCGTCGGCAGCAGGCCCGAGCCCTTCTTCGCGACGAGGGCCGTCGGCGTGTCGAACAGCGGCTTCGAGAAGGCGATTTGCTTCTCGCGCTCAGGCGTGATCGTCATCGACGACAGCACGCCGTCGAACTTCTTGGCCTTCAGGCCCGGAATCATGCCATCGAAGTCGTTTTCGACCCAAACGCATTTCGCATGCAGGCGTTTGCAGATCTCGTTCCCGAGGTCGATATCGAAGCCGACGAGCTTGCCGTCGGAAGCTTTCGATTCGAAGGGGGCGTAGCTCGCGTCGACACCGATACGAATCTGCTTCCAGTCTTTCGCTTGCGCCACGCCTGCCGATGCGGCGAGCGTGGCGATGGTCACGGCGGCTAACAATTTTTTCACGTTGACTCCTCGAGTAGTTCGATCGACCCCGAAGCGGTGGTTGTCCGATCGGGGTGCCGCAGCTTGTGGCAGGCGGCCGGTGGTTTTCCTGGCTGCCGTAGGCCGGCAGCGCGGCGCACAGCATACCGCGCCAAAATAAAAGCGCTGCTAGTAAAACACCGGATGGCTTCCAAAAGCAATATCTCGAAAAGCGCGGAATCTACGGCAGGGGCCGAGATATCGAATCGCGCTGTTTGTCAACGTTGCAATCCTCTAGCGCCAATTGTCAATTGAGCGAGCTACATGTTCCCGATCGGAGGGATTATTTCCAATTTGGAAATAAATCGACGCCCTCCAATCGCAATTCGACTCAAATCCCCATGCACAGGTACTTGATGACGACGTATTCGTCGATGCCGTAGTGCGACCCTTCGCGCCCGAGGCCCGATTGCTTGACGCCGCCGAATGGCGCGACCTCGTTCGAAATGAGGCCCGTGTTGATACCGACCATCCCGTATTCGAGCGCTTCGGCCACGCGCCAGACGCGGCCGATGTCGCGGCTGTAGAAGTAGGCTGCGAGGCCGAACTCCGTATCGTTGGCCATGCGTACCACTTCCTCGTCGCTCGAGAACTTGAACAGCGGCGCGACGGGTCCGAACGTCTCTTCCTTCGCGATTTTCATCGAAGACGTGACGTTCGTGAGGATGGTGGGCTCGAAGAAATTGTGGCCGAGTGCATGGCGCTTGCCGCCCGCCACGACGCGCGCCCCCTTCGAGACGGCATCGGCGATGTGCGTTTCGACCTTCAGCAGGGCCGCTTCGTTGATGAGCGGCCCCAGCGTCACGCCGGCTTCGGTGCCGCGGCCCACCTTCAATTGCTCGGCGACGGCAGCCCCGAGCTTTTCGGCGAAGGCATCGTAGACTTTTTCATGGACGTAGATACGGTTTGCGCAAACGCACGTTTGCCCGCTGTTGCGGTATTTCGAGGCGATCGCGCCCGTGACGGCCGCATCGAGGTCGGCGTCGTCGAACACGATGAACGGCGCGTTGCCGCCCAATTCGAGCGAGAGCTTCTTGATCGTCGGCGCGCATTGCGACATCAACAGCCGGCCCACGCCCGTCGACCCGGTGAAAGAAAGCTTGCGCACCAGCGCATTGCCCGTCATCTCGGCACCGATCGCCTTCGGATCGCCCGTTACCACGCTGAAGACGCCGGCGGGCACGCCTGCTCGTTCGGCCAGCGAGGCGAGTGCCAGCGCCGACAGCGGTGTCGCTTCGGCGGGCTTGACGACCATCGGGCAACCGGCCGCCAGGGCCGGGCCGACCTTGCGCGTGATCATCGCGGCCGGGAAGTTCCAGGGCGTGATGGCGGCGCAAACGCCGATCGGCTCCTTGACGACGACGAGCCGCCGGTCGCCCGCCGGGCTCGGGATCGTGTCGCCATAGACGCGCTTGCCTTCTTCCGCGAACCATTCGAGGAACGAAGCTGCGTACTGGATCTCGCCCTTGGCTTCGGCGAGCGGCTTGCCCTGCTCGGCCGTCATGATCGCCGCCAGGTCGTCGGCGTTGGCGAGCATCAGCTCGTACCATTTGCGCAGAACGGCTGCGCGCGCCTTGGCCGTTTGCGCCCGCCAGCCGGCCCAGGCCGCATTCGCCGCCTCGATCGCGCGGCGCGTTTCGGCGGCACCCATCTGCGGTACCTGCGCCAGCACGCGGCCCGTGGCCGGATTGCGCACTTCGAACGTGGAGCCGCCGTCGGCGTCTTGCCAGCTTCCTGCGATGAAGGCTTTCGTTCGCAGCAGCGACGGGTCTTTCAGATCGATCGATTCTAGGTTCTGCATGTCGTGAACTCCAGCGGCATCCGCGACTCGCGACGAGAATGACGAGGCGATGCCCAATTGATTGCCACCGATGACCGTCCGCCCCCGTTCGCCGGCGTGGTGCTATCGCCGCATGCGAACGGGAGGCGGAAACAGCCAGCTTACGCCAACGCGCCGACGCTTTCCTTCAACGCTTCTTCGAGCAGCCCGAGCGCTTCGTCGAACACGGCCGTTTCGATGGTGAGAGGAAACAGGAAGCGGATGACGTTGCCGTAGGTGCCGCAGACGAGCAGCAGCAGGCCGCGCTCGAGCGCGCGCGCTTGCACGCGTTTGACGAACGCGGCATCGGGCGTGCGCGTGCCCGGCTCGAGAAATTCCGCCGCAACCATCGCGCCCGGGCCGCGCACGTCGGCCAGTTGAGGGACGTCGCCGCGCAACGCCTCCAGGCGCGCCCTGATCTGGTCGCCCAACTGAAGCGCTCGCTCGCACAGCCGCTCTTCGTCGATGACGTCGAGCACCGCATGCGCCGAGGCCACGGCCAGCGGGTTGCCGGCGTAGGTGCCACCGAGGCCGCCGGGCGCCGCGGCATCCATGAGATCGGCCCGGCCGACGACGCCCGAGAGCGGCATCCCGCCCGCCAAGCTCTTGGCCATCGTGATCAGATCGGGCGCGACGTCGTAGTGCTCCATCGCAAACAGTTTGCCGGTGCGGGCGAAGCCCGTTTGGACTTCGTCGGCGATGAGGACGATGCCGTGCTCGTCGCAGATCTGGCGCAGCGCGCGCACGAACTCGGGCGGGGCGACGTAAAAGCCGCCTTCGCCTTGCACGGGCTCGAAGATGATCGCGGCGACGCGGGACGGCTCGATATCGGCTTTCAACAGCGTTTCGATGGCGCGCAGCGAATCGGCCGTCGTGATGCCGTGCACGCGATTCGGGAACGGCGCGTGATGGACGTCGGACGGGAACGGACCGAAGCCGGCCTTGTAGGGCGCGACTTTGCCCGTGAGCGCCATCCCCATCAACGTGCGTCCGTGGAAGCCGCCGGCGAAGGCGATCACGCCGGGCCGGCCCGTTGCGGCGCGGGCGATCTTGACCGCGTTTTCAACGGCCTCGGCGCCCGTCGTGAAGAAAGCCGTTTTCTTCGGAAAGGCGCCAGGCGCGCGGGCGTTGATCTTTTCGGCAAGCTCGACGTAGGATGCGTAGGGCACGACTTGGTAGGCCGTATGCGTGAACCGATCCAACTGGTCGCGAATGGCGGCGACGATGCGCGGATGGCGGTGGCCCGTGTTCACGACCGCGATGCCGGCGGCGAAATCGATGAAGCGGCGGCCTTCGACGTCCCATAGTTCCGCGTTTTCGGCACGCGCGGCGTAGAAGTCGCACATCACGCCGACGCCGCGCGGCGTCGCGGCGTTCTTGCGGGTCTGCAGATCGGAATTGTTCACGCTGTTCTCCTTGGCTTGCCGGATCGACGGGGGCAGGGTCGGCGCTCGTTTCGGCCGACGCGGTAGGGCGACTATAGCCAGCTTTGGCTCTTAGCTTCAGAGCCATTTCTGCCGCAGCGATGGAGCCACTTATTGAGTGGCCGTAGGCGATGCCGTGCGCACGGCATCGAGAAAAACGTGCGCAAGGCGCACCGAAAACCGTTCAAAACGGCCTATATTGGGGAAGTCGCCCGCAGGGGCGGACCTTCCTTCACCGATATACGCTCGGGTGGCAAGCGATGACCGCCGTTCTTCCTTCGTTGCCCGAGACCACCTTCGCCGAATACGAAGAGCTCAAAGCGATACTCGATGCGGGCAGCCGCCAGATGATCGTGCGCGTCGCCTGCGAAGTGACGACGCTCGGGCGCGTTTTCCCGATCTATGTCGCCACGCTCGGCTCGCTCGACCCGCAGGCGCCGGCCATCGGCTTTTTCGCGGGCATTCACGGCTTGGAGCGGATCGGCACGCGGCTGCTGCTCGACTACATGCGTTCGCTCGTCGCTCGCCTCGAGTGGGACGAGTTGCTGCAGGAGCAGTTGCGCTCGGTTCGGCTCGTGTTCATGCCGATCGTCAATCCCGGCGGCATGTGGGCCATGCGGCGCTCGAATCCGAACGGTGTCGACCTCATGCGCAATGCCCCGCAAAACGCCGAGGGGCGCGTGCCGTTCTTGGCCGGCGGCCAGCGCCTCGGCCCTTGGCTGCCGTGGTATCGCGGCGCGACGGGGGCGCCGATGGAGCTCGAGGCGGCGACGCTGCTGCGCGTGGTCGAGGACGAGTTGCTCGCGCGCCCGCTGAGCCTTGCGCTCGATTGCCATTCGGGCTACGGCTTTCGCGACAGCATCTGGTTTCCTTACGCGAAGTCGACGAGGCACATCGGCCACTTGCCCGAGATGTTCCTGCTCAAGGCGATGTTCGAACAGGCGCATCCGCACCACGGCTATCTCTTCGAGCCGCAGAGCATGCAATACCTCGCGCACGGCGACCTATGGGACTACGCGTACGACAAGTGCCGCGCCTCGTCGATCTTCCTGCCGCTGACGCTCGAGCTCGGTTCGTGGCTGTGGATCAAGAAGAACCCGCTGCAGATATTGCGGCGCGAAGGGATGTTCAATCCGATCAAGGCCCATCGCACCGAGCGCGTGCTGCGCCGGCACACGAACCTGCTCGACTTCCTCGCGCGCGCCGCCTATGCGTCGCGGCGGTGGCTGCCGAGCGGTGCGAGCCGCGACGTCCTCATGACGCGCGCAGTGGAGTATTGGTATCGGAGGCCGCGGGCATGAGCGCATGGATCTTGCTGCGCGGCTTGACGCGCGAGGCGAGACATTGGGGGCAACTGCCCGAGTGGCTGCGGGCGCGTGGCTTGAGCGGCGACATCCTATGCCCCGATCTGCCCGGCAGCGGGCGCAACGCCGGCGAGCGCGCGCCGGCGAGCATCGCCGAGACGACGCAGTGCTTGCGTGCGCACCTCGCGCGGGATGGGCACGTGCCGCCGTATCGCTTCGTCGCGCTTTCGCTCGGTGCGATGGTGGCCGTCGATTGGGCACAGCGCTTTCCGCTCGAGGTCGAGCGGCTCGTGCTCATCAATACGAGCCTGCGCCGGTGCAGCACCGCATTCGAGCGCTTGCGGCCCGGCGCGTGGCCGTTGGTGGCGCGGGCGGCCGGGTGCTGGCACGCCGGCGCGCGACGCGAGGCCGAGCGCGCGATTCACGCATTGACGTGCCGCCGTGTGGACGAGCGCGAGGCGGACCTCGAGGCCTGGACCGCCATTTACGAAAGCGCGCCGCCGACGCGTGCCAATGCGCTGCGACAGCTCACGGCCGCGGCCCGTTTCGAAGCGGCGCGCTTGGCGCCGCGCTGCCCTGTCCTCGTGCTCGTGTCGCATGCCGACGCGCTCGTGCATCGCGCTTGCTCCGCAAAGCTGGCGGAGCATTGGGGCGTGCCGTTGATCGAGCACCCGTGGGCTGGACACGATCTGCCCCACGACGACCCCGAATGGCTGGCCGATACGATTGCGGCATGGGTGGGGAATGCCTTGGCTGTCGCCACCCAAGCGACGAGCGCATAATCGCGCAACGGCCCGCCGAACCTGAGTTTCACGCGTTTTACGCGTTGACCGTTTGAGCATCGTCACCCGTTTGCGGAGGCACCATGCTATCGAACAATGAAGAAGCCGTCGCTCACCTGCTCACGGACGTCGTCGAGTACGCGCGGGGCCGATGGTCCGAGGCCGCCTTCGGGCCGATCGAATCGTTCCTTCGGTTCTACTACGAGCTCGTCGATGCGCAGGATTTGCAAAGCCGCAGCATCGCCGATCTCTACGGCGCGGCGATGGCCCATTGGCAAACCGCACAGCGATTCGCATCGGGCGCCGCCGCGCTGCGCGTCTACAACCCCGTGCTCGACGAGCACGGCTGGCATTCCGATCACACCGTCATCGAAATCGTCAACGACGACATGCCATTCCTCGTCGATTCGGTGACGATGGAAATCAACCGCTGCGGGCTCACGCTGCATTCGGCGATTCATCCCGTCTATCGCGTCTGGCGCGACGTGCAAGGCTCGATCGCGCGCATCGAGCCGGGTGGCGCGGCGGGCGACGAAGAGGCGTCCGCATCGAGTTCGCATCTCGAGTCGTTCATTCATTTCGAGGTCGATCGCTGCAGCGAGGCGGCCAAATTGGCCGAGCTGCGCGCCAACATCGCGCGCGTGCTCGGCGACGTGCGTGCCGCCGTCGAGGACTGGTCGAAGATGCAGGCCGTCGCCAAGGAGACGATCAAGGCCCTCGCCGCGCGCGAATCGAACGACGATGCGCGCGAGGCCCGCGCATTCCTCGAATGGATGGTGGCCGATCATTTCACGTTCCTGGGCCTGCGCGACTACGTGCTCGTGCCGGACGGCGGCGGCTTCGCGCTGCGGGGCGTGGAAGGCACCGGCACGGGCATCTTGCGCGAGAGCTTGCGCCGCAGCGACGCGCCCGATCTGACGCCGCTGCCGCGTGCGGCGGCGACGATCATCGATGCGCAGTCGCCGATCTTTCTGACGAAGGCCAACTCGCGCGCGACCGTGCATCGGCCCGGCTATCTCGACTACGTGGGCGTCAAGCTCGTCGGCGCCGACGGCAAGCTCATCGGCGAGCGCCGCATTTTAGGTTTGTATACGTCGACGGCTTATACCGGGTCCATCAACGACATTCCGATCGTGCGGCGCAAGTGCGCGAATCTCATGCGGCGCGCGGGGTTTCTCGCGAAAGGGCATCTGCACAAATCGCTCGTCACCGTTCTCGAGCAGTATCCGCGCGACGAGCTCTTCCAAGCGAACGAAGACGAGCTCTTCGAGATCGCGCTCGGCATCTTGCGTTTGCAGGAGCACCAGCGCACGCGGATGTTCGTGCGGCGCGACCGCTTCGAGCGTTTCGTTTCGTGCCTCGTCTTCGTCGCGCGGGAAAAGTACAACACGGATCTTCGCCGCCGCATCGCGAAGCTGCTGGCCGATGCGTTCAACGGCACGAGCGTGGAGTTCACGCCGCTGCTTTCGGAATCGCCGCTCGCGCGCATTCATATCGTCGTGCGAACGAATACGGGCGTGCTGCCCGAAGTCGATACGCGCGAGCTCGAAACGCGGCTCGTTCAAGCGACGCGCCGGTGGCAGGACGATCTTGCCGACGCGCTGCTCGAGCGCTTCGGCGAAGAGGACGGCAATCGTCTGCTGCAGCGCTATGGCGATTCGTTTCCGGCCGGCTATCGCGAAGACTATGCTGCGCGTACGGCCGTGCGCGACATCGACCTCGTCGAAGCGGCGCAGCACAGCGGGACGCTCTCGATGAACTTGTACCGGCCGATCGAGGCAGGGCCGCGCGCCTGCCGATTCAAGGTCTATCGCGCCGGGCAATCGATCGCGCTGTCGCGTAGCTTGCCGATGCTCGAGCATCTGGGCGTGCGCGTCGACGAAGAGCGGCCCTACCTGCTCGAGCCAGCCGGGGCGATGCCGGCCTGGGTGCACGACTTCGGACTGGAATTGACCGACGATGTCGAGTTCGACATCGAGCGCGTCAAAACCTTGTTCGAGGAGGCGTTCGCATGCGTGTGGTCGGGCGAGGTCGAGAACGACGACTTCAATCGGCTCGTGCTGCGTGCGCGGCTGGCCGTTCGCGAGGTATCGATCCTGCGCGCCTATGCGAAGTACCTGCGGCAGGTCGGCTCGACGTTCAGCGATGCCTATGTCGAACGCGCGGTGACGGGCAATCCTGCGCTCGCGCGGGGGCTCGTCGATTTGTTCCTGGCGCGCTTCGATCCCGCGCTCGAGCCTGCGCGCGCCACGCGCACCCAGGCCTTGCTGCAGGGCATCGAAGCCGCGCTCGATCAAGTGCCGAACCTCGACGAAGACCGCATCTTGCGGCAGTTCCTCGGCTCGATCAACGCGACGATACGGACGAACTACTTCCGCCGCGATGGAGAGGGCAAGCCGCTGCCGTACCTCTCGTTCAAGCTCGATCCGTCGCGCGTACCCGGGCTGCCGGAGCCGAAGCCGATGTTCGAGATCTGGGTCTATTCGCCGCGCGTCGAGGGCGTGCATCTGCGCGGCGGTCGCGTGGCGCGCGGGGGCTTGCGCTGGTCGGATCGCCGGGAAGATTTCCGCACCGAGGTGCTGGGGCTCATGAAGGCGCAGATGGTCAAGAACACGGTCATCGTGCCGGTCGGATCCAAGGGCGGCTTCGTCGTCAAGAATCCGCCCGCGGGTGGCGATAGAGAAGCGGTCATGAGCGAAGGCATCGCTTGCTATCAGACGTTCCTGCGCGGCTTGCTCGACGTGACCGACAACCGCCAAGGCGGCGCGATCGTGGCGCCGCCCGACGTCGTGCGTCACGACACCGACGATCCATACCTCGTAGTGGCGGCCGACAAGGGCACGGCCACGTTCTCGGACTACGCGAATGCCATTGCGCGCGAGTATGGCTTTTGGCTCGACGACGCGTTCGCCTCGGGCGGCTCGGTCGGCTACGACCACAAGAAAATGGGCATCACGGCGCGCGGTGCCTGGGAGTCGGTCAAGCGTCATTTCCGTCAGATGGGCGTCGATACGCAGACGACCGATTTCACCGTGGTCGGCATCGGCGACATGTCGGGCGACGTCTTCGGCAACGGTATGCTGCTCTCCCGTCATATCCGGCTCGTAGCCGCGTTCGACCATCGCCACATCTTTCTCGACCCCGATCCCGATCCGGAAGCGACGTTTGCCGAGCGCGAACGGCTGTTCGCGCTCGAGCGCTCGAGCTGGGCCGACTACGATCAGACCAAGATCTCGGCCGGCGGCGGCGTTTTTCCGCGCACCGCGAAGGCGATCCCGATCTCGTCCGCCGTGCAGACGGTGCTCGGCATCACGGCGACGGCACTGGCGCCGAACGAACTGATTCGCGCGATTTTGCTCGCACCTGTCGATCTGCTCTACAACGGCGGCATCGGGACCTACGTGAAAGCCACGCGCGAAACGCACGCGCAGGCCGGCGATCGCGCGAACGACGGCGTACGCGTGAACGGCGCGCAATTGCGCGCGAAGGTGGTCGCCGAAGGCGGCAACCTGGGGCTCACGCAATTGGGCCGCATCGAATATGCGCAAAAGGGCGGGCGCATCAACACCGATGCGATCGACAACTCGGCCGGCGTCGATTGCTCCGACCACGAAGTCAACATCAAGATTTTGCTCGGACTCGTCGTGGCCGACGGCGAAATGACGGAGAAACAGCGCAATGCATTGCTCGCGGAGATGACGGACGAGGTCGGGCTGCTCGTGCTGCGCGACAACTATCAGCAGACGCAGGCGTTGGCCATCGGCGGACGCTATGCGAGCGAACTGTTCGAAGCCGAAGTGCGTCTCATGCGCTCGCTCGAGCGCATCGGCCGCTTGAACCGGGCGATCGAGTTTTTGCCGAACGACGAGGAAATTGCCGAACGGCAGGCGGGCAAGGCCGGCTTGACGTCGCCCGAGCGCGCCGTGCTTTTGGCCTACAGCAAGATGTGGCTCTACGACGAGCTGCTCGATTCCGCCTTGCCGGAAGACGCGCTCGTGGCGGACATGTTGCGTGCCTACTTCCCCACGCCGTTGCGCACGCGCTTCGCCGATGCGGCGGCACGACATCCGCTCAAGCGCGAGATCCTCGCGACGCACGTGGCCAACGCGCTCGTCAATCGCGTCGGCTGTGCGTTCGTGCATCGGCTGCAAGAGGAGACGGATGCCAAAGCCAGCGACATCGTGCGTGCCTGCATGATGGCGCGCGACGTCTTCGATATCGACGATGTCTGGCTGCGCATCGATGCGCTCGACAATCGCGTGGCCGACGACGTGCAGGCCCGCATGTTCGTCGACGTTGCCCGGTTGATGGAACGCGCGGCGCTCTGGTTCCTGCGACAATTGCAAACCGAACAGGGCGCGCGCGACGGTTCCGGCGCGCGCGCCCTGATCGAGCGCTGCCGCGAAGCGGCGGCGCGGCTCGCGCCGCGTCTGCCGGCGCTGCTGCCGAGTGCCGAGCTCGAGGCGCTCGACGAACGGCGAGGCGTTCTCGAGCAGGCCGGCGTGGGCTCGGAGTTGGCAGGCCGCGTCGCGAGCGGCGAAATCTCGGTGGCGGTGCTCGATGTCGCCGAAGTGGCCGCGAACGCCGCGCAGCCGCTCGAACTCGTGGCGGGCGTGTATTTCGCGCTAGGCACCATGCTCGACTATGGTTTCATCGCCGAGCGGGCCAGTGCGTTGCCGACGCATACGCATTGGGACATGCTCGCTCGGGCAGCGGCGCTGGCCGAGCTCGCGCGGCTCAAGCGCGCGCTGACGGTCAGCGCGCTCGCCCGCGCACCCGAGCGCGCGACGGCCGAGACGATCGCGGCGGCTTGGCGCGAGCAGCGCGCGCCGCAACTCGCGCGTTTTGCGCAGTTGGTGGCCGAGCAGCGCGCCTCGGGCGGTGCGAGCTTGTCGATGTTACTCGTGCTCGTGCGCGAAATGGCCGTATTGGAAAGGAGTTGATTCCGTCAATGAACGCAGGAAATGCAGGAAGGCATGCAGGGATGAACGAATGAGCGATCGACACGATGCGAGCGGCGCGGTGCCGCGTTTGACGAGCCTATCTCACGGCGGCGGCTGCGGCTGCAAGATCGCGCCGGGGGTGCTGGCGGAACTGCTCGGCGGCCAAACGTCGCCGTTGCCCCCCACGGCTTTTGCCGATTTGCTCGTGGGCAGGGAAACGGCCGACGATGCCGCCGTGTATCGCCTGAACGACGAACAAGCGATCGTCGCGACGACGGATTTTTTCATGCCGATCGTCGACGACCCATACGACTTCGGGCGAATTGCCGCCACCAATGCGTTGTCCGATCTCTATGCGATGGGCGCGCGGCCGATTCTTGCGCTCGCGCTGGTCGGCATGCCGATCAACGTGCTGCCGAGGGAAACGATCGCCGCGATCCTACGCGGCGGGGAAAGCATTTGTGCCGAGGCCGGTATTCCCGTGGCGGGCGGGCATTCCATCGATTCGGTCGAGCCGATCTACGGCTTGGCGGCGCTCGGCGTCGTGCATCCCGCGCGCGTCAAGCGCAATTGCACGGCGCGCGCGGGAGACGTTCTCATCCTCGGCAAGCCGCTCGGCGTCGGCGTGTTGTCGGCCGCGCTCAAAAAGAACGAACTGGACGATGCGGGGTACGCCGCGATGATCGATTCCGCCACGCGGCTGAACCGCCCCGGCATCGCGCTGGCCGACATGCCCGATGTCCATGCGCTGACCGACGTGACGGGCTTCGGCTTGCTCGGGCATGCATTGGAGCTCGCGCGCGGCGCATCGGCCGGCATTCGCCTGCGCTATCGCGATTTGCCTTGGCTCGCGGGCGTCGAAGCATTGGCCGCGCGCGGCATCGTGACGGGGGCGTCGGCGCGCAACTGGGCGTCCTACGGGGCCGACGTCGAGCTCGATCCGGCATTGCCCGAGATGGCATGCTCATTGCTCACCGATCCCCAGACGTCGGGCGGGCTGCTCGTTGCGTGCGCGCCGGGCGCGGCCGACGACGTGCTTGCCCGCTTTCGCGCCGAGGGTTTCGCCCATGCCGCGGTAATCGGGGAAATGACGGCCGGGGCGCCGCGCATCGTCGTGGCTTGACGGTCCGCGCGTAGGTGCGGCAGGTTTTCGGGATCGTTCCGGTGAGAACGGAGTCAGAGGGGGACTGAGCGAGCCGCGGTTGATGCACGGCTCGCGCTGTTTCGTCTTTGGCGTTTCTTCCTCACGTCTCTATGCGCAAAATTCTGTCTGCCGGCTTCGCTTGCCTATTGTTCCTATCGTTTTCAACGCTCAGCGTTTCCGCCGCGCATGCAGCGCCGGCTTCCGCGCCCGCGGCGCCGCAGCCCGTCTCCAATCCTTCCACTGTAGCGTTGACGCCCGAGCAGGCCCAGCGTGCCCTGCAGGTGCTCGGCGATCCGAAATCGCGTTCGCAGATGGAGGACACGCTGCGCGCCATCGCAGCCGCCGGCGCACTCGCCACGCCGCCCGCCGCGAGTTCGCCCGCGGCCGCCAAGCCTACCGGCGCCTCGGGCGTCTTATCGGCGATCGCCTCGAACGGTCTCGTTTCGCAGATCTCGCATCAAACCGTCCGCACCGTTCGCGAGGTCGGCACTTCGCTGCGTCGCTCCGCCTCCGCCTTGCTCGACGTGCGATCCGTGCGCGCGTGGTGGGGCTACGAAATCACGAGCAAGGAGGGGCGGGCGCAGCTCCAACAGTTGGGTTGGACGCTTCTGGCCACCTTCGTCCCCGCGTGGCTCGTGAGCGCGTTCTTCACTTGGCTGCTGAGAAAGCGCGTCGCCGCGCTGGCCGTCGGCAAGGCTGAAGGGCAGCGCGAGAGCGAAGCCGGCACGACCGTTCGGCCGGGCAGCGCCAGCGCGCGGGCCGATGCCGAGGTCAGCACGCTCAATGCGAACGTGCCGGCGACGAGCATCGACGAACACGCGCTACGCGCAGCTCGCGAGCAACGCAACGCGGCGCATGCCGGCCAGCACTGGTCGCTGTTGCAGCGGCTGCCCTATGCGTTGCTGCATACGCTGCTCGAAGCGATCCCGCTGGCCGCATTCATCGGCGTCGCGATCGTGGCCATGTCGCTGCTGACCGACGACGGGACACCCGAGGCCGACGTCGTCGAGACCGTCCTCGAGGTCTACGCCGTCGCGCGCGCGGTCCTGCTCGCGAGCGGTTTCCTCTTTGCCGACGGCGCGCCGCGGCTGCGCATGCTGCCGCTCGGCGACGCGTGGGCCGCCTTCAGCGAGGGCTGGGTGCTGCGGCTCGTCACCGTGCTCGGCATCGGCGTCGCGCTTGCCGAGACGCCGGTGCCGCTCGGGCTTACGGCAGCGGCGCACCTCGGCATCGATAAGGCCGTGGCGCTCGTCGGTCATCTGATGATCGCCCTCCTGATCCTGCAGATTCGTCGCCCCGTGGCCGGCTGGATCCGATCGAAATGCACGAAGGCGGGGCTGCTTCGATTCCTGGCGAATTGGCTCGCCGATATCTGGGCGGCCGTCGCCGTATTCATCGTGATGGCGCTTTGGTTCATTTGGGCGCTCGACGTGCGCAACGGCTACCAAGCGCTGCTCGAGCACGGCGGCCTCTCGCTGCTGGTTCTCGTCTGCGCGCGCGTCGTCGCAATCGTCACGTTCGGGATCCTCGGGCGTATCTTCAAGCCGCGCGACGGCGATGCCGGCTCGATCGCACTGCGGCGCGCGCAGCGTTATTACCCGTGGCTGCGCCGGCTCGTCACCCTCGTCATCGTCGTCGCGGCGGCCGTGCTCGTGCTGTGGGTCTGGGATATCCACGCGTGGCGGCTGTTCACGGCCAACTTCATCGGACACCGCTTGATTTCGGCCTGCGTGACCGTTGCCGTCGCCGGTCTCATTGCGCTCGTCGTATGGGAGCTCATCAACGTCTCGATCGAGCGCCGCCTGCACCGCTGGACCGATGCGGGCGACCTGATGCGCGCGGCGCGCCTGCGTACGCTGCTGCCGATGCTGCGCACCACGCTGCTCGTCGGCATTGCGCTCGTCGTCGGGCTGACCGGCTTGAGCGAGCTCGGCGTCAACATCGGGCCGCTGCTCGCGGGGGCGAGCATCTTCGGCGTGGCGCTTGGCTTCGGTTCGCAAAAGCTCGTGCAAGACTTCATCACGGGGATGTTCCTGCTGATGGAAAATGCGATGCAGGTCGGCGATTGGGTGACGCTGGCCGGTGTCTCGGGAACCGTCGAATACCTGTCGATCCGCACCGTGCGCTTGCGCGGCGGCGACGGCGCGCTGCATACGGTGCCGTTCAGCTCGGTGTCGACGGTGACGAATTCGAACCGCGGGCTCGGCAACGCGGCGGTGAAGGTCAGTATTGCCTACGGCGAGGATATCGATCTTGCCATCCAAACGTTGAGCGACATCGGTGCGCAATTGCGCGAAGACCCGAAGTTCAAGGACGGCATCATCGGCGACTTCAGTTTTTGGGGTGTCGATCAGGTCGACGGGTCGATGGTGACCTTGTTGGGCCAGTTGCAGTGCCGCGATTCGGCGCGCTGGCCGACCCAGCGCGAGTTCAATCGCCGCATTGCCGAAGCGTTCCGCGAACGCAACATCGCCATCGCCAATCCGTTGCGCAGCGTGCTCGTGCCGCCCAAGGATCGGGCAGCGGCGCCGTCCGACGATGAGGGGAGCGTCGATCGCGAGGGCGAGGCCGGCCACGCGCAAACGACGGCGCCCGAGCCCGACGAGCGCGCCAAGCGCGGCGAAGAACGGCGGGGCGAAGGACCTTCCGCAGACAAATGATGTTGGACGAGTGGATGAGGGGATGAGCGTCCCTCTATACTGACGCGCGCAGCACCCCTCGCAGTCGATGGCGTCGATGCAGTCGATTGCGGCACCCGCGTCAGCAAGCGGTTCTCTCCAACAATCATGAATCGAAAGGAACGCCCATGCTTACTCGCACCATCATGTCGATCGGCGCCATCGCGCTGACGGCTTGCGCGGCCACGGCCTCGAACGCGCAAGACAACGACTCGAGCTTTGCCGACCACGGCTCCCACGGCCGGCACGTCAAGGTCATGATCATTTCGATGTTCGGGCCGGAAGGGCAGGTCTGGCTCGACAAGCTCGGCCCATGGGAGTCGATTCCCGTAGCCGGCTTGTCGCCCGATTATCCCGACGTTCACTGCAATAAGCAGGACGTCTGCGTGATGACGACCGGCATGGGCCATGCGAATGCCGCCGCATCGACGATGGCCCTCGCGTTTTCGCCGCGCTTCGATTTGCGGCATACGTACTTCCTGATCTCCGGGATCGCGGGCATCGATCCAAAGCAGGGCACGGTGGGTTCCGCCGCCTGGGCGAAGTATCTCGTCGACTTCGGGATTCAATGGGAGATCGATGGACGCGAGATTCCGCCGGGCTGGACGACCGGCTATCTCGGCATCAATACCAAGAATCCCTCGGAGAAACCGCCGCTCGACTATAAGACCGAGGTGTTCCAGCTGAACACGAAGCTCGCGGACAAGGCATACGCGCTGTCGCGCAGCGTCGTCTTGAGCGACAGCGCGCAAGCGCAGGCGGCGCGCGCCAAATTCAGCTACGCGCCCGCGAATCAGCCGCCTTCCGTGATTCAGTGCGACACGCTTGCCGGCGATACCTGGTTCTCGGGCACTGACCTCGGCCAGCGCGCCCGCGACTGGACGAAGATCATGACCGACGGCAAGGGAACCTACTGCACTACGCAGCAAGAAGACAACGCGACGTTCGAGGCGCTGACGCGAGCGGCCAATGCGCATCGCGTCGACCTCGCACGCGTGGCGGACCTGCGTGCCGGCTCCGACTTCGACCGCCCCTACGACGGTCAAAGCAGCGCCGACAATCTGCTCAACTACGCCGCGCAGGGCGGTTTCACCGTTGCGCTTTCGAACCTGTTCCTGACAGGCAATCCGCTCGTCCAAGCGATCGTGACGCATTGGGGCGAGTGGCGAGACGGCGTGCCGCAATAGTGCGCGCGTCGGCCGCGGCGGCGTCTTGCCGCCGCGGCACGAACGGCGTCCACTGCGGCGTGTCGCTATCCCAATGATCGAGCAGGGATGTCGATACGTCGAACATTTAGGACTCCTGATGTTTGGGGCCGCTCAAACCGCTTGCCGAGACGCCTACGGCTTAGTTGCCGGCGCGTGCGAGATCGACGTGCGCATGGCGCTCGTCGCTCATCGCCACGCGTGCCGCTTGCGTTTGGCCGGCGAGGCTCAGGTCCGGATAGCTTTGCTTGTTCATCGACGGCAGCGTGCCGTCGCGGCGCGCTGCGACGAGTTCCGCACGAACTTCCGCGCGGGTCTTCGTGCTCGTGCCGACCCACGATTGGTCTTGGTACGAACCGTTGTGCCCGATGCTGCCGTCGGCGAAGGCGGCGGTGCTGGCGAACAGCGAAACGAAAAGGGCGGCTGCGAGAGTGCGCTTCATGATATTGCTCCTGTCTATTCGGTCTATCGGGTGCGTTGCCGGTGATCGGCGTCGCGACAGGTGCAAATGTAGGCGCTGGCGGAATCAGGATAAACCCGGATTCTGCGAAATAATTTGTTGGCGTGAGCGAACAATCGGTCCGGCGCCCTCCGTACCCCTCTGGATGGGGCGCTCGGACCTTCTTCGAAAACTCAGACGACCCACTCCGACAGCACGGGCGTATCGAGTGCCGGCACCTTTTCCCATTCTTCGGGCGTGCGCTTGCTGCAAACGGCGTCGAGGTTCTGGCGACCGCTCAGCAGCGGGCAACGATCGAACACCTCGGCCACCCAGTCTACGAATACTCGTACTTTCGGCGACAGATGGCGGCTGTGCGGATAGACCGCCGAGATCGGCATCGGCAACGGTTTCCACTCGGGCAGCACTTCCTTCAAAGCGCCCGAGCGCAGATGCGGCAACACCATGAACCGCGCCATTTGAATCAGGCCGAAGCCTTCGAGCGCGCACGTTACGTATGCATCGGCATCGTTGACGGAGACGGAGCCGGGCATCTTGACCTCGATTTCCTTGCCGTCGACGAGGAACGACCAATCGATGATGCGGCCCGTCTTACTCGAAAAGTAATTGACGGCTTGGAATTGACCCAACTCCTCTAGCGTGCGCGGCTCGCCCGCGCGCGCGAGGTAGTCGGGCGAGGCGCACGTCACGCATTCGAACAATCCGATCCTGCGCGCGACGAGCGACGAATCCTGCAGCGCGCCGACGCGAAGCACGCAATCGACCCCCTCTTGCAACAGATCGACGGGCCGATCGGAGAAGCCGAGCTGCAGATCGATATCCGGGTAGCGAGTGCGGAATTCGCACAGCGCCGGAATGACGATCGTGCGCCCGAGCGAGCCCGGCATGTCGACGCGCAATTTGCCGTGCGGCTTTTTGCTGCCGTTCTGAAGGCTGCTCTCCGTTTCGTCGACATCGGCCAAGATGCGGATGCAGCGCTCGTAATAGGCGGCACCGTCGGGCGTCAGGCTCAGCCGCCGCGTAGTACGATGCATGAGCCGCACGCCGAGGTACGACTCGAGGTTTTGTATGATCGTCGTGACCGACGCGCGCGGCAGGTCGAGCGTTTCCGCGGCCTTCGTGAAGCTGTTCGTGTCGACCACACGCGTGAAGACTTGCATGGCCTGAAGGCGATCCATCTTCGTGCTCCAAGAGAAGAATGAGCGATTCACCGCTTCAGTGCACCGAGGCTCGAAGCCCTTCCCACTTAGTGCGAATCTCTATTGTTCGGGCGCGGTGAATTGTGTTGCCGGATTATAGGCATTTATCCGGAAGTCTGCTGAACACACAATTCGCAGCATCATGAAACTGTTGCGCATTGCGCGTTCGAACATGCGAACTACGCATTCCCGTGGTCTGTCGGCAGGCTCTCCGTGGAGCACCCACTCGCTCGAAGTCGACGAGGCTCGGATCGCCGGATATGAAAGCAATATCCAGGTACGGCTTTATCGCCGCGCTGGGGTAGGCTCATTGCCGGTCGTGCTTTATTTTCACGGCGGCGGATTCGTCGGCGGCTCGCTCGACGATGCCGAATTCGCCGCTCGGCATTTTGCGGAACATTTGCCGGTATTGGTCATATCCGTAGGGTATTCGCTCGCACCGGCGCATCCGTTTCCTGCGGCGCTCGAAGACGCCTACCGCGCCGCATGCTGGGCGATGGACGCGGCGAAGACGATCGGCAGCGACGGCAAGCGCTTGTTCGCGGCCGGACATTGCGCGGGCGGGCACGTCGCGAACGGCCTCGCATTCGTCGCGCGCGATCGTGGCGACGTGCGCATCGGCGCGCTGGCGCTGTTCAGCCCGATGCTCGATCCGAGCATGACTTGCCTCGCCGACGAGCGCGTCGTCGATTCGGACATTTCGCCTCGTCAGTGCCTCGCGAGCTATCGCGCCTATCTGCCGATGGCCTCGCAACGCATGCATCCGTACGCCGCGCCGCTCGAATCGGCGCGGCTCGCGGGTTTGCCGCCGATGTTCATCGCGACGGCGCGCAACGACGTGCTGCACGTCGAAGCGGAAACCTACGCTGCCCGCTTGATCGGCGCGGGCGTGCCGACGCAGGTCATGCGCTACGCCAATGCGACGCATGAGCGAATCGCGTACGACACGCAGGCTTTGCAAGACGCCGAGCGCTTTTTCGAGTGTCATCTGCACCGCAGTGTCACATCAGGCTGATTTCGAACGTCATAGAAAAACTCACTACACACCGGAGCCTCGACCATGTCCAAGAAACGTTTTCCTCGTAATCGCATCGCCGTCGCGGTCCTTGCCGTGGCCGCGGTTGCCGGCATCGGTGCGTTCAGTGCAATGCGCGTCGATGCGAGCGCGCCGGCGCAAGCCGCACAGATGGCGCCGGAGGTCGACGTCGCGAACGTGCTGAACAAGACCATCACGGATTGGCAAACCTATTCGGGCCGGCTCGAGGCCGTCGACAAGGTCGAGGTGCGTCCGCAGGTATCGGGCACGATCGTGGCGGTCGACTTCAAGGACGGCGCGCTCGTCAAGAAAGGACAGACGCTGTTCGTCATCGATCCCCGCCCGTACGCGGCCGAGGTCGATCGCGCGAAGGCGCAACTGGCCTCCGCAAAGGCGCGCGACAGCTACGCGCAGACGGACTGGCAGCGCGCTCAGCGGCTGATGGCCGACAACGCAATCGCCAAGCGCGACTACGACGAGAAGCAGAACGCGGCGCTGCAGGCCACGGCCGATGTGAAGGCGGCACAAGCCGCACTCGAGGCCGCACAGATCAACCTGGGCTATACGACGATCACCGCGCCTGTCGCGGGCCGCGTCTCGCGTGCCGAGATCACGGTGGGCAACGTCGTTTCTTCGGGAGCCAACGCGGCGCCGCTGACGACGCTCGTGTCCGTCTCGCCGATCTACGCGTCGTTCGACGTCGACGAGCAGACGTACCTCAAGTACATCGGACGCGTGCGCAACGGCACGAACGTTCCGGTGGATCTCGGGCTCGCGGACGAAACGGGCTACTCGCGCAAGGGCACGATCTCGTCGGTCGACAACCGGCTCGACACGTCGTCGGGCACCATCCGCGTGCGCGCGCGTTTCGACAACGGGGACGGCACGCTCGTGCCGGGCCTGTATGCGCGCGTGAAGGTGGGCGGCGGCGAGCCGCACCCGGCACTGCTCATCGACGAAGCCGCGATCGGCACTGATCAAGACAAGAAGTACGTGCTCGTCGTCGATTCGCAGGGACGTGTGGCGTATCGCGAAGTGCAGCTGGGTGCGGAGCAGGGCAATCTGCGCGTGATCAAGGCGGGCCTGAGCGCGGGCGATCGCATCGTCGTCAACGGCATTCAGCGCGTGCGTCCCGGCCAGACGGTGCGGGCGCACATGGTGCCGATGACGGACGATCCGACGGGCGGCGGCAACGCCAATGCGAGCGCCGGTGTGGGCGGTCAATCGACGAATTCCTGAGATATCGCTTCTAAAGAAGCGTTTCAATCACTCAGAAAGCGACATGAACATATCTAAATTCTTTATCGACCGACCTATCTTCGCAGGGGTGCTGTCGGTCCTGATCCTGCTGGCAGGCGTGATTTCGCTGTTCCAGCTGCCGATCTCCGAGTACCCCGAGGTGGTGCCGCCATCGGTCATCGTCCACGCGCAGTATCCGGGCGCGAACCCGAAGGTGATCGCCGAGACGGTGGCTTCGCCGCTCGAAGAGCAGATCAACGGCGTCGAGAACATGCTGTACATGCAGGCGCAGGCGAACAGCGACGGCAACTTGACGCTCACCGTCACGTTCAAGCTCGGCACCGATCCGGACAAGGCGCAGCAGCTCGTGCAGAACCGCGTCTCGCAGGCACTGCCGCGTCTGCCCGACGACGTGCAGCGCTTGGGGGTGACGACGATCAAGAGCTCGCCGACGCTCACGATGGTCGTGCACTTGACCTCGCCCGATCACCGCTACGACATGACGTACCTGCGCAACTACGCGCTGCTGAACGTCAAGGACCGGCTCGAGCGAATCGCAGGCGTCGGCGAGGTGCAGTTGTGGGGAGCGGGCGACTACGCGATGCGGATTTGGCTCGACCCGAACAAGCTCGCCGAACGCAATCTGACGGCGAGCGACGTGGTGAATGCGATTCGCGAGCAGAACGTGCAAGTGGCCGCCGGCGTGATCGGTGGCTCGCCGTCGCTGCCCGGCGTGCCGCTGCAGTTGTCGGTGAATGCGCGCGGTCGGCTGCAGACCACCGAGCAGTTCGGGGCGATCGTGGTCAAGACGGCACCCGACGGCGGTGTGACCTATCTGCGCGACGTCGCGCGCGTCGAACTCGCGGCTTCCGAGTACGGCCTGCGTTCGCTGCTCGACAACAAGCAGGCGGTCGCGCTCGGTATCAACCAGCAGCCCGGCGCGAACTCGCTTGCGATTTCGGATCAGGTCCGCAAGGACATGGCCGAGTTGAAGAAGGACTTCCCGGCCGGCGTGGACTACGACATCGTCTATGACCCGACGCAGTTCGTGCGCTCGAGCATCGAGGCTGTGATTCATACGCTGCTCGAAGCGATCGCGCTCGTCGTCATCGTCGTGATCGTCTTCCTCCAGACATGGCGCGCGTCGATCATTCCGCTCGTTGCCGTGCCCGTGTCGATCGTCGGGACGTTCTCGCTGCTGCTTGCGTTCGGTTTTTCGATCAATGCGTTGTCGCTGTTCGGGATGGTGCTGGCGATCGGTATCGTCGTCGACGATGCGATCGTGGTCGTCGAAAACGTGGAGCGCAACATCTCAGCCGGATTGACCGCGAGAGCGGCGACTTACCGTGCGATGCGAGAGGTGAGCGGGCCGATCATCGCCATTGCGCTCACGCTCGTTGCCGTGTTCGTGCCGCTTGCGTTCATGAGCGGCTTGACGGGGCAGTTCTATAAGCAGTTCGCGATGACGATCGCGATCTCGACGGTGATCTCGGCGTTCAACTCGTTGACGCTGTCGCCGGCACTGTGCGCGATCCTGCTGCGCGGACACGATGCGCCGAAGGATTGGCTGACGCGCGCGATGGATAAGGTGCTCGGCGGCTTCTTCAAGCAGTTCAACAAGGTGTTCAAGCGCGGTTCGCAGTCGTACGGTCACGGCGTGACGCGCGTGCTCGGCCGCAAATCGCTGATGCTCGGCGTTTATGCGGTGCTCGTCGGCGCGACCTTGTTCGTCACGCACATCGTGCCCGGCGGCTTCGTGCCCGCGCAGGACAAGGAGTATTTGATCGCGTTCGCGCAGTTGCCGAACGGGGCGACGCTCGATAGAACCGAGAGCGTCATCCGCGAAATGGGCGATATCGCGCTGAAACAGCCTGGCGTGGAGCATTCCGTGGCGTTCCCGGGCTTGTCGGTGAACGGCTTCACGAACAGTTCGAGTGCGGGCATCGTGTTCGTGACGCTCAAGCCGTTCAAGGAGCGGGGCTCGAAGGCGCTGTCGGCCGGCGCGATCGCCGGTGCGTTGAACCAGAAATACGCGGGGATCAAGGGCGCGTTCGTCGCCGTGTTCCCGCCGCCGCCGGTGCTGGGCTTGGGGACGCTCGGCGGCTTCAAGCTACAGCTCGAGGATCGCGGTGCGCTCGGGTATGCGCAGCTCGACGAGGCGACGCAGGCGTTCATCAAGCGCGCGCATGAAGCGCCGGAACTCGGTCCGCTCTTCACGAGCTACCAGATCAACGTGCCGCAGCTGAACGTCGATCTCGATCGCGTGAAGGCCAAGCAACTGGGCGTGTCGGTCACGGACGTATTCGACACGATGCAGATCTATCTGGGCTCGCTGTACGTGAACGACTTCAATCGCTTCGGGCGCGTGTATCAAGTGCGCGTGCAGGCCGATGCGCCGTTCCGTGCGCATCCGGACGACATCCTGCAGTTGAAGACGCGCAACGCCGCGGGTCAGATGGTGCCGCTCTCGTCGCTCGTCAAGGTGTCGCCGACGTTCGGCCCCGAGATGGTCGTGCGCTACAACGGCTATACGGCGGCCGACATCAACGGCGGTCCTGCGCCCGGTTATTCGACCGATCAAGCGCAAGCCGCGATCGAGCGCATCGCCAAGGAGACGCTGCCGCGCGGCGTGAAGTTCGAGTGGACCGACCTGACGTATCAGCAGGTGCTGGCCGGCAACTCGGCGATCTGGGTGTTCCCGATCAGCGTGCTGCTCGTGTTCCTGGTGCTGGCCGCGTTGTACGAGAGCTTGACGCTGCCGCTCGCCGTGATCCTGATCGTGCCGATGAGCGTGCTGTCCGCGTTGACGGGTGTATGGCTGCTGCACGGCGACAACAACATCTTCACGCAGATCGGCTTGATGGTGCTCGTGGGGCTGGCATCGAAGAACGCGATCCTGATCGTCGAGTTCGCACGTGAGCTCGAGCACGACGGACGTACGCCGATCGCCGCGGCGATCGAAGCGAGCCGTCTGCGGCTGCGCCCGATCTTGATGACGTCGATCGCGTTCATCATGGGTGTCGTGCCGCTCGTGCTTTCTTCGGGCGCGGGTTCGGAGATGCGGCATGCAATGGGTATCGCCGTGTTCTTCGGCATGTTGGGCGTGACGCTGTTCGGTCTCATGCTGACTCCGGTGTTCTATGTCGTGCTGCGCACGCTGGCCGGCGGCAAGATCCATGTGGCGGGCAAGGACTCGCAAAAGGAATCGGACCTCGAGCCCGAATTGACGGATGCCTAAGGCGTGGAGAAACATAAGATGAAACGGTTTGATTCGATTGGCGGCGCACGCCTCGCACTACGGGCCTTGGCCGGGGCGCTTTTGATGACGCTCGTCGCGGCGTGCTCGGTCGGCCCGACTTACAAGCGGCCCGATGTCGAGACGCCCGCCGCGTTCAAGGAAGCGCCGATACCGGCGTCGGAGGCCGGCACTTGGAAGAGTGCGCAGCCTTCGGACGCGCTCGAGCGCGGCCAGTGGTGGACGGCGTTCGGCGATGAGACGCTGAATAAGCTCGAGGATGAAGCGCTTGCTCAGAATCAGAGCCTGAAGGCGGCTGCTGCGCGCGTGCGTGAATCGCGCGCTTCGCTGAACGCCGCGCGTTCGGCCTGGTTCCCCGAGCTCGACGCCGGCTTCGGTCCGACGCGCGAACGCGTGTCCCCTGCTTCGCAAGGGCTGCCCGAGAACGCGTATTTGCCGCCGCAGACGATTTGGCGGGCGCAAACGACGGTGTCTTATGAAGCGCCGCTCTTCGGCCGCGTCAGCGATAACGTCGTGGCTACGCGTGCCGACGCGCAGCAGCAAGAAGCGCTGTTCCGTTCGGTGCAGCTCGCGTTGCAGGCCGACGTGGCCGCGAACTACTTCTCGCTGCGTGAACTCGACACCGAGCAAGATCTGTATCGCAAGACGGTGGCGTCGCGCGAGGATGGCTTGAAGCTCGTCAAGCATCGCTACGATGCGGGCGAAGTGAGCGAGCTGGATCTGCAGCAGGCAACGAACGCGCTCGCCTCGGCGCGCGCCGAGGCAGCCGGGGTCGAGCGGCAGCGCGCCGCATCCGAGCACGCGCTTGCGGTGCTGCTCGGCAAGCCGCCTGCCGAGTTCACGTTCCCGCAGGAGCCGCTTCAGCCCGTGCTGGCGCGCGTGCCTGCCGGGTTGCCGTCCGCGTTGCTCGAACGGCGTCCCGACATATCGGCTGCCGAGCGGGCGATGGCGGCGGCGAACGCGCGGGTCGGCCTCGCGAAATCGGCGTTCTTCCCACAGCTCGATATCACGGGGGGATTCGGGTATGAGTCGATCGGTTTGGCCAATCTATTCAAGTGGTCGAGCCGCACGTTCCTGCTCGGACCGCTGGCCGGCACGGCCTTGACGCTGCCGATCTTCGACGGTGGGCGGCGCAAGGCGCAGTTGGCGCAGGCTCGGGCGCAATACGACGAGCAAGTGGCGAATTACCGCTCGCAAGTGCTGACTGCATTCCGCGAAGTCGAGGATAGTCTTTCCGATTTGCGGTTGCTCGACGATCAGATTCGTGCGCAGAACGATGCGGTGGCGGCGGCTGCGCGCGCCCAGCATTTGTCGGAGGCGCAGTATCGCGAAGGCCAGGTCAACTATCTCGACGTGCTCGACAGCCAGCGCACCGTGTTGGCGGCGCAGCGTCAGGCGAGCCAGTTGGCGGGATCGCAGGCCGTTGCGACCGTCAATCTGATTCGCGCGCTCGGTGGCGGCTGGGGCGACGTGAAGGCGGCCGATGCGCAGCAAGTGGCCAAGCAGTGACGGAGCGGAGCGCGCTGCCCTCTGGTGTTGAGGGTGGCGCGTCGTGGATCGGATCGACGGCGACATCGAAGCGCATGGCCTTGGCTAGTTAGCCGACGCTAGGCGTCTCATCGATGTGCTGGGTGTGCGGTGTGGGTTGCATGCGTGGTATGCACTGCGTGCACGAAGGATGCGAGGTAGAGATGATGAACGCGACGGCGATCGCCGACGACCTCTCGCAAGGCGAGAGCTTTGAGCACTTCATGAATTCGCTGCGCGATCCGGCCTTTGCCGCGCCGATCGTATCGGCGCGGCGTTTTTCGGAAGCGTTGCATATCGACATGCAAACGCTTGCGAAACAGGCGGGTGTGCATCGCAATACGCTGAGCCGCACGCCGGCTTCGGAAAGCGTGCAGCGTTTTCTGCGCGAGGCGTTGCGCGTGATTCGCGCGGCGACCGATGCCAATGGCTGCGTGAAGCATGCGCTTTTTTGGTATCGGAACGAGCCGCTGTCGGCATTCGAGTACAAGACGGCGGAGCAACTCGTTTCAAGTGGGCGGGCGGAGGATGTGTTGCGGTATATCGTTTTTCATGACACGTCGACGACGACGCAGGCTGGGGGCCATGACGGGCCGCTGAGAATGTTCCGCTAAACGTCTATTCCTCCCGCGATTGACACCCGGCCTCTGGAAGCGGGAGGCGGCCCCTTGCCCGGGGGCCTTCAGTTGGACTCGAACGAGCTTCGACGGGGGCTTTCCTCCGTTATTTCGTCTGGTTTTTCCCCACTACATCTAGTTATTCCAACTTTGTTGGTAGGCTCGACGTGCACGCACGTTGATGGTTCGAGCCGTGCGGAGGTCATCAATTCGAAAAAGTAATCCGCAAATATATGCTTTATATGGGTTCGACTATCTCTCTACTGCTCGTTCGCGGTTTTCCCTCTTTTTTGGGTGGTCGACGCTGGGCGTCGTATCCGCTTCGGCGCGCAGTCTTCAGCTTACGGCGCTCGTCCTAGGGCCTATTGCCGGATCGTGGGTCGCTCAGAGTTTTGGGCTCGAAACGACATTTGTCGGGGCGGGTGGACTCGGCTTGGCAATGGCAGCTTATGCCGCGTTCAAGCATCCTCACGGAGCGCGCATTGCCGCGAGATCGACGCCTCGTCAAAACTGACAGGCCGCACACGGCGGCTGGGACAGGCTATAGCGCGAGGCCACCTTCGCGCAGGCGGTCGCCGCCTGTCGCTTCGCCCCTGCGGCTTGCTGGCTTTCGGCCGATGCCGCCATGAGCCATACCACCGCAACGAGCATGGTGCATATCGCGGCCACCATTGCCCAAAGCGTTGCGATCTGCGTGGAGAACGAAAGGCGTTTCATCGGAGCACGAGGGAAGCGACGAGTAAGGATATCTCAACGAGACTCAACGAGAAGCGTCGCTCACGCCGGACTCAGTTGCCGTTGACGTCGTTTGCCCATGCCTCGACTTGCGGGAACGCGCCATAGACCGTCTTTGCGGGGTCGAACGTTTTCTCCGCTATGCGTTCTCCGATTGCCGCTGCTTTCGCCAACTTGGCGGGGACCTTGTGGCCCGCGAGCATCGCTTTGACAAAAACTTTCCCTCCCTTGCCTACGATCGGAATGAGCTCGAGTCCTATAAAAATGAATGCTTGTGTGGTGTCTCCCGATGCCAGCAACAGCGCAACGTCCCACCCAGGTATGAAGATGCCGGCAACCCAACTCGCCACCTCTACTGCCAATGCAGGGCGGTTGGTTATGTCCGCAATCGCTCGAACTATGTTTTTGATGTTCGGGGCCGCCAAATGCATCTCAAATCCGAATTTGAGGTCGTATTTGTCGGGGCTGAAGTGATTCGCTGAGAATATGGCATCGTCCGAGATGCTAAGAGGATATCGAAATGCGATTTTTACTCCCCCGTTTTTCATGAATGATTGAAATTCGGCGTTGTTGGTCGGTATCTCTCTTATTAATTCATCTGTGTGAATGTCTATCAAGAATCTGCGCGTGATTCCGTCTATTTCTCTTTCGAAGAAGATGGAAAGCTCCCCTCGGATAGGCTGAAATATGGAGAGCATCGAATCCGGATCGTTGAATGCCCTGATGTAGCCGAATCGCCCTTCGTGATGCATGCGAAGATCAAGTTTGTGGGCTTTGTGCTTGAACGGGGTGGAGATGACGTCGACTTGCTCGTTGGTAAACCTTGTCGCCTCGTCTTCGAAGAATTTATCATTCTCCAGGAAGCCATCTGAGTTTTTTATTTCGCTTAAAAGATCATCCGCTCGGTCCGACGCTCCTTGGAACAAGAAATCCATATTGTTGTCGATAATTTGTCTGGCCAGATCGATGGCCCTTATTCGTTCGGGGGCGAGCCTGTCTCCAGCATGTAATCGCTTTTTATACGCCGACAAGGTGAAAATGTAGACATCGAGCAGTTCGTCCGGGTCATACCCGAGGCGCCTAAGCTTGCGTCCGATCAGTGCTTCGAAAGTGGATAACGGTCCGAGGCTATTGATGAAATCATTGAGCTTGTGAGGGTAGGTGCGCGCAGTGCGCGTCGTATTGGGATTGTGCTCGAGCAAGTCGGCACCGTCGTGCTCATGGTGCTCGTCGTGACGGTGATCGTCGCCACGATGGCGGTGGCGGGCCCGATGTTGCGGGGCGGCAACCTTATACACGCGGTGGTGATGGTCCCGATGGCCGCCGCGATGCGCCTCCGTGTCTTGCGTGGCGGCCGTGCCTGGCAGAGGCCATGCCGAAGAAGCGTCCGCGTCGCGACGGCTAGTCGCCTCGAACAATGCGTCCGTCGCCCACGAAAAAGCGTCCGCGGCCGTCTCGCGCCATGCGCTGAAGGCGCCGTCGTAAGGATGTGGGCCGGATGAGTCGGCGCTGCGGGTTGGGGCGCCGGGCTTCGATTCATGGCCCGATTCATAGCCCGATTCATGGCCCGATGTTCGATCGCGGGCCGACCTTGGGCCTGCCCCACGGAGCCTACGCGAGCCTATTTCCGCTTGCGCGTCGAAGGCGTATCCGAATGCGAGCAATAGAGCCGCGGCGAGCGCAAGCCGCGGATCGCGTCTGCCCGCGCGCGGGTAGCACTTCCACCGCTTTTTTCCTCCTCCCTTTATGTGAGGATAGGATCCTTTCCAGCCGCGCTTCGATAACGATAGTTCGTGAACCGGCGTTTTATTTGCGGCGTATTCGTCCACCGCGTCCAACGGACGTTCCTTCAGCTCCCACGCTAATTTTCTTTTGAGCGCACCCGTGGGGCGGTTCTTCCTGACATTTTGCTGGTACGCGCCATGTTGATCTGCCGGCATAACGTAACGTGTCATCAGCGGGAACGGAACTCGAACCGCGCTCCCGCGGTAGCCGGGAAGGGGCGAGGTGGCGCCAGCGCGCCCTTTACACCTCGAACAATGTAGCAGAGGCGGCGTGGTCTCAGGACCCGGGGGCTAGACGGTAATCGAGCGAGGCGTGCGGGGGGCGCACATAGTGAGGATCGGGAGCGGGCAAGGCCACGCGGCCGAGGTGCTTCAATCCTTCAGGAACAACTCGTGCATCGGCGCAAAATGCGCATAAAGCGGCAGAATCGCCCCTCCCATGGCTCTGGCATCGGCCCCGATCGTCCCCTCGATCAATTGCGGCCTGACCATCCCCTCCCACTCGATGCGATCGAGCGCGGCTTGCGTGCGCCGAATCAGTTCGCGCACGAGTTGCCGGTCGATCTCGCCGTCGATGACGACGGCTTCAAGATCCAGCAGTGCGGTCGAGCCGGCGATCGTCATGGCGATGGCGGGGCACGCTTCGTCGAGCCACTTTTCCGTAATGGCCCAGACGTGGGCGCCTAGCGCGCGGTGATCGTGCGCCGCGGCAGCCGGCGCTCCCGCCGCGACGAGCCGCTGCTCGAGGACGAACCCCGACGCCGTATGCAGGAGCTGCCTTGGAGCATGCCCGTTGCCGATCGCGAGCGGCATGGAACCGACGGCGCCCGCGTTCCCATGCGGCCCGCCATGCAACCGCCCGTCGATCACCAGCCCGCCTCCGATGAACGTCCCGACGAACAGATAGAGGAATGAACGAATACCACGCCCTTGCCCCATCACGAGTTCGGCGGCGCAAGCGGCCGTCGTGTCTTTCGCGAACTCGACTTGCAGGCCTGTCATCGCGGCGATGCGCGTGCGTATGTCGATCGCGTTCCAAGATTCGAGCGCGGCCGGCGGCGCACCTAGAAAATCGCGCCAGCCGCCGAGCCACAGCGGCGCGGCGACGCCGACGCCGACGACCTTGTCCGAATGCGCACCTAAAGAATCGATCACCCGCGCGATCTTGGTTTCCAATGCCGGAAACAAGATGTCGGGATCGGGGTACGCATACTCGAGCACGTCGCGCGTGCAGACGCGCCCCGTGAAATCCATCGCGAGCACGTCCAGGCTGCGCCGCCCGACCTTGATCCCGATCGTATAGGCGCCTTCGGGCTTCAGCGCGATCGGCACCGACGGTTGACCGATTCGTCCGCGCACCCGTGCTTGCTTCGCCAGCAGCCCATCGTCGATGAGCCGATCGACGATCATCGATACGCTTTGCATGCTGAGCCGCGTGAGCCGCGCAACGTCGGCTTTCGGCAGCGGCCCGTGCAAGCGGATGGCCTGCAGCACGATCCGCTCGTTGAATTGCCGCATGCCGACTTGGTTCGAGCCGACGGTTCTCGTTGCATGCGGATGCGTTCGCGCGTTCATGTCAGTCTTGCCTCTTGCGCCGGCATCCGGAACCCGGAATGGCCGCGGCACCGGCGGCAGAAGTCGCACGAGCCCCGCGACGCCGGCCGAAGAGACCTCATGCGATGGCCCGAACGTCGGCCTGCTTGGCGCCCGTCATGATCGCGACGGCATCGGACATATGGATGTCCTTGGTATTGACGAGTGCGGCGCGGCGCCCGAGCCGCTGAATGTGAATGCGGTCGGCGATTTCGAACACGTGCGGCATGTTGTGGCTGATGAGAATGACGGGCAGCCCGCGGTCGCGCACGCGCCGGATCAGTTCCAGCACCATGTTGCCTTCCTTGACGCCGAGCGCGGCCGTCGGCTCGTCGAGAATGACGACGTGGCGCGCGAATGCCGCGCTTCGCGCAACGGCGACACCTTGCCGTTGGCCGCCCGAGAGCGTCTCGACGGCCTGCCGCATGGAGCGAATGCCGATCTGCAGGTCCTTCATGGCGGCGGTCGCTTCCTCGAGCATCCGGCGCTTGTCGATCATCTTGAGCAGCGAGCCGCGCCAGCCTGGCAAGCGCCGTTCGCGACCGAGAAACAAGTTCTCGGCGATCGTCATCGCGGGTGCGACGGCCAATTCCTGATAGACCGTCTCGATGCCTTTCTCGCGCGCATCGAGCGGGCTGCGGAATCGTACGGGCGCGCCGTCGAGCAGAATCTCGCCTTCGTCGGGGACGGTCGCGCCCGAGAGTGCTTTGATCAGCGAGGATTTGCCGGCGCCGTTGTCGCCGATGACGGCGAGAATCTCGCCGGGCATGACTTCGAAATCACAGCCGTCGAGCGCGGTCACTTGTCCATAGCGCTTCACGAGGCCGCGCGCTTGGAGCACGGGCTGCGTTGAGCGAGAGCTTGAAGTCGACATGGCGTTTCCTTGGCGAATGCGAACGAATACGAATACGGATACGTGTGCGAATGGATCGGATCGGCGCTGCGGCGAGCCTCAGCCGCGGCGGTGCGAGAGCTTGTCGGCCGCCACCGCGAGAATCACGAGGATGCCGGTGATCAGCACTTGATACACGGACGAGACACCGATCAACGTCAGCCCGTTGCGGAATACGCCGACGATCAAGGCGCCGAGCAGCGTGCCGATGATCGATCCGCGCCCGCCGAATAAGCTCGTCCCGCCGAGCACCACGGCCGTGATGCTGTCCAGGTTGTCCGTTTGACCGGCTTGCGGATCGCCCACGCCGGTGCGCGAAATCAGCAGCAGGGCGGCGATACCGTAGATGAAGCCCGCGAGCGAGTAGACGGTCACCAAGATTCGCTGCGACGACAAGCCCATCAGGCGCGCCGCCTCGGGGTTGTTGCCGAGCGCGTACAAATGCCGGCCCGGCACGGTATTGCGCAACACGAACCAAGTGGAGAAGTACATCAGCAGTGCGAGCACGGTGCCGTAGGTCACTTCGGCGGGCCCGAGCTTGAACGTGTTGCCGAGGAACATCATCGCGTCGGGCAGGCTCGACACGGTTTCGGCGTTGGAATAGATCTGGGTCAGCGCGAAGGCGATGTTCAGCGTGCCGAGCGTCACGATGAACGAAGGCAGTTTCACGCGCGTGACGAGCACGCCGTTCAGGAGCCCGAACAATGTGCTTGCGCCGATGCCGCAGAGTATGGCGAGGATCGGCGGAACGCCTAGATTGACGGCGAACTTCGTCATGATGATGGAACCGAACGCCATCACCATGCCGCATGACAGATCGATGCCGGCCGTGAGCACGATCAGCGTTTGGCCGATTGCGATGACGGCGACGACCATCGTTTGCTGAAGAATCAGCGAGAGATTCTGGAACGACAGAAACCGATGGCTTTGCGACATGAAGAAGGCGCACGCGGCCACGAGAGCGATCAACGGGCCTGCCTCGGCTATGGTCGGCATGCGATGGCCACGCGCTTGAGGGGCGGGGGCCGGCGCGGCCGGTCCGGCGGATTGAGTCGTCATGATGCGTCTTCTCCTACGATCGAAATGGAGCCCGGAGCCGGTGCGGCAAAGTGGAGCCGCCGCACCGGAGCCGCTACCTCGTTGCCGTTACTTGCCCCAACAGTTTTCGAGGCCGAACTTCGTGTCCTTGCTGTCGACGCCGGGCATCGGCTTGTCGGTGATCAGCGTCACGCCGGTGTCCGTGTAGCCGCTCACTTTCTTGCCCGTCTTCACGTAGTCGACGCCGGCCTCGACGCCCATTGCGGCCATCTTGAGCGGGTATTGCTGCGCCGTTGCGGCGATTTCGCCGGCCTTGACGTTGCGCACGCCTTCGCAGCCGCCGTCGATCGAGACGATCAGCACGTCCTTTTCCTTGCCCGCCGTCTTGAGCGCACGGTAGGCGCCCGCAGCCGCCGGCTCGTTGATCGTGTAGACGACGTTGATGTCGGGCGACTTCTGCAAGCAGTTTTCCATCGCCGCTTGTCCCTTCGATTGATCGCCGCGCGTGTCCTGGCTGCAGACGATGCTCGGATCGCCTTGCTTGATGCCGAAGCCCTTGAGGAAGCCGTTGTGCCGCAAGATGCCGACGGAGATACCCGGCGCGAGATCGAGCGTGGCGATCTTCGCTTTCTTGCCGCCCAGCGCTTTTTTCGCGTATTCGCCGATTAGTTCGCCGGCCTTGAAGTTGTCGGTGGCGAAGAGCCCGTCGGTCGCATTCTGCGGATCGGTGGGCGTATCCAGCGCGATCACCATGACGCCTGCGGCGCGCGCCTTCTTGATCGACGGCACGATCGCCTTCGTGTCGCTCGGCGTGATCAAGATCGCTTTCGCGCCGGCCGTGGTCATGTTCTCGAGTGCAGTCACCTGCGCTCCGTTGTCGCCGTCGTACCTGCCGGCCGCCGTCAACAGCTTGGCACCGTCTTTTTGCGCGGCGGCTTCAGCCCCTTCCTTCATCTTCACGAAGAAGGGATTGGTATCGGTCTTCGTGATCAGGCCGATGATGGGCTGGTCGGCGAACGCGGTGCCGGCGACGAGCGCCGAGGCGGCTGCCGCGCCGAGCATCAGGTGCCTGGCCGTAGCCAGATAGGGACGGGTTTTCATCGAACGCTCCTCCTCCGGGTGGTTGACAACGAATTGGCAGCACGTCGCATCGGCTGCTCGATTAAATCAACTGCGTGGATTTAGTACAGCAGCGCTGCCGGCCGGAGTCAAGCAGACGTATTCAATGCGCTGCGGCAAAGACAGATCGGTCTAATTGCTTAAAAGCGCCAACCGGTGGGAATAAAGCGCGAATATTGCATTGCAGCAATGAGAGGGACGATCTCAGGGAATATCCTGAGTCGAAAGCGGGCGTACGAAGCGTTTAATTCGCGGCGCGAGTGGGCGTTTGGGAGTGAAGGGTGGGCGTCCAAAAGCCCGGGCGCCGTGCAACGAGTTCGCCTAGCCGCGGGCGAGCGATGATTCGCCGGGCCGCCCCCGGGCAGGCCGCGGTGGACTATGCAGCGCGGGCGGCGGCTGGCAGGGCTTGTGGCGCTTGCGCCGCGGCGACGCCATGCTTTGCCGCACTGGCTCGCTTGGTCTTCCCCGCTCGGGAAGGAGGCTGGCAGGCGCCGCAGACCACGTTGTGCTGAAGGTCGTGCTTGTGCGCGACGAACTTGCCGCTGCAACGGCAACAGCGCGTGAGCTGCAGGATGTCGGCGTCGAAGAAGCGCACGAGCGTCCAAGCGCGCGTGAGGTCGAGCACGGGCTCTGCGTCGCTGTGCTTGCAATGCTCGAGGTACAGGCGGTAGCCCTTCGTCAGCGCGTCCAGATGCGAGCATCCGGCTTCGTGCTTGAGAAAGACGTACGTGTTGTAGAAGAGGGACGCGTGGATGTTCGCGAGCCACGTCATGTACCAATCGGCCGAGAAGGGCAGCATGCCCTTCGGCGGCGAGACGCCCTTGATCTCGCGATAGAGGCGGATCATGCGATCGCGCGAGAGCGTCAGTTCACTCTCGAGCACCTGCATGCGCGCGCCCAGTTCGATCAGCGCGATGGCACGAAAGACTTCCTGGGCGTCTTCCGTCAGGCTCTTTTTTTGGACCACGACGCGGCCTCCTCGGCTTACGCGAACTGCTCGGCCGGTTGGCTGGCGAGCAGAATGGCGGTGTGCGTGGCGGCCACTTCCGCATTCTTCGCGGTTTGCGTCAAAGCCGACAGCATGGCGTGGTCGTTGAAGCGGAAGAAGCACAACAGCTGATCGGAGGAGGCGAGCTTCACGCTTTGCGCGAGCGTAAGCCCGGCAAGCAAATCGGCCAGCTCCGACGACAGGCCGAGACGGAACATCCCGATGGCCTTGTCTTCACGCAGCATGCGCTGCGCTAGCATGATGTACGACAAATTAATTTCGCGGATAGAGTCCAGCGTCTCGCTGCGGCGGTCCATTTCTCACGTTCCCGAAGCCCCGTTGACCCGGTCCGGTATTTTCTACCGTGTAATCTAGTCGCTCGCGGGGACGGTATCGTTTGCGCGACCCCGGTGCGTCATTTGATACAGCTAGTTACAACTTGTAACACCATGGACGCATTCTAAGAAGCGCTTTTACCGAAATCAATCCCTTCCCAATAAAATGTAGGAAAAAAACACGTTTTGCGTTTTCGGCAAATTTTTCACGGTTTTGTAACAGGAAAAATTGACCGCATTCAATCAGGGGTTTGCCGGAGGGAAGTCGGCGGGAGGTCAGCGGTCATCCGCCATGCGGGTGCAGCCACTGTTTCGCGACGGGCCACAGCACGGTCGCCCACGTCATCGCGCAGATGACCAGTGCGATCAGCACCGCAGCGCTGCCGCAATCCTTTGCTCGGCCCGACAGTTCGTGGCGGTCGAGCGAGATGCGATCGACGACGGCCTCGACCGCCGAGTTCAGCAATTCCACGAGCAGGACGAGCAGCACCGTACCGATCAGCATGACTCGCTCGATCGGTGTCACCGGCAACAGCAGCGCGCACGGCACGAGCACGACGGCGAGCGCGGTCTCTTGACGAAACGCGCTCTCCGAGCGGAAGGTCATGTGCAGGCCGTCGTAGGAATGCTTCAGCGCGAACAGCGCGCGCAAAAGTCCGGTCCGCTTTGGGGGCAAGTCAGGTGCGGCGTGAGAGGAGGGGGAGGAATTGGTCGGACGGCCCATCGAGGGTATACCTATATGTCTATCGGCCGGCTGCGAAAACCTGCAAAAGCGATGCGCCGGCATGGCGGAAAAGTGCGACAAGTTTGTCATACTTCTCTGCTATCCTAACTGGCTTTCGCGCAGCGAAAGCGCAACAAAAGTCGAACTTATGTTCGGCGATGCGAGCGGGCATAGATCGGGTCGCAGAGCTAGACGCAGCGCGCCCACTGGTCGATTTTCGCCGTTTCATGATGCAGGCGGTCGACGCGATCGGCGCCGCGCGAGAATCCAAACGTTTGTCACTGACTGTTGTTCCTCCTATATAAACGTTGTATAAATCCGCCCGCGTCCGGCTACGGGGAAGCAACGGCAGGCGGATGAGCGGCGGCGCGGCAAACGCGTTTCCGATAAACATAAAAAGGGGCTGCAAGCTTGCATGCCACCGTTCGGCATTAACCGGACCGTCAATGAAATTTGCTCTATCGACTTACGTTTGCACGGCGGCACTGGCCGGCTGGCTCGTTGCTCCTTCGTCACTCGCGGCGCCTCTAGCTGCCGCTTCCGCGCCACCAAGCGCGGCGGCAGCGTTTCCGGGGAGCAATCCGGCCGCGCCCGCCTCCTCGACGGTGTTTACGTTTGCGACGCTCGGCGCTTACCAGCCGCTTCATTTACGCGGCCCCGACGATACGCGCACGGTCAATGTCGGCGTGCGGCTCGATCGCGTCGTTACGGCTGCGACGCTGCGGCTGCGGTACACCTATTCGCCGGCGCTGATTTTTCCGCTTTCGCATCTGAAGGTGTCGATCAATGGCGAGGCGATCGCGACCGTACCGTTCGACAGCGAGCACGCGGGCCAGATGATCACGCGCGACATCCCGCTCGATCCGCGCTTCCTGACCGACTACAACCAGCTCAACGTGCAATTGATCGCGCACTACACGCTCGATCATTGCGAGGACCCCGAGAATTCCGCGCTCTGGGCGGACATCAGCCCGACGAGCGAAGTTCGGCTCGATACGGCGCCGCTCAAGCTGCCCGACGACTTGAGCTTGCTGCCCGCGCCGTTCTTCGATAGACGCGATCCGACGAAGTTGCGGCTGCCTTTCGTGTTGCCGGCTTCGCCCGACGATTCGACGCTCGAGAGCGCCGGCATCTTGGCATCGTGGTTCGGCGAACTCGCCGATTACCGGCAAGCGCGGTTCTCGGTCTCGACCGCACTGCCGACGGATGCGCACGCCGTCGTCGTCGGCACGCGCGCGCAGTTGCCCGCGGAGCTGAAGTTGCCCACCATCGACGGCCCGATGCTGATCATGTCCGACAATCCAGCCGCGCCCAACAAGAAGCTGCTGATCGTCACGGGACGCACCGACGCCGAAGTGAAGCAAGCCGCGGACGCGCTCGTGCTCGGCAAAGCCGCGCTCTCGGGGTCGGAAGCGACGGTCGAGCATGTCGATATCGGTCCCGAGCGCAAGCCGTATGACGCGCCGCATTGGCTGCCGATCGGGCGCGCGATTCCCTTCAAGCAACTCGTCGACGATCCTAAGCAACTGCAAGTGGCGGGTAGCCGGCCTGATGCGATCCGCTTGAATCTGCGCGTGCCGGCCGATCTTTATTCGTGGAGCGGGCAGGGCGTGCCCATCGATCTCAAGTACCGCTACACGGCACCAACGGTGCAGAACAACTCGGCCCTTTCGATCTCGATCAACGACCTGCTCGTGAAGTCGTTGCGCCTCCCCCCGGCGAAGGACCAGGACGGCAAGGGCCGGCTGCAGCTGCCCATCCTGGGCGGCGCCGATGCGCGCGCGGCCGATTTGCTCGACATTCCGGCCTTCCGTGTCGGCAGCTCGAATCAGCTTCAGCTGAAATTCGATCTCGACTCGCAAAAGACGGGGCTGTGCCAAGGTGTCGCGCAAAATCCGGTTCGCGCTGCCGTCGATCCCGATTCGACCGTCGATTTTTCGCACTTCGTCCACTATGCGCGGATGCCGAACCTCGCGTATTTCGCCAATAGCGGCTTTCCCTTCACGCGCTATGCCGATCTCGCACAAACCGCCGTCATCGTGCCCGAGCAGCCGGGCACGCAAGACCTCGATGCGCTGTTGACCGTGCTGGGTCATATGGGACAGTGGACGGGATTCCCGGCGCTGCGCGTGCAAGTGCTGCGCGCCGGGCAAGCGCAGCAGGTCCAGAACAAAGACTTGCTGCTGATCGGCGATAGCGGCTCGGCCGTGCTGCCGCCCGCTTGGCGTGCCGCGCTGCCGTTGTCGATCACCGAGGGGGCGAATGGCGGCCAAATGACTCGGACGGCCTTCTCGGTCAAAGAGTATTGGCGCGACGGCGTGCAGGTGCACGAAGGCAGCGCCCGGATCGGTGAAAGCGGTCCGATCGCCGCGCTGCTCGGCTTCGAAGTGCCGGGCACCCATGGGCGCAGCGTCGTCGCGATGACGGGCACTTCGCCGTCGCAGCTCGGCACCTTGCTCGACGTGCTCGAAAAGCCCGATCGCGTGGCTCAACTGCAAGGCGACGTCGCGCTCGTTCGCGACGGGCGGATCGAGAGCATGCGCGTTGGCGATACCTATGTCGTCGGCTACGTGCCGTGGTATGCGCAGATTTGGGGGCGTGCCATTCGCCATCCGGTCTTGCTCGGCGTGCTCGGTGCGCTCGGCGGGCTGCTGCTGGCGATCGCCGCGTTCACCGCGTTGCAAGAATTGTCGTCGCGGCGCCGGGGGATCTGACGGATGGCGTGCACCGATAACCGGCGTTCTCTCGGGAACGCGGCGCAGTGGGCGCTTTGCGGCATCGCCGCGGGGCTCGTGACCGGCTCCGCTTGGGCCGCGGCACCGGCTGGCGCGAGCGCGGCCGCTGCCCCCGCCCCCACGCCATCGGCGTGCGCGCCTTCGTGGCCTCGCTGGGAGCAATTCAAGCATGGGTTCTTATCGGCCGACGGACGCGTGATCGACGTCGGCTCGCCCGATGAGCGCACCGTATCGGAAGGGCAGGCCTATGCGCTGTTCTTCGCGCTCGTCGCAAACGACCGCGCGACGTTCGACGCGCTCTTGCGTTGGACCGAGAACAACCTCGCGAGCGGCGACCTCGCGAGCCACTTGCCCGCTTGGCTCTGGGGGCGGGACAAAGACGGCACATGGCATGTGCTCGATGCGAACGCGGCATCGGACGCCGATCTCTGGATGGCGTACGTGCTTTTACAGGCCGGCACGCTCTGGCACGAGCGCAGCTATACCGCGCGCGGCACGGTGCTCGCCCGGCATATCGTCGAGCAAGAAACCGCAACCGTGCCGGGACTTGGCTTGACGCTGCTGCCTGGCCCGCAAGGGTTCCATCCGAATCCCGACGAGTGGCGCCTGAACCCGAGCTATATGCCGTTGCAAGTGTTGCAAGGGCTCGCGGAGCAATTGCCCGTCGATGCGCGCTGGAAACGGCTGACCGACGCGGCATCGACGGTCTTGATGGACACCGCGCCGCACGGTTTCGCGCCCGATTGGGCGCGCTATCGAGCGGGGCAGGGTTTCTTGCCCGACACCGATACGCAGGCCAAGGGCAGCTATGACGCCATTCGCGTCTACCTCTGGGCCGGCATGCTCGATTCGGCGCAGCCCGGCGCGAAACAGCTGTTCGCGCGCTTGACGCCGTTCGCCGATTACATCGCCGAGCACGGCGCACCTTACGAATCGATCGACACCGCGAACGGGCAAACGAAGCAAACCGGCAATGCAGGCAACGCGGGCTTTTCCGCGGCGGCCGTGCCGTTGCTGACCGCACTCGGCCGGCCTGGGGTAGCCGATGCGCAGCTCCAGCGCGTGCTGTCGCTCGAAGCGCGCGAGCCGCTGGGGTACTACTCCAGCGTGCTGGCGCTGTTCGGGCTCGGGTGGCGCGACGGGCTTTATCGATTCAAGGCCGACGGCACGCTCCACGTGAGGTGGAGGTCCGCATGCCCGGGCGCGGCGCGATGACGCGGCGTGCGCGCGGCAGCGCAGTGGCCTTCGTTCGATGCACGGTGGTGACGGCGCTGACCTGTGCGGTCGGAGCCCAAGCCGCGAACGCGCTCGAGTCGGCGCGTTCGCTCGATGCGCCCGCTGCGGCCCGGCCGATCACGCCCGAGGCGCGCCTGCTCGCCACGGCGCGATTGTGGGCGGCCAAGCATCGCGACGACCTTGCCTTGCAAGCCGTGCAAAAGGCGTTGCTGCTCGCGCCCAACGATCCCGTGCTGCTCAGCGAGGGCGTACGGATCGAGTTGCGGCTCGGCCAAGCACGCGCGGCGGCGGCGTTGCTGGACCGACTCAGGGTGCTGCAGCCGAATGCGCCCGTGACGCAACAGCTCGATGACGAATATCGCGCGGTCACGAGCGGCCGCGGCGAGCTCGCGACGATTCGGCTGCTTGCGCGCAGCGGGCAGAGCGAAGAGGCCGCGCGACGGCTGCGCGTATTGTTTCCGCATGGTGCCCCGCCCGGCGCGCTCGGCGCAGAGTATTACCAGATTTTGTCGGGTACACCGGCCGGATACGCGCAAGCGGTGGCCGCATTGCGCCAGCGTGTGACCGGCGATGCAACCGATACCGCGGCGGCGCTTGCGCTCGTCGACCTGCTCAATCGGCAAAGTGCGACGCGGGCCGAAGCCAACCGGCTCGCCTCCTCCTTGGCGCAGCGCAAGGACGTCGACCATACCGAAGCGATGAATGCGTGGCGCAGCGTGCTGCAGTCCGCCGGCGCGGACCCGGCCTATCGCGATTCGATCCACGCCTATTTGGCGCTCGAGCCCGACGATACCGAGTTCAAAGACCGCGCGGCGACGCTCGATGCACAGCGGCAAGCGCAATTGAAGCTCGAGCGAGATCCCGATTACATCGCGGAGCATCAGGGGCTGCGCGCCCTTGCACGCGGCGATTTGTCCGCCGCGGATGCGCAGTTGACGCGCGCGGCAAAGGCACGCGCGAGCGATGCCGATGCCGTCGGCGGTTTGGGCCTCGTGCGATTGCGCGAGGGACGGCAAGACGAGGCGCGAGCGCTGTTCCTGCGCGCCGCCGCGCTCGCGCCCGACGACCGCTCGAAGTGGGAGGGCCTTGCTCGCACGGCGCTCATCTGGGGCACGATTGCCAAGGCTCGAGAAGCCGCGGCGGCGGGCCGTGCGCAGGATGCGCAGCGCGAAGCCGAAGCGGCACTTGCGCTCGACCCGGCCAACACGCAGGCAAAGCAGTTGCTGGCCGATGCTTGGCTCGCACAGCGCGATTGGGTGGCGGCCGAACCGCTGCTCAGGGAATTGCTCGCGGGCCGCCAGTTGAATTTGGGTGCGGTCGAAAGCATGCAGACATTGCTGCGTCAGACAGGGCGGGAAAACCAGATCCCCGGACTGCTCGACGCGTTGACTCAGCGATTTCGCGATCAGGCGGACCGCCGGGGCCTCGCCGGGTTGCGCGCCGACGTCCTCACGCTGCAGGCCCAGCGCTTCGTATCGGCAGGCAAGCTCGGTCCCGCAGCCGAGGCCTACGAAAAAGCGCTGCGCCTCGCGCCCGATGCGCCGTGGACGCGTTTCGCGCTCGCGCGCCTGTACCGGGACCTGGGGCTGCCTCAATTGGGCCGCACGGTCATGGACGATGGGCTTGCCGCCAACGCTTCGCCCGAGATGCGCTACGCAACCGCGCTGTACCGCAACTCCATCGACGACTTGACCGGCGCGCAAGCCGCGCTCGCGGGCGTGGCACCCGAGGCGCGCACGGACGGGATGCGCGCGCTGGCGCGCCGGATCGACGCGCAGCTGGCGCTGCAGCAAGCCCGCACGGCGTTCGCGAGCGGCGACCGGGACGCGGCGGCGCGCGCGTTGGACGTGGCACGCGCGAAAGGAAGCGAAGACCCCTACGTCACGGCTTCGATCGGCGCCTTGCTCATCGACGAAGGCCGGCCGGACGAAGGGCTCGCGCTCATGCGCGATTGGATGGCGAGCCACCCGAACGAGACCGACGTCGACGTCGAGCTGCGCTACGGCGATCTGCTCGGCAGCGCCGAGCGCAACGACGCATTGGCCGATTGGCTCGCGCAGTTGCGCCGCGAGCCGCATTTGACGGCACCGCAGAGCGCGCGTCTCGAGGATCAATCGTTGCGCCTGCTGCTGCGCGAGACCGACGCCGCGCTCGAGCTGCGCGACTACGCGCAGGCGCGGCGCATCCTGGCGCAAGCCAGCCCAGCCGGCAAGCGCGACAAGCGCTATGCGCTCGAAGTGGCCGATCTCGAACGCATGCAGGGCCGCTACGACGCCGCGCGCGCGGCGTTGGCGCCCGTGCTCGCGCAAGCGCCGGGGGACCCGGACGCGCGGCTGGCGCTCGCCCGCGTGCAGGCAGACAGCGGCCATCGCGACGACGCGTTGAGGATCGTGCGCGAGGTGCTCGAGCAAGCACCGCCCGACGACGTCGACACGCGTCTGTCGGCCGCGCGCCGGCTGACTGCGCTGCGCCGTCCGCAAGAGGCCGAGCAATTGACCGATGAACTGCAACAGGCATACCCGGCTCGCCCCGACGTCACCGTCGAGGCCGGACGCGTGGCCGAGGAACTCGGCCAGTACGAACGGGCCGCTGCGCTCTACCGCCGCTCGATGGCGCAAGAGCGCGCGACGGGCGTGGTGTCGCGGGCGCCGGACGGCACGCCGGGACAAGCGGCGTTGGCCGATCTCGAGCAGCGCCGCGACCCCGAGATCGAAGCCGGCTGGATTCCGCAGTACAAGTCCGGCGACGCCGGCATCTCCGACTACCATGCGCAGCAGGTGCCGATCTACATTCAGGTGCCGTACCGCTACGACGGGCATGTCTTTTTGCATCTCGATGCCGTGCACTTGGACGCGGGCACGCTGTCGATCACGAACCCGCCGTCGTTCGCCCTGACGAACTTCGGCACGTTCTCGGCGTTTTCGTCGGTGCCGAGCTCGGTCTTCTTGCTGCATCAGCAAGCGAACGGCATGGCGCTCGGCACGGGGTACGTGTCCGATGCCTGGCGTTTCGATATCGGCACGACACCGCTGGGTTTTCCGATTCACTACCTCGTCGGCGGTGTCCGTTATCGTTTCGATGCAGGGCCCGCGAGTTTTTCGCTCAGTGCTTCGAGGCGGCCCGAGACGAGCAGCGAGCTGTCGTACGCGGGCCTGCGCGATCCTTGGACGAACGCCGTCTGGGGCGGCGTTCGCCGCGATGGCGTGGATTGGCATACGGGTATCGATTTCGGTCGCGTGAACGTCTTTTCCGAAGTAGGCGCAGGCGTGCTGACCGGTAAGAACGTGGCCTCGAATCAGGAGATGACGCTGCGAACGGGCTTTACCGCGCCCGTCTACGAAGGCCGCAACATGCGCGTCAGCACGGGCCTCGTCGGCAACTTCTGGCACTACGCGAACAATCAGCGCTTCTATACCTACGGGCAAGGCGGCTACTACAGCCCGCAGCGATATTTGTCGTTGGGCGTGCCGATCGAGTGGATCGGCCGGCGCGGCGGGCTGAAATGGGATTTGACGGCCACCGTGGGCGCGTCGAATTCCTACGAAAAAGATGCGCCGTTCTACCCGGTGGGGGTGCCCATTGCGCCGGACCAGTTGTCCGCGCAAGGCGCCGGCCTCGTTCACACCGGCTCGTCGACGAATGGGCTCGGCTTCTCGTACGGTTTCAGAGGCATCGTCGAATACCGGTTCAATCCGCACCTGGTGGCGGGGCTCAGCGTGAACATCGATCATGCGCATGATTACGCGCCGAGTTCGGGAATGGTGTACATGCGATATTCGTTCGATGCACGGAAACCGGACACGAGCCTGTCGCCGCGGCCGGTCAGCCTTTATTCGAGTTACTAGCTTATGGACGAACCCAAGCAACCCGCCTACGAGCGTGACGAGACGCGCGGGCCCGCCAGGACTGCCGGGGCCGGCGTGCGCGCCGCGAGCGTGCGAGCGAAACGCTTCGGCGTCTTGTTGCGCGATGCGCTTGCGCCGAGCGCATCGGCCGGAAGCCGGCTCGCAATCGATGAGCTGCCCGACGAGGTCGCCCAACTGGCGCCGGGCAACTTCTACGCGATCTATGCAAAGCCGCGCACGACCGCCTGCGACGCGTTGATCTGGGGCACGGCGAGGGCGGCCCACACGCGCCATGTGACGATCGTGCTGTCGCGCACGCGTGCGCAAGCGGCGCTGCGCATGCGCGAGCTCGGGTTCGGCCCCGGCAGCCCCGCGCGCGGGTGGCCGCGCAACCTGAACGTGCTCGCGATGCCCGAACCGGTGCAGGGCGACGACGTCGATGAGGCCGACGCAACCCTACCTGCGAGGGCACCGGAGCACGGTGCGCGCGTCGCATTCGCGCGGTTGTTCGGTGGCCTGCGCTCGCTGAAACGATTCGGTTTTCATGCAAACGCGTTGTATTTCGTCGAGGGAGCCGAGCGCTGGCTGACCTGGGGCGACGCCGACGCGTTGGCGCGCGAAGGCCGCTTATTGGCCAACTGGTGTGCGGCGCGGCGGATCGCGCTCGTACTGCTGCTCGATCCGTCGAAGATCGGCGGCGTGGCGGGCGATCCGGACGCGGCGAATGCCGAAGGCTTGATGACCGACGAGCTCGCGCAACGGGCCGGCTACCTCGAGTTTCATGGTGCGTGCGCGGGCGTTGCCCGAATGGGGCGCACGCACGGCGAGCTGCTTTGGCATGTCGACTTCTGGCGCTCCGGACGCGCATTGGCAACGGGCGAGACGCGAGCGCTGCGCTTCACCGAGGACGGACGCCTGAGCGTCGCCCCCGAGTTGGCGGACGGCCAAGCGCAAGCGGCGCTGCGCCTCGCGCGGGATGAAGCACGCGTGGTTGCCACACGCGCGATCGTCGGCAACGAAAGCTGGGTGCCGCCGGAGTGGGAGATCGTCGACGATCAGCAGGCGGCCGTGACGGCTTGCATCGGCGCCCAGGCGGCCACCGTCTTGCTCGATTACCGCGACGGCTCGACGCTCGAGCCGCTCTGCGCCGCGGTGCATACGCTGCGGCGCGAGTGCGGCCGCGCCTTGAAGATCGTTGTCGTCGAGCGCCGCGAGGCGCTGCGTCATCAATACGAACTGCTGCTGCTGAGCCTCGGCGCCAATCTCATCGTCGGGCGCGAGTTGCCGTTCTCTCGTTTGCAGTCGCTGCTGCGCTCGCTGAAGGGCCAGCTCGATACGCGGCCCGTGGCGGCCGATTATCAAACGGCGTTGGCAGCCGCGCTGACCGACGACGTACGCGGCTACCTGCCCGTCGCGGCGTTTTGCGAACGCGTCGAAGCCGTGCTCGCACGCGGCACCGTACTCGATTTGCCGCATGTGCTGGCGAAGATCACGCTGCTGCCCGATGTCGCTCATACGCAGGCGCTGCAACACTGCGCGCCGCGTCGTGCCGGAGACGTCGCGACGGCAGACGCCGCGCATCTTTACTTGTTCTTGTTCGCGTGCCGATTGCCCGATGCCGACATTGCGCTCAAGCATATTTTCACCGTGCCCGTCGAACATCTGTCCGATCGCGTCGTCTATCTCGCCGAAGCGAGCATCGAGCGCGAAGTGAAGGCCCTGGCCGAAGCGAATCGCCGCGTGCCGATCGCCGATTACAGCGACCTGTTTCGCGTGATGCCCGCACGCGAGCCGCAGCGTGCAACAGGGAAGGCTCAGGCGTTCGGCACGCCGTCGTCGCTCGGCGATGCGGCATCGCAGCTCAAAGCCGTGGAAACCGTGCTCGAAAGCATCGATGGAGACGGGACGGTACCGCGCCACGCGGCGGACGGCTCCGCAGCGAAGCCCTCGCAGGCCGTTGCCGGCGATCCGTCGGCGAATCGTCCGGTGGCGCGCCTCCCCGCCTACCGGCGCCATGCCGAACCGTGGCCGATGCCCGTGCGCGGCGAAGAGGGTACCCCATGATTCCGTTCGTGATTCTCTGTTTTGCAGCCGGCATCGTGATCGCCATTCCGGTATGGATCGTCTCGCAGCGTTTCGGCGCGAGCCGCGGGTTGCAGGCCGCGCGCCGTTTCAATCCCGACGATGCCGTCCCGTGCGTGATCGAGCCCGTCGCGCTCAAGGGCCGTTTGATGCCCGACCTCGAAGGCGTTGCGGACGAAGGTGGGCGCAACGAACAAGGAGGCGCGCGATGAAGACCGTGGCGCTCGTATCGACGGCAGGCGGCGCCGGCCGAACCACGCTCGCGGCTGCGTTGTCCGTCCTGCTCGCGCGCCGGGGCCGCCCGGTGGCGGCCGTGGATCTCGATCCGCAAAACATGCTTGGTGCGCATTTGGGCTTGGACACGTTTGCTCGCGTCGGCTTCGGCCACGCAATGGCGGGGCAGGTCGAGCCTTGGCAAGGCAACACCTGGCGCAACGCCGACGGCGTGCTCTTCGCGCCGCACGGCGAAACCACGCTCGCCGAACGGACCGCTTACGAGGCGAGGCTCGCGGCCGAGCCACGCTGGTGTGCGCAGGCGCTTGCTCGAATCGACCTGCCGCCGCGCGGCGTCGTCTTGCTCGATACCGCGCGGTTCCCGTCGCAGCAGGCGGTCCACGCTTTGCGGGCGGCCGATCTCGTGCTGTGCGCGACGCCACCGGAGCCGGCTGCGTGCGCGACGCTGGCGCGCTGCTTTCCAAGCCTGCGCAATACGGCCGCTACGGTCAAAGTGGTCGTCAATCGGCTCAATCCCGCGCGCGAAATGCAACGCGACACGCTTGCGCTCCTGCGGGCGGCCGTCGGCGATGCGCTCGAACTCGCGCATCGCGTGCACTTCGATGCGGCCGTGCCCGAATCGCTGGCGCGCGGAGGATGGATTTTCGATGATGCCCCTCACTCGCAGGCATCGCACGATTTGCACGGCCTCGCGAACTGGCTCGACGCATGGCTCGACGGAAACATCGCCGGCGATTCGGAGCGTACGCGATGACGAGGCGCGCCGACGGCACATCGCACGACGCTCGCGCGCGGCTGATCGATTGGATCGCGCGGGGCCTCGGCCTGCCTGAGCGGCGCACGTCGCTCGACTGGTTCGTCCGGCTCTTGTTCATGCCGCCGCGGCCCGGCGAGCCCGATCTGCCGCGGCGCTGGGCGCGTTCGGCGTTCCTGTGGCTCGCGGCGCAATGGGGCGTGCTCGATGCGCGCAGCATCGGCTCTTGGCTCTGGCGCGCCTTCGTGCGGCCGCCGAGGCCGCTGGCTCGGCAGGGCGAGTCGCGCGCGCGCGAAGTGTTCGATCGCGTCGAGCGCTGGGTGCTGCCGGCCGCGCTCCTCGTGCGCGGCGCGTGGCGGCGCTTCGAGGCGCTTGTCGCCCTGCTGCCCTGGCAACGGTGGGGCGATGCGCTCGAACACGGCACGGAGCGCATCGGTCACGTGCGCTGGCTCGTGCCGCTGCTGGCGCTCTTCGGCGCACTGCTGTGGGCCGGCGTGGGCGCCTCGCCGCTGCAGGCAGGCGGGCAAGCGCAGTTCTTCGCGCTCACGATCGTGCTCGCCCTTGTCGTGCGCCGCTTCCCCGGCCGAGTGCCCGTGCTGATTCTCGCGTCGCTCTCGCTGCTCGCGATGGGGCGCTACATCCTCTGGCGCGTGACGGAAACGCTGGCATTCCGCACACCGATGGAGGCCGTCGTCGGCTATGCGTTGTTCTCGGCCGAAATGTACACGTGGTTCGTCATGACGTTCGGGCTGATCCAAACGGCATGGCCGCTCAATCGAACGATCGCCCGGCTGCCGAGCGATCCGTCCACCTGGCCGACGGTCGACGTCTATATCCCGACGTACAACGAGCCGCTCTCGGTCGTGCGCCCGGCCGTCTTCGCGGCCCAGGGGATCGACTGGCCTTCGTCGAAGCTGCGCGTGTATTTGCTCGACGATGGACGCCGCCCTGAGTTCGAGGCGTTTGCGCGCGAGGCGGGCATCGAGTATCTGACGCGCACCGACAACCGCAACGCAAAGGCGGGCAACATCAACGCGGCGCTGACGCGCACGCACGGCGAATACATCGCGATCTTCGATTGCGACCACGTGCCCACGCGCTCGTTTCTGCAGATGACGATGGGCACGTTTTTGCGCGACTCTAAATGCGCGATGGTGCAAACGCCTCATCACTTCTTTTCGCCCGATCCGTTCGAGCGCAATCTGGGCACGTTCAATCGCGTGCCGAACGAGGGCAAGCTGTTCTACGGCCTCGTGCAGGCGGGCAACGACCTCTGGAATGCCTCGTTCTTCTGCGGTTCGTGCGCGATCATCAAGCGTGAGCCGCTCGAAGCGGTGGGCGGCGTGGCCGTCGAGACGGTCACGGAAGACGCCCATACCGCCTTGCGGCTGCACCGCCAAGGCTATACCACGGCATACCTGCCCACGGTCCAGGCGGCCGGCCTCGCGACCGAGAGTTTGGCGGGGCACATCAAGCAGCGCACGCGCTGGGCGCGCGGCATGGCGCAGATCTTCCGCATCGACAATCCGTTCCTCGGGCGCGGCTTAGGCTTGTTCCAGCGGCTGTGCTACGGCAACGCGATGATGCACTTCTTCTACGGCGTGCCGCGCTTGGTCTTCCTCGTCATGCCGATGGCGTACTTGTTCTTCCAACTGTATTTCATCAACGCCGCGGCGACGACGATTGCGAGCTACGTGCTGCCGTACATCTTCCTCTCGAACATCGCGAATTCGCGCATCCAAGGCCGATACCGGCATTCGTTCTGGGCGGAGGTCTACGAATCGGTGCTGGCCTGGTACATCGCATTGCCGACGACGTTCGCGTTCTTCAGTCCGAAGCACGGCAAATTCAACGTCACCGAGAAGGGCGGGCGCGTCGACCAAGGCTACTTCGACTGGGCCGTCTCGAAGCCCTATCTGGTGCTGCTCGGCTTGAACGTCGTGGCGTTCGCCTCGGGTGCGTATCGGCTCGCGTTCAATGCGAACGGCGAAGGGCCGACGATCATCATGAACATGGTTTGGACGCTCTACAATCTCGCGCTGCTCGGCGCGGCGGTGAGCGTGGCCAGCGAGGCGAAGCAAGTGCGCGTCACGCATCGCATTGCGATGCGCGTGCCGGCGACGCTGTTGTTCGCGGACGGCACCACGCTTGCCTGCACGACGAGCGACTATTCGACGGGTGGGCTAGGGCTCGAGTTGCCGGTCGACGATCTTACGCTCGATCGCGGCCAGGCCCTGCATGTCACGCTCGGCCGCGGCGATCGCATCTTCCATTTTCCGGCGCGTGTGACGCGTCTCGCCGGCCGCCATTTGGGTTTGCAATTCGAGGCGCTCTCGCTCGAGCAGGAGCGCCAGTTCGTGCAGTGCACGTTCGGCCGCGCCGATGCCTGGCTGAGCGGTGAAGAGCGCCCGGTCGACGATATGCCGCTGGCCGGGTTCAAGGAAGTGATGTTGATGGGTGTGGAAGGGTACGCGAGGTTGGCGCAAGGCGCGATGCGCTCGGTTCGCTCGCTGCTCGCGCTCGATCGGGCTCGGTATTGGAAATAATTTCATGACGTTTTGGAATCTCTATTTCATCCTCAAGCTGTACCTGTTCGAGACAGGGCACCTCAATCCGGTATGGCTCGCGAACATCGCGTTCATCGCCGCGCTCGCATTGACGAGCCCGATCCGGCAGCGCAGCCTGCGCTTCGTCCGGTTCGTCGTCGGCCTGTGCATCGGCATACCGCTGCTGTACTACGAAGCGATCGTGCCTCCGTTCTCGCGCGTGATCGAGGAGGCGAAGGGCCTCGAATCGTTCACGGCGGGCTACTGGCTCGAACTCGCGGGACGCTTCTTGCCGCCGATGCTGATCATCGCCGTCATTGCCGTGATCGTCGGGCACTGGATCGTCAATCGCTGGCTGCGCGTCACCACGTTCGTCGCCGTGGCGCTCGTCGCATTGCCGATATGGCATACCGTGAGCCTCGCCATCACGTCCGCGCAGAGCCGCCCTGCGAGCAATGGCGCCAACACGGCCGTCGTCGAGCAGCCGCTCGATCACAACGCCGCGCTCGCCGCATTCCGCACCGCGGAGTCGCAGCGTCAAGTCACGTTCGGTAAGCTCAGCAGCAATCCCAATGAGCAGTTCGACCTGATCATCCTGCATATCTGCTCGCTGTCGTGGGACGACCTCGACGTCGCCAAGGCCCGCGACAATCCGATGCTGAGCCACTTCGACTACTTGCTGACGAACTTCAGCACGGCGGCGAGCTACAGCGGCCCGGCGGCGATTCGCGTGCTGCGCGCGAGCTGCGGACAGGAGGCGCATGCGGATCTGTACAAGCAGGCGCCGCAGCAATGCTATTTGCTGAACGATCTGGCCCGCGCCGGCTTCACGCCGCAGATCTTGATGAATCACGACGGGCATTTCGACAACTTCATGGACCTCGTTAAGACCAACGCGGACGTGCCGGGCGTGACGATCGAGTCGAATGCCGATGCGAAGGTGACGATGCACGCGTTCGACGGATCGATCATCCACGACGACTATTCGACGTGGGCCAATTGGTACGCCAAGCGCGCGCAAACGCCGGGGCCGGTCGCGCTCTACTACAACACGATCACGCTGCACGACGGCGACAAGGTCATCGGCAAGGAGCAGTTGTCGAGCATCGAGTCGTATCCCTACCGCGTCAATACGTTGATGAACGAGGTCGATCAACTGGCCGATCTGATCGCGAAATCAGGCCGGCGGGCCATCATCGTGTTCGTGCCCGAGCACGGCGCGGCGTTGCGCGGCGACGCGAACCAGGTTGCCGGATTGCGCGAAATTCCGACGCCGCGCATCATCCACGGGCCCGTTGGCGTGCGGATCGTCGGGCTGCCCGGCGCGCACGGGCCGACCACGGTCATCGATACGCCCACGAGCTTCTTGGCACTCGCGCAACTGCTCTCGAACCTCGTATCGAACAGCCCGTTCAAGCCCGGCGTCGCGTTGTCGCAGTACGCATCCGCATTGCCGCAAACTCAGATGGTCGGCGAAAACGAGGGCACCGTGACGATGAAGACGCCCACCGGCTATGCGGTGAAGACGCCCGACGGCGTATGGGTGGACCAGAAATGAAGATCGACGAATCCCAGGGCCGTGGGTGGCCCATCAATGACATCGGCGGTCTCGCACGCGAGGTTCCCGAGGTCGATCCGCGCAGGTATTTCGACGAGCAGGCGCGCCTCGCCTACGAGGAGGCGCTCGTCAAATGGCCGGTGCTGGCGCGGTTGATGGGGCTCGTCGGCGACGCCGATGCGCCCGAACCGCGCGACGAGGAGAACGGTGCGAGCGAGAGGCCGTTGCCCCCGGGATCGTCGCGCTGACGAGATTCGCCGCGACCGAGGAGTGTCGGCCTCTCACCGAGAAACGGCGAACAGCGTAGCGTTCATCAACAGCTTGAACGCCTCGCCGGCCAGCACGGCGCCGGCCACCCCCGCGCACCAGAGCGCGATGAACCATGCCCAGCGCGGCAATGTGCGGCGGCGCTGAGACTTGGTCCTAGTGATAGTGATGCTCGCCATGGCGCACCTTCCCGCGAAAAACCCAGTAACCGAGCATCGTGTAAGCGAGGATGATCGGCAAGATAATGACGGCACCCGTCAGCGTGAACCTGAGGCTGCGCTCGGGCGCCGCAGCCTGCCAGAGCGTGACGGACGAGGGGATCGCGTACGGCCATAGCGTCGCGAGCAGCCCCGCGTAGCCGAGCACGACGAAGCTCGTCGCCAGCACGAACGGACGCGTGTGGTGACGATCGCGTGCGGCGCCCCGCATCAGGTATGCACAGATCGCGACGAGAAACGGCGCGGGGAGCATGCGGTGAAACCACTCGCTGCTGAACCAGCGCGCGGCCACTTCAGGTTCTTGCAACGGCGTCCAAATGCTGACGGCGGCGATGAACGCCACGAGCACGAGCGTGAACGGCCAGACGAGCCGATGCAGGCGGCGTTGAAGGTCGCCCTCGGTCTTCGCGACGAGCCAGCAGCAGCCGAGCAGCGCGTAGGTGGCGACGACGCCGAGCCCGGTCAGCAGTGTGAACGGAGTGAGCCAGCCGAACGCGTTGCCGGCGAACTCGCCGTTTTCGAGCGGAATGCCTTGGACGAATGCGCCGAGCGAAATGCCTTGAAAGAACGCAGCGCCGGCGGAGCCGCCGATGAACGCGAGGTCCCACAAGTGCTTCGTGCGCGAGGCTTTGCCGCGAATCTCGAACGAAACGCCGCGCAGGATCAGGCAGGTCAGCATCGCGACGAGCGGCAGATACAGCGCCGACAGCACGGTGGCGTAGACGAGCGGAAACGCGCCGAACAACGCGGCGCCGCCGAGCACGAGCCACGTTTCGTTGCCGTCCCACACCGGGGCGACGGTGTTCATCATGAGATCGCGTTCGCGCGCGTCGGGAAAGAGCGGGAAGACGATTCCGATGCCGAGATCGAAGCCGTCGAGCACGACGTAGAGCAGTAGGCCGAGCGCGATGATCGCGGCCCAGACGACGGTGACATCCATGGTGATCCTCGAATTGCGTCAGTGATAGATGTGTTGCACGGCAACGATTCGATGCGGCGAGCAAGCAGCTGCGATCAGGTTTGCTCGCATCAAGCCGGGAGCGCGGCCGTGCCTCGGCCGCCCGGGTGCGGTTCGGAGGCATCGTCGGCGTCGTTGTCGTGATCTTTCGCAGCTTGCGGGCCTGCGTGCATGAGCTTGAGCATGTAGTAGATGCCGGTGCCGAACACGAGGAAGTACACGACGACGAACGTCATGAGCGAGAGGCCCACCTGCTGTGCCGAGAGAGGCGAGATGGCCTGCGAGGTGCGCATGACGCCGTAGACGACCCAGGGTTGGCGGCCGACTTCGGTGGTGACCCATCCGGCCAGCAGCGTGACGAAGCCGCTCGGACCCATTAGGAGTGCGAAGCGATGAAACCAGCGAGCATCGTAGAGCCGGCCTCGCCGTGCGAGGAGCCGCGCGGCGACGGCGAGCACGATCATCAGCATGCCGAGCCCGACCATGACGCGAAAGCTCCAAAACACGACGGGCGCATTCGGGCGCTCGTCGCGCGGGAACGTCTTCAGGCCGCGAATCTGCCCCTCCCACGAATGCGTGAGCAGCAATGAGCCGAGATGAGGCACGGACAGCGCGTAGCGCGTCGTTTCCGCCTGCATGTCCGGCAAACCGAAAAGGTTGAGGGCCGTGCCGTTCGTTTCGGTCTCCCACAGACCTTCTATGGCGGCGATCTTGGCGGGCTGATAGCGCAGCGTGTTCAAGCCGTGCTGGTCGCCGACGAAGGCTTGCAGCGGGGCCAGCGCGAGCAGCAGCCACAGCGCCATCGAGAACATTTTCTTGACCGCGGGATCGCGCCGGCCCTTCAACAAGTGCCACGCGCCGGTTGCGGCAACGACGAGCGCGGCGACGAGAAACGCGGCCAGCGTCATGTGGACGAGGCGGTAGGGGAATGAGGGATTGAAGATGATTTGGAACCAGTCGACGGGAACGGCGTGCCCGTCGGCGATCGTGAAGCCTTGCGGTGTCTGCATCCAGCTGTTGGAGGCGAGAATCCAGAACGCCGACATCAGTGTGCCCGCGGCGACCGTGAGCGTCGCGGCGAAGTGCGCGCGAGGCCCGACGCGTGTCCAGCCGAAGAGCATGATGCCGAGAAAGCCCGCTTCGAGAAAGAAGGCGGTCATGACTTCATAGGTCAGCAGCGCACCTGTGATCGGCCCGGCGAACTTCGAAAAACCGCCCCAGTTGGTGCCGAATTCGTAGGCCATGACGACGCCCGATACGACACCCATGCCGAAGGCGACGGCGAAGATCTTCGACCAGAACAGGCACAAGTCTTTGTAGTACGCCTTGCCGGTCTTGAGCCACCGCCATTCGAGCACGGCGATGAAGCTTGCGAGCCCGATGCTCAGTGCCGGGAAGACGATATGAAACGAGACGGTGAAGGCGAATTGAATGCGCGCGAGGTCGAGCGCGCTGAACGATGACGATTCCATGGCGATACCGTTGACGAGCGACGCGCGCCGGCCGTTGTCGACGCGCACTGCATGTGCAGCCGGTCGCAAGCGTAGATCAACGAGGGGAAAAATGCTGCACCGCGCGAGAGCGTGCGGATGGGAGGAAGGTGCGGCAATTTACCGTATCGACACGTTTAACGCGCTGACGGGAAAGTGAAAAATCGACGCGCCGCAGCATCAGCCGCATGCGCCGCATTGGGCACTCTGCGGCAATACATCGCGCCGGCGTGCGCTGTCGGCGGCTGACTGAATTCCTGCTACGGCTGCGGAGTTCAGACGCTGAGTGGTCGGCCCGCGCTCGATTGCTATGCGAGGCTGTGCGTATCGAGCCATTCGCGCAGCGCGTTGTTCATGCGAGTTTGCCAGCCTTCGCCGGTCGTTCTGAAGCGCTCGATGATGTCGGCGTCGTAGCGCACGGTCAGCGCCACCTTCGGCCGCTCGAGCTTGGGCCTTCCACCGCGCCGCTTCATCTGCGCGAACTGTTCGTCCGATGGGACGAAAGTGTCAGGGTCGGCATCGATGCCGAGTTGAATGGCTGCGTCTTCTTCAGGCGTCGGTAGGTGCAGTTTCGGTTTGCTCGACATAGCGTTTGACCTCTCGTGAATTCGCCCTGCGCAGGCTGATGACTCGGAATGTGCCGCCGCGTTGCGTGAACACGACGCAGTACAGATACCCATCGATCGGGGCATAGCCGATCTCGCGCAACTCGCCATAGTCGCGGCGGTCGTCCGGCGCGGACCAAACCTCCGGCCAGTCGATCGATGCGGCAAGCCTCAGCGAGACACCGTGTTTTCGCCAGTTGGCCTCGCTCTTGGCTGGATCGAAGGTAGTTTTACATGTTATTGTAGTTACGAAAAACATGGAGCGCAACCCTTAATTTGTAGTAACAAAAATGGGTGACCCGCGCCTGGGTGATCGGCCGCTACAAGGTGATAGCGGGGGAACTTGCAAAGAGAGGGAACTGAGAGTCGGGCACGGGAAGCCACGGCGTCCGAGCATAGACGCCGCTTTTTCCCGTTGTCGCTGTCGTGCTGAAAATCAGTCGGAATTACGGTAAGGCCGCGTCGCGGCCCCGCGTCATTACGCTAGCTTCGTCATTCGCCCGGCGCGTATAGATCGAGCAATTTGAGCGTCACGCCGTTGGTCCAGCCGAAGCCGTCCTGCAACGGATATTCACCCCCGCCGCCGCCGCCGGCATTGGGGCCCTCGACGACATATTTCTCGACGAGCTTTTGATCCGAGGCATAGACTTGCTTCACGTCGGCAAGAAAGCGCGTGCCGACGTCCTTGGCGAATTTGGGGTCCTCATAGTGCTGCGCGCCTTTGATCGTCAGCCAATGCAATGGCGCCCATCCGTTCGGTGCATCCCATTGCTGTCCTGTTTGCACGGTCGTCGTCGCAAGGCCGCGTGACTTGAGCAACTGAGTTTGCACGGTATGAAGGGTTTCGCCAGCGCGCTTCGGCCAAGCAGCCCGCACGAACAACGGATAGACGGCCGCGGCGGATACTTTGTTCGTGAGCTTGCCGAGGCGCCAATCGTAATCGCCGTAATAGCCTTTCGGATTCCAAAGATATCGATTGATGCCTTCGGCGCGCCGCTCGGCTTTTTTTACGTAATCGGCCGTGCATCGGAAATCGAGCGCGTACGCGCAGCCTTTTGCGATCGTCACCTCGAGCGAGAACAGCAGGCTGTTCAAGTCGACGGGAACGATCGAGGTCGTGCGAATCGTGGAAAGCGTCCTGCCGTCGCCGAGCCAGCGCGAACTGAAGTCCCAGCCCGATTCGGCGGCGGCCCGCAAATCCCGATAGACTTCTGTCGGTTCACGGCCGGACGCTTGCTTGGCCGTCGTCACGTCTTCATAGTAGGACTCGTCGCGCGGCGTATCGCGCGCATCCCAATAGCGGTTCAGCACCGTGCCGTCCTTGAACACGACGACGTTGCGCGCGGCGTCGCCGCGTGGTGTCGTGCCGGCATCTTGCATCCAATAGGCGTATTCCTTCTTCAGTTCGGGCAGGTACTTCTGGTAGGCACGTTCGCCCTCTACCTTGGCGGCGAGCTGAACCATGAGCCCGAAGAACGGCGGCTGCGAGCGGCTCAGGTAGTACGTGCGGTTGCCGTTCGGAATGTGACCGAATTGGTCGATCTCGTAGGCGAAGTCGTCGAGCATGTCGTCGACGAGATCTTCGTGATGCGCCTCCTGCAGACCCAGCATGGTGAAGTACGTATCCCAGTAGTAGCCTTCGCGGAAACGTCCGCCGGGCACCACATACGGCTTGGGCAACGGGATCAGCGAGCTGTTCGGTGGAACGTCGGACGCGGTGGTCGTTCTCGTCAGTTTGGGCCAAAGCCAGTCGATGTGCTCGCGCAGCGTTTGACCGCTCGGCGGGGTGATGACGGGCTCGCTCGGCAGCGTGAAATGCGCGAGAACGAACTGCTTCAAATCGAAGTTCGGCTGATTCTTCGATTGTTCGTACTGCTGAACGATCGATGCCGGGTCGCTCATGGGCACGGCATCGACGAATGTCTTTTGGTCGGGGAAGATTTGCTGCATTTGGACGGCGACGAACAAATCGCCATAAAGCTCCGAGGGCGGGGGCGGCAGCGTCGACGCGGCAGCGGCGTAAGAGAGCGGTAAAGCGGCGAGCCCCGCGACGAGCAAGAGGGAAGCTACGCGGGACGTGCGCGCGCTCGGGACGCGCCGACGGCGCTCGAGGGACGATTCGAACATGGATTCTCCTGGGATTGGGATGGTTCGTTCTTGGTCCCCTCGTTTTTATTATCGATAGGCAGTGGTATATCCTCGCGGCGGTTCGGCGATTTTGCACAGCGAGAAATGAAAATAAATCGAGGGAAAACGCGCACGCGTCGAGGACTAAGCGATTTCCATCTCGGCCGCCGAAATGAACAGGCCGTGCGGTCTATTTAGATGGCGTTTTCGATGCGCGAGTCGAGCGGAATCGGGCGGGATCGAGAGCGGGATTATCCGGCGATCGAAACCGCGATGGGGGACCGCCGTTGAAAACGAAACGCGGGGGGCCCGGCCCGCACAACCCCGCGCCGCGCCGTTGGGGGACGGCGCGGCCTCCTGGCCACCGCTCGGGACCTGCTGAAGGCCGTCCGCCGGCT
>NZ_JBQCIF010000095.1:0-58859 GCF_051953955.1 Trinickia sp. | reverse complement strand
TGTTCCACAAAACAAAGACAGATAGGACTCCCCCATGTCAACCCTCGACGTGGTCGAAGAACGCGACGATCTGCAACGCGCAAGCATGCCGCCTTCCCAGCCGGCGTCCCGGCGAGGGCCGCGTGCGCCCTGCGAGATCCGCTATATCGACGAAATGGACGTGGCCCCGCTCGTGCGCGCCGAAGAAACCGGCGACGCCACGTTTCTCGCCGCCGAACTCGGTGCGGCACGCACGGCGGACGAACGCATCCGCATGATCCGCGGCATCCTGAACATCATCGGCTTTTCAGGCCTCGGCTATGCCGCGCTGAAGCTCGACGCGCAAAAGCAGCCCGAGTACGCCTATCTGCTGCGCGATTACCTCTCGACGGACTTGCTGCCGCAATCGCTTCAGGGCGGCTATCTGCTGCGCGACCCGCACATGCGGCGCGCCTTCGAATCGAGCCGGCCGCACGTATGGGACATGCGCTCGCTCGTGAACGCCTCGCGCAAGGAAGGAATCGATCCGCCGATGCGGCGCTTTTTCGACGGGCTGCGCGAGAACGGGCTCGCGAGCGGGCTCGCGTTCAGCCTGCCGATCGCCCGGACGCCGCTGCGCGCGCTCATTCTGTTCGCCGGGCCACCCGAGCACTGCGAATGGATCACCGACAGTGTGATTGCCCAAGCGCTTGGGCTCGGGCTCTCGCTGCATCAGCGCTGCGCCGCCTACGTCCAAGCCGTTTGCCGCCAGGACGCCGCGAACGGTCTGTCGCAATTGCAGCAGCGCATCCTGGGCGCCGTCGTCGTCGGCATGTCGGACAAAGCGATCGCCGCACGGCTCGGCACGACCGTGCACAACGTCGACTACCACCTGCGTCAGTTGCGCGAAAAGTTCGGCGCGCGCAATCGCAGCCAGCTCGCCTATCTCGCGGGCAAGCTGCAAGCTGTCTGACCCGCCGCAAGCGCAGGCGCTGGGGCGAGCGAACACCATCGCCTCCGCCGTGCCGGACGCTCGATGCAGCGTGCCAGCACACGATGACATCAAGCCGGCGCCTCGTCCCCGCCGGCCCAGCGCAAGACTTCGGCCACGCGGCGATACAACGCGCTGTCGATGTACTGATATTCGCGCGCGCTTTCATAGAGCGCATCGGCAAGCGGCCCGTTCGCCGTCGTCGGCACGAGAAACTCTCCCGCCCATTCGAGAATGCGCCGCGCGGTTTCACCCTCACCCCGCGCGGCGACCCACGGCAGCTTGCCTTTGCCGGCATAGCACAGCGCCACGGCCACGTTGGCCGAATGCACCACGGCGGAGGCCATCTTCACGCGATCTTGCAGCGGGTTGAAGACCATCTCGCGCGCCATGTGACGGCGACGCGAATTCAAATGCGGATCGCCCTCCATTTCGCGGTATTCGCGGCGCACTTCCTCGAGCGACATCCGGTGCCGCTTGGTGAACTCGTACTGCTGGTACGCGTAATCGAGCGCGGCAAAGGCGATGAAGATCAACGCGGCCCAGCCTGCCAGCGTCAACAGCAATTTCCCGGTGACGGCTAGGATCGCATCGGGCCGCAGATATCCCGCCTGCAGCGGCGCGTCGAGCGAACCACGCAACTGCACCCACAGCGTCACGCACAAAATGAGCGTCTTCACGCCCGTCTTGAGCAGCACGACGACGCTTCTCATCGAGAACATGCGCTGCAAGCCCGCGGCCGGATTGAGCCGAGAAAAACTCGGCGTGATGCGCGAGAACGCGACGAGTCCGCCCGCTTGCGCTAGCGAAACGGCAATGCCGGCGATGCCGGCCAGCGCCACGATGCCGATGCCGAGCGTCAGCCATCCATGAACGGCAAGCGTCAGCACCACCGAGATAGACTGAGCGGGATCGCGCGACGACACCGCGGCGAAAATCGCATCGAACAATCCCCGCAGCGTATCGACGACGCGCGGCCCCTGCGAGCCGAGCGCCGCCAGCACGACGATAAAGACGAGCGCGGTGCTCACCTCCGTGCTGAACACGACCTCACCTTGCTTGCGCGCGTCGCGCAACCGTTTATCGGTAGGGGCTTGATCTTTTTCGCTCATTTCGGCAACGGTGGTTTTCGCTCCCTACAGCATCGACTTCAACAATTCGAGCAACGTATTGTCGGGACCCAGATACGCATGCAGCGATGCGTATACGAACGGCAAGAACAGCGCCATCATCAGCACGGCCACGGCGCTCTTCACGGCCTGCGACATCAGGAACACGTTCAATTGCGGCATCGCGCGGCTCACGAGCCCGAAGCCGAGTTCGACGAGCACGAGCACGATCACGACGGGCGCCGCGAGCTTGACGGTCCACATCATGATGCTCGTCGCACCGCGCGCGATGAAAGGCAGCAATGCCACGCCGAATTTCGGGGCAAACGATGCGACCGGCCATAGCCGGTACGAGGCAAAGAGCGCCGAGAGCAACAGATTCAGCCCGCCGCTCGTCACGAACAGCGTGATGGCCAGCAAATTCAGGAAGCCCGCACACGGGCCGGTTTCGTATTGGGCGATGGGATCGAAAAACGATTGATTGCTCGCGCCCGTTTGAAAGTCGATCAAGGCGCCGGCCGTCGCGATCGCCCACATCACCGCGCCGAAGGTATATCCGAGCAAGATGCCGATCAGCGCCTCCTTTGCCACGAGGCCGACCCACATGAGCGGTGCCAAGCCTTGCAGCGCATTCAGATCCATCGCCGGGCCGATGAACAATATGACGACGGCCATGAATCCGTTGCGGACGAGTCCCGTCAGCAACGTCGAGCTGAATGCCGGCACGATCATCATGATCGGCAGCACGCGAGGCAGCACGATGACTGCCGGGCGCACCGTGCGAATCGCCGCATCGAAAACCTCGCTCGACACCACGGTCACGCCTCGCGCGGATCGAGCGGCGCGATCGCCGTGCGCAGCGCCGCTTCTTCGGCGCGGATTTCGTCGGCCGCCTCTGCCCGCCGGGCCGCGGCACGCTCGAGCCGCTCGCCCGTGCGCTCCGCCTGGTCGCGCTTGGCATCGGCGCGCCGCAACGTCTCGCGCAATGCCTCCAAGCGATCCGTCTCTTCGCGCACGCGTGCTCGTGGCGGCTCCGTCCGCTCACGTGCCTGCGCGATACGATCGTCGAACAGTTGCCAATCGATGCCGGCCGAAACGAGCTCGCGAGCCGAACTCGGCCCCGCCGACATCCGCGAGGCAAGCGAGCGCCCCGCCTCCGCCTTCGCTTCGAGCAAGCGCGTCACTTGCGCTTCGGCCTGACGCAACGCATCGCGCGCGGCGTCCAGCACGGCCTCCTGGCGCCTCACCTGCGCCAGGATGACGTCGCGCCGCATCTCACGCACGCGCGTGAGCTTCGCGATGATCGTGTCCATAGGCTTCCTCGAAAGCGACGAGCTTCGCCAGCGTGTCGTCGTACGCTTCCAGCCGCGCCGGCGATTGGCAGGCGAATTCGCGCAGCGCAGTGCGTGCGGCCAACGCCGCATCGGCTAGTAAGTCGCTGCCCGCACGATATTCGCCGATCTGCACGAGCAGCTCGATCTCTTGATATTTGGCCAGCAGCTCGCGCGCCCGCGCCGCACGGCGCACGTGAGCTTCGTCGACCACGCGCGTCATCACGCGCGAGGCACTCGCCAGCACGTCGATGGCGGGGTGATGTCCGGCTTGAGCAAGCTTGCGCGACAAGACGATGTGTCCGTCGAGAATCGAACGCACTTCTTCGGCGATCGGATCGCTTTCGTCGTCGCCCTCGACGAGCACCGTATAGAACGCCGTGATCGATCCGCGCGCACCCTGCCCCGCGCGTTCGAGCAGCTGCGGCAGCACGGAGAACGTCGACGGCGGGAAGCTGCGCCGCGTCGGCGGCTCGCCCGACGCCAATCCGACTTCGCGCTGCGCGCGCGCGAAGCGAGTCAGCGAATCGACGAGCAGCAGAACGCGCAAGCCCTTGTCGCGAAAGTATTCGGCAACGGCCGTGGCCACGTAGGCCGACTTCACGCGCTCCATCGCCGGGCGGTCCGACGTCGATACGACGAGCACGGTGCGTGCTAGCGCCTCGGGTGACAAGTTGTGCTCGATGAACTCGCGCACCTCGCGCCCGCGCTCGCCGATGAGGCCCACCACCGCGACGTCGCAGCCGGCACCGCGCGCGATCATGCCGAGCAGCGTGCTTTTGCCGACGCCGGCCGGCGCGAAAATGCCGACGCGCTGCCCGATCCCCGTCGTCAAAAAAGCGTCGATCGCGCGCACGCCCGTCGGTAGCGGCTCGTCGATGAGCGTGCGCTCGAGCGCACCGACCGGCTCGGCAAAGGCGCTCACGCGGGTGCCTCTCGCAATCGGGCCGCGCCCATCGAGCGGCTGGCCGAGGCCGTTCAACACGCGTCCGAGCAGCGCATCGCCGACTTCGAACGTGTGCGCATGCCCCGTCGGCAGCACTTCGGTGGCGCTCGATAGGCCGGCGAGCGAGCCGAGCGGCGTGAGCACCGCCGTCTGCCGCGAAAATCCGACGACCTCCGCGTACATCGGCTCGAGCCCCGGCGTGTGCAACTCGCACACTTCGCCGAGGCGCGCGTGAATGCCCGATGCGTGAATCAACAGCCCTGCCGTCTGCGTCACGCGCCCCCGCATGCGCAGCGGATTGACGCTTTCGAGCGCCTGCGCGAACCCGTCTTCGTCCGCATCGCCCTGCAACTCGGCAAACAACGTGTCGCGCCAACTCGGTTTCGATTCGTTCATAGCCCCCTCCGCGCTTCGATGGCCGAGCGGATCGCATCGATCTGCGTGGACAGCCGCGCATCGATACTGCCGGCCGGCGTTTCGACGATGCAATCGCCGCTGCAAAGCGAGGTGTCCGCGACGACGCGCACGGCCTGCGCGCGCACGGCAGCGTCGGCCGCGTGCGCCTCGCCGGCCATCGCCTCGCGGTGATGGGCCACGGCCAGCTTCATTGCCTCGACGGAATCGGGCGCGACGCGCACGACGAGGAACGCCTCGTCACGCACGAATGCGTCGATGCGACTGAGCGCAACCTCGAAGATGCGCTCTCTCTCGAACTCGCCGACGAGCGCACGCAAGCCGCGCACCACCATGTCGGCCATCTTCTCGCGCGACAATGCCAACGCATGAGCCGTGTCGAGCGCCGCCGCCGCGGCGCGCTCGGTGCCCTCGCGCTCGCCGCGCGCGAACCCTTCGTCGTACCCTTGGCGCAGCATTTCGTCCTTGCGCCGCTGTGCGTCGGCTACGATGCGCTCGGCCTCTTTCTTCGCGGTGAGGACGATCGAATTCGCGTCGAGCAGCGCAGCGTATTCATGCTCCTTCAGCACGCGACGCTCCGACAGCATCTGCAAGTTTTCGCTCGTGATCAGAAAAGCCAGTCCCATGCTCGCAGTCTCTCGGGAATGAGGCAAAGAAACAGCAGCTCGGCGAGTTCCGCGCGCTGCGCGTCGCCGAGACGGTAGGCCGGCTGCACGTCGGCAAGGCGCGGCAGCTTCAGCCGCGTTCGCGCATAGACGGGCAAGCCCGCCGGCGCAATGAAATCGAGCAGCAAGCGCGCCCCACGTGCGCCGATCTTTTGCACGACGAGCTTCGGATGGCGCCGCATCGGCTCGAGCGTTTCGCTGACCGCGTCGAACGGCGGGGTCTCATTGCGCGCGAACGCCATCGTTTCCGGCCCGAAACCGAGTTGCAGCGCCTTTTCGACGCCACGCGTCACTTCACCGCTCTCCAGCCACGACTTGTGCAGACACAATCCGCACAAGCTCGCCAACTGCTCGAACGCATCGCGCGGCAACAGCGCAAGTCGCTTGTCGCGCGAGCCGAAATCGTAGTCGGCCGGCACGTCGCCCGATTCGTTCCGCTGCAAGCCGACCGTCTCGAACAACGCCCGCGCGAGCACGCGCCGTCCGCGCTCGCCGAAGCGCTCGATCTCGTTCCAAGGCGCGGGCCAAATACCGAGCGGCCAGCTCGGGTCGACATACCGGTCCGGGTACAAGTTGAACTCGGCAACGAGCCGTGCGAAGCGGCCACGATTGGCCTTCGCGCGCCACCGATCGTGCGCGTCGTCATCGACTTCGTCTTGCCATTCGTCGTCGTCAACCCGCATGGGTCTGCTCTTGCGCCACGTTCGCCGCACCCGCCCCGCGGGCCGTCAGCTTGAATTGACCGCGTCTGAGCAAGAACACGCCTAGCGCCGCGATCGTCGAAAGCACGAGTGCGAGGGCAACGAGCGATAGCGCGCGCGCGAGCGGACCGCCTTGGACGCCTTCGTGCTGCTCGACCTCCTTCGGCGGCGCAGCCTGCAGGAACAGGGAGACGTTGTCGTAGGACAGCCCTTCGATGCTGTGCGCCACGAGATCCTTGACCATCGGCGCCATCATCTTCAAATCGATGCCGGGCCGATACTTGATGTAGACCGATGCCGAAGAAGGCTTGATCTTGTCCGACAGCGGATCGTTCTCGGGAATCACGACGTGCACGTGCGCGACGATGACGCCGTTCACGTCGAGCAGCGTCCGATCGAGCTCCTGCTCGGCGCCGTAGATATAGCGGATGCGCTCCTCCGCGGGCGTGGAAACGAGGCCCTGCTTGCGAAAGAGTTCGCCCAGATTTTCGGTCGGCTGGCGCGGCAGACCGACGGCCTTCAGCGCATTCAACGCGGCCGGCACGGACGAGCCGTCCACGAGCAATTCCCAGCCGTGGTCGGGCACTTGCGATTTCGATGCGCCGATGCCGGCGTTCGCCAGCGCCTCGATCATCTCGTTGGCCGACGATTCCGTCAGGTCCATGTACAACTCTTGCTGGCAACCGGCCAGCAGCAGGGCGCACGCGAGCGCAACGCATGCGCGCAGCAGCGTTTTCATGATGATTCCCTATGCGCGCCGCGCTAGGCGGCGTCGTTCACTCGGCGTTGTTCTTCAAAAGCGAATGCGTGACGCCGTTCGATGCGTCGGCCATGGCCATGCTGAATTGATACTGCTGCATCGTCACCGATGTAGTCAGCGTGAAATCGGTCAGCCGAACCATCGTCATCATCGGATCGCTCGGGTCGATCAGCGCGGCCGGGTGTTCCATCTGCGACATCGCCGCTTCGTAGCGCGAATCGAGTGCCGCGGTTTCCTTGCGCACGCGCGTCACCATCGCATCGAGGCCGCCCGTCTCCTGTGCGCGATGCATATGAACGGCGCCAGCCGTGGGCTCGGCCGCGTCGGAGCGCATGTGGGCGTCGAACGCGCTGGCCTGCGACGAATCCGCCTCCCGTTCGGGGGCGGCCGGCATCGCATGGGCCGCAGTCTGGGCCGCGCTCGCGCCATTCGGTCCTTTCACCTCCGACAGCGCGGCGGCCGGAACGGCTGGGACGGCTGGGACGGTCATGGGAAACCTCTCTGATGATCGGCGTAGTACGCCGAGAACTCGGGTAGCGGGCGCCGCTCGCGCGGCGCCCAACCAGCTGCGCGGGTGCCGCTGCGCTACGTCAAGAGACGTGCGCGCCGCGCTGCAGATTTTGGCAGGCCGTGTCGATCGTGCTGCTTTCGCCTTGACGCGACGACATCACGGTCTTGCACATATCCTGCGTGTTGCTGACCTTCATCGATTCGACTTGGAACTGCTCTTCCTGGAGTTGAAACTGCTCCATTTCCTTTTGCATGTCGCCCGAATTGATGCTGACTGATCCGGCCATTTCCACTCTCCTTTCCGGTGAAATGTCACTGCTCCCGAGCCCCGGGAGCCCTCAACAACCGCGCGTTGCCGCGCTTCTTGCCCAAGCGAAGCGCACTCGCCTCGCATGAACCCTTCTACGCTCGCGCTGCCTGCCCTTGGCTCTACTTCGCAAGCGCTAGCCCGGCGGCGCCGCGACGAAATCGTGCACGGCCGACGCGCTCACATCCATGAAAAACCGATCCGGCCCGCGCGCGAAAATCACGCGGTCATTGCCGATCTGCCGCACCTCGAGTCCGCCGGGCAAACGCGATCCTTCGAAGTAGCGCGCCCCGTCCGAGGTCTCGATGAAGCGCGTGCCGAGCCCGTCGTCGTAGACACCCACGATGTCGGGTACCTCGCCCGCGATCGGCGGCGCTTTCTTCGGCGCCGCCGGCGGCGCGCCCGCGTAGGCCACGCGGTCGATCACCTGCAGCGCCGGGCGCGCATCCTTCGCGAAGTTCGCCACGCGCTGCTGCAGCGAACGGCCGCCCGAACCGCCGATCAGCAGCGTTCCGTGGCCGCCATACGTCACCGTCAACGGCGTATCGCTGAAGTAAAGCCGCGCCGATCCGAGCAGTTCGTCGATCACATAGACGTCGCCTACCGTCGTTTGCGGAAACGTTTGAGCGATGCGCTGCACGCGGTCGCGATCCGACAATGCATTGACGTAGCCCGATACGACGAAGCCGGTGCTCGTCGGCTTCACGCTCACCTCCGGATAATCGTGCAGCGCCTGCCGTACCTCCTGCATGCGCTCCGTCGCGCTCGCCTGGAACCAGAACGGATCGGTCGCACCGATGGCCAGGTAAGCGCCGCCCGCCAATGCGAGCACGCCCCACAACACGCCGAGCCCGACCACGAAGCGGCGGCTCGCCATCCAAGCAGCCCACGGTGCCGCGGCCCATCGCGCGAGCCGATTGCCGCCCGCGGGGGATGCATCGGATGCGACGGCGGCCCGCGGTTGCGCCGCGGGCACGATGCCGAGCTTGAGCGTGCCGATTTCCACGACGTCGCCGTGCCGCAGCGCGCGCCGAGTCGAGTCGAGCGCCGCGCCGTTCAACGTCGCCTCGCCGCCACCGACGTTTTGAATGGAGACGGCGATCTGCCCGACCGACAATCGCAATTGCCGGGCAGCGACGTCGCGATCGGACACGATCACGTCGCACTGCGCGGCCGAGCCCACCCAGTTCTCGCCAAGCTTGAGCGCCAGCGTGCGGCCCATGAGCGGGCCGCTCAAGAACGACAGGCTCCACGGCGCCTTCATCGAAGACACCGCGGCGGCCTGTTTCGGGGCGGACATCGCTTCGCTGCTCATTCAATGCTCCGTGGCGAGCGCCGGCGCGACCGACGAAACGATCTTCGGCGCCCGCTTGTTCGAATCGTCCGGCGCGGGGGGCTCGGCCGACATGCCCGGCGTCGATGCCGGCGCCGCGCTCGACGGCGGCGTCGCCGGCACCGCGCTCGGCGGCACGACCCACGGCGCCGGCGCCTTGTTCGGCAGCGCCTCGTCCGAATTGAACGGCTGCCCCGGCAGCGGCGGCTCGACACCGAGCGGAATGCCGTTCGGCTCGAATGCGCTCGCGGTCTGCACGACGCGCGGCGTGAGCAGATAGAACCGATCGGTGCGCGAGCCGTCCTTCTTCGTGTATTTGAAGAGATTGCCGATCCACGGAATGTCCGATATCCACGGAATGCCCGTCTTGTTCGTCGTGCGCGTGTCGTTGTTGAAGCCGGCGATGAGCAAGCTCTTGCCCTCGTCGATCATCGCCTTCGTCACGATGTTGCGCTCGATCACGGCCGGCACTTGCGTCACCGTCAGCGTATTGCTCAGTTCGCCGTCGTCGATGTCGATCGACATCATCACGCCCGGTTTGCCGCCGTCGCTCACGATGCGCGGCGTGACCTTCACGCTCGTGCCCGTCGTGATCCCATAGAGCGACGAATCTTGATAACCGGCCACCTGCACGTAGAACTCGGTCAGGTTCTCGAGGATCGCCTCGTTGTTGTCGAGCGTCAGAATCATCGGCTTCGACAAGGTCTGCGCCTTGCCCTTTTGCTGCAGCAAGTTGATGCGCGAAAGCAGATAGTTGCGCATGGCCCCGCCGATCGACGCCGTCAGCGCCATCCCGAGCGGCGTCGAGGCACCGGTTTGGCCCGCTTCGGTGTTGGTGCTGAACGACAAAGGCGGATTGCTGCCGTCGCCGAATTGGAAGTCTCCGTTCGGCGTATGCAGCCGCCAATCGACGCCGAACGAGTCGAGCGCGCTTTCGTCGATGTCGATGATCGTCAACCCGACCTCGATCAGCCGCGGCCGCGCATCGAGGGCGGAGATCAGTTGCGCGTATTGCGGCATATGCTCGGGCACGTCGCGCACGATGACCGCGTTCGTCCCCGCATCGGCGACGATCTGCGGCAGCGAAACCGGCTGCCCGTTGCGTCCCAGCGCATCCGTTGCATCGCTGCTCGGCGTTTGCGTGGCGGCGGCCGCGCCGAGCGTCAACCGCGGCACGTTGATCGTATCCCCGGACGAGAGCTTGACCTGCCGATTCGTGCCCCCGAGCCGCGCGCCGTAGCCGGGCAGGCCTCCGTTGAGGTCATTCTTGCCGAACAGGCGGCCAAGCGTCGTCGCCACCCCGGGAATCGTCACTTCCTTGCCCGAACGATTGATCTGAAAATCGGTGGCATACGCATAGCGCAGCGGGAAGGCGCGAATCTCCGCCCGATCGAGCCCGCGGCTCGGGTCGGTAATCGTCGAGATCGCCTGCCGAACGAGTTCGACGTAGCGCTGCGGGCCCGACACATAGATCGTGTTTTCCCGATCGCTGATGATGAGCGGGAACCGCTTGTCGGGAATGCGCATCGCCTCGAGCGTGCGCGAAAGCTCACCGGCACTGCCCCTCGGAATCGGAAACACCTGTGTCTGCCCGTCTTCGGCACGATCGATGTAGAGCAGCGACCCGTCGAAGTAATACGTGAGGCCGTACGTCGCACAGACGCTGCGCAGCGTCGCCAACGGCGAGCCCGAAAAATGCCCGCTGATGGTGCCGTCGATCTTCGAATCGATGACGGCCGTGACGCCCTGCGCCGAGGCGAGCTCGCGCAGGAAATCGGACACCTTCTTGCCGTCGGCCACGATCGTATAGGGACGATCGCGCCACTGCAGCTCGGCCGCATGCGCGACGCGCGGCGCACCTAGCATGCCGGCGAGCGACAACGCGAATGCGCCGAGCGCGAACTGCGAGAACAGCGAGACGCTGCGCAAACGGGCAGCATAGGCGCGGCGCGCCCGAGGAGTAGGCATCTGCGTGCTCAAAACAACCTCGCGAAAGACTGCTGACCGAAGAGCAGAACCGAGCGCCCGATCCAACCGCCCGTCACGATGATCGCGACCATGACCGCGATCATGCGGGCGGCCAAACCAATCGTTTGGTCCTGCAGTTGCGTCACGGCCTGGGCCAAGGCGACGAACAGCGCCACGCCGGCCGCGACGAGCACGACCGGCAGCGACAGCATCAGCACGAGCAACAACGCCTGACGCGTAATGTCCAATATCGTTTCGTTAGTCATCGAGTGAGCGCTCCTCTTGAGGCTGCGATGCTTGCTGCCGTGCCTTACCCTGCCTTACCGTGCCTGCTTCGCCGTACGCGCTAGCGCGGCGTTGCCCTATGCGATCGCCGGGTTCGACACCCAGCCGATGGTGTTCAACTGAACATCCTCTTCGAGTTCCTGATAGGAGAGCACCGGCAAGTCGGGCAGCACGGCCGCCAGCGTGGTCCGCACATAGCGGCGCACGTTCAGCGAAACGACCACGGCCGTGCGCACCGACGTCGCACGCTTGCGCGGCATGCCGCCGCTGGCCGCGCTTCGATGACCGTCGAACAGCGCCCGCACCTGCCGGCACACGTCGTCCTTGACCTCGTGCGCGAGCCCGAGCACGTTGCCCTGCTTCGTGCGCAGCACGGCTTGCTCGAAGCGCTCCTGCAACACCGGCTCGAACAAGATGACGTCGAGCTTGCGCGCATTGCCCACGTGACGATCGGTGATCATGCGGCGCAGATCGACGCGCACGAGCTCGACGAGCGCGATCGTGTCGTCGGGCTCTCGCGGCGCCCAGGTGATCATGCTTTCGAAGATGATGCGCAGATTGCGGATCGGGATGTCTTCGAGCAGCAGGCGCCGCAGCACCTCGGTAATGCGCTGCAGCGGCACCAAGCGCATCAGCTCGGCGACGAGCTCGGCGTAGTCGCGCCGCACGAGCCGGATCAGGTGCTGCGCCTCCTGAATGCCGATCAGCGCCGCGGCATGCTTGCGCACTTCGCTCTCGACGTGCCTCGCCAGCACCTCCTCGGTGCGCAGGCCGGCCAGTGGCGCGGGCACGGCCGCATCGGCTGAGAAAACCGATTTGACGCGCGGCGGCGGCGCTTGCTGAACGCGAGGCTTAGCGGGCTTCGCATCGAGCGGCAGCCAGACGGGCTGAAAGAACGGGCCGAACGGCTCCCCCGGCACGCGTTCGACACTATCGGCCAGCGGCGTGACGCCGTCCCACAGCAGCCGCTCGGGCTGCACTTGCCCTTCCGACGCCAGCACGTCCTGAACGAACACTTGATAGCGCCCCTCGAGCAATGCCGTTTCGAACGCAACGTGCACGCGTGGAAAGATGGGCCCGATGTCGGCTTCGACGTTCGACTTCGCCACCGCCAGCGCTTCTTGCAAGCGCACGAGATTCAGGTGCGGCGAAAGCGTCCGCGCCAGCGTGACGGCGAGCGGCGACGTCACGCCCGACGTATGGGGGCCGACTTGCGCCTCGTGCTCGCCGGCGGCGATCGGCTCGGCCAGCGTGATGAGCGTGAGCGGCGGCATCGTCTTGCGACGGCGCAGCAGCAGTGCCCCGCCGCCGCCCGTCGCGAGCGCGAGCCCCCCGAACGACCAGGCAGGAAAGCCCGGCACGAACGCGAACGCCAGCAGCACGGCGGACGCGATCAACAACGCGCGCGGATGCGCGGTGACCTGCTTGCCGATCTGCTCGCCGAGCTGACTGTCGTTGGCGTCGCGCGTCGCCACGCGCGTGGTGACGACGCCGGCGGCGATCGAGACGAGCAACGACGGAATTTGCGCCGACATGCCGTCGCCGACGGTCAGGATGGCGTAGCGATGCAGCGCATCGGACACGCTCATGTCTTTCATGATCGTGCCGACGGCGATGCCGGCCAGAATGTTGACGAACGCGATGACGGTGCCGGCGATGGCATCGCCCTTGACGAACTTCATCGCGCCGTCCATTGCCCCATGCAGTTGCGATTCCTGCTCGAGCCGCTCGCGGCGATGCTTGGCTTCCTCGGAACTGATGATGCCCGCGCGCAGATCGGCGTCGATGCTCATCTGCTTGCCGGGCATCGCATCGAGCGAGAACCGTGCCCCGACTTCGGCGACGCGCTCGGAGCCTTTCGCGATGACGATGAACTGCACGATCGCGATGACGAGGAATACGACGCCGCCGACGACGAAGTTGTTGCCGACGACGAGCCGCCCGAATGCATCGATGATGTGCCCCGCATTCGCGTGCAGCAAGATTAGTTTGCACGACGCGATATTCAGCGACAGACGCAGCAGCGTCGTGAACAAAAGCATCGCGGGAAACGAAGAAAAGCTCAGCGCCGACGGCAGATACGTCGACACGGTGAGCAGCACGATGCTGATTGCGAGGTTCAGCGAGATGAGCGCGTCCATGGCCGCGGTGGGCAGCGGCAGCACGAACAGCGCGACGACGATCGCCATGAACCCGGCCAACGCGAGATCATAGGGCCGTACCGGGCGCCGCGCATCATCGGCGCCGCCCGCACTCGGCCACCAATCCTTCATTTGCTTTCTGAGCGCCGCCACGGACATGAAATCCCTCGCTGAAAAAAGCCTGCGCGGAAACGGGAATCCGCGACGAAAAGTGTAAGAGCCGGGAGGGGTGCGCCTCAATCGTGAGATTCGTAGTAAATCGCGCGTCGACGAGCGCACGAATGCAAAACACTACTGAACAGTGCAGTTCCTTCGTATATGGGCACGCGGCTATAGTCGAAAACCATGAAACGGCGCTCGAGCATTCGAGTCAGGCCGCTGCTCACGAGAAGGAGGACCGCATGGCGAACCCCGAGGCGCGCAAGCGCCTGCCGAAAAGAAGCAGCGAGCGCGATGCGCGGCACGCGATCGACTTCATCGAAGTGGCCGATTGCGCGCTCGTCGTCAGCAAGCACGCCGCTCGCCACGGCGAGGCGAACGGCAGCGACCGCGTCTCCGAAATCGCAACCGATCTCTCTACGGCGCACTCGGCGCATGAGCGCAAGCAGTTGTTGCGCATCGCGCTGCGCACGATCGGCTTCGACTGGTTTTGCTATTGCCGCCTCACGAGGCTCGGCGAGATGGTGAACCGCGCGCGCTACTTCGACCTATGCTCGCCGCCGGGCTGGGCGCAGCGCTACGTCGATCAGCGCTATTTCGACGTCGATGCGCGCATGGCCTTTGCTTGCCGCCATGACTGGCCGCTCGTCTGGGATTTGGACGTATTGGCGGCCGAGCACGCCAACATGGCCGAATCGAGCGAACGCACACAGCGCTTTCTCGAAGACGTCGAGCGCTGCGGCACGCGCAGCGGCATCGCGTTCGGGCTCGTCGATCCGGCGAGCCTCGAGCACAGCGTCATCATCTTCAGTTCGGCGAATCCGACGAGCGATTGGATCAACGACCGCGTGGTCGGTCAAGCCTACGCGCTCGGCCTGGGCGTGCATGCTTTCCTCGCCGAGCAGATGGCAGCGACGGCCCAAACGCCGATGCTGTCCGATCTGCAGCGCCGCATTCTGAACTTCACGGCCAGCGGCCTCAGCGACCGCGAAATCGCGCAGCAGTTGAACATGTCGCGCAGCAACGTCGACTATCACATGCGGCAGATCCGCAAGAAATATGGCGTGCTGAACCGCGTGCAGCTCGCGTATCTCGCGGGACGGCTGCTCGTCGTCTGATTCCCATGTCCGCCACTTTGGCGAGCGTGCCGCCCAAAGCGGGCACTGCGCGCACCGCCCCGCCCACGCCCGCATCGGTTGCGACCCAGCCGCTAGGCACTGCGTCCGCGCTGCCGCGCATCAGCCCATTGGCTGCCCATGCGTTGAACCGCGCCTATGCATGGCCGTCGCCGTTCGCATTCGCCGTCGCGCAGGGCCACTACGAACTGCGATGGCAAGCCGATGCCGAAGTGCGTGCGCCGGGGCACGTCTACGCGTTTCGCTTCGGGCCGGCCGAGGGCTGCTTCGTGCTCGATTCGATCGGCGAACATGCGTTGATCGGCGATGCCGCGACGGACAGCGTGCCGGCAGAGATTCGCTGCGCACTGATTGCCGATGCGCTCGCGCCGCTCATCGATGTGCTTGAACGAAGAACGCGGCAACGCATCGAGCTCGGCGTCGCACCCACCGAGCCGCCTTCGAAAAACGAGCTCATACGCGACCACGACGCATTGCGCTTTTGCGTCACCCGGCCCGACAGCGAATGGCGCTGCTGCGGCGCGCTGCGCTTCACCGAGGAACGCTTTTTGGGCCTCGCCTGCCCCGCCGAGCCGCCGCCCCCAACACTCGCCGATACCGATTTCGACCAGTTGCCGATCGCGCTGCGCTTCGTGCTCGGGTCGACGATGCTCAGCATTGCCGAGCTGCACTCGATCGCGCGCGGCGACATCATCGGCATCGAACGCTGGCAGTCGCTCGGCCAAGCCCTGCGCTGCACCGCGACGACGAACGAGGGCCATGTCACCGTGTCGGCCCGCGCTGTCGGCTCGCGCATCGTCATCGACCAAATCGAGGAGAATCCCGTGACGTCATCCTCACGGCCCGACGCGCCCGCGGCTGCGGCCGCGCCTGCCACTCACGCATCGAATGCGATCCCGGGCGATGCGCAGGCCGGTGACGCCGGTTCCGCATTCGCCGAAGAACCCGGCGCCTTGACCCGGATCGACGCGCTCGAGGTGCGCGTCACGTTCGAGCTCGACGAGCGCTCGATGCCGCTCGCTCAACTGAAAGCGCTCAAGAGCGGTTACGTCATCGAACTCGAACAGCCGCTCAATCAAAGCACCGTTCATATTCGCGCGAACGGCACGCTCGTCGGGCAGGGGCACCTGATCGCCGTCGGCAACAAGCTTGGCGTGCGCGTGTCGCGCTTCTCGGAGAGCGGCGATGAGTAACATGCCGAGCCCGGTCACGATGCTGTTTTTGATCGTCGCGCTCGGCACCATTCCGTTCGCCGCGCTGATGGTGACGAGCTACACGAAGCTCGTCGTCGTCCTCGGCTTGCTGCGCACCGCGCTGGGCGTGCAGCAAGTGCCGCCGAACATCGTGCTGAACGGCATCGCCCTGATCCTGACGATCTACATCATGGCCCCCGTCGGCAGCGCGATCGTCGACACGATGCAACAGAGCCACGTCGCGATCGACGGCTCGATGAGCATCGACGACGTAATGGCGATCGGGCAATCGATTACGCCGCCGCTGAAGAAATTCCTCTCGCAGCACACGGTACCGGGCGAGCGCAATTTCTTCATGCGCTCGGCGACGGCCATTTGGCCCACGGAGCGCGCGCAGTCGCTCAAGTCCGACGATCTCATGGTGCTCGTGCCGAGCTTCATGCTCTCCGAGCTGACACGCGCGTTCCAAATCGGCTTCGTGATCTACGTCGTCTTCGTCGTCACCGACCTCATCGTCGCGAACGTTCTGCTCGCGCTCGGAATGCAGATGATCTCGCCGACGACGATCTCGATTCCGTTCAAGCTGCTGCTCTTCGTCATGCTCGATGGCTGGTCCGTGCTCGTGCACGGGCTCGTGCTGTCGTATCGCTGACGCACCGGGAGACGCCGATGTGCCGAACGCTCGCCGCCGTTCTCGTCGCACTGCTGCTCGGCATCGGCTCGAAAGCCGCGCGCGCCGACGATTTCCTGGCGCTTGCGATGCGTTGCGCGCCGACTGTCGACGCGCACACGCTCGCCGCGCTCGTCAGCGTGGAATCGGGCTACAACCCCTATGCGATCGGCGTCGTGGGCGCCCATCTCGTGCGGCAGCCGACCTCGCGCGAGGAGGCCGAAACCACCGCGGCAAACCTCGCCCGGCTCGGCTACGACTTCAGCCTCGGGCTCGCGCAGGTCAATCGCCGCAATCTCGCGCGCTTCGGCGAAACCACGACCTCGATCTTCGATCCGTGCGCGAACTTGCGCGTCGCCGGGTCGATCTTGACGGAATGCTTCGCGCGCGCGGTCCATATCGTAGCCGACGAGCAATATGCACTGCGCAAAGCGCTCTCGTGCTACTACAGCGGCAACTTTTCGACGGGATTCGCGGCGGGCTACGTCGAGCGCGTCGTCTCGCATGCGCAGGACGACGGGCATCATGAAGTGGCGCCGATTCCGATCGCGCCAGGGGGCGTACCACCTCCCCAATCGATGCCGGCCCGGCACGCGCGCGAACGCGCCACACCGGCGCCGGCTACTCGTCTTTCGCGCTGCGCGCCGGGCATCGTCGTGCTGTCCGATTGCGCGGGTGAAAGTGGGTCGCGCAGCGGTACGATCCGGATTTTGCAGTGACCGCGCCGCATCGGCCCGAGGCAGAACGACCCAATAAACGGCTTTGGCGAGCGCCGATTCAAAGGGCATCTTTACCTGCCGAAACCCGCGCCGGCTGTACGTCTTACCGATAGTGGCCACTGTGAAATGCAGGCATACGGGCTTTTCGTAGTTCTCCCTCGCTGGCCCGCGCAAATCCCTGGTCGGACTACTCGTTCGACGCGCGCCTGAATGCGCCTCCCGCTGGATACTGTTGCCTCTCGCGGCCCTCGGGCATGCGTGCGCTCACTGGATGGAGGGAGAAAGATGAGTCAGTACGGCGCCATCGATGCAGATACCGATGCTTCGAACTTCCTGGTGTTCGGCGATGCCGAGCTCGACAGCGCGGCCGATGCGCCGCTCGATGACGACGTGCCCGAAGGCCAGAGGCTCGCGGGCATCGCGCACGATCTAGCCAAGGTCGGTACCGCGCAGGCGCGGCACGCCCTGCTGCGCCCCGCATTGCGCGCAGCCGGTTTCGAATCCATCTGCTACATGCGCGTCTCGCGCATCGGCGACACGATCAACGGGATCGTCTACTTCAATGCGTTCTCACCGAACGGATGGGCGCAACGCTATTTGCGAGAGCGCTTCTATGAAATCGACGCACGCCTCGCCTATTCATGCAGGCACGAGTGGCCCATGCTATGGGATCTGTCGTCGATCGCATCGACAGGATCGGCGGCCAGCGCCAGCGCCAGCGCCGGCGCGACGAGCATGACGAGCTCAGCGGCCGCGGACCGAGCCGAACGCTTCGCCACGGCGGCCCGCGATGCGGGGACGCTGTCGGGCGTCTCGTTCGGCCTTGGCACGCCCGACGCGCTCGACACTTGCGTCGTCATGTTCGCCAACTCGCAGCCGTCGAAGGCGCGGCTTCCCGATATGTCGATCGGCCATGCCTACGCGCTGGCCGTCGGCCTGCACGAGTACCTCACGCTGCGCGCACCGCACATCCAGCGCCCCGCCTCGATCGCCGAGCTCACCGACATTCAGCGCTCGATCCTCGAGCTCGTGACGCTCGGCCTGAACGATCGCGACATCGCGGACCGGCTCGGCACCTCGCATCACAATGTGGACTACTATCTGCGCCAACTGAAGAAGCTCTACCACGCAACCAATCGCGTGCAGCTCGCCTACATCGCGGGGCGCGTGCTGGGCGCGCCAAACGCAGCCCGGCGTTGACCCTGGCGGTAGGCCTACTACCGCTTCACCGCTTGCTCCATCCCCAGCGCGCAGCGAGGTAAGCCAGCTGCGCGCGGTTTTCGACGTTGAACGTTTTCTGGAGCACCTTGACGTGCTGCGCGACACGGTGCAGCGAAGCCATCACCTCCGCGGCGATCTCGTGATCGGATAGCCCTTTGACGAGCCGCTCGAGCACGGCCGATTGCTCGTCGGTCAGCACGACGATACGCGCGCAGCGCGCACAATCGTCGACATAGGGCTGCATCAGACGGCCGATGGTCATGCTGGCAGCCAACACCGTGCCCATGACGCGATCATCGATCCAATGGGTGTCGCAGGCATGGGATGTCAGATCGACGGCGACGCGTAGGTCGGCGCGCGGCGCAGGCAGCCCGAGAATCAGCCCACAATGCATTCCCTGTGCACGTAATGTCGAAATGAGGCTGCGCACGCGCGGGTCGTTCGTATTCGCGTGCGCCTCCAGATGGTCGATATTCCAGGTCACCGGCAACCCGCTTTCGCGCAATGCCGCGAGACGCGGATCAATCTCGTATAGGCGGCTTTTCAAATAGGTCGTCACATGCCCGGCATTCGCCATCTCGCGCATGAGGTGGGCACGCAAAATGCGGCGCCCTATCGTCTCCAACGCCATGTAGGAGAACGTCGAAAAACCCGCCTGCTGCAGGCGTTCGCGGCATTCGCGCAGCTCACGTTCGTGCGCATCGTTTTCGAGCGCCGGTTCGAATTGGCGCAAATAGGCGACGGCGTCACCTTGCGAAAACCATACGAGCGCCGGAAATTCGTCTTCAGTTGTCATCAGCGAATAACCCACCCACCGGTATCGTTTTTTTGCGTTTATTATTACGCGATGTTACGCGCGCAAACGTAGTGGAATCAAACTACGGTTACACCGCGTGACGTGAATCTCGATCGGAGGCTCATCGATGCACTACCCTGCATTGCGCAAGGACGACTCCGCACTTGCGCCGCTTTCGCATTCGTGCGGCGCCGAACCGCCTGCAACGGGTCGTGACCGGACGATCGAGGTCGTCTGGTGCAACGATCCGCGACAGTTGAGCTTGACCGCGCGGCACGCGCCGCGTCTCGGCATCGCGACCGCACTAGCCGCCGCTCAGAGCGCCTGCGAGCGCAGCCGGATGGTCAACGGCATGCTGCACTTGATCGGATTTTCCACGTTCGCTTATTTCGCGCTCGAGTTCGCGCGCGAGCGCGTCGAACGGCTGTTCTTGCACGAGGCATTCATTCCCGGCACCTACCGCGGCGATTACGTGCGCGAACGCTATCACGACGTCGATCCGCGCACGGCAGCGGCGCGCCAGGGCAGGCTCCCGCTCGTCTGGGATCTGCAGCAGTTGCATGCCCGACCGCCGAGCTTGGCGCGCAGCGAGGCCGCGCAGGAAGGGCTCGACGGATTCATCAAGATGATGCGCGACGACGGCATGCGCAGCGGCCTCATGTTCGCGATGTCGATACCGGGCACGCGGATGCATGCCTTCATGAGCTTCACGGGCCAGTGCCGGACCCGCGATTGGATGACCTCGACCACGCTCGAGCAAGCGCTCGCGATCGGCCTATCCGTTCATACGGTCGCTTCGCAGCAATTACGCACCGCGGCGCGAGAGCGCACGGCCGAAGATCTCACGCAGTTCGAGCGCGAGTTGCTGCTCGGCATCGCCGAAGGGGCATCGGACAAGGAGATCGGGCGCCGCCTCGATACGAGCGCGCATAACGTCGACTATCACCTGCGCAAGCTGCGTAAGCGTTTCGGCGTCGCGAACCGCACCGAACTGACCTATCTGACCTCCAAGCTCGAGCTTATTTGAGCTTCACGGTAGCCCGCTGGGCAGCGCGGGCGATCGGGCGAACGGTCACTCGTCCGCTATTCCGCGACGGCCTCAGCCCGTCTGCGCACGTGGCGGCGCCGGAAAATGGACGCCCGCGCGCTGCGCCGCCGCCGTGATGTGCGCCTCGATGCTGCGCCCCGCGGCCTCGCAGTCGCGCGCCTTCAATGCATCGAGAATCGTGCGATGTTCGCGATAGGTGGACTGCAGCAGTTCCCGTCGATAAAACGGCAAGCGCTGGCTCTCCTTCATGATTTCGCTGCTGCCGCGCAAGATCGCTTCGATGGCTTCGTTGCCGGCCACGGCGATGATGCGCATGTGGAAGGCAAAGTCGAGCCCGGCCGCCGTGTCGAGATCGCCCTCCGTCAGCGCCGCGTGCAGTTGCGCCATGTTCTGCTCGAGCGACTCGATGACTTCATCGGTCATGGCGAGCGCCGCCATGCGCGCCGCGAACCCCTCGAGCGCATAGCGCACCTGATAGGTATCGGGCAACGACGACTGCTCCGCGAAGCGCCAGGCCGGCCCCGTCTCGGCGCGCGAGCGCTGAACGTAGACGCCCTTGCCCGCCCGTATCGTCAACATGCCGAGCGCCTCGAGCGTCGATAGCGCCTCGCGCAGCGCGGCGCGACTGATATCCAGTTCTTCGGACAGTTGCCGCTGGGCGGGCAGCGCGCTGCCGACCGGATAATCGCCGCGCTCGATGCGCTCGCGAATCGTCTCGGTCGCGGCTTCCGTCACCGTCTGAGTAGTGCTTCGCATGGGCCGAAAAATCCCCTGGTCGGACCAGCATTGTAACGCGGCTCCGCGCGGTCGCCGCGACCCGTCGCGCGCTTGTCACAAAGCGGGGGTATACCACTACCGTCATCGGGCTTGACGTGACTATATCGGCTTCCTAATCTTCGCCATAAGCACACCGGTCTTACCAGTTAGACCAGAGAATTTCCCGCCCGCCACCGCTACGACCTCGTCCTGGAGAAAGCCGTGTTCAGATTCCTCAATTCGCTATTCGGCCGCGTCATGATTGCGCTCGTGGCCGGCATCGCGCTCGGTGCAATGTTTCCGCACTTCGCACAATCGCTGCGGCCGTTCGGAGACGGCTTCCTCAAACTGATCACGATGATCATCGGGCCGATCGTGTTCTGCGTCGTGGTGAGCGGAATCGCCGGCGCAGGCAACCTGAGAAAGGTCGGGCGCGTGGGCGGCAAAGCCATCGTCTACTTCGAAGTCATGACGTCGCTCGCGCTGATGATCGGCGCGGTGCTCGCGCTCGTGTTCAAGCCGGGCGCCGGCATGAACGTCGACGTTCATTCGCTCGACGCGCAAGCATTGACGACTTACACCGAGCATGCCAAGAGCTTGAAGGACGTCGCCGCGTTCTTGCTGAAGATCATTCCCTCCACCGCGTTCGATGCGTTCGCGAGAGGCGACATCCTGCAGGTGCTCGTGTTCGCTGTGCTGTTCGGTTCGGCGCTGTCGCTGCTCGGCGACAAGGCCAAGCGCGTGAGTTCGCTGATCGACGAGCTCGCCCAAGTGTTCTTCCGCATCATGGGCTTCATCATCAAGCTCGCGCCTCTTGGGGTGCTGGGCGCCATCGCCTTCACGACGGGCACCTACGGCGTGGCGTCGCTGAAGCAATTGGGGCTGCTCGTCCTCGTCTTCTATGCGAGCTGCGCGCTGTTCGTCGCGATCGTGCTGGGCATCGTCATGCGGCTCGCCGGATTCAACGTCTTCAAGCTCGTCCGCTACCTGCGCGAAGAACTCGTGATCGTGCTCGGCACGGCGTCCTCGGATGCGGTGCTGCCCCAAGTGATGCGCAAGCTCGAATGGATGGGCGTCAAGGATTCGACGGTCGGCCTCGTCATTCCCACCGGCTATTCGTTCAACCTCGACGGCTTCTCCATCTACCTGACGCTGGCCGTGCTCTTCATCGCGCAGGCCACCAACACGCCGCTGTCGATGCACGACCTGATCGTCGTCATTCTGATTTCGCTGATCACGTCGAAAGGCGCGCACGGCATCCCCGGCTCGGCGATCGTGATCCTGGCGGCCACCTTGTCGGCCATCCCCGCGATCCCCGTGCTCGGCCTCGTGCTGATCCTGCCGGTCGACTGGTTCGTCGGCATCGCCCGCGCCCTCACCAACATGATCGGCAATTGCGTAGCCACGATCGTCGTCGCCGCCTGGGAAAAGGACATCGATGCAGCCCGCGCTCGCCGCGTGCTCGATCGAGATCCGGCGCTGCGCTTCGTGCAGGAAGTGGCCGTGCCAGAGCTCGATACGCCGGCGCAAGGCGCCCCCGCGGTCTGATCCGCGCATCGCTCCAGAAACACGCCGCATCCCTCTGCCCTACCCGGAACCGAAGGGGCCGCCCGGCCTCTTCGCGAACGCAACCTCGAACGGGGCGGCTCCTGGCTCCCCGCTCCACGCTTCTCATCGACCCCCATCATGGCTATCCCGACCCTCGATCCCAACGCGCCCGATTTCACGCGGCGCTGCCTGAACCTGGCCGATTCGCGCCTCGGCGCCAAAGCGCTCGTCGCCAGCGACGAATTCTTCGCACCGAAGGAGCGCATGCTGGACCCTCAACCCGCCGTGTTCATCCCCGGCAAGTACGACGATCACGGCAAGTGGATGGACGGCTGGGAAACGCGCCGCAAGCGCACGACGGGCCAAGACTCGTGCATCGTGAAGCTGGCGCGCCGCGGCACGATCGAAGGCGTCGATATCGACACGAGCCACTTCACGGGCAATTTCCCGCCGGCCGCATCGATCGAGGCCTGCGCGAGCGCGAGCGAGCTTCCGTCCGACGATGCGACGTGGCACATGGTCGTTCCGCCCACGGCGCTGCAAGGCAACCAGCACCATTACATCGCCGTCGGCCACGCTGAAACTTTCACGCACATCCGTATCACGTTGTTTCCGGACGGCGGCGTGGCCCGGCTGCGGATCTACGGCCGGCCGGCGCTCGAGGATGCGCTAGCCGCGTTGTCCAGCGGCGCGCTCGTCGACCTCGCGGCCGCCGAGAACGGCGCGCACGTCGTGTGCGCGAACAACCAGCATTTCGGGCTGGCCAGCAACATGCTGATGCCGGGCCGCGGCGTGAACATGGGCGACGGGTGGGAAACACGCCGGCGCCGCGAGCCGGGCAACGACTGGGCGATCGTCGCGCTCGCGCACCCCGGCGTGATCCGCAAGATCGAAGTCGACACGGCCTTCTTCAAGGGCAACTATCCCGACCGCTGCTCTTTGCAAGCCGCCTACGTCACGGGCGGCACCGACGAGTCGCTCGTCACGCAGGCGATGTTCTGGCCCGTCCTGCTGCCCGAGCAGTCGCTGCAAATGGACCACCAGCACTTCTACGAACGCGAGATCGCCTCGCTCGGCGCGGTCACGCACGTGCGTTTCAACATCTTCCCCGACGGCGGCGTATCGCGGCTTCGCCTCTGGGGCGAGTTGGCTTGAGGACGACCCCATGAGCCCCACGCTCCTCATCGAGCCGCTCACGCGCGAGGCATTCGCGCCGTTCGGCGACGTGATTTCGCTCGATGGCGCCCGCCATTTCCCGATCAACGGCGGCACGACCGAGCGCTTCCACGATCTGGCGACGATCGACGTCGGCGAAGCCGGCGGGCGAACGCTCGTCAACGTGTTTCGCGCTCAGCCGCGCACGCTGCCGTTCGAAGTCGTGATGATGGAGCGCCATCCGCTAGGTAGCCAGGCCTTCATTCCGCTCGGCGACGTCCGCTACCTCGTCGTCGTCGCACCGCGCGGCCCGTTCGACGAGCGCAAGATGCGCGCGTTCGCCGTTCACGGGCGGGACGGCGTCAATTACGCGCGCGGCGTCTGGCACCACCCGCTGATCGCGCTCGGCGCAGTCACCGATTTCCTCGTCGTCGACCGCGGCGGCAGCCAGCCCAACTGCGACGAAATCGAGCTTGCCGAGCCTCATCGGCTGGTCTTCGCCGAAGTTGCCGCCGCATGACGCGATGAGGCGCCGCCGGGGACCCCGGGCCGGCGCCCTGAGCGGCGCGGCGATTGCCGGTAAAATGTCCGGCATGGACAAGTGCCGTTATTGCGGAAAAATCCGTGACGAATGGGAATGCCATGGGCAGGAGTGCCGCACCGCGATCGCCAGAGCGCTGCGCCGGCAACGCTCCGGCTTGCCGATGGTGCCGAACGTCATCCGTAACGAAGTGCCTGCCGGCGCGAGCACGAGCGAAGTGATCGCCGTCCTGTCGCGGCAGCGGCTGAAGGCTCGGCGCGCCAACGAAGAGCGACGCGAGCGCCAAGAAGCCGAAGGCTTCGAGATCGAGCCGCAAAACGCGCCGCCCGACCGGTAGCCGCTGCCCCACCGTCATTCATATCCTTGCGCGTTGGCCGAGCTGCGCGGCTGCGCCGCACGTCTTTTTGCAGCCCGCTACCCACGGCACTGCCGCCCGCCCGCAAAGATGGGCTCACTCCGGCCGTCTTGATCTCTAAACGAAGTTGGAACCGGAAAGCCCGAACTGTTACTGATGCCCAAAGATCAACCACCGGAAATGGACGAGCGCCGAGAGCACGGAAGTGGCGCAGTCGAGATTCGTACATTTGGGAGAAATCGGAAGCGATGAGTACGCCTACACGAGAGGAATTCGAAGCCCGCATCGAAGCCGTCGAAGCTCGGATGGATGCGCGCGTCGCCGCGATCGGCGCGCGACTGGATGAATATACGGCCCGGGCCGACGAGCGCATGCAAGGTTTTTTAGCGATGTCTGCCGAGCGAGACAAACGCGTAGACGAGCGTTTCGCCGAGCGAGACAAACGCGTGGATGAGTGTTTCGCCGAGCGCGATAAGCGATTCGACTTACTGGTTCAACGCGTGGACGCCGCGCTGGAACGTACCTCGCATCTCGCCACGCACGTATGGTTGGCAACCCTGACGGTCATCCTCGCCGTAGCGGGAACGGTCGTCGGCGCTTATTATGCGACGCAATCGTCCCACATCGGCGTCACCCAGGCAGTCATATCGGCATTCCAGCAAGGGCAACAAATGCAATCGACGTTGAAGGAATAGCGATCCCTGCTTGCATCTACCCCCGCGGCTCATTGCCCGCCACGTCACCGGGCTCGCTCTGCGCATCGCGTGCGGGGATCTTGAATTGGCGCCGGCCACACCGCACCCAGGCGGAACCGTTGGCAAGGATTCCCTGACACGAATTTCAGATTGTCCTTGGATCAACTCCGAAGGGCGACCGTTCGAGCCTAATGGCTTCCATCGAGGCGATGCGGATGCAACTGTCGCGCGTCGTCGCTGGAATCAAGGCGGCCGCCGATTCCATCGCAACGGCATCGAGCGAAATCGCGCACGGCAACATCGATCTGTCTGCCCGCACCGAGGAGCAGGCGACGTCCCTCGAGGAAACGGCCGCCAGCATGACAGAGCTCACGCAGACGGTGAAACAAAACGCCGACAACGCTCGGCAAGCGAATACGTTGGCCGGACACGCAACGGACATCGCCGATACCGGCAACGAGGCCGTCCAGATCATGGTCGGCACGATCGGCGAGATCAGCGAAAGCTCGGCGAAGATTTCAGAGATTACGAGCACCATCGAGGGCATCGCATTTCAGACCAACATTCTGGCGCTCAACGCCGCGGTGGAAGCCGCCAGAGCCGGCGAGCAAGGGCGAGGATTCGCCGTCGTGGCGAGCGAGGTGCGCAGCCTGGCGCAACGATCAGCCGCCGCCGCGAAGGAAATCAAGGAACTGATCGATTCATCGGTCTCGAAGATTCACGGTGGCGTCGAGCAAGCACAGCGAGTCGGTTCGACGATGGGCGAAGTGAAGCAAGCGATCAAGCAAGTGTCGGATGTCGTCGCTGAAATCTCGGCTGCGTCGGACGAACAAAGCCGGGGCATCGAGCAAATCAATCAGGCCGTCAATCAGATGGACGAGGTGACGCAGCAGAACGCCGCGCTCGTCGAGCAATCGGCGGCAGCAGCGCAGTCGCTCGAAGAGCAATCCAAGTCGCTGAAGGACGCCGTCGCCGTTTTCAAGCTGCTTGACGCCGCCCCACCGGCATCGGCTCCGATCGTCGCCGCACCGCGGAAGCCACAAGTGCCGGCAACCCGCGCTTCAACGGCGAAAAGCGCGCAAACGAAGACGGAGCGCATTGCGCTTGCGCCGGCGGCGAACGCGGCGAGCACGCACGCCGGACAATCCGCCGACGCTTGGGCTACGTTCTGATAGGTTGAACGCGGGCGCTCGTTCGCGCGAATTCAGCGATGGTGCTCGCAACGTCGAGCAAATCGTTGTAGCGCGGACGGCGCACCAACAAAAAAGGACTTACGGCTTTCACCGTAAGTCCTTCATATGTCTGGTCGGGGCGAGAGGATTTGAACCTCCGACCACCTGCACCCCATGCAGGTACGCTACCAGGCTGCGCTACGCCCCGAAAGCATGAAAGTATAACAGACACTTTCACTGAATAGAACTACCGGCATAAAACTATCTGCGCAGCAGTTCGATGATGCCGATGAGATCCTTGCGCAGCCCGGCAACGTCGACGTCGGCCTTCGCTCCCACGTCACCAGGCGATGCCGAAACATCGGCCCCCTGCTGCACTTCAGGCTCCTGCTTCACACCCGCATCGTCTTCGATCACCGCGCCGCGCGCATCGAGCTTGTTGCGTGCGCCGTTGATCGTGAAACCCTGCTCATAGAGCAATTCGCGAATACGACGTATCAGCAGCACTTCATGATGCTGATAGTAGCGACGGTTGCCGCGGCGCTTCACCGGACGCAACTGCGTGAACTCCTGCTCCCAGTAGCGCAGCACGTGCGGCTTGACGCCGCACAACTCGCTCACTTCACCGATCGTGAAGTAGCGCTTCGCAGGGATCGGGGGCAAGACGACTTTCTCGGCCGTCGTAGTCATCGTCGGTTAACCGTCGGGGTAAAAGTCGCGCTGCAATGCATTGGAGACGTCTTCAATCTCCATGAGCGGCGCAGCCGCTTCAAGCGCCGCTTTCGACCAGCGCCTTCAGCTTTTGACTCGCATGGAACGTCACGACACGGCGCGCGGCGATCGGAATCGCCTCGCCCGTCTTGGGATTGCGCCCCGGACGCTGAGGCTTGTCACGCAACTGAAAATTGCCGAAGCCCGACAGCTTCACGCTGTCTCCACTTTCGAGCGCATCGCGGATGACCTCGAAAAACGCCTCGACCATATCCTTGGCTTCGCGCTTGTTCAATCCCACATTGTCGAACAGCAACTCGGCCAATTCGGCTTTGGTGAGGGTCGGCGTTTCCGGGGAAGTGGAGACGCCGACGGACGAGGTCGGTATTTCGCGAATCATGGCGCCACGCTGCGCCGCAAGTAGGGCTTCGAAATCACTCGAGTTCATTTCGTTCATGTCTAAAAACGGCGACCAGCCGATGGCGACACACCGTACGAACGCTCTTGCGAGCGTTCCCCGCTCATCCGCGCAACCGCGCGCCGTAGACTCGAGCCAAGCGATCCACCAAGGTCTTGACGGCCGAATCGACCGTCTCGTCCTGCAGCGTGCCGCCAGTATCTTGCAGGGTCACGCGGAAGGCAAGGCTTTTCTCGTGCGCCGCCATTCCGCCAGAAGTGCTTGATTTTGCACGAAATTCATCAAAAAGCGCAACCCTCTGAACGAACTTGCATGCATCTTCGCCCAGCGCCTTTTGCATTTCGTCGAGCAACGCCTGAACTTCCACGTTCTGATCGACGACGACTGCGATGTCGCGCCGCACGGGCGGATATTTCGATACGTCGGCCGGCGTCGGCAACGCGCGGCCCATCAGCGCATCGGCATCGACTTCGAACAGGATCGGGGCATGCGGCAAATCATATTGCTGCATCCAGCGCGGATGGAGCTCGCCGATCCAGCCGACGGCTCGGCCGTCGAGCTCGATGCGCGCGCTGCGCCCCGGATGCAGTGCCGGGTGCTCTGCCTTCACGAAACGCGCGCTGCGCGGCGCAAACAACGCTTCCACATCGCCCTTCACGTCGAAGAAATCGACCAAGCGCGTGGATACGCCCCACTGCTCTTCCGCTGCGGGGCCATAGGCAAGTGCGCCGATACGCTTGGGCTGCGCATAGCCTTCGACCGCCATCTCGCTGCCGTGGACCGATGCGTCGCGCAAGAACACGCGTCCCGCCTCGAACACGCGAACGCGCTCGGCACGGCGATTCAAGTTGTGACGCAAGACATCGATGAGGCTGCCGAACAGCGTCGTGCGCATCACCGAAAGCTGACTCGCGATCGGATTGACGACGCGGATCGGCGCGTCGTTGCCCGCGAAATCGCGTTCCCAGCTTTCGTCGACGAAGCTGAAGCTGACCGTCTCGGCATAATCGCGTGCGGCCAGCGCATGGCGCAGCGCATGGATCGAGCGGCGCGTCTCGTTCGTCGCACGCATCGCATTGGCGGCAACGGGAGGACGAGCCGGAATCTTTTCGAAGCCGTAGATGCGCGCGACTTCTTCGATCAAGTCTTCCTCGATCTCGATGTCGAAGCGGTACGACGGCGGCGTCACGGCGAAGATCTCGCCGTCGAATTCGTATTCGAGCCTGAGGCGCGTGAAAATCCGCGCCATTTCGTCGGCGTCGATGGCGACACCGATCACGCGCTGTGCACGAGCCACGCGCATGGCAACGGGCTGGCGCTGCGGCAGATTGACGACGTGATCGTCCACGGGACCGGCCTCGCCGCCACAAATGTCGAGGATCAAGCGCGTAATGCGCTCGATGTGCGCCACCGTGGTGTCGTAGTCGACACCCCGCTCGAAGCGATGCGCCGCATCGGTCGAGAAGTTGTATTTGCGCGCACGGCCGCGAATGCTGTCGGGCCACCAGAACGCCGCTTCGAGATAGATGTTCGACGTATCGAACGTCACGGCCGTGCTGTCGCCGCCCATGATGCCGGCGAGGCTCTCCACCTGGCGATCGTCGGCGATGACGCCGACCGCTTCGTCGAGCTCGATGGTATTGCCGTTCAACAGCTTCAGGCTTTCGCCGCGACGGCCCCAGCGCACTTCGATGCCGCCATGGATCTTGTCGAGGTCGAACACGTGCGACGGACGCCCCAGCTCGAGCATCACGTAGTTCGAGATGTCGACGAGCGCCGAAATGCTGCGCTGGCCCGACCGTTCGAGCCGCTCCACCATCCATTGCGGCGTCTTCGCGCGTGCATTTACGCCGCGGATGACCCGGCCGGAAAAACGGCCGCACAGATCAGGGGCCGCGACTTTCACGGGCAAACGCTCGCTCAGCTTGACGGGCACGGGCTCGATCGCGAGGGGCTTCAAAGGCGCACCCGTGATCGCTGCCGTCTCGCGCGCGACGCCGAACACCGAGAGGCAATCGGCTTTGTTCGGCGTCAGCTTGATTTCGAAGACGGTGTCGTCGAGATTCAACGCTTCGCGGATGTCCTGCCCGATCGGTGTGTCCTCGGACAAGATCATGAGGCCGCTGTGATCTTCGGACAGCTTGAGCTCGCGCGCCGAGCACAGCATCCCTTCGCTTTGCACGCCGCGCAGCTTCGAGAGCTTGATCACGAACGGCGCGCCGCCCTCTTCGGCCGGCGGCAGTTGCGCACCGACGAGCGCGACGGGCACTTTGATCCCGGGGGCAACGTTCGGCGCGCCGCAGACGATGTTGAGCACCGAGCCCGTTCCGGCATCGACCTGACAGACGTTGAGCTTGTCCGCATCGGGATGCTTGACGACTTCGAGCACGCGGCCGACGACGATCTTCGATGTCGGCGGCGCGGCCGGGCGCAGCGACTCGACTTCGAGTCCGGCCATCGTCAACGCATGCGACAGTGCCTCCGTCGTCAGTTGCGGATCGACAAACGCTCGGAGCCAGGATTCAGGGAATTGCATGTGTGTCTACGTTCGAAGGAGTGGGTCCATGCCCGGCCTCGCGCGAGCGCGCTGATCGAGCGCTCGCGGGACCTAGGCACCGCTTGCGGCCGCGCGTTACGCAAACTGCCGCAAGAAGCGCAGATCGTTCTCGAAGAAGAGGCGCAGGTCCTGCACGCCGTAGCGCAGCATCGTCAAACGCTCGAGACCGCTGCCGAATGCAAAGCCGATGTAGCGTTCCGGATCGAGGCCCATGTTGCGAATGACGTTCGGATGCACTTGGCCGGAACCCGAAATCTCGAGCCACTTGCCGGCATTTTTGCCTTCCTCGAACTTCATGTCGATTTCGGCCGACGGCTCCGTGAACGGAAAATACGAAGGCCGGAAGCGCACGAGGATGTCGTCGCGCTCGAAGAATTGCTTGAGGAAATCGGTATAGACGCCCTTCAAGTCGGCGAAGCTGATGTTCTCGTCGATCCAGAGGCCTTCGACTTGATTGAACATCGGCGAATGCGTGGCGTCGCTGTCGACGCGATACGTGCGCCCCGGCACGATCACTTTGATCGGCGGCGTATTGCTGCGCGCGTAGCGCACCTGCATCGGGCTCGTATGCGTGCGCAACAGCAGCGGGCGGCCACCGGCGTCGGCGCCATCCACATAAAACGTATCTTGCATCGAGCGCGCCGGATGATTTTCCGGGCTGTTCAGCGCCGTGAAGTTGTACCAATCGGTTTCAATTTCGGGGCCATCGGCCACGTCGAAGCCGATCGAGCCGAAGATCTGCTCGACGCGCTCCCACGTTTGCATCACGGGGTGCAGGCTGCCGGCGCCCATGCCGCGCCCGGGCAGCGTCACGTCGATCGCTTCGGCCGTGAGCCGCGCTTCGAGCAGCGCCTGGGCAAGCGCATCGCGACGCGCCGTGAGCGCCGCTTCCACCTGCTGCTTCACGACGTTGATGCGTGCGCCCTCGGCCTTGCGCGCCTCGGGATCGAGCTTGCCGAGCCCCTTGAGCATCTCGGTCAACATGCCCGCCTTGCCTAGGAAACGAGCTTTCTCGTTTTCGAGCGTGGCGCTATCGTCGGCTCGGGAGAAGGCTTCTTGCGCGTCGGCGACAATCCGGTCCAGATCCATTGATCCCATCATTTCAACGTCGGTGATGATTGAGGAGGCACATGCACACCGTGTGCGACCAGCAAAAAAAAGGGGGCTCGGTGAGGAGCCCCGTTTCTTGTCGAAGGTGCCGGCTTTCGACGGCCAGCCCCCTCGACGAACCACGCAGTGCTAATCAATCGCTCAATTAGGCTGCAACGGCGGCTTTCACCTGCTTCACGATCGCGGCAAAAGCGGCCTTGTCGAACACGGCCATATCGGCCAGCACCTTGCGGTCGAGTTCGATCGACGCCTTCTTCAGGCCGTTGATGAACACGCTGTACGTCATGTCGTGCTGACGGACTGCCGCGTTGATACGCGTGATCCACAACGCACGGAATACGCGCTTCTTGTTGCGACGGTCGCGGTAGGCGTATTGGCCTGCGCGCATGACCGCTTGCTTCGCGATGCGGTAGACGTTATTGCGACGGCCGCGGTAACCCTTGGCCAGGTTGATGATCTTCTTGTGGCGGGCACGTGCCGTTACCCCACGTTTGACTCGAGGCATGTTTCGCTCCTATGAGTAAAGGTTAAGGGTTAGGCGAAGGGCATCATCGCGCGCACGGAATCCAGATTGGAATCGTGCACAGCGGCGGAACCGCGCAGGTGGCGCTTGTTCTTCGTGGTTTTCTTCGTGAGGATGTGGCGCTTGAAGGCTTGACCGCGCTTGACGGTACCGCCCGGACGCACCACGAAGCGCTTTGCAGCGCTCTTCTTGGTCTTCATCTTAGGCATGACGAACAACTCCATTATTTGATGGCGATGGGTGTGCGGCCGGCCAAAAGCCCTAGCTCCGCCCTTTGAAACCCAGTCCACTTGTCTGCGGCTCGCCGTTGCCGGCCGCCGCGCTTTCAGGAACATCGCCCGCATGACTGCCGGGCGCTGCTCCGAAACCTGCTGAATGCTTTTTCCTGCTTACCGCACGCGCCGCCAGCCATCCACGCAGCGTGGCTGGCACAGCGACGAGCCGTGCGTTGCTACGTTACTTTTTCTTTTTCGGCGCGAGCACCATGATCATCTGGCGCCCTTCCATCTTCGGCATCTGCTCGACCTGACCGACTTCTTCCAGATCGGTGCGCAGGCGCTCGAGCATTCGCATGCCGATTTCCTGGTGTGCCATTTCGCGACCGCGAAAACGCAACGTGATCTTCGTCTTGTCGCCGTCCTCCAGGAAGCGCACGAGATTGCGCAGCTTGACGTTGTAATCCCCGTCATCGGTACCCGGGCGGAACTTGACTTCCTTGACCTGGATGACCTTCTGCTTGAGCTTAGCTTCGTGCTGCTTCTTCGCTTCCTGGTATTTGAACTTGCCGTAATCCATCAAACGGCAGACCGGAGGAACCGCCTGAGGGGCGATTTCCACTAGGTCGACGTCCTGCTGTTCCGACATGCGGAACGCATCAGCCAGTTTCACGATGCCGAGCGGTTCGTTCTCGACGCCAACTAGACGCACCTCGGGAGCCGTAATCTCACCGTTGATGCGATGCCCCTTTTCAGTAGCGATGTTCCGTTTCCTCTAAAAATTAAAAAAACGAGCCGCGCTGCCGCAGTGGCTACTTGAACGCCTCGACATCTTGATGCAGGCGCTCAACGAAGGCGTCGATCGGCATCACGCCCAGATCGACACCGCCACGGGCACGCACGGCTACCGTTTGTGCTTCACGCTCTTTGTCGCCCACCACGAGGAGGTACGGCACTTTTTCGAGCGTATGCTCGCGTATTTTATAGCTAATTTTCTCGTTGCGCAAATCCAGCTCGATTCTAAGCCCTTGTTTTTGCAACGTTTGGGCCAGCGACTGCGCGTACTCGGCTTGACTTTCGGCGATATTCATGACGACGGCCTGCGTCGGCGCGAGCCACGGAGGCATCGCGCCAGCGTGGTGCTCGATGAGAATCCCGAGAAAACGCTCCATCGAGCCGACGATCGCCCGGTGCAGCATCACGGGCCGGCGGCGGCTGTTGTCCTCGGCCACGTATTCGGCGCCGAGCCGCTCCGGCAGCACCATGTCGAGCTGCAGCGTGCCGCACTGCCAGGACCGGCCGAGCGCATCCTTGATGTGGTACTCGATCTTCGGGCCGTAGAACGCGCCCTCGCCTTCGAGTTCCTCCCATTTCAGCCCACACGCCGTCAGCGCTTGGCGCAAGCCCTCTTCGGCGCGATCCCAAATCTCATCCGTCCCCGCGCGCTGCTCCGGGCGTAGCGACAGCTTGATGTCGATCTGCTCGAAGCCGAAATCGCGGTACACGCTCATCGCGAGCGTGTTGAACTTGATCGACTCTTCGATGAACTGCTCTTCCGTGCAGAAGATATGCGCATCGTCCTGAACGAAGCCGCGCACGCGCATGAGGCCATGCAGCGCACCTGAGGCCTCGTTACGATGGCACGATCCGAATTCCGCGTAGCGCAACGGCAGGTCGCGGTACGAGCGCAGGCCGTGCTTGAACACTTGCACGTGGCCGGGGCAGTTCATCGGCTTGATGGCGTAGTCGCGCTTTTCCGACTCCGTCGTGAACATGTTCTCGCGATAGTTCTGCCAATGACCCGACGCCTCCCACAGCGAGCGATCCATGATCATCGGCGTCTTGATCTCGAGATAGCCGTCGGCATTCACGCGCCGGCGCATGTACTGCTCGACCTGCTGCCATAGCGACCAGCCCTTCGGATGCCAGAACACCATGCCCGGCGATTCGTCCTGCAGGTGGAACAGATCGAGTTGACGGCCGAGCTTGCGGTGATCGCGCTTCTCGGCCTCTTCGAGCATGTGCAGATAGGCGTCCTGGTCTTCCTTCTTCGCCCATGCCGTGCCGTAGATGCGCTGCAGCTGTTCGTTCTTCGAATCGCCGCGCCAGTACGCGCCGGCCAGCTTCATCAGCTTGAAGACCTTGAGCTTGCCGGTGGAAGGCACGTGCGGCCCGCGGCATAGATCGGTGAAGCCGCCGTGCGAGTACAGCTTGATTTCATCGCTCGCGGGGATCGATTCGATGATCTCGGCCTTGTATTTCTCGCCGATGCCCTTGAAGTAGGCCACCGCCTCGTCGCGCGAGACGACCCGGCGCGAAACGGGCTCGTCCTTCTTCGCGAGCTCTTGCATGCGCTTCTCGATCTTTTCCAGATCCTCGGGCGTGAACGGCCGATGAAAAGCGAAGTCGTAGTAAAAGCCGTTGTCGATCACCGGCCCGATCGTCACCTGGGCCTCGGGGTACAGATCCTTGACCGCATACGCGAGCAAGTGCGCCGCGGAGTGGCGAATGATGTCGAGGCCGTCCGGATCTTTTTCCGTCACGATCGCGAGCGAGGCATCGCGCTCGATCAGCGCCGAGGTATCGACGAGCTCGCCGTCGAGCTTGCCGCCGAGCGCGGCCTTCGCGAGACCGGGGCCGATCGAGGCCGCGACCTCGGCCACCGTCACCGGGTGATCGTATTGTCGAGACGAACCGTCAGGCAAGCGTATCGAAACCATTGCGTTCTCTCCGAGATGCCGCACGCGGCATCGAAAACAATCGGTTGGCTGCAACGAACCCAAACTGCAGATGCTCGCTGTGCGAAAGACAGATAAAAAAAATGCGGCCCCGCTTTCGAGGGGCCGCATTCACTTTCACTGACAATCAGACTAAAGGGCGAAAGAGGTCCTCGACTAGCGTCGCTCCGAAAAAGTTTCGGTCAACGTTCGCGGTGTCATAACCGTATTCGCCTTGTGCGCTTTCACGCCTTTGACTGCCGTTGAACACCCGGCGAACCGGGCATTCGATTTTCGTTGGTAGGCTCGATTGGACTCGAACCAACGACCCCCACCATGTCAAGGTGGTGCTCTAACCAGCTGAGCTACGAGCCTGAAGAAGACGAGATTATATGGACCCTATCGAACCTTGGCAAGCACTTTTATGCTTCCACATGAAAAAACTCAGGCCTTGCGCATCGCGCTGACGACGCCGACCACTTCGCCTAGCAACGCGCAGGCACGCTGGATTTGCGAGGCGCTCGATACCTCGACTGTGAACTGCATGAACGCCGTGGCGCGGCGGCTCATCGTCTTCACGCCGACGACGTTCATCTTCTCGCGGGCGAACACTTCCGAGATGTCGCGCAGCAAGCCCTGCCGATCCTGCGCCTCGATCATGATGTCGACGGGATAGACCGACGAGCCGCGCCCGCCCATGACGTCGGCGGACCACGCGGCTTGCAGCACGCGCTCGGGCGCGCGCGCCGCCATCCGTTGGAACGTCGCGCAATCGCTGCGGTGAATCGACATGCCTTTGCCGCGCGTGACGAACCCGCTGACCTCATCGGGCGGCGCGGGCCGGCAGCAACGCGCGAGTTGCGTGAGCAGCGCATCGACACCGACGACGAGCACGCCCGTCGACGCGCCACGCGCCACGCTCGCTCCGCTGCCGCGCTTTTCGAATTGCTCGGGCGTATCGGGCTGCGGCTCGGGCGGCGCCGCATCGGAGAGTGCCTGCTCGATGTTGCGCAGGCTGAACTCTTCCTTGCCGACGACATTGAACAAATCGTCGGGCGACTTGAACCCGAGCTTGGCTGCGAGCTGATCGAGACTCACCGAGGTCTTGCCTTCGCGCTGCAATGTTTTTTCGACCATCGCCCGGCCGCTCGCGATCGTCTCTTGCAGTTCGATCGCGTTGAACCACGCGCGCACCTTCTGCTTCGCGCGATGGCTCTGCAGGTAGCCGAGCTGCGGGTTCAGCCAATCGCGCGAGGGGCCGCCCTCTTTCACGGCCACGACCTCGACGGTCTGGCCGTTTTGCAGCGGCGTGTTGAGCGGCACCATCGCCCCGTCGACGCGCGCGCCGCGGCAACGGTGGCCAAGCTCGCTATGCAGGTGATAGGCGAAATCGAGAGGCGTCGCGCCCTGCGGCAGCGCAATCACGCGCGCCTGCGGCGTCAGCACGTAGATGTGATCGTCGTCGAGCGTCGCCTGGCGCAACTGCTCCCAAGGATTGCCCTGCTCGCTTTCGGCGACGTCCTCTTTCCACGCGAGCAGTTGCCGCAGCCACGCGATCTTCTCGTCGTATTTCTCGCTGGCGCTGAATTGGCCGGCGTAGCCGCGCACGCCGGCTTCCTTGTAGCGCCAGTGCGCGGCCACGCCGTATTCGGCGAAGCGATGCATCTCGTGCGTCCGTATCTGCACTTCGAAAGCACGGCCATCGTCGCCGATCACGACCGTATGCAGCGATTTATAGCCGTTCGGCTTCGGGCGCGAGATGTAGTCGTCGAACTCCTTCGGTACCGGCTGCCACAAGTTGTGCACGATGCCGAGCACCGCGTAGCAGTCCTTGATGTCGGGGACGATCACCCGGAACGCGCGGACGTCGTAGAGCTCGGCGAAGTCGAGCGACTTGCCGCGCATCTTGCGCCAGATGCTGTAGATATGCTTGGGGCGCCCGCTGACCTCGGCTTGGATATGGGCCGCCGCCAGTTCGCGCTGCAGTCGCCCGATCGCCTGCGCCACGTAGCTCTCGCGCTCGACGCGCTTTTCGTCGAGCAGCTTGGCGATGCGCTTGTAGGTATCCGGGTCCTCGAAGCGGAAGGCCAAATCCTCGAGCTCCCACTTCAATTGCCAGATGCCGAGCCGGTTCGCGAGCGGCGCGTAGATTTCGAGCGTTTCGCGTGCAACGTCGGCGCCGGGAGACGCCTTGGTGGCCGCGTAGTGGCGCAGCGTCTGCAATCGCGACGCGAGCCGGATCAGCACGACGCGGATGTCCTGCGCGAACGCGAGCAGCATCTTGCGCAGCGCCTCGATCTGCGCGCGCCGCGCGGCCTGCGCGTCGCGCCCCGTCTCGGGCACGGCATGACTGGCCGCCTTCAGGCTCACCGTGCCGAGACGAAGCAGCTTGCGCACGTCGCCGACGAGCTGCGCCACCTCCTCGCCGAAACGCTCGGCGATGATCCGCTCGGGATCGGCGAGATGCGGCGTCAGCGCGAACAGCGCCGCCGCCAGCACCGCGGGGGGATCGACGTTGAGCTTGCCGACGATCGACGCCGTGCCGGCCGCGTGATCGGCTAGCCGTTCCCCCGACGACAGGCGCGCGTCGCCCGCGTGCTCACGCACGAAAGCGAGCGCATCCTCGTATGACGGCAACGATGGTGCGCCGGCGACGGCCGTATCGGCGTTCATCGTTCGACTCTCTAACTGAATTGCTAGGTTGCTGGGTTGCTCGACCGCTATTCCTTACCGCGGCAACGAAGGCGCAGCGCGGTCGCTCAGCTGCGCTGTGCCGCGACGACGACGATTTCGACGAGGCAATCAGGGTTCGCGAGCTTCGCCTCGACGGTCGCGCGCGGCGGCGTGTTCCCCGCGGGAACCCATTCGTCCCATACGGCGTTCATGCCGCCGAAATGGATCATGTCCGAGATGTAGATCTGCACCGACAACAGCAGTGACTTGTCGCTGTTCGCTTCGGCGAGGAGGCGGTCGATATGGCCGAGCACCTCGCGCGTTTGCCCACCGATGTCCTGCGCCGTGTCTTCGGCGATCTGTCCGGCCAAATACACGGTGCCGTTGTGGATCGCGATTTCCGAGAGGCGCTTGCCGACGTGATGACGAATGACAGCCATTTCAGTGTCCCTGTTCGGTAGGAGAGTGGACGATCTTGACGATCGGGCGCCGCGTTCGCGGCGCCGCAAACCGTTATTATGACTCGCCCGCGCCTTAGACGAAGAATTGGCGTGCGACGGCGATCTGTGCGGGGTCCAAGAAAGCCGGCGCGTGGCCGACGCCGGGGATCTCCACCGATTGAACCGAGCGGCCGCAATCGATCATTTTGGATACCGTCTCGCGCGAGAGCAAATCCGACTGCTCCCCCCGCACGACGAGAACGGGCCCTTCGATGGCCGCAAACAGTCGCCAGAGCGCAGCCTCGGCGGCCGCGCCGGCCTCGGGTGTGACCGCCCTGAACGGGACGGCGATCGCCGGGTCGTAGCCGAATTCCCACGCGCCGTCCGCGCGCTGCCGAATCAGCGGCGTATTGATTTCCCGCCACTCGTCAGCCGTCAGCGGCCCGAACGTCGAAGCCAGCGAAGCCGCATAGGCGATGCCTTCGTCGAGCGTCGCGAACCGCATGCTCTGGCCGACATAGCTGCCGATGCGCTCGAGGGCATCGGGCTCGATGTGCGGGCCGATGTCGTTCATGAGCAGCTTGCGCACGGGCGAGCCGGGCAAGCCCGCCAGCGCCATGCCGATGAGCCCGCCCATCGACGTGCCGAACCAGTCCACGGTCGGCACGTCCAGCCGCGCAATCAGCGTCACCATGTCCGCGACGTACTGCGGCAGCACGTAGCGGTTCGGATCGGGCAGCCGGTCCGAGCGCCCGCGCCCGACCACGTCCGGGCAAACGACGCGATAGACGTCGCTCAGGGCCGCGGCCGCTCGGTCGAAATCACGCCCCGACCGCGTGAGCCCGTGCACGCAGACGAGCACGCGCGGGTTGCCCGGATCGCCCCACTCCCGATAGGCCATGCGATGCAGGCCCGTCGGGTTGGCGCAGATCACCTCGCGCTCGCGCGGCCGCTTCGCTTCTGCCGGGGCGCTCACCTCAGTGCACCGCGCTCGTATCGAGCGGCGCGCCGGTCTTGGCCTTGATTTCGTCGACGGTCACGCCCGGGGCCAGCTCAATGAGCTCAAGGCCCGCATCGGTGACGTCGATGACGCCCAGATCCGTGATGATCCGATCGACGACGCCCACGCCCGTCAGCGGCAGCGTGCAGCTTTCGAGGATCTTGTGCTGATCACCCTTGGCCACGTGCTCCATCAACACGACGACGCGCTTCACGCCCGCCACGAGATCCATCGCGCCGCCCATGCCCTTGATCATCTTGCCCGGGATCATCCAGTTCGCAAGATCGCCGTTCTTGCTGATCTGCATCGCCCCGAGGATCGCCAGATTGATGTGGCCGCCGCGAATCATCGCGAACGAATCGGCTGACGAAAAGATCGACGAGCCAGGCAGAGTGGTGATCGTCTGCTTGCCCGCATTGATCAAGTCCGCATCGAGCTCTTCTTCCGTCGGCGAGGGACCGATGCCGAGCAAGCCGTTCTCCGATTGCAGCCAGACGTCGATGCCGGGCGGCACGTAGTTCGCCACGAGCGTAGGCAGGCCGATGCCCAGGTTCACGTAGAAGCCGTCTTGCAGTTCCTTTGCCGCGCGCGCGGCCATCTCTTCACGAGTCCAAGCCATGTCAGTCTCCTTTCGCGCGCACGACGCGTTGTTCGATGCGTTTTTCCGGATGCGCATTGAGCACGATGCGCTGCACGAAGATGCCCGGCGTATGGACCGCGTCCGGATCGAGCTCGCCCACCTCGACGATCTCCTCGACTTCGGCCACCGTGACCCGCCCCGCCATCGCGCACATCGGGTTGAAGTTGCGCGCCGTGCGGCGATAGATGAGGTTGCCTGCCTTATCGGCCTTCCACGCCTTGACGAGCGCGACGTCGGCCGTCAGCGAATGCTCGAGCACGTAATGGTTTTCGCCGAACTGGCGCGTTTCCTTGCCTTCGGCGATGACCGTGCCGAAGCCCGTGGCCGTGAAGAACGCCGGAATGCCGGCGCCGCCCGCGCGCAGTTTTTCGGCGAGCGTGCCCTGCGGCGTGAATTCGAGCTCGAGTTCGCCCGACAGGAACTGGCGCTCGAATTCCTTGTTCTCCCCCACGTACGACGAGATCATCTTCTTGACCTGGCGCGTTTGGAGCAGCACCCCGAGGCCGAAGCCATCGACGCCGGCGTTGTTGCTGATACAGGTGATGCCCGTGACGCCGGAGTCGCGCAGCGCCGCGATCAACGCCTCGGGAATGCCGCACAAGCCGAAGCCGCCGACGGCGAACGTCTGGCCGTCCTTGACGACGCCTTCGAGCGCGGCGGATGCGCTTGGATAGACTTTGTTCATCTGTGTGTCCCTTCCATGATGGAAATCCGAAAACCGGATCGGCACGAGTGCAATGTCGACATCGAACGCAATCGATGGTCATTTTAGTCGTCGAGCGCGCACCCGTTCATTTATCGACGAGGCGCGCCGCCACACTCGGTTTGATGTCGCAAAGGGTACGATGGCCGCCGCATGCGGCACAATACGCAAAAATACATAAGCGAAAGCCCCGTGCAAGCGAGCCGCTTGCCGCGAACCATGCCCAAGATCGATTACCAGACCGCCTTCCATCTCGCGCCGATCGGCCTCGTGCTTTCGCGCGACCGCGTCATCGAGGATTGCAACGACGCCGTTGCCGCCATCTTCCGCTGCGAACGCTCGGCGCTCATCGGCCGCTCGTTCGAGGTGCTGTACCCGTCCGCGGACGAGTTCGTCCGTATCGGCGAACGGATCGGGCCGATCATGACGGCGCAAGGCAGCTACGCCGACGACCGGATCATGAAACGCGCCGACGGCGAACTCTTTTGGTGCCATGTGACCGGCCGAGCGCTCGAGCGGCAGGCGCCGCTGGCCGCGGGCGTGTGGACGTTCGAGGATTTGAGCGCCACGCGCCGCGTGGCCGTCGAATTGACGCCACGCGAACGTGAAGTCGCCGCGCAGCTCGTCACCGGCAAAACGAGCAAGCAAATCGGGCGCGCGCTCGACATCAGTTCGCGCACGGTCGACATCTATCGCGCGCGGCTCATGCGCAAATACGGCACCGGCAACGCAACCGAGCTCATGCAACGGCTGCTCGGCCACTGACACCGATTCGCCGATCCCTTGATTTCCTGATATCGAAGCGTGTCGCGTGCTCAGTGCGCTCAGCGTCCGCTCACGAGGTGCGGATGCTCGAGCAGCGCTCGCAGCCGTTCCGGCAGCGGGACCGAGCGGCCCGCCGCGTAGTCGATCCAGACGCAGCGTGCGGTCCCGCGCGCATAGAGCGTGCCCGGATCGTCGGCGCGGCGCAACTCGAATCCCGTATCGAAGCTGCTGCGGCCAGGCTTTCCCACCGACATCGTGCCGATGACGTCGCCCGGGTAATGCAACTGCCGCAGAAACTCCATCGAGGCATTCACGATGACGGGCCCTTGCCCTTGCTCGGCGCCGCCCACGATGCCGATCGACTCGAACCAGCTGATCCGCACCTGCTCCATGTAGCGGAAGTAGACGGTGTTGTTGACGTGGCCGAACGCATCCATGTCGCCCCACCGGATCGGCATCGACATTTCGAATGCGGGCTTGTAATCGTTGATCGTCACTTCGCTTGCTTCGGTCACTTCGGTTGCTTCCGTCACTTCGGCTTCTTCCACTTCTGAACTCATACGCTTAACGACTCGAAAATTTACCGCAACGGCCGTTCGCACGGCACGGGCCAAGCCCGCCGTCGATCAGGCAAGGCCGAACCCATCGTCGGCCGCGATCACGGCGCCGTTGATGAATTGCGACTCGTCGGCGGCCAGCAGCAGCAGCAACCCGTCGAGGTCCTGAGGCTGCCCCACGCGGTGCCGCGGCAGCATCGCCATCAGCTTCTGCCCTTGGTCGGTCGACCAATGGTGATGGTTGATCTCCGTGTCGATATAGCCCGGTGCGATGGCGTTGACGTTGATGCCGTGCCGTCCCCATTCGAGCGCCATGGCGCGCGTCATGTGAACGAGGGCCGCCTTGCTCATCGAATACAAGCCGATCTGCGGCAGCACGCGCAGCCCGGCCACGGACGCGATGTTGATGATGCGGTAGGCCGGCTTCTGGGCCGCACCGCCGGAGCGCATGATCATCCGCTTCGCCACTTCCTGAGCGACGAAGAAGGCGCCCCGCGTGTTGGTGTCGAACACGTATTCGTAGTCGGCCGGCGTGACTTCCGTGAGCTTTTGCGTCGTCGATACGCCCGAGTTGTTCACGAGGATGTCGATCGTGCCCGCTTCCGTTTCCGCATGCGCGACCGCTGCCTTGATGCTCTGATAATCGGTGACGTCGAGCGAGACCACGTGCGCAGCCCCGCCCGACGCCTCGATCTCGGCGCGCAACTCCTTGAGGCGCTCCACGCGGCGGCTGGCCAGCACCACCTTCGCGCCCGCCTGCGACAGCACCAGCGCGAAACGCTTGCCGAGCCCGCTTGACGCGCCCGTAATCAGCGCCACCTTGCCTTCCAGGTTGATCGAACGGCCCATTTTCATTCCTTTTAATCGATGAAGTTGTGCGATGCGCGATGAACGCGGGACATCCAGCAACAAAACGGCCGCCGCTTGCCGAGCCGCCACTCTAGCAGATAAATAGAACGATCGTGCTAATCTTATCCCTTACGGTTGCAGCGTCCCTATCGTTCGCTGACAATACGAACCCGAAAAAAAGCATTCTAATGGCTAAGGAGCCTCAATGACCCCCGAAAGTCTGATCGAGCAGTACGGCCCTCGCGAGTCGATGGAATACGACGTCGTGATCGTCGGCGGCGGTCCCGCCGGCCTGTCCGCGGCCATTCGGCTCAAGCAGCTCGCGCAGGAGAAGGGTGTCGAGCTCGGCGTGTGCGTGCTCGAGAAGGGTTCGGAGGTCGGCGCGCATATCCTTTCGGGGGCGGTGATGGACCCGCGGGCCATTGGCGAGCTCATTCCCGATTGGAAAGAGAAAGGCGCACCGTTGAACGTGGAAGTGACCGAAGACCGCTTCCTGTTCCTCACCGAAAAAAGCGCCGTCAAAACGCCGAATTGGGCGCTGCCCGAGAACTTCAAGAATCACGGCAACTACGTGATCAGCCTGGCCAACGTCACGCGCTGGCTCGGTCAGCAAGCCGAAGCGCTCGGCGTGGAAATCTTCCCCGGCTTCGCCGCGGCGGAGGTGCTCTACGGCGACGACGGCTCGGTAAAGGGCGTCGCCACGGGCAACATGGGGATCGGCAAGGACGGCGAGCCTACGGAAAACTTCCAACTCGGCATGGAGTTGCACGCGAAGTACACGCTGTTTTGTGAAGGCGCGCGCGGGCATCTGGGCCGCAAGCTCAACGAAAAATTCAAGCTCGACCACGATGCCGACCCGCAGGTCTACGGCATCGGCATCAAGGAACTGTGGGAAATCGATCCGGCCAAGCATCAGCCGGGGCTCGTCATCCATACGGCTGGCTGGCCGCTCGATACGCAAACCTACGGGGGCTCGTTCCTCTATCACATCGACAACAACCAGGTGATGGTCGGCTTCGTGGTGGGCCTCGGCTATACGAATCCGTACCTCTCGCCGTTCGAGGAATTCCAGCGCTACAAGACGCACCCCGAAATCCGCAAGTTCCTAGAAGGCGGCAAGCGCATTTCCTACGGCGCGCGGGCGATCACGGCCGGTGGGCTGTTGTCGCTACCCAAGCTCGTGTTCCCGGGCGGCGCGCTCGTGGGCGACGATGCGGGCTTTTTGAACGCCTCGCGCATCAAGGGCAGCCATGCGGCCATCAAGAGCGGCATGCTCGCGGCGCAGGCCGCGTTCGATGCCGTGCAGGCCGGCCGTCAAAACGATGAACTGACGGCCTACCCGGAATCGTTCAAGCAATCGTGGCTGCACGGCGAGTTGCACCGTGCTCGCAACTTCAAGCAGTGGATGAGCAAGGGCTTGTACTTGGGCACGCTCATGGTGGGCATCGAGCAGAAGCTGCTCGGCGGCAACGTGCCGTGGACGCTGCATCATCAGCACCGCGATCACGAGATGCTGAAGCCGGCCGCGCAATGCACGCCGATCGCCTATCCGAAGCCGGACGGCAAGCTCACGTTCGATAGGCTCTCGTCCGTATTTCTCTCGAATACGAACCACGAAGAAAATCAGCCCGCGCATCTGACGCTCAAGGATGCGTCGGTGCCCGTGAACGTCAATCTACGAACCTATGCGGGGCCCGAGGGGCGGTACTGTCCGGCGGCCGTGTACGAGTTCGTCAAGAGCGACGACGGCAGCGATCGGCTCGTCATCAATGCGCAGAACTGCGTGCATTGCAAGACGTGCGACATCAAGGACCCGACGCAGAACATCGTTTGGGTCACGCCGGAAGGCGGCGGCGGGCCGAATTACGCCAACATGTGACGAAAGCGCTGAAAGCGCTGCGTTGAAGGGCCGCGTCCATCGCGGCCCTTTGCCATTGCGCTCGCCCGTCAGGATGAGGGTGCGCTGGCCGCGATTTTCGGCGTTGTCACGCTCACATCGCCGCATTGCGCGCGGTGGCGCAACGCATGATCGATCAGCACGAGGGCCAGCATCGCCTCGGCGATCGGCGTCGCGCGAATACCGACGCATGGGTCGTGACGCCCGAACGTCTCGACGACCGCCGGGTTGCCTTCCTTGTCGATCGAACGGCGCGGTGTGCGGATACTCGAAGTCGGCTTGATCGCGATCGAAACGGTGATGTCCTGCCCCGTCGAAATCCCGCCGAGCACGCCGCCCGCGTGGTTGCCGACGAAACCTTCGGGCGTCAGTTCGTCGCCATGAACCGATCCGCGCTGCGCGACGCTCGCGAAGCCAGCGCCGATCTCGACGCCCTTCACGGCGTTGATCCCCATCATGGCGTGCGCAATGTCCGCATCGAGCCGGTCGAACAAAGGCTCGCCCCAGCCGGCCGGCACACCGGTGGCCACGGCGTTGATGCGCGCGCCGATCGAATCGCCGTCCTTGCGCAGCGCGTCCATGTAGGCCTCCAACTGCGGCACGATCTGTGCATTCGGAGCGAAGAACGGGTTTTCGCGAACGTACGACCAATCGACGAACGGAATGTCGATTTCGCCGAGCGCGCTCATATAGCCGCGCACTTCGACGCCGAACTGCTCGCGCAGCCACTTCTTGGCGACGGCGCCGGCGGCGACCGTCGGCGCGGTGAGCCGTGCGGACGACCGGCCGCCGCCGCGATAATCGCGCACGCCGTACTTCTGCCAATAGGTGTAGTCGGCATGCCCGGGACGGAACGTTTGGGCGATGTTGCCGTAATCCTTGCTGCGCTGATCGGTATTGCGAATCAGCAGCGCGATCGGCGCACCCGTGGTCACGCCCTCGAACACGCCCGAAAGGATTTCCACCTTGTCCTCTTCCTGGCGCTGCGTGACGTGACGCGACGTGCCGGGCTTGCGGCGATCGAGTTCCGCTTGAATATCGGCTTCTGAAAGCGCCATTGCCGGCGGGCATCCGTCGATCACACAGCCGATGGCCGGCCCGTGCGATTCGCCGAACGTCGTGACGGTGAATAGCGTGCCGAGAGTGTTGCCGGACATGGACGTGGCCTCAAAGATAATGAGCAAAACGATATTATGCCTTGCCCCGGGCTCGGAACGCCCTTGTGCCCACGATGGGCGGCGCCACGACCGCCCCACCCACCGGCCCAGCCCTAGCGCCGCGCCCCGCGCAACTCGGCTACGATCGCCTGCAGCGCCTCGGGCGTCGCCGCGCTCGGCGGGAGCGGTTCGGCCACGGCCAGCGTCAGGCGGCTCATGACGCCCTTGTTCAGCGGACGAGGCACGCGCGCATCGGCATGGCGCGAAAACACGCTGCCCCAGAGGCCGCGCAATGCCATCGGGATGACGGGCACCGGCGCACGCTGCAAGATTTGCGTCACGCCGTGGCGGAACGTATTCAATTCGCCGTCGCGGGTGAGCTTGCCCTCGGGAAAGATGCAGACGAGCTCGCCCTCGGCCAAAGCCTCGGCGCAAGCATCGTAGGCCTTGGCCAGCATCGCGGGATCCTCGTGCGCCGGGGCGATCGGGATGGCCTTCGCATGACGGAACAGCCAGCCCGCGAACGGTGTGCGGAAAATCCGGTGGTCCATGACGAACCGGATCGGCCGTGAGCTCTCCGCCATGATCACGACCGCATCGACATAACTCACATGATTGCAGACGAGCACGGCCGCGCCTTGCTCGGGGATGCGCTCGGCGTGCACGAGCCGAATCCGATAGAACGTATGCACGAGCATCCATGCGACGAAACGCAACAGGAACTCCGGCACGAGCGAGTAGATATACGCGGCGACGAGCACGTTGAGTAGCGCGGTGACCGCGAAGATTCCGGGGATGCTGACGCCGAGCGACGTTAGGCCGATCGCCATCACCGCCGAGACGATCATGAAGAACGCGTTGAGGATGTTGTTCGCGGCGATGATGCGCGCGCGATGCGTGCTCTGGCAGCGGCTCTGGATCAGGGCGTAGAGCGGCACGCTGTAGAAGCCGCCGAACATCGCCAGCAGGAATAGATCGGCGAGAATCCGCCAATGCCGCGCGTGCCCGAGAAATTCGGCAACGCCGATGAGCCGCCCCGCCGGCGCGACGCCGTGGCTGGCCCAGTACAGATCGAGCGCGAATACGCTGATGCCGATCGAGCCCAGCGGCACGAGCCCGATTTCGACGCGCCGCTTCGAGAGCCGCTCGCACAGCAGCGATCCGGTCCCGATCCCGAGCGAGAACGTAGCCAGCAACACGGTGACGACGTCCGGATTGGCCGACAGGACGTCCTTCGCATAGCTGAAGAACGACGTCAGGAACGTGGCACCGACGAACCAGAGCCAGGAAATGCCGAGCAAGCTCAAGAAGACGGTGCGATTCGTGCGCGCGAGCGCCAGGTTGCGCCACGTCTCCGTGATCGGGTTCCAATTGATGCGCAGTTCTGGCTGCGAAGCAGGCGAGACGGGTACGCGGCTCGATGTTGCACGCCCGGCCAATGCCACGACGAAGCACGTACCGGCCAAAAGCCACGCACCGTGCGCCGGAGACGCCGCGGCGGCGCCACCGATGATCGTCCCGATCAGAATCGCCACGAACGTGCCCATTTCGACGAGCCCGTTGCCGCCGACGAGTTCGCGATCGTCCAAATGCTGGGGCAAATACGCGTATTTGACGGGGCCGAACAGCGTCGAATGGACGCCCATGAGGAGCGTGCAGAGGTACAGGAGCGGCGCATGGTGGGTGACGAATCCGGCCCCGCCGATCAGCATCACGACGATCTCGAACGTCTTGACGAAGCGCGTGAGCGTGGCTTTGTCGTATTTATCGGCGATCTGCCCCGAGGTGGCCGACAGCAGCACGAACGGCAAAATGAAGATCGCCGAGATCAGAAAGGCCGCCGTCTTCGCATCGACGCCCGAAAAACGGGCAGTCTGGTACGTGACGAGCGAGCTGAAGCCCACCTTGAAAACGTTATCGTTCAGCGCGCCGAGAAACTGCGTCCAGAAGAAGGGGGCGAATCGCCGCTCGCGAAAGAGCGAGAACTGCGAGTGATTGTCGCGCGGCGCGCGGCGCCGCAGCGAGGCGGCGGGCAACGGTTGGTCGCTCATGCGGTCAGCGCGTATCCCTCGCCTGTCCTTCCTCGGGCCAATCGCGGATGTACGCCTTCAGCATCCGGTTCTCGAAGCCTTGCTCCTCGACGACGGCCTTGGCCACGTCGTAGAACGAGATGACGCCCATCAGCGTGCGGTTTTCGATGACCGGCAAATAGCGGACGTGATGCTCGAGCATCATGCGGCGCACCTCGTTGACATCCGTTTCGGGAGTACAGGTGATCGGATGATCGTCCATGACCTTTCGGATCGTGGTGCCACCGACGCTGCCGCCGTTCTTCTTCAGCGTGAGGATGATCTCGCGGAACGTGAGCATGCCGACGAGATCGCCGAATTCCATGACGACGAGCGAGCCGATGTCGTGCTCGGCCATCGTGTTCACCGCATCGTGCAGCGCGGTATCGGGCGTGACCGTAAACAAGGTGTTGCCCTTGACCTTCAGGATGTCGCTGACTCTCATGCTCATTCTCCCGGTGATGCTTGAGTGGATCGGTCGATCCTAGCGGAAAGGCCTGCAAAAGGAAAGCGAGGCGCCCCTTGGATGGGACCGCGGGCGCGCACTAGCGCTCCCATCCGGCCCGGCACGGCGATGTTACGATGGCCGCCACCGCAACCTTTGCCGGCACCGGCCGGCCGATGCCATGTCCGCCAACCGCTTCGATACGCTCGCGCTGCATGCCGGTGCGGCCCCCGATCCCGCGACGGGCGCGCGCGCCACGCCCATTTATCAAAGCACGGCCTTCGTTTTTCGCGACGCGGACCACGCCGCCGCCCTGTTCAACATGGAGCGCGCGGGGCATGTCTATTCGCGGCTGTCCAATCCGACCGTCGCCGTGTTCGAAGAACGCGTCGCGGCGCTCGAGAACGGCGTCGGCGCGATCGGCACCGCCAGCGGCCAAGCCGCGCTGCATCTTGCCATCGTCACGCTGATGGGCGCCGGCTCGCACATCGTCGCCTCGAGCGCGTTGTACGGCGGCTCTCACAATTTGCTGCACTACACGCTGCGCCGTTTCGGGATCGAAACGACGTTCGTGAAGCCGGGCGATCTCGACGCCTGGCGCGCCGCGGTACGCCCCAATACGCGCCTCTTCCTGGGCGAGACGCTCGGCAATCCCAATTTGGACGTGCTCGACATCGAGACCCTCGCCGGCATCGCTCACGAGCATGCGACCCCGCTGCTCGTCGATTCGACGTTCACGACGCCGTTCCTCGTCAAGCCGTTCGAGCACGGTGCCGATTTCGTCTATCACTCGGCAACCAAATTTCTCGGCGGTCACGGCACGACGATCGGCGGCGTGCTCGTCGACGGCGGCACGTTCGATTTCGCCGCGTCGGGCCGGTTTCCGGAATTCACGGAACCCTACGACGGCTTTCACGGCATGGTCTTCGCCGAGGAAAGCACCGTCGCCCCGTTCTTGCTGCGCGCCCGCCGCGAGGGCCTGCGCGATTTCGGGGCCTGCCTGCATCCCCAAGCCGCTTGGCAGTTGCTGCAGGGCATAGAAACGCTGCCGCTGCGGATGGAGCGGCACGTCGCGAATACGCGCAAGGTCGTGAACTTCCTCGCCGCACAGCCGGCCGTGGAATCGGTGGCCTACCCCGAGCTCGAATCGCATCCGGACTACGCGCTGGCCAAGCGCCTGCTGCCGCGCGGCGCCGGGGCGGTGGTCAGCTTCAATTTGCGCGGCGATCGCACGGCCGGCCGGCGCTTCATCGAAGCGTTGACGCTGTTCTCCCACCTCGCCAATGTCGGCGATGCCCGCTCGCTCGTCATCCACCCGGCGTCGACGACGCATTTTCGAATGGACGCCGCCGCGCTCGCCGCGGCCGGCATCACCGAGGGCACGATCCGGCTGTCGATCGGCTTGGAAGATCCCGACGATCTGATCGACGACCTCAAGCGCGCGCTGAAAGCTGCAAGCAAGAACACGGCGAAACCCGCATCAAGCTCCGGTGCGTCGTCGAAGGAGGAGCGCGCATGAACCTGACCGTCCAAGGCAAGACCGCCTATGCCTACACCGGCGGCAAGCGCTTCGACCCGGCACTGCCTATGGCCGTCTTCCTGCACGGCGCCCAGCACGACCATAGCGTGTGGGCACTACAGAGCCGCTACTTCGCGCACCACGGCTTCAACGTGCTCGCCGTCGACCTTCCCGGTCACTGCCGCAGCGAGGGGCCGGCAAAAACGTCGATCGAGGCGATGGCGGATTGGCTCGCCGATCTGCTGGACGCGGCCGGTGCGCCCAGCGCGCTCGTCATCGGGCACAGCATGGGCTCGCTCGTGGCGCTCGACTTCGCGGCCCGGTACCCGAATCGCGCCTGGGGTGCCGCGCTCGTGGCCACGGCCGCGCCCATGACCGTCTCGGACGCATTGCTCGATGCCGCGCTCCATCGCGAGCCCGAGGCGATCGATCTCGTCAACCGCTGGTCGCACTCCACCATCGCCGCCAAGCCGTCGTGCCCGGCCCCGGGCTTCTGGCTGCATGGCGTCAATCAGCGCCTGATGGAACGCGTTTCGGCGCGCGGTGAACCGAACCTGTTCCACACGGACTTCGCCGCCTGCAACGGCTATGCGCAGGGCCTCGAACGCGCCGCCCAGGTGCGCTGCCCCATACGGCTCGTGCTCGGTGCGAAGGACATGATGACGCCGGCACGCGCGACGCGCGCGCTCGTCGATACGCTCAAAAGCGCCGGAACGCCGGTGGACGTCGTCACGCTCGACGCCGGGCACGCGCTGATGAGCGAGCAGCCCGACGGCACGTTGGAGGCGCTGTACGCGTTTGCGCAGTCGGCCACGGCCATGCAACGGGCTTGACGATACGCGGGCCGAGGCGGCTGCGCCACTAGGCCGAACGGCCGAGTTGCACCTTCGCGGCGATCGCCGGACAATGGTTTTCGTCAACGCAGGCGCCCCGGCGGGCAAGAGAGCGGCACCGGCGGTCCGCATGCGGCCGCCGCCGTTCGATGTCTCGTTGCGAGGGGCGCCGCACGGCACGAAACGGAGGGATGCGATGACTCACGGCACTCATACGGCCCAGTTCGCGAGCTTCGCCGAGTTCTACCCGTTCTATCTCGGCGAGCATCGAAACATAGTCTGCCGCCGCCTGCACTTCGTCGGCTCGCTCGGCGTGATCGGCTGCGTGGCGATGGCCGTGGCCACGGGCGGCTGGTTCTGGCTGCCGGCGGCCGTCGTCTGCGGCTACGGCTTCGCCTGGATAGGCCACTTCTTCTTCGAAAAGAACCGCCCCGCCACGTTCCGCCATCCGCTCTACAGCTTGATGGGCGACTGGGTGATGTTCAAAGACATCTGCGTCGGCAAGATCGCGCTCTAGCGGCGCGCGCCTACGCTGGCTGATGCGGCCAGGGCGCGCGTGCCGGCTGCCCCGGTTGGCCCGAGACGCCGCGCGCGTTGCGGGCCGCCACGAGCGTGGCGATGCTCAAGTCGAGCTTTGGATTGTGCAGTGCATCAAGCAGCATCGCGGTGTCGACACGCGTCGAATCGAGCCGCAATTGATACTCGAGCTCCGGCCGGTCGATCACGAACAGATCGAATAGCCGCCCCACCGTGAGCTGAGCGGGGTTCGCGATCAACACGTAGCGCAGCGCGTTGTCGTCGGCGAGGCGCGTGATCCACTCGCGCCGAGCCAGCTTGCCCAATAGCCGCGTAACGGTATCGATGTCGCAGCGAACCATGCGCGCGAGCTCCATCGGCGTGAGGCCGGGCCGGCCGGCTTCGCGCGCCTCGTCCAAGCGCACGAGCAGCTCGAGCGCATCGAGCAGGTCGCTGCCGGCATAGCGTCGCCGATGGAACTCGCCCGCGCGGATGGCCGGCAGCGCCGAAACGAACGTGGCCCCCGCGAGCGTGATGAACCAGCACAGATACACCCAGACCAAGAACAGCGGCACGAGCGCGAATGCGCCATAGACAGCGGCGTAGGTGGGCATGCGACGCACATAGAAGCCGAAACCGCGCTTGGCAAGCTCGAACGCAACGGCGGCCAGCACCCCTCCGGCAACGGCATCGCGCCATTGAACCGCACAATTGGGCAGATACACGTATAGCAGCGTGAACGCGAGCGCGGTCAGCGGCAATGCCGTGCCCGTGAGCACCCATTCGAGCAACGACGGCACATGTCCGTTCGCCACGAGGCTCGAGCCGAACAGGTACGACGAGATCGATAGGCTCACGCCGATGAGTAGCGGGCCGAGCGTCACGATCGCCCAATAGACGAGTACCCGCTGAGCAAGTGGCCGCGGTTTGGCGACGCGCCAGATGACGTTGAAAGACGATTCGACGGTCATCATCGTCATCACCGACGTGACGAACAGCACGATCATGCCCGCCGTCGTCAATCCTTTCGCCTTCGATGCAAACAGGTTCAGATACTTGAAGATCTGACTGTTGATTTGATCCGGCATCAAATGCTGCGCGAGAAACGTCTGCAAGGACGCTTGGAATTGCGCAAAGATCGGGAACGCCGTGAACAGCGCGAACGCGACGGTCGCGAGCGGAACGATCGCGAGCATCGTCGTAAACGTCAGGCTGGCCGCCACTTGAGCGATGCGGTCTTCGCGGCTGCGCTTCGCGGCGAAGCGCGCCAGACGTTTGAGCGTATCCAGTTCGGAGCTGAGCGTCCGCAAGAATCGTTCTCCTTTTTTGCGTTCGATGGCCGAGCCGGCCCGGCTCGAATCGCGGCGTGCCGCCGCAGGGGCGGCAGTGTACCCCTATAATAAGCCGCTCACGACCCAGGCTTTATGAAAGACATACTCGTACTCTATTACAGCCGGCACGGTGCAACGCGCGATCTGGCGTTGGCCATCGCTCGAGGAGTGGATAGCGTGCCCGGCATGCAGGCGCGCGTGCGCACGGTGCCCGCGGTATCGCCCGTGAGCGAAGCGACCGAGCCGGCCATTCCGCCTGATGGGCCGCCCTATGCGGAGTTGCGCGATCTCGAAGAATGCGCGGGGCTGGCGCTCGGTTCGCCAACACGCTTCGGCAACATGGCAGCATCGCTCAAATACTTTCTCGACGGCACGACACCGCAATGGATGAGCGGCGCTTTGGCCGGCAAGCCGGCTTGCGTGTTTACGTCGACGAGCAGCATGCATGGCGGCCAGGAGTCGACCTTGCTCTCGATGATGCTGCCGCTTTTGCATCACGGCATGCTGATGGTCGGGCTCCCGTACACCGAGAGCACGCTGGCGACGACGCAAACCGGCGGCACGCCGTATGGTGCCTCGCACGTCTCGGGCGCTGGCGCGCGCGAATCGGCGCTCTCCGCCGACGAGAAAACGCTCGCCGTCGCGCTAGGGGCCCGGCTGGCGCGCACGGCATCGCTTCTGGCCGGCCGGCCATGACGGCGCCCGGCCGCGCGGCCCAGCCCTCGGCAGCGGCGCCGATCGCCGCACGTGGCCGGTGCGCGCTCGGCGCGACACTCGCGCTCGCGGCCCTGATCGTCCTTGCCGTGGCGTGGGAGTGGTGGCTCGCGCCGCTGCGCCCGGGCGGCTCGGCGTTCGTACTCAAGGCGTTGCCGCTCGCCTGCGCGCTGCCCGGCGTCCGGCGGCGCAGCCTCTATACGCTGCAGTGGGCATCGATGCTCGTGCTGCTCTACATGGCCGAGGGGATCGTGCGCGGCATGACCGACCACGGGATGTCCGCACGGCTCGGCTGGATCGAAGCCGCCCTGGCCACGCTCTTTCTCGCCTGCGCCCTGGCCTATGTCGCCCCATTCAAGCGGGCGTCGCGCATCGCTCGCCGCAACGCCGGCGCCACCCGCTAGTTCTAGACATCATCATGACCGATACCTCATCGACCGACGTCAACGCATTCGTCGCCGCCTGCCGCGCCACGATCGGCGCCGCGCACGTATTGACCGAAGCGCACGATACGGAACCGTTTTTGACCGATTGGCGCCGCCGCTATACGGGTGCGGCCTGCGCCGTCCTGCGGCCGGGGACGGCGCAGGAAGTGGCCGCCATCGTGAAGCTGGCCAATGCGCACCGCGTCGCGCTCGTGCCGCAGGGCGGCAACACGGGGCTCGCGGGCGGCGCCACGCCCGATGCAACGGGCAGGCAGGCCTTGGTGAGTCTTAGCCGTTTGAACCGGATCCGAGCACTCGATCCACACAACAACACGATCACAGTCGAAGCGGGTGTCGTGCTGGCCGAGGTGCAAAGTCACGCACGCGACGCACAGCGCTTGTTTCCGCTCAGCCTCGCGGCGGAAGGCAGCTGCACGATCGGCGGCAACCTTTCGACGAACGCCGGCGGCACTGCCGTGCTTCGCTACGGCAATACGCGCGAGCTGTGCCTGGGCCTCGAAGTGGTGACGCCGCAGGGCGAGATCTGGGACGGTCTGCGCGCGCTGCGCAAGGACAACACGGGCTACGACCTGCGCGACCTCTATATCGGGGCGGAAGGCACGCTCGGCATCATCACGGCCGCCGTCATGAAGCTGTATCCGTTGCCGGCCGCGAACGTGACCGCGCTGGCCGCGCTGGCATCGCCGCATGCCGCGCTCGACTTTCTGGCACTCGCGCATCGCTACGCCGGTCCGCTGCTGACGGGCTTCGAATTGATGTCCGATTTCTGCCTACGCCTCGTCGGCAAGCATTTCCCGCACATGCGCTATCCGTTCGGCGAGCCGCACGCGCAGATCGTCCTGCTCGAGCTGTCCGACAACGAAAGCGAAGCCCATGCGCGCACGCTGTTCGAGCAGATGATGGAAGAAGCGCTCGAATCGGGCCTCGTCGACGATGCCGTCGTGGCCGAGAATCTTGCACAATCGCGCGCGTTCTGGGATTTGCGCGAGCATATTCCGCTCGCGCAAGCGGAAGAAGGCTTGAACGTGAAACACGACATCGCGGTTCCGATCTCGAGCATCGGCACGTTCATCGAGGAGACCGATGCGGCAATCGCGCAAGCAGCCCCCGGTGCTCGCATGGTCACGTTCGGCCACCTCGGCGACGGCAACCTCCATTACAACGTGCAGGCGCCCGAAGGCGTCGATGCGGCGGCGTTCCTCGCGCGATACCAAGCGCCTTTGAACCGTATCGTCTACGACAGCGTGCACCGTCATCAGGGCACGTTCAGCGCCGAACATGGCCTTGGTCAATTGAAAGTGGACGAAGTGAGCCATTACAAATCGCCCGTCGAAATCGGCCTCATGCGCACGCTCAAAGCAGCGTTGGACCCGCTCGGGATGATGAACCCGGGCAAAGTGCTACGCTGAAGCCATAGCGACCGAGGGCGGGCCGCGCGCGGCGACGCGACGCAACGCGCGCCCTGCCCCCGCCTGGGTTCCTAGCCCCGAAAAGGTGTCCCGTGAAGATTCGCGTCTTGTCAGATCTGCATCTGGAGTGCGACGAGCCGGAAGCGATCCCGCACGCCGAGGCCGATCTCGTCGTCCTCGCCGGCGACATTCATAACCACGCCGAGGGTATTCGCTGGGCCGCGGAGACGTTCGCGGCGGACATCCCCGTCGTCTACGTGCCGGGCAATCACGAGTACTACGACGGGGAGTTCGGCGCGCTCGAAGTCGCGATGCGCGACGCGGCGGGCAGCGTCGAGAACGTCCATTACTTGAATAACGATGCGCTGATCGATCCCAAGGGTCGCTGGCGCGTGCTCGGCACGACGCTGTGGACCGACTTCGGATTGTTCGGCGACGACGAAGCAACCGTTGCCGCGGCGATTGCCGCCGCCGAAAAGGTGATGCTGGATTTTCGCGGGCCGATTCAGGTGACGTGGCCGTCGGGCGGAGCGGGGGAAGCCGGCGCCAGCGAACGCCCGCGCCTGTTCACGGTGGCCGACTCGCTTGCGCTCCATCGACGCGCGCGCGCATGGCTCGCGCAGGAGCTAGCCAAGCCGTTTACCGGCACGACGATCGTTGTGACCCATCACGCGCCGCATCGGGCGAGTCTGGCCGACCGCTTCGCAAACGATCTGGCCTCGGCCGGCTTCATCAGCCATTTGACCGACCTCATCGGACCGCCCGCCGCGCTTTGGATTCACGGGCATACGCATACGCAGTTCGATTATGCGGTGAACGGCACGCGCATCGTTTGCAACCCGCGCGGCTATGTCGATCGGCGCCGCCATAGGCTCGAAAATCCACTGTTCGTGTGGGATAAGGTCGTCGAGGTTTGAACTCGCGGCGGGAACGATCGGTCTGTCGTTTGACTGCATAACAGAGCCCGGATCGCTCATGGACTTGCGCGCCGAGCCATTGGCCTGCGGCCGCACAACCCACAAAGCTTGCATCCCGCTGAATAGGTCACAATGTATCTACATTAACGTAGATCAATGAGGCCGCTATGAATCTGCACGTAGCAAAATGGGGCAATAGTCTTGCGCTGCGCCTTCCCGCTGAGTATGTGCGGCGCATTGGCGTCAAGGAAGGCGATCAGGTGCAAGCGAGCCTGACCATCGATGGGGGCATCTGCCTTCGGGCGAACCGATGGGATCGTCAAGCCTTCAGCCGTGAACTGGAAAAGAACCGCGCCGATATGCCGATGACTGAATCGGTCATGGATGAGTTGCGGCGCGGGGCACGGTACTGATGGTGTACGTCGACACGAGTGTGCTAGTGGCGTTTTGCGTGAACGAGCCGAAAAGCGCCGCTGTCGCGCGATGGTACGCCGCTTGTACCGACGAATTAGCGTCCGCCGCCTGGTGTGTCACGGAGTTTGCCAATGCGCTCGGCATCAAGCAGAGGACGAACCAAATCACTGCCGAGCAGGGGGCGACCGCATGGCAGGCGTTCGAACGCCTCTGTGCCAGTGACTTAGAGTTATTACCGGTGGATCCCCCAACGTTTCACCGCGCCGCCGTGCTGACGCTTGACGCATCAACGAGTCTGCGCGCGGGCGATGCGCTTCACCTTGCGGCTGCCCTCGACGCCAAAGCGAAAGGCATGGCAACGCTCGATGACGTGCTGGCACGCAATGCGAAGCGATTGAAGATCAAGCCCGTCATGTTTTGACAATGGCTTGATGGCGGAGCCCCTGCTTAGCCTTAGCAGGCGAAGAGTTGGACACCCCACCGAAGTGGGTGACGTTGGATGACGCGCCACCGGTTGACAAGGCAGCGCGTGAGGCTCGTCAATGGACGGCGGCGCGATTCGATCGAACCCGCGCCAGCAGAGCGCCGGCAATCCATACGAGCACGGCCGCGACGATGAAGCTCAGCACGAGCAGCACGCCGAGCAGCACGGTTTCTTCGCCTTCGGTGCCGACCGCGCCGAACAGGCGGAACAGCGGCGTTAGTGCGGACCATGCTGCCTCGCTGCCAACCCATCGCGCAAGCGGATCAATGCGCGAAAGTCCGATGAAAACCGGTCCGGTCAGCACGAGCGCAATCACGAATCGCAGAATCAGTTTCATCGAACGTCCACCGTTCCGTAGCAAGGCGTGCTCGTGCCCGGAATCGTCTTCGTCGGCTGCGCCAGCAGATAGTCCCGCAATCGGTCGAACTGCGACTGAGACGTCAATGCGATGCAGCCGTCGCTCACCCCCCATCTACCGTTGGGGTGCAGTCAGAAATTGCCGCGCCTCACACCGTTCACGAACGTCCAGTCGTCGATTTTGCCGTCGGCACTGTACAGGGCAAACCATGTTGCACGATCACGGTTTGACCATAGATCGAGGCCGAAGTCACGTAGACGCCCAAGGCGGCCGCCGGGTTTGCGCTTGATGATGTAGTAGCGCCCCTTCGGGATCGGGGCCTTTGTTCGGTACGGCCGTGTCTTTTGGATCGTCGACGTGCTGACCATTTCCGGAGAACGCTGCGACTCCACCAAAACCGGCACACGTGAGCGTGGAAACCTTCTGGCCGTTAAGGGTGAATGTACATTGGATTGGCATCATGGCCCTCGGTTGTTGTAATGGCATGAAGGTATGATGAAAACATGTTCACGCGCAATCCCATATTCCGGAAGATCATGCGCTCGTCGCGTTCGCGTTTTTTACGCTACGTCACTCACGCGGCTGTTCAGCATCGCCGACGATATCTGCGGGCGATCTTCTCCCGCCGCGAAACTACGCCATACCGAACACCCCATTCGAGACAACTGCGGTCCGCGTGTTCATCCGAGTGACAACAACCCGCGCTATGCTTACTAAGATTTTATAAAGTATTTCACTCGCAGGCATATTGGCACTCGGGCTACCGGAAGAATGTTCCTTTCTAAAAATTTAATAACCACCAATGGAATGCACCGACGAGCGCGCCACCCTAAGTACTGGTTCTGGATCAGATCACGGCTTGATCGCTATTTCGTCGGCCTTGATCCATCGAAGCAGATGTTTGCCGGAAGCTTTACGTAGCCACATAGGCCCAGCCTACCGGAGATTGCTTCAACACCATCACAACATCGTTCTGGACTAGGTAGGCCCGACTCGCGCTCGCATCATCGGGCGCAGTATAAAGCGTCGCTTTTTGCACTGATACGAATGCGGTTCTATGCCCGTTTTCGACGGCTGCCGGCACTGACGTGCCAACGGAGTTGCTGTTAGCTTTCGAGAGCGAGCTGGCGATCAGTCGAGCATCATTGTGCGCGCCGGCCGCGTCCAAGGCAGTCGCAATCTTCCGATAGATCTCACGGTTGATCGGCGACGGCGGATCGCAGCGTAGGAGATTGTCCGCGCCGGAATCGTCGCGGATTGTTAGCTTCGGAGGCTGACCTGCACTTATAAAGCCCAGTTGCCGGCTTGCCGATGGTCGGTCGCTCTTCAGCATCAAGTCCGTCTGTTCGTCTGTGCCCCACTGCGCGCGCTACCCAGTTCGCCAGCCTGCTCCGCATACCTCGCCAGTCTGATCAGCGGTTATACACCCCGTACGTATTTCGATCATGGAGCAGTACTCCCTGTCCAGCACTGACTCCGGCTGCCCTGGCCCCGACGATACAGTCCCCTGTTCGTCTCGTGCGACGACAACGTATTGGCCCGACGGCGAGATATTGCCGTCACTCGGCGGTTCCATTTGCGTGCCCCCGCCGTCGCCCGACTCGCCTATTCTTGGCTGCAGACCGAATAACGCTCCGTTCGGGAAATAGAAAACAGCCTTTTTCCAGACCCGTTCGGGCAAAGGATCTTGGGGATTTGCCGCGTTGCTGTAGACAATTGCAGCCCCACCCGGCAAATGAAACCGGAGCGAAGACTGCTGCGCGGCAGCCGCCAGGCTGGTCAGCAGCAAGGCCGTGGCGAGCAAAGAGAATCGAGTTACCGTACTCACGTTTATCCTAGTGTTACCTTGGGGCCGTCATAGCAACCGGAAGCCACAGACACTCCATGCT
>NZ_JBQCIF010000094.1:0-33615 GCF_051953955.1 Trinickia sp. | reverse complement strand
GTCGCGCCGAGCGCCTCGTATTGCTTCAGGGCCGCATCGACGGCAGCGCGGACGTCGCTTGCGAGCCCCTCGCCGAAGTACTCTTTCGGCAGACCGATGCGCAGGCCGGCGAGCGGCTTGCCCGCGGGTGCATCGGCCGTGAAGCCTTGCCCCAAGTGCCGCGTGTAGTTTTCGTCGGCGCGCTGCAAGCTCGTGGAGTCGCGCTCGTCGAAACCGGCCATCGCGTTCAGCAGCAGCGCGCAATCAGCGGCGCTTTTGGCCATCGGGCCGCCCTGATCGAGCGACGAGGCAAATGCGATCATCCCGTAGCGGGAAACGCGCCCATAGGTGGGCTTGATGCCCGTCACGCCCGAGAACGACGCCGGCTGGCGGATGGAGCCGCCCGTATCGGTGGCCGTGGCGGCCGGCGCGAGACGCGCGGCCACGGCCGCGGCCGAGCCGCCCGACGAGCCGCCCGGCACCGCGCGGGCATCCCACGGATTGCGCACGGCGCCGAAGGCCGAGTTCTCGTTGGACGAACCCATCGCGAATTCGTCCATGTTCGTCTTGCCGAGCGTCACCATGCCCGCGTGCGCCAGGCGCTCGACGACGGTCGCGTCGAACGGGCTTTCGTAGCCCGCGAGCATTTTCGAGCCGGCCGTCGAATGCCAGCCGCGCGTGACGAAGACATCCTTGTGCGCGACGGGCACGCCGGTGAGCGGCCCACCCTCGCCGCGCGCGAGCCGCGCATCGGCCGCACGCGCTTCGCCGAGCGTGCGCTCGGGGTCGACTTCGATGAAGGCGTTCAACTCGCGTGCGTCGTCGATGCGCTTCAAATAGAGCTGCGCGAGTTCGACGGCGGACGTCGCGCGGCTTGCGAGCGAGCTTGCGAGCTCGCTCAAACTTTTCTCGTACATGTCGGTCTCTTTCCGTGGATCCTGAAAGTTCCTGAAAGCTTGAAGACGGCTTGAAGACGGTTACTCGATCACTTTCGGGACCAAGAACAACCCTTCTTGCACGGCCGGCGCGCTCTTTTGGTTCGCCTCGCGATCGACCGCTTCGGTCACGGCGTCCTCGCGCAGCCGCAGCGCCACGTCCTCGATCTGCTCGATCGGGTGCGCGAGCGGCGCGATGCCGGAAGTATTCACGGCCTGCATCTGCTCGACGAGGCCGAAGAACTCGTTGAGCTGCGCGAGGGTTTGCTCGCAGTCAGCCTCGGGCAGTTCGAGCCGTGCGAGATGGGCGATGCGTTTCACATCGGTCAGGGTCAAAGCCATGCGTTTCACCGGAAGCTGGGACTTAAGCGCAACGGGGCAAAAAACGATGTTGCGCCAGGGAGTTAGGGCGTCGGATCGTACCCTCGTCGAGGGCGCCTTGGACGGCAAAAAGGACCATCCGTTTACTACGAATAGGTCGAAATTATAAGGTATCATTACGCGTTCGAACCAAACCCGGACCGCCCCTGCCCAGGCCCTCGGCGCCATAGCGATAAGCCGCCGCCTCGCGTGCCGCGGCCTCCGGTCGAATTCATTGCAGCTTCGCGCTCGCGTGGCGGCGCTCGAACGGCAGCCGCTCAGAACCCGAAGCTTTTATTTTTTCGCCGCGGCGCGGCGCCTTCACGGCGAAGCCCGGCTTCTCCCGCGAGACAGGATTTCATGTTCGGCTTTTTGCGCAGCTACTTCTCCAACGACCTTGCGATCGATCTCGGCACCGCCAACACGCTGATCTACATGCGCGGCAAAGGCATCGTCCTCGACGAGCCGTCCGTCGTGTCGATTCGCCAAGAAGGCGGCCCGAACGGCAAGAAAACCATTCAGGCAGTCGGCCGCGAGGCCAAGCAAATGCTCGGCAAGGTGCCGGGCAACATCGAAGCGATCCGGCCGATGAAAGACGGCGTCATCGCCGATTTCACGGTCACCGAGCAGATGATCAAGCAGTTCATCAAAACGGCCCACGAATCGCGCATGTTCTCGCCCTCGCCGCGCATCATCATCTGCGTGCCCTGCGGCTCGACGCAGGTCGAGCGCCGCGCGATCAAGGAAGCGGCGCACGGCGCCGGCGCCTCGCAGGTCTACCTCATCGAAGAGCCGATGGCGGCCGCGATCGGCGCGGGCCTGCCCGTCTCGGAAGCGACGGGCTCGATGGTCGTCGACATCGGCGGCGGCACGACCGAAGTCGGCGTGATCTCGCTCGGCGGCATCGTGTACAAGGGTTCGGTGCGCGTCGGCGGCGATAAATTCGACGAAGCGATCGTCAACTACCTCCGCCGCAACTACGGCATGCTGATCGGCGAGCAAACGGCCGAAGCGATCAAGAAGGAAATCGGCTCCGCGTTCCCGGGCTCGGAGGTCAAGGAAATGGAAGTGAAGGGGCGCAATCTGTCGGAAGGCATTCCGCGCAGCTTCACGATTTCGAGCAACGAAATCCTCGAGGCGCTGACCGATCCCCTGAACCAGATCGTCTCGTCGGTCAAGATCGCGCTCGAGCAAACGCCGCCCGAGCTCGGTGCGGACATCGCCGAGCGCGGCATGATGCTGACGGGCGGCGGCGCATTGCTGCGCGATCTCGATCGCCTGCTCGCCGAGGAAACGGGTTTGCCCGTGCTCGTCGCCGAGGATCCGCTCACGTGCGTCGTGCGCGGTTCCGGGATGGCGCTCGAACGCATGGACAAGCTCGGCAGCATCTTCTCGTACGAGTGACGTTGCAGGTGAGCCGCGCGCGCATCGTTCATCGCATGGGTCGTCGCATCGCTCGTTCCTTGCCGATCGAGCATTGATGCGCGCCGCGCCGCCCCCCGCCAACGTTCACGCTTTCGGCGTCGACCATGGAATACAGTCCGCCGCCTCTATTTAAGCAAGGCCCGTCCGCGCTCGCGCGGCTCATTTTCTTCGTCGTCCTCTCGCTGGTGCTGCTCGTCTCCGACGCACGGTTCAAGACGCTCGAAGTCGTGCGCGCCGTGCTCGATGCGGGGCTTTATCCGCTGCAGCGCGCAGCGCTCCTGCCGCGCGATCTCGTGCTCGATGCCGCGCACTACGCGGTCACGAGCAATTCGCTGCGGCGCGACAATCAAACGCTCTCGGCCAAGAACCTGCAGCTTTCGCTGCAAGCGAACCAAGTCGCGACGCTCACCGCCGAAAACGCCCATCTGCGCGCGCTGCTCAATCTTTCGCGCAACGTCGCGACGCAGTCGATCCCGGCCGAAGTGCAATACGGCATGCGCGATCCGTTTACGCAGAAAGTCGTGATCGGGCGCGGCTCGCAGCAAGGCGTGGAGAACGGCTCGCCCGTCGTCAGCGAAGACGGCATGATCGGCCAGGTCACGCGTGTGTTCCCGATGCAGTCCGAGGTCACGCTGTTGACCGACAAGGACGAAGCGGTACCCGTCGAAGTCGTGCGCACGGGCCTGCGCAGCGTCGTATACGGCACGGCTACGGGCGATACGCTCGAATTGCGCTTCGTGCCGATCAGCGCCGACGTCGTCGCCGGCGACGAACTCGTCACGAGCGGGCTCGACGGCGTTTATCCGGAAGGGCTGCCCGTCGCCAAGGTCGTGCGCGTCGACAAGCAGGCCGATACCGCGTTCGCGCGCGTCGTCTGCGTGCCCGTGGCAGCCGTGCGCGGCGCGCGCGACGTACTCGTGCTGCACTACCAGAGCGACGTGCCGCCGCGCCCGGCGGAGCCGGAACCCACCTCCCCGAAGGACGGCAAGGCCAAGAAGGCTGCGAAGGGCGGTGAAAAGGCCGCGGAGAAAGCGAAGGCCGACGAAAAAACCGCTGCGCCCAAGCCCGAAGATAAAAAGGTGCCCGATAAAGCCGCGGCCAAAACGGCCGATAAACGAGCCGAGAAGGCCACGAATGCCGCGAATCTGGCGGCCGATGCCAAGGGCCACAGCGCACTCGCCCCGCGCGCCGCATCGGGAGCTCAGCGATGAATCGCCCGCAGTACATTCTGCTGCCGGTCAATCCGTACTTCATTGCGTTCAGCCTCGCGGCGGCGTTCCTGCTGAACCTGATGCCCTGGGGCCGGCTGATCGGCATCCCCGATTTCGTGGCGCTCGTGCTGCTGTTTTGGAACGTGCATCAGCCGCGCAAGGTCGGCATGGGCATCGCGTTCTTTCTCGGGCTGTTGATGGACGTGCACGATGCGAGTTTGCTCGGCGAGCACGCGCTGGCCTATACGCTGCTCTCGTACGGCGCCATCACGATCCACCGGCGCGTGCTCTGGATGCCGCGCGGCCTGCAGGTATTCGCGGTGGCGCCGCTGCTCGTGATCGCGCAGCTGGTGCCGTTCGTCACGCGCCTGTTGACCGGCGCGGCGTTCCCGGGCTGGGGCCAGCTCGTGCACGGCTTCGTCGAGGCCGCGCTGTGGCCGCTCGCCTGTTCGCTGCTTCTCATGCCCCAACGCCGCCCGGCCGACCCGGACGACACACGGCCCATTTGAGCGCCCCTGCTCGAGCGCGGCTTGCGTGAGGGCCTCGTGACCTAAGCATGACGGAATTCAAAAACACCCAGCTGCAGCTCTCGAAGTTCCGCTTTCGCGTGGCGGCGGCGGGTCTGTTCGTGCTCGTCTGCTTCGGGCTCTTGATCCTGCGCTTCCTGTTCCTGCAGGTCTGGCATTACAGCAAGTACTCGCTGCAAGCCGAGGAGAACCGGATCTCCGTTGCGCCGATCGTGCCCAATCGCGGCATCATCACCGATCGCAACGGCGTCGTGCTCGCGCGCAATTATTCGGCCTATACGCTCGAAATCACGCCATCGAAACTGAACGACTCGCTCGATCACGTCATCGACGAGCTCTCGACGGTCGTGACGATCGATGCACGCGACCGCCGCCGCTTCAAGAAGCTGCTCGAGGATTCGAAGAACTTCGAAAGCCTGCCGATCCGCACGCGCCTGACCGATGAGGAAGTCGCTCGCTTCACGGCGCAGCGCTTCCGCTTTCCCGGCGTCGACGTGCGGGCGCGGCTGTTCCGCCAATACCCGCTCGGCGAAACGGCGGCGCACGTGATCGGCTACATCGGCCGCATCTCGCAGCGCGATCAGCAGAAGATCGACGCCGTCAGCGAGCAGAACGACAGCGATCCCGATCATTACGATCCTCGCCTCGATGCGAACAACTACAAGGGCACCGACTACATCGGCAAGATCGGCGTGGAGCAGAGCTACGAGGCCGAACTGCACGGCCTGACGGGCTTCGAGGAAGTGGAAGTGACGGCGGGCGGACGCCCCGTGCGCACGCTCTCGCGCACGCAAGCGACGCCCGGCAACAATCTCGTGCTCTCGCTCGACATCGGCCTGCAAGAAGTTGCCGAGCAAGCGTTCGCGGGCAAGCGCGGCGCCCTCGTGGCGATCGAGCCGTCGACGGGCGACGTCCTCGCGTTCGTGTCGGCGCCGAGCTTCGATCCGAACTCGTTCGTCGACGGCATCGATCAGCAAACATGGGACGAGCTCAACAACTCGCCCGATCACCCGCTGCTGAACCGGCCCCTGCACAGTGCCTATCCGCCAGGCTCGACCTACAAGCCGTTCATGGCGCTCGCCGCGCTCACGCTGCACAAGCGCACGCCCGAATGGGGCTTTCACGATCCCGGCTTCTATCAGTTCGGCGGGCACACGTTCCGCAACGACGTGCCGCAGGGCCAGGGCTGGGTCGACATGAACCGAGCAATCATGGTGTCGAACGACACCTACTTCTACATGGTCGCGCACGATCTCGGCGTCGATGCGATCGCCAAGTTCATGAAGCCGTGGGGCTTTGGGCAACTGACCGGCATCGACATCGCCGGTGAGGCGCGCGGCATTCTGCCGTCGACCGAATGGAAGCGCAAAGCGTACCGCAAGCCCGAGCAGCAGCGCTGGTACGAAGGCGAGACGATCAGCCTCGGCATCGGCCAGGGCTACAACTCGTTCACCATGCTGCAGCTCGCGCATGCGACGGCGACGCTCGCCGACGACGGCATCGTCATGCGGCCCCACCTCGTCAAGGAAATCGAAAACCCGATCACGCACGATATGCGGCTCACGGTGCCTCACGAGAGCGGCCGCATCGACGTGAGCCAAGCCGACATCGACGTCGTCAAACGCGGCATGGAAGCGGTGACGAACAATCCATCCGGCACCGCTTACGAGGTGTTCCGCAACGCGCCTTATACGGTGGCCGGCAAGACGGGCACGGCGCAGGTGTATTCGCTGCAAGGACAGAAGTATCACGGCGGCTCGATTCCCGAGCACCTGCGCGACCACTCTCTTTTCATCGCGTTCGCGCCAGCCGATCATCCCGTGATCGCCGTCGCCACGATCGTCGAAAACGGCGGCTGGGGCGCGAGCGTGGCCGGGCCGATCGTGCGGCGCGTGCTCGACTATTACCTGCTTCAGCGCGGCAAGCCGGGGGCGCTGCAAGCGGCCGTCGCGCAAGCCGCCTCCGCCACGCAGGCGGCCGCGGGCCCCGTCATCGGCGCATCGGATGCCGTGGACGACGGCACTGCCTCGCCCATCAAGGTCGCGGCCGGCTTCAAGGCCTTGCCGGAGCCGGCCGAGCCGGCTTCCGCGCCGCACGCGCCGGCGTCGGCGCCGATGATCGCTTCCGACGTGATTTCGGCCACGCAGGCGGCGCCGTCCTCGAATGCCGGCGCGCCGGCGCCCAATACGGCCTTCGCCTCGGCGCCGGCGACGAGCGGAGCATCGGCCGCGCGAGCCGCATCGACGGCATCGGCAGCTTCGCCTCGCACAACCGCCTCCGAGCCCCCCGTCGCAGCCGTCGAAGCCATGCGCCGCTTACGCGAACGCGGCGCCTCGGGCGGAGCGGCCGGCGGTGCGGCGCCCGCCCCGCATAAGCGGCGACCGCGGCGCGACGAAGCCGCTAGCGGCGCGCTCGCGACGCCCAGAGAAAGCCACGGCGACGCGCAAGCGAGCGCCCCGGCCACGCCGGATGCGTCCGGCCCCAACGAGTAACGGAGAGAGGCATGCCCTTCGCCTTCGATAAGCGCGCCTGGCTCGAACGCTTGAAGAAGATGTTCGCCGGTTTTGATCGGCCGCTGGCGCTGACCGTGTTCCTGCTGCTGTGCGTCGGCATCGTCACGCTCTATAGCGCGAGCATCGACGTGCCCGGGCGCGTCGAGGATCAACTGCGCAACATCGTGCTGACGTTCCTGCTGATGTGGGTGCTCGCCACGATTCCACCGCAAACGCTGATGCGCTTCGCGGTCCCGCTCTATACGTTCGGCGTCGCGTTGCTCGTGGCCGTGGCGCTGTTCGGCATCACGAAGAAAGGGGCGAAGCGCTGGATCAACGTCGGCGTCGTCATTCAGCCGTCCGAGATCTTGAAGATCGCCACGCCATTGATGCTCGCGTGGTATTACCAGCGCCGAGAGAGCTCGATGCGCTGGTACGACTTCGTCGTCGGCTTCATCATCCTGCTCGTGCCGGTCGGCCTGATCGCAAAGCAGCCCGACCTCGGCACGGCCGTGCTCGTGTTCGCATCGGGGCTATTCGTCATCTATTTCGCCGGGCTCTCGTTCAAGCTCATCGTGCCCGTGCTCGTCGCCGCCGTCATCGGGATCGGCCTCGTCGCGACGTTCCAGGAGAAGATCTGTCAGCCGCAGGTGCAATGGCCGCTGATGCACGATTACCAGAAACACCGCATCTGCACGCTGCTCGATCCGACGTCCGATCCGCTCGGCAAGGGCTTCCACACGATCCAGGCCGTCATTGCGATCGGCTCGGGCGGGCCGCTCGGCAAAGGCTGGCTCAAAGGCACGCAAGCGCACCTCGATTTCATCCCCGAAAAGCATACCGACTTCATCTTCGCCGTGTTCTCCGAGGAGTTCGGGCTAGCCGGCGAACTCGTGCTGCTGACGCTCTATACGGCACTGATTGCGCGCGGGCTCTATATCGCGGCCAATGGCGCGACGCTTTTCGGGCGGCTGCTCGCGGGATCGTTGACGATGGCGTTTTTCACGTATGCGTTCGTCAACGTCGGCATGGTCAGCGGGATCTTGCCCGTCGTCGGGGTGCCGCTGCCGTTCATGAGCTACGGCGGCACGGCACTGACGACGCTCGGCATCGCCATCGGCCTCATCATGAGTGTCGGACGGCAAAAACGGCTGATGAAAAGCTGAGCGCATTCGAGGGGCCCGCGCATCCGTCGATGCGTGCTTCTTGGCCTCGCTCCGAGCGCTTTTGCTTTCCCGCTTTTGCTTTTCTATTTCGGCGGTTTCTTGGCTTCTTGCTGCAGTTGCCGGCTCAGGTCCTGAAACTTGAGCCGCGCGGCCGGATCGCCCTGCGCCGCCGCAGCAGCGTAGTAAGCGCGGGCGACGTTCAGGTTGCGCTCGACGCCGTCGCCGCCGTGTTCATAGAACGAGCCCGTCACGTATTGCGCTGTCATGTCGCCGCCTTCGGCCGCCTTCTTGTACCAGACGAATGCCTGCGCGTTGTCGCGCGGCGTGCCGCGGCCGTCGAGGAACTGGTTCGCGAGCGCGAGCTCGGCCTGTACGTGGCCTTGCTCGGCGGCCTTCAGGAACCATCGATGCGCAACGGCCGGGTCGCGCGCAACGAAGTCGCCGTCGTCGTACATTTTTCCGTAGACATACTGAGCGTGCGACATGTTCGCCTCGGCAGCCTTGAGCAGCCACTTGCGGCCTTCGGCAACATTGGCGGCCGTCCCCTCGCCGTTGAGCAGCATCATCGCGTAGTCGAATTGCGCAAGGCGGTTGCCGTGCTCGGCCGCCTCGCGGAATTCCTTCAGCGCCCCGCCGAAGTTGCCGGCGTTGTAGTCCGCCACGGCCGTCTGCGTCTCGACGTCTGTGCCTGCTTGGCCCTGCGGCTCGGATGCCCCCTGCGCCACGGCCATGCCGGCGCTCGTCCAGGCTGCGGCACCGAACACGAGCATCGGCCACATCCGCGCCCACCTCGTTCGCCCGTTCATGATCTCATCTCCTGCAGCGCAGCCCGTGTCGCGCGCACGAGCCAGATCACGTCCGCGGCTAGCGCGATCACTTTGAACCCCGCGTTGCGATACTGGCGCGCGCTCGCGACGTCGAGCGCAAAGATGCCTGCCGGGATCCCCGCTTTACTGGCCGCTTCGGCAACGCGCGCAATCGCGGCTTGCACGTCCGGATGCTTCGAATCGCCGAGGTAGCCGAGGCTTGCCGCGAGATCGGCTGGCCCAACGAACACGCAATCGATGCCGGGCGTGGCCGCAATGGCATCGACTTCTTCGAGCGCACGCGCCGATTCGATCTGCGCGATCGTCACGATCTGGGTATTCGCGCCTTGGATGTAATCGCGCCGCGCGCCGAACGCGGCCGCGCGCACGACGCCCGCCACGCCGCGCAGCCCGTCGGGCGCGTCGGCCCCCGGGTAACGCGTGAGGCGCACCGCATGCGCTGCATCGGCGGCCGACTCGATATTCGGAAACATCAACGTGCGCGCCCCCGCGTCGAGGACGCGCTTGACGAGCCAGCCCTCACGCGTGGGCACGCGCACGATCGGCTCGGTCGGCAAGTGCGCGGCCGCGATGGCGCGCAACTGAGCCGTCACGTCGGCCGAATCGTTCGGCGCGTGCTCCATGTCGATGCACAGCCAATCGAAGCCCGCATGCGCGAGCGCTTCCGCCGCATCGGCACTGGCGAGCGACAGCCACAGCCCGACGAGCGGCTCGCCTTCCTTTAAACGCTGCTTGAGAGGATTCGTGAACGCGCTCATCGGGATGTGCCCCCTCGAGCAGGCCACGGGGACACCGAGCGGGGTGCACTCGCGAATGCGGCGGCCGGCATGTCTGACTCCTTGGTTATTGTCGGCGGGCCGCGGCGTGGTTCGCTGCCGGCCCTCGTACGATCATACGCCGCCAATAACGTTTCGGATGCGGGCCGCCGAACGCCGTTAGGCGTCGGCGTCGCGCACGACGTCGGCCCAGCAGTTGGGCGTTTCGTAGAGGCGAACCTGCTGCAGCCGCAGGTTCACGCCATAGTGAGCGTCATAGACTTGCGCGAGCGTCTCGAACGCGACGGCGGCGAGATTCTCGACGGTGGGAATGCGATCGAGCACGATCGTCTTGTGCTCCGGCATCGATTCGAGGAATTCGCGCACGCGCGTATCGCCTTCGAATACGAGGAACGCGTGGTCCCAGCGGCTCACGAGATGCGTCATCGCCAGCGATTTGACGTCGGCGAAGTCCATCACCATGCCGCGATCGGGCGCGCCCTCCGTTTCCACGACGTCGCCGCGCAGCGTGACTTCGAGCACGTAGCGGTGACCGTGCAGATTACGGCACTGGCTGCGGTGGTCGGGAATGCGGTGGCCCGCATCGAATTCGAGTTTTCGGGTAATCGTCAGCACGGCGAATCAGGGAATGTTCAGATACTTGTGAGTCTGCATCGAGAGCCGCCAGCGCGGATGGCGCTTGCACCAGTCGATCGCGAGACGCGTGTTCAGCTCGCGCGACGGGCCGTCCATCGGCTGCACGAGGAAATACTCGAAGTCGAGCGCCGCATACTCGGCCAGGCGCTGATTATCCTGCGGAACGACGACTTTCAGCTCGTTGCCCTTCGTCACGACGAGCGGCGCATCGGCCTTTGGGCTCACGCAAATCCAATCGATGGAGTCGAGCACCGGCAGCGAGCCGTTCGTCTCGATCGCGACTTCGAAGCCGGCCGCGTGCAGCGCGGCGACGAGCGGCTCGTCCATCTGCAGCATGGGCTCGCCGCCCGTGCAAACCACGAAGCGATGCGCCTCGCCTTCGGGCCACAGCGAAGCGATCCGGCTCACGAGCGCATCGGCGTCGCGATATTTGCCGCCGTTCTCGCCATCGGAGCCGACGAAATCAGTATCGCAGAAACGGCAGACAGCGCTCGCGCGGTCTTCTTCTCGCCCCGACCACAAGTTGCAACCGGCAAACCGGCAGAACACGGCCGGGCGGCCCGCATTCGCGCCCTCGCCTTGCAACGTGTAGAAAATTTCCTTGACCGCGTACGTCATGCTGCTTCTTTCGTCCGTCTCGATGATGATGAACCGCTCCGCCCACAGACGCAGCGGCCAGGCTTCATGCCTTCATGCCTTGGCTACGCCGGCTGCGTCACGTTTTCGCCGGCGAGAAATGCTTCGTAACCGCGCTTGCGCAGGCGGCAGGCCGGGCATTGCCCGCAGCCGAAGCCCCAGTCGTGCAATTCGGCCCGCTCGCCGACATAGCACGTATGTGTCTCCACCCTCACCAATTCGACGAGCGCGTCGCCGCCTAGATCGCGCGCGAGGCGCCAGGTGTCGGCCTTGTCGAGCCACATAAGCGGCGTCTCGACGGTGAACCGGCTGTCCATGCCGAGGTTCAGCGCCACCTGCAGCGCCTTCATCGTATCGTCGCGGCAATCCGGGTAGCCCGAGAAGTCGGTCTCGCACATCCCGCCGACGAGCACCGACAGCCCTCTGCGATACGCGATCGCCGCGGCGATCGTCATGAACATCAGATTGCGGCCCGGCACGAACGTATTCGGCAAACCATTGGCTGCAGCCTCGATCTCGATCTCGCGCGTCATCGCCGTATCGCTGATCGCGCCTAGCACGGACAAATCGACCGTATGATCCTCGCCCAGCCGCGCGGCCCAATTCGGAAACGCCGCGACGATCGCCTGACGCACGCTGTCGCGGCATTCGAGTTCGACGCGGTGACGCTGGCCGTAGTCGAAGCCGAGCGTTTCGACCGTCTCGTAACGCTCGAGCGCCCAAGCAAGGCACGTGGTCGAATCTTGGCCGCCCGAAAACAGCACGAGCGCGCTTGGCTTAGCGTCTGTCCGAATCACCTTGAAAACTCCGTGGACCAACAAGTTAAGGCGGGCGCAGGGCGTATGCCCGGCGCGGGCGCGGCACTGCGGCCGCACGGTGCTTGCAGTATATGCCTCGCATTCGAGCGCCGAGCAGCATGGCGCTTATACCGGGCTTGCGTCGTGGGCGTGACGCGCGCCCGTCCCGACACCGCCCGGCGGTGACCCAGCCGGGAGCGCACCATGAGAAAAACCCCAAGAACCTTGCGATTCTTGGGGTTGAATACTGCTGGTGGCCTGGGGCGGAATCGAACCACCGACACGCGGATTTTCAATCCGCTGCTCTACCAACTGAGCTACCGGGCCACGAAGAAGCGAGAGTATAGCAAGGAGATTCGCGTCGCTCAAGCACTTTTTGACAGCGCTTTTTGCGGTACGGTACGTGCCGCTGAGATCGAGCAACGCAGCACAGCACGCGGCCTCGTCATTCCCCTTTGTTCTTGCTCAGATCGACACCGAGCTGCTTGAGCTTGCGATACAGGTGCGTGCGCTCGAGCCCCGTCTTCTCCGCCACGCGCGTCATGCTGCCGTTCTCGCGGGCCAGGTGGTACTCGAAATAGGCGCGCTCGAATGCATCGCGCGCATCGCGCAGCGGAATGTCGAACGAAATCGATGCCGCTTGCGCGCTCGCGGCGGCATTCACCGGCGCGGCATCGGCCACCATCATCGGCAAGGCAACGGCGGCCGCCACCGTGACCGCATTCGCCGGCACCGGCGCCTTCACCGCAGCGGTGCCCGCTACCGGGGCGGCGGCCGTCCCGCGCGCGAGTCCCTGCTCCACCGCCTTCAATAACTTTTGCAAGGCAATCGGCTTTTCCAAGAAATTGAGCGCGCCGATCTTCGTCGCCTCGACGGCCGTATCGATCGTCGCATGCCCCGACATCATGATGACGGGCATCGTCAACAAACCCTGCGCCGCCCATTCCTTGAGCAGCGTCACGCCATCTGTATCGGGCATCCAAATGTCGAGCAGCACGAGATCGGGTGCCTGGCGCAGGCGGTAATCGCGCGCATGCTGCGCGTTCTCCGCTACTTCCACGGCATGTCCCTCGTCGCTCAGGATTTCCGAGAGCAGCTCCCGGATGCCCATTTCGTCGTCTACCACCAGGATGGTTGCCATTTATGCTGCCCTTGTCTGCGCTATTGCTTTTGTCGATCCCGACGCCGCACCACCGTTCGTGCCCGTGCCTTGCTCGGGCGCCGTATCGTCCGCCAACTGCAGGAACAAAATCGAAACTTGCGCACCGTCGATTGCTTCGCCTGCTTTCACGCGGTTCCGAATATCGATACGGGCGCCGTGTTCGTCGACGATCTTCTTGACCATGGCGAGCCCCAGCCCCGTTCCTCTGGCTTTCGTCGTCACGTACGGTTCGAATGCGCGAGTGAGGATGCGGGCGGGGAAGCCGGGGCCGTTGTCGGACACGGCCAGGCGAACCGCGACACGCACCTTACCCTGCGCATCGGGGTCGCCATATTCTACTGTCTTGGTTTCGATGAGGACACGCGGGCTTGCGATTTCCGCAACCGCATCCTGCGCGTTCTGCAGCAGATTGTGGATGACCTGCCGCAACTGCGTCGCATCGCCGCGAATCACCGGCAGCGCCGACAACTCGGCCGTGATCGCGCTCTTGCCCTCTCCCACACCGTACAAGCTCAGCACTTCCGTCACGAGATCGTTCAACTGCAGATTCGCAAGCACCGCCGGCGGCGTGCGCGCGTAGTCGCGAAAATCGTCGACCATCTGCTTCATCGCCGCGACTTGATTCACGATCGTCGTCGCACCGCGCTTGAGCACGTCGGCATCGTGCGGCGAAAGCTTGTCGGCCAGCTTCATCTGCAATCGCTCGGCCGATAGCTGGATCGGGGTGAGCGGATTCTTGATCTCGTGCGCGAGCCTGCGCGCCACTTCGCCCCAGGCCGCCGAACGCTGTGCGGAAATGACGTCGGAGATGTCGTCGAACACGACGACGTAACCGGCCGTGTCCGGCTCCTCCTGGCCGCCCTGTGCCGGCGTAGCCGCTAAAAGGCGCGTGCCGCGCACGAGCAGCGTGAGCGGCTCCGTCTCACCGGGCACCGACACCGAGACTTGCTGCTGCCAGTGGCCGCCGTCGTCGATGACGCCCTCGCTCGCCGCCTCTCGATCGGCGAACGCCTTGCGCACCATGGCCGAGAACTCCGCGAGCACGCCGATGTGCTCCAACGACGCGCCGAGCATCCCTTGAAACGGCTGCCGAAAAATCCGCTCGGCACCGCGATTGGCCGTGGTCAAGCGAAACTGCCGGTCGAGCACGAACACGCCGGCCGTCAGATTGGCCAGAATGCTCTCGAGGTAGGCCTTCGAATGCTCGAGCGCGATTCGGTTGCGTTCGACGGCGGCTCGCGCCTCCGACAATTGGCGCGTCATCGCATTGAACGACTGCGTGAGGAAGCCCAGCTCGTCGCGCGATTTGATCTCGCGCTTCGGCGTGTAGTCGCCTTCGGCCACCTCCTTCGTGCCCTTGGCCAGCAAGAACAGCGGCCGAGCGAGCTGGTTCCCGAGCGCGAGCGCGAGCATCATCGCGATGAAGGTCGCGAGGAACAGCGCGAGCGTCAACGTGCCGATGTACATCTTGCGCAAGCCCGTGCGGCCAAGCGCCTTCTCCTGATATTCGCGATAGGCGCGCTGCACGGCGTCGGCATTGCGCGCAAGCGTGGGCGAAACGGGCTGCGTCAACTCCAAAAAGCGTTCGGCCGGCTGCAGCAGCGACGCGCTCGTATCGGGCACGAGCACCACGACGCGCAAGCGCAGTGCCCCCTTCGCGCCTTTCCCACGCGGATCGCCGTCGACTTCGCCCTCGATCGAAGCGTAACCGCGCGTGCGCGCCTGATCGAGCATGATCGGGGTCGGCAAATCGTCGGGCATCAAGGACGCGAAGTTGCCCGACGTCTGCGCGATCACGTGCAGATCGGGCGACGCGCCCGAGACGCTGCGCGTCGATTCGACGAGCATCGCTTCTTGCACGCCGAATTGGTCGCGCATGCGCAGCAGCGTGAGCGTCGTGTTCGACGGCGGCGTGCTCGCGAGCTGCTCGGCCATCACGTGTGCCTTCGTCTGCAAGTCGGAGAGCGACGCATCGAGCATCGCGCGCCCGAGATTCAAGCCGGACGTGAGAGCCGTCTCGACGTTCACGTCGAACCACGATTCGATGCTGCGCGAGACGAACTGGTACGACACCACGTAGATGATCGCGCCCGGCAGCACGCCGACGAGCGCAAAGAATATGGCGAGCTTGGCGAGCAGCCGCGTGCCGAACTTGCCCTTGCGCAGCCGCGCGAGAATCATCACGACGAGCGCGACGACGATCAGCAGAAAGACGAGCGCAACGGCGATGTTGGCCGCATAGAGCCACGAATAGTAGCGATCGAAGAATTCCGTGTTGGCGCTGGCCGCGGCGAGCAGCACGAGCAGCAGCAGCGCCGTGACGGCCACCGTCGAGACGATCACGCGAACGAGGATGCTTCGCACGTCCGCTTTGCGACGCACGCTATTTAGCACGTTCAGCCACCGTGAAGGTAAAGCGCTTCCAGTCGGAAGCGAGCGCCCAGTCGCGATTGTTGACGGCGTCGACCTGGAACGGCTTGGGCATCAACGCGGTATCGAGCTGCATGCGCACCGATGCCGTGTACGTTTCGCCGGGCTGCACTTGGCCGCGATCGATGACGTGCCACGACGTGACATGTTTGATGACGGCGAGGGCATCGGTCAGTGACGAAAAACCCTGCTGCAGCCCCCCGCTCGATACCCGGTACTCGCGCGTCAGCGGTTGGAACGACAGGCGAAGCGTTTGCGAGACCGAGACGGGCTGTTCGTCGAACCAATACCAGCGCGGGCGCGTGAGATCGAACTCGGTCGTGAAGTAAAGCGGTATGCCTTTGTTGACGGCATCCTCGAGGCTGCTGTTCAACTCGAAGTCGAAACGGGCATCGAGGTTCCAGCCACCCGTGCCGTCGGCCTGCAGCGACGCACGCTGCACCGCGATCGTATCGGCGTGCGCCAGCCCCGCCGCAAGCGAAACGGACAGCCCAATCCAGAGCAAGGCCACGAACCGAAGCCCAAGGAAGCGTTTGCTGATCGTCACCGTTTCTGAAAGCGCGCGTAGAAAAAACCGTCGTGGTCGATGTCGGCACCGGAACGCGCCGAGTCGGGTGCGGGCGTTCCCGCCGATGCAGGAACCGAGACCTCGGCTGCGGCGCCAAGGCCGGTCGGCAGCAGTTGTCCAGGCGCGCCCAATCGTACCGCATCTTGATGCGTGCTTTCAAACCACCGCGCCTGTTCCTCGCCTTCCTCGGGAAAGATCGAGCAGGTCACGTAAAGCAGCTCACCGCCCGGGGCAAGCAAAGGCCACAGCGCATCGAGGATGCGGCGTTGCTCGTTCACGAGCGCGGGGATGTCCGTCGCGCGCCGCAGCCAACGCACGTCCGGATGACGCCGCACGATGCCCGATGCCGAGCACGGCACGTCGGCCAGAATGCGCTGAAAAGGCCGCCCGTCGTGCCAGGCCGCGGGCGTGCCCGCGTCGCCGACGATCACCGTGGCCGTCGACCCGGGACGCGACAGGCCGAGGCGAGTCAGGTTTTCCTCGATCCGCGCCGCACGCGCCGGGTCGGACTCGAGTGCGACCAGTTCGATATCGGCCAGCTCCAGCAGGTGGCCCGTCTTCCCGCCAGGCGCGGCGCAGGCATCGAGCACGCGCATGCCGTCGCCGACGGCCAACTGCTGGGCCGCCAACTGCGCGCCCGCGTCCTGCACCGACACGACGCCCTGCATGAACCCGGGAATTCGATCGACGGGCAGCGGCGACGCCAGCCTGACCGCCTGCGGCCCGATGGCCTCGGCCTCGATGCCGCTTTCCCGCAGTGTCCGCAAATACTCCGTCACGGTGGCGCGCCGCGCGTTGATGCGCAACGTCAAAGGCCCCGGCGAGTTGCCTGCCGAGAGCACGCGCTGCCAGGCATCGGGCCATGCACGCCGCACCGCCTCGATCCACCAGAGCGGGTAATTCCAGGTTGCAGTCGCGTCCGCGCTCGCCTTCTCGAGCCAAGCCTCGCGCTCGCGCAGGAAGTTGCGCAGCACGGCGTTGACGAGCCCCTTGGCGAATGCGCACTCGCGCCGCGCACCGATAGCGGTGACCGCCTGATCGACGACCGTGAACGGCGCGTACGCGGCCGCCTGGGCATCATCGGCCAACAACGCCAGCGCGCAGGCGAGGACATTGCCGACGTGGGCGGGCGGCGCCTTGCGCACGAGCGCCCCAACGAGCCAATCGGCCCTGCCGAGCCGCCGGAGCGTCCGATAGGCGATGTCCTGGATCGCGCCGCGCGCGCTCACCGCGGCGCCGTCCGATGCACTGGCCTGCACGGCGGTGAGCGCCGCGGGCAGCGCCGAGCCGCCTCGCACTGCGCCGACAGCCAGCGCCGCGCAATCGAGCGCGAAGCCGAGCGAGTCGGGCGCGAGAGGCAGCGTGGAAAATTGCGCGGCGCCGGTTTTCTGCGCCTTGCGACGGGTGAGAGCGAATCGAGTCATCGAAAAAGCGAAAGACGCGCGACGGGAGGGTCATCCAGTAGGAATCGGAATCGCGCGAAATGAACGCGACATTGTAACGCGCACTCGAACGCGCTCCGCCGAACGGCACGCCCGCTTGCACGAGTCCGGCCGCGCACGGCCGGCGCAAGCCTGCGCCGCACGTGGAAACGGGCCCAGCGGGCCCGTTCCTCAGATGCCGCGATCAGCGCCGCCGCACGGCGTCAATCATAGCTGCCGGTACGCGCCATTTCCATCAGGCGCGCGATGCGCTCCTCCGTCGCCGGGTGGGTCGAAAACAGATTCGCCACGCCACGGCCCGAAAGCGGATTGAGGATCATCATCTGCGCGGTCGTCGGGTGCGCCTCGGCGGCGGCGAACGGAATTCCGGAAGCGAAGCGGTGGATTTTGTCGAGCGCCGAAGCGAGCGCTTGCGGATCGCCCGACAGTTGCGCGCCGCCACGATCGGCCTCGAACTCGCGCGCCCGCGAAATCGCCATCTGGATCATCGCCGCGGCAATCGGCGCGAGCAACGCAACGGCAATGCCGGCGATCGGATTGGCCGGACGCCCTTCTTCGTCGCGCCCGCCGAAGAACATCGCGAAGTTGGCGAGGGCCGAAATCGCGCCGGCCATCGTCGCGGAAATCGTCGAGATCAAGATGTCGCGGTGCTTCACGTGCGACAGCTCGTGCGCCATCACGCCGCGCATTTCGCGCTCCGACAAGATTCGCAAAATGCCCGTGGTGGCAGCGACCGCCGCGTGCTCCGGATTGCGGCCCGTCGCGAACGCATTCGGCGCGTCCTCGTTGATGAGATATACGCGCGGCATCGGCAGGCCGCCCCGCGTCGCGAGCTCGCGCACCATGCGATAGAACTGTGGCGCGCTCGTTTCGTCGACTTCCTGCGCGTTGTACATGCGCAGGACCATTTTGTCCGAGAACCAGTACGAGAAGAAGTTCATCGCCAACGCGATGACCAGCGCGAACATCATGCCGCGCGAGCCGCCGATCATCCCGCCGATCGCGACGAACAGGGCCGTGATCGCGGCCATCAGCATCGCCGTTTTGACCCAATTGAACATGTGCACTCCTTTTTTCGTTTGCGCCCCGGCGACGAGCCGATCCTCGGCCGTCCCTGGCGTCGCGTTCAATTGTAAGCGATTCGTCAGGAATCGGTTGGGCGGGCCGCGAAGGCGAAGCAGCGATCGATCAGCGCTGCGTCGCCGTGGCGAGCCTGAGCCCTAAGCCGACGAAGGCGCTGCCGACCAGGCGATCGAGCCATTTCTTGACCGCGGGCTTGCCGCCCAGCCGGCGCGTGACGCTGCTGGCGACCCAAGCCACGAAGACGGACCACACGAGGCTCATCGCCACGAACACGCCGCCCAGCGCGAGGAAAGCCAACGTCTTGTGCTCGCCCTCGTTGGACACGAATTGGGGGAAGAACGAGACGAAGAACAGGACGACTTTCGGGTTGAGCACGTTCGTCCAGAAGCCCTGAAGATAGAGTTGCCGCAGCGAGCGGGCGCCTTGCCCCACGGCTGCGCAGGCCGCGCCGTCGCCGCTTTGCGGTTTCGCCTTCACCGACGATGCGAAGACGAGGCGCACGCCGAGATAGATCAAGTAGATCGCGCCCGCGAACTTGATGATCGTGAAGGCCGTGGCTGACGCCGCCAGGAGAGCCGTCAGCCCGAACGCACAGGCGATCGAATGCACGCAGCACCCCGTGCAGATCCCGAGTGCCGACATCAAGCCGGCGCCGCGGCCTTGCGCCACGCTGCGGCCGACGATGTAGGCGGTATCGGGCCCCGGTGTCACGTTCAGCAGGAGCACCGCTACGACGAAAAACGGAAAGTGGATGATGCCGAACATGCGCGAGTTCTCCTGTGCGACGTGTTGACTGCGACTAACCTTCACTGCAACTAACTGATTGATCGGCGCTTCGCGCGACGATCATCGCACGCGAGCGGCGAACCGTGCTCGCGCCGCTGCGTGGCGACCCACGCGCATTCAACGCCTCGCCTGAGCGGAGTCCGGCAGTTGTAACCGCTGACCGGGTTCCAGGGCCGCACCGGCCAGGAAGTCGCGCACGGGTAGGCGCTTGCCGCCCGGCTTTTGCAATTGCGTGAGCCGCAGGGCGCCTTCGCCGCACGCGACGACGACGCCCTCGGGTGAAACCTCGACGATCGTGCCCGGCTCTGGAAATTCAAGCTGCGCGACGTCATCCAGGGACTCGATAGCGACACTGGCACGCCTTTGCTGTTTGTCCTCGACCACGGCATGCGCCGCCCAGACCTTCAGTGCCGTGCCGTCCGCGAGCGTCGCGACGCCGCCCGGAAACGGATCGAATGCGCGCACTTGCCGCGCGAGCACGTCGGCCGGCGCGCGCCAATCGAGCGCCGCCTCGTGTTTGCCGATCTTTTCCGCGTAGGTCACGCCGTCCGTGCTCTGCGCCGTCGCCGGCAATGCGCCCGTGCGCTCGAGCTTCGAGAGCGCGTCGACGATGAGCCGCGCGCCCTGCGCCGCGAGCTTGTCGTGCAGCGTCGCCGTCGTATCGGACGGATCGATCGGCGTGCGCGCCGCTTCGATCATGGCCCCCGTGTCGAGGCCTGCATCCATTTGCATCAGCGTGATGCCGGTTTCGGCGTCGCCCGCTTCGAGCGCGCGGTGGATCGGCGCGGCGCCGCGCCACCGCGGCAGCAGCGATGCGTGGATATTGATGCAGCCGTGCGGCGCGATATCGAGCACTTCTTGCGGCAACAGCAAACCATATGCGGCAACGACCATCACGTCGTGCGGCGTGGCACGCAGCCGGTCGATCGCCGCGGCGGCTTCCTCGGGAAACTTTCCGGTACGGCGCAGCGACGGCGGCTGCGCGACCTCGAGCCCATGCTCGAGCGCGTAGCGTTTGACGGCGCTCGCCTGCAGCTTCATGCCGCGCCCGGCGGGACGATCGGGCTGCGTCAGAACGAGCGGCACCGCAAAGCCGGCTTCATGAATGGCGGCGAGCGCGCTGGCGGCGAACTCGGGCGTGCCGGCAAAAACGACGCGCAGCGTATGAGTCATGGATCGAGAGAAAACGGCCAGTGGAAGATGCGAAATCGGGGAATACGGGTCACATTGCGTGCGCGAGCTTCTTCATCTTCGTCTTGATGCGCGACTGCTTGAGCGCAGACAAATACTCGACGAAAACGCGGCCCATCAGATGATCCATCTCGTGCTGAATGCACACGGCCAGCAGGCCTTCGCAATCGAGCTCGAACGATTGCCCCTTCTCGTCCAGCGCGCGCACGCGCACGCGTTCGGCACGCTCCACTTCGTCGTAGACGCCGGGCACCGATAGGCAGCCCTCTTCGTGGAGTTGGCGCTCGTCGCTCGACCACACGATTTCGGGATTGATGAACGCGCGCAGCTGGTCGTGCGTTTCCGAAACGTCGATGACGATGACTCGCTCGTGCACGTCGACCTGCGTGGCGGCCAGGCCCACGCCGGGCGCGGCATACATCGTTTCGGCCATATCGGCGACGAGCTTGCGGATGCGCTCGTCGACCTTCTCGACGGGTTTTGCGATTTTGTGCAGCCGCTTGTCGGGGTAATTGAGGATGCTCAGTAAAGCCATGGTGTCAAAGGTGGTTACGCGTGACGATGCCGCTTGCGAGCGCATCGTCGATTCGATGGCGCGCTAGGCCGTTCGGCTAGCTGGCGCGCGTCTCGCCGGTTATCGAAGATACGCCCATCCGCGCGTGTCGTCAGGCCGCTTTCGCGGCGGCGAGCCCGCGTCGGGCTACGTTTTGGGGTATTTCGGATGGTGAAAATTTTATCACGGCGCTTGCGGATTCGCAGACTGCCGGGCGAAGGCGAGTGTCGATGCGCGCCCGCTCGATGACGCGCGCCGAAGTCAGCGCTTGGCTTGCGCTCACGAGCGTCCGCGCACTGACGCCACCCGTGCTGCGCACGCTGCTGGCGGCCTTCGGCGATGCGCAGTCGCTGCTCGCGCAGCCGCTACATGCACTCGTCGAGACGGCGGGGGCGCAGGCCGCGCGGGCCGTCGCAACGGCGGCGAGCGCCGCACTCGGTGAACGGCTGCAGCACACGTGCGCCTGGGCCGCCCTGCCGGGCAACGCGCTCGTCGCACTCGACGATCCCGCTTATCCGCCGGCGCTTCTGACCATGCATGATCCGCCGCCGCTACTTTACGTGAGCGGCCAGCTCGAATGGCTGCACGCGCCGAGCGTGGCGATCGTCGGCAGCCGCGGCGCGACGCCGCAAGGCATCGACGACGCTTCGCATTTCGCGCGCGAATTGGCCGCGTCGGGCCTCGTCGTCGTTTCGGGCCTAGCGCTCGGCGTCGATGCCGCGGCCCACCGGGGCGCGCTACAAGCGGGCGGCGCCACCGTCGCGGTCGTCGGCACGGGTGCCGATCTCGTTTATCCGGCGAAACATCGCGAACTCGCGCACGCTGTTGCGGCACGGGGCGCAATCGTCTCGGAGTGGCCACTCGGCGTGCCGGCCAAACCAGCGCATTTTCCGCAGCGCAACCGGCTCATTGCGGGCATGACGAGGGGCGTGCTCGTCGTGGAAGCGGCGCTTCGCTCGGGATCGCTGATCACCGCCCGCCTCGCCAATGAAATGGGGCGCGATGTTTTCGCGATACCCGGGTCGATCCATGCGCCGCTTTCAAGAGGCTGCCATCAATTGATCAAGGACGGCGCCATGCTGACCGAGACGCCCGCGGACGTGCTCGATGCGCTAGGCCTGCCCGCACGAACGTCCACGCAGATGACCGACATGCCCGGTGGGGCCGCACCACGGCGCGCGGCGCGCTGCGTCCATGACGCCGGAAGCAGTGCGGGTGCGGGTGCCAGTGCCAGTGCCAGTGCCAGTGCCAGTGCCAGTGCCGGTGCCAATGCCGATGTCGAACCTGAGGCCGCTGCCCGACGACGCAAACCCATGCCGCCGACCAAATCCGCACGAGCGGCTCGGCAGCCGCCAGCCGAGCCGCTACCGCTATTCGACGAACCACGCGCCGCGCCGTCGCCCGCGCCGCTTTCCCCGTGCGCGGCACGAGTGCTCGATGCGCTGGGGCACGCCCCGGCAGCTCTTGAAATCCTCGCGGCCCGCACCGAAATGAACAGCGCGGCGCTGCAAGGCGCGCTGCTCGAACTCGAACTGCGCGGGCATCTCGCAGTCCTGCCGGGCGGCCGTTACGCCCGGCTCGCGCGGGGTTGACGCAAAAACGACGGGCGAATCCGCCGTGCTACAGTCGCCAAAACCGCTACAGGATTAGCATCGAACACTGCACGCGAAAACAAGGAATGCATCATGCCCGCGCTGAACTTGGACACCGACTCCGACAGGATCGCCGAGCGCGTCAACGACCCGAACACGCTGCTCGTCGCCTGTCTGTGCGCCCAATGGTGCGGCACTTGCCGCGACTACCGCGCGACGTTCGACCGGCTTGCCGAGGCGCATCCCGAAATGTGCTTCGCCTGGATCGACATCGAAACGCACGCGGATCGCTTCGACGATCTCGACGTCGAGAATTTCCCGACGCTGCTCATCGAGGACGGCGTCACGGCCCGTTTTTTCGGGACGGTGCTGCCGCACGGCGCGATTGCCGAACGGCTGTTGTCGGATCTGACCGCCCTGCCGAATGCCGTCGGCGCGCCCAAGGTGCGTCCCGCCTTGACCACCGCTTGAGCTTGAGCCGCCCGAGGCGCCCGCGCCGCTCCTACGAGCCCGTGATCGAACGCAGCCGACGCGCACCGGTGGCACGTTCCGTGCGTATCCGCCACACCGGCCCGCCGTCCGCAAAGGCTTGCGCCGCACGCGTCCGAGCACGGCGACCGGTGCCGGCGGCGCCCTCGCCGGCTCTACGCTTTTTGGGGCTACGCAACGCCGCTCCCGCGCCGTGTGCTATAAAGCGGTCGTTAAAGGGAACAAAATCTGGGATCGGACCCCAGCCACTACTATTAATCCTGTCATGTCCAAAGCACTGATCATTGCGGAGAAGCCCTCGGTCGCGAACGACATCGCGCGTGCACTCGGCGGCTTCACCAAACATGACGAATACTACGAGAGCGACGAATACGTCCTCTCCTCGGCGGTTGGCCATCTGCTCGAGATCGCCGCGCCCGAAGAATATGAAGTCAAGCGCGGCAAATGGAGCTTCGCGCATCTGCCTGTCATCCCGCCGCATTTCGATCTGAATCCGATCGCGAAGAGCGAATCGCGGCTGAAGGTGCTGACCAAGCTGATCAAGCGCAAGGACGTCGAGCGCCTGATCAACGCCTGCGACGCGGGGCGCGAAGGCGAACTGATCTTCCGGCTCATCGCGCAGCACGCCAACGTGAAGAAGCCCGTTCAGCGCCTCTGGCTGCAATCGATGACGCCGGCCGCCATCCGCGACGGCTTCGCCCACCTGCGCAGCGACACCGACATGCAACCGCTGGCCGATGCCGCGCGCTGCCGTTCGGAAGCCGACTGGCTCGTCGGGATCAACGGCACGCGCGCGATGACCGCCTTCAACAGCAAGGGCGGCGGCTTCTTCCTGACGACGGTTGGGCGCGTCCAAACGCCGACGCTCTCGATCGTCGTGGAACGCGAAGAAAAGATTCGCCGCTTCGTGCCGCGCGACTATTGGGAAGTGCGCGCCGAGTTCGTCTGCGCGGGCGGTTTCTATGAGGGCCGGTGGTTCGACCCGAAATTCAAACGCGACGAATTCGACCCTGAAAAGCGCGATTCGCGGCTGTGGAGCGTCGCGGCTGCCGAATCGGTCGTGGCCGCCTGCCGCGATCACGTCGGCACGGTCACCGAGGAATCGAAGCCCTCGACCCAACTTTCGCCGCAGCTGTTCGACCTGACGAGCTTGCAGCGCGAGGCGAACGGCCGCTTCGGCTTTTCCGCGAAGAACACGCTGGGGCTTGCTCAAGCGCTCTATGAAAAGCACAAGGTGCTGACCTACCCGCGTACCGACGCACGCGCGCTGCCCGAGGACTATCTCGCCACGGTCAAGAGCACGCTCGACATGCTCAAGGAGAGCAACAACTACCTGCCGTTCGCGAAGCAAGTGCTCGACAAGGGGTGGGTGAAGCCGAACAAGCGGATTTTCGACAACTCGAAGATCAGCGACCATTTCGCCATCATCCCGACGCTACTGGCGCCGAAATCGCTGTCCGAGCCCGAGCAGAAGCTGTACGACCTCGTCGTGAAGCGCTTTCTCGCCGTGTTCTTCCCGGCAGCCGAGTACCGCGTCACGACGCGCATCACCGAAGTGGTCGGGCATCACTTCAAGACCGAGGGTAAGGTGCTCGTCGAGCCGGGCTGGCTACAGATCTACGGCCGCGAGACGAGCGGCGAAGACGCCAACCTAGTACCCGTGCAGAAGGACGAGAAGGTCAAGACCGACAAGATAGCGGCCCATGGCCTGACGACGAAACCGCCCGCGCGCTACAACGAAGCGACGCTGCTCTCGGCGATGGAAGGCGCGGGCAAGCTCGTCGAAGACGACGAATTGCGCGAGGCGATGGCCGCGAAGGGGCTCGGCACGCCGGCCACGCGCGCGGCCATCATCGAAGGGTTGCTTGGCGAGAAATACCTCGTGCGCGAAGGCCGCGAGCTCATTCCGACGGCGAAGGCCTTTCAGCTGATGACGTTGCTGCGCGGGCTCGGCGTCAAGGAGTTGACGGCGCCCGAGCTGACCGGCGAATGGGAGTACAAGCTGGCGCAGATGGAGCGCGGCAAGCTCGCGCGCGACGCGTTCATGCAGGAAATCGCCCGCATGACGCAGACGATCGTGAAGCGCGCGAAGGAGTACGACTCCGATACCATTCCGGGCGACTACGTCACGCTCGCCACGCCGTGCCCGAACTGCGGCGGACAGGTGAAGGAGAACTATCGGCGTTTCGCTTGCACGCAATGCGAGTTCTCGATTTCGAAGATCCCCGGCAGCCGCCAATTCGAGACCGAGGAAGTCGAGACGCTGCTCGCTCAGAAGCAAATCGGACCGCTGTCGGGCTTCCGCAGCAAGATGGGCCGTCCGTTCTCGGCCATTCTCAAGCTCACGTTCGACGACGAGACGAAAAACTACAAACTCGAGTTCGATTTCGGCCAGGATGCCGGCGGCGAGGATGGCGAAGCGCCCGACTTTTCGGAACAGGAAAGCGTGGGCACGTGCCCGAAATGCCATGCGCGCGTGTTCGAGCATGGCATGAGCTATGTCTGCGAAAACGCCGTGGCGAACCCGAAGACTTGCGATTTCCGCTCGGGCAAGGTGATTCTTCAGCAAGAGATCGCGCGCGAGCAGATGGCGAAGCTGCTCGGCGAAGGCCGCACGGATTTGCTCACGGGCTTCAAGTCGTCGCGCACGGGCCGCAACTTCAAGGCCTATCTCGTCAAGCAAAGCGACGGAAAGATAGGCTTCGAGTTCGAGAAGAAGGAGCCGTCCGCGAAGACGGCCGCCAAGACGAGTTCTCGCTCGGCCGCGGCATCGAAGGGCAGCGACGAGACGGATGGGGCGGCGGAGAAAGCCGCCGACGCGGCGCCGGCCAAGAAGGCGGCCAGCAAAACCGCCGGCAAGACTACCGGTAAAACCACCGCCAAGGCAGCAGCGAAGACGCCGGCGAAACGGGCGACGGCAAGAAAGGTCAGCGCCTGAGCCTGGCTCAGAGCGCCGTCGAGCAGCCGTCGAGGAGCCGTAGACAAAAAAAGCGAGCGCAGGCGCGTTCGCTTTTTTTATTGCGGCGCGGCCCAGTCTTACCTCGAAGCTCGCTCACCGCGCCGGCCGGGCCTTGGCCGGGGCCAGCCGCGCGTTACAACGGCGACGGCGTGCTGACCCGTACGCGCGGATGCCGAGTCATCTTGCGCAATGCATTGTCGCCCCGCTCCTCGAACGTGTCGCTCTCGGCATCGGCGCCGAACGCATCGTCGGCATCGATCGATTCCGATTCCATCTGCGTCACTGGCGCCACGGCTTCCTGATCCCGCACCACATCCTTGAGCCAGAGTTCGCCGAGCGTGCCGTTCGGCGTTTGGCTGAAGTGCTCGACGAGGTGATCGATGAACGTGCGCACTTTGGCCGGCAAGTGACGCCGGCTCGGGTACCCGATATTGATCTCGACCTTCGGCAACCGGTATTCGGTGAGCACGCGCACGAGATTGCCGCGCGTCGCATCGCTGCCGATCAGATAGCTCGGCAAAATCGCGATGCCCATGTCGAGCAGTGCGAACTGACGCAGTATCTCCGTATTATTCGCGACGATGACGTTCGACGGCCGCACGCGCACTTCGCCTTCCGGCCCCGTGAAAACGCGCTCGTCGCCCCAGTATTCCGTGGGCAAGCTCAGGCACGCGTGCTCGAGCAGTTCTTCCGGGCGCATCGGGGTGCCGTGCTTCTCCAGATACGCAGGCGTCGCACAGACGATCATGCAGCCTGTGGTCAGGCGGCGCGTCACGATGCTGGCGCTGCGCACCTTTTGTGCAATGACGATACCGACGTCGAACCCTTCCTCCACGAGATCGACGCTGCGATCGACGAGCGTGAGATCCGGCACGACTTTCGGATAGCGCTGAGTATAGGTCTGCAAAACAGGCGCGAGATTGTGCAGGCCGAACACGACGGGGGCAACGATGCGCAACGTGCCGACCGGCTCATGATTGCGGGCGACGACCATCTGCTCGACGTCTTCCAGTTCGTCGAGGATTTGGCGGGCGCGTTCGAGATAGACCTGACCCGATTCGGTCAACGAGAGACTACGCGTGGTGCGGTTCAGCAGACGCGTGCCGAGGCGACCTTCGAGGTCGGCCACATGGCGCGTAGCCACGGCATTCGAGATGTCCATCGCGCTCGCTGCACGCGCGAAACTGCCGAGATCCGCCACTTTCACGAACACACGCATTGACTGCAAATGATCCATTGACGACTCCTGCCGCTTGTTGTTACTCAGAAAAAAATTCCTGAGCCAATCCGTGATTGTCCTACGACTTTGAAAGGCGCGCAGAGTTGCGCGCAGATCGACTTTTTATTTCGTAGCAAGAAATAAGCGGTAAGAATCGTTGCGAAAATTCGTATAGTGAAAATTCGACGGCGAGATGCCGAGGATTGAATGCGGAGCCTAAAAAAAGACCGCCCGAAGGCGGTCGCGCTCGAGCCGCGCGGCGCCGGAACTGCGCGCCGTGCGTGTGCCCGAATATCATGCAGACGTTAGGCGATTTTCGATTTCGGCTTTCGTTCGAGTGAGCGCATCGGGCAACCGATGCCGTAACGAATCGAAAAATTCCGCATGCAACGCGAGTTCGCGCCGCCAATCGGCGTCGTCTACGGAAATGACTTGCTCGAACTGCTCGCGCGTGAATTCGAGCCCATTCCAATCGATGTCCTCATAGCGCGGCGATACGCCGAACGCATGATCGGAGCCGGTCGCGTGCCCCTCGATGCGTCCGATCATCCAACGCAAAACACGCATGTTCTCGCCGAAGCCTGGCCAGACGAACTTGCCATCCGGCCCCTTGCGGAACCAGTTCACACAGAAGATCTTCGGCAGCTTCGCCCCGAGCCTGTCGAGCCGCTCGCCGACGCCGAGCCAGTGCCCGAAGTAATCGCCCATGTGATAGCCGCAAAACGGCAGCATCGCGAACGGATCGCGCCGCACGACGCCTTGCTTGCCAGCCGCCGCCGCCGTGGTTTCAGAGCCCATCGTGGCTGCCATGTAGACGCCTTCCACCCAATTGCGTGCCTCCGTCACGAGCGGCACGGTGCCCGAGCGCCGGCCGCCGAAGATGAAGGCATCGATGGGCACGCCGGCCGGGTTCTCCCAATCGGGATCGACCGAAGGGCATTGAGACGCGGGCGCGGTGAAGCGCGCATTGGGATGAGCGGCCTTGCGGCCCGTTTCCTTCGCGATCTCGGGCGTCCAATCGTTGCCCTGCCAATCGACGAGGTGCGCGGGGGGCGTATCCGTCATGCCTTCCCACCAAACGTCGCCATCGTCGGTCAGCGCGACGTTCGTGAAAATCACGTTCGCTTTGAGCGTGGCCATCGCGTTGTAGTTGGTCTTCTCGCTCGTGCCCGGCGCGACGCCGAAATAGCCGGCCTCTGGATTGATCGCGTAGAGCCGTCCATCCTTGCCCGGCTTGATCCAGGCGATGTCGTCGCCGATCGTCGAGATCGACCAGCCGTCCATCGCGCGCGGCGGTATCAGCATCGCGAAGTTCGTCTTGCCGCAAGCCGACGGGAACGCCGCGGCGACGCGGTACTTGCGGCCCTCGTCGGACGTCACGGTCAGAATCAGCATGTGTTCGGCGAGCCACCCTTCCCGCCGGCCCATCGTCGATGCGATCCGCAGCGCGAAGCATTTCTTGCCGAGCAGCGCGTTGCCGCCGTAGCCCGAGCCAAAGCTCCAGATCTCGCGCGCTTCGGGGAAATGGACGATGTATTTCGTCGGATTGCAGGGCCACGAGACATCGGCCTGCCCCGCGGCGAGCGGCGCGCCGACCGAATGCACGCAGGGAACGAACTCGCCGTCGGTGCCCAGGACGTCGTACACCTTGCGGCCCATGCGCGTCATGATCCGCATGTTGACGACGACATAGGGGCTATCGGTCAGCTCGATGCCGATGTGCGCGATCGGCGAGCCGATCGGTCCCATCGAGAACGGCACGACGTAGAGCGTGCGGCCGCGCATCGAGCCGTCGAAGAGGCCTTCGAGCGTCGCGCGCATCTCCGAAGGCGCCATCCAATTGTTCGTCGGCCCCGCATCGTCGCGGTGCTCCGAACAAATGAACGTACGGTCCTCGACGCGTGCGACATCCGACGGATCCGAGCACGCGAGATAGGAGTTCGGCCGCTTCTCGGGGTTCAAGCGCTTGAGCGTGCCGGCCGCGACCATCAAGTCGCACAGGCGATCGTTCTCCTCCTGCGAGCCGTCGCACCAAACGACGCGATCAGGCTTCGTGAGGGCCGCGATGCGCTGAACCCAATCGATCAGCTTGCGATGCTGGACGTAAGCAGGCACTTCAAGAGTGGCGGCGCCTCCAAAGGCGGAATGGTTCATCGAGCAGTCTCCGTTTTGTCATCGTTAAGAAGGAAACGGGCTTGGCTCGCTGACGCTGCGTGCGAGAGGTGCGTTCGAACGCGTACGTTGCGCGTGAGAACGAGTGCGTCAGGAGCGAAAGAGCTTGCCGAGCGTCCAGCGCGCACGTGAATTGCACGCGGTGGCATGAGGTGCGTGCCGAGCGGCCCGCCGACACGCGCGCGTCATTCGCGGCTTGCGCGCCGGCGCGACAAGCTGTTAAAAAGAAGCGGTCCTGCCAAGTGAAAGCAAAAGCGAAAGCCGGGAGCATCGTGACCATGCGTGTCGCATCGCTCATGCCAGCTTTTCTCCTATGACCGGTTGGAACCGACAAGCATATCACCGCGTCTACTGTGTACATCGTGCACTGCAAAACTCCACACCATAGCCTATGAAGATTGCCATTCTCGACGATTACCAAGACGCCGTCCGCAAACTCGATTGCTTCCAGCTTCTGACCCGCCATGACGTCAAAGTGTTCAATAACACCGTTCGCGGCCTCGGACAGTTGGCTAGCCGGCTCGCGGAAGTCGACGCCTTGGTGCTGATCAGGGAACGCACGCGCGTGACGTCGCAGTTGCTCGACAAACTGCCGCATTTGCGCATGATCAGCCAGACGGGCAAGGTATCGAATCACATCGATCTGGCCGCGTGCACCGAGCGCGGCATCGCCGTGCTCGAAGGCGTCGGCTCGCCGATCGCGCCGGCCGAGCTAACGTGGGCGCTCATCATGGCGGCACAGCGCCGCATTCCTCAGTACGTGGCGAATCTGAAGCAAGGCGCTTGGCAGCAATCGGGCTTGAAGACGTCGGCACTGCCGCCGAACTTTGGGCTCGGCACCGTGCTGCGCGGCCATACGCTCGGCGTCTGGGGATACGGCAAGATCGGCCGGCTCGTCGCCGGGTACGGCAAAGCGTTCGGCATGCGCGTGCTGATCTGGGGCCGCGAACATTCGCTCGAAGCGGCGAAGGCCGACGGCTACGAAGTGGCCTCGAGCCGCGAGGCGCTGTTCGAAGAGAGCGACGTGTTGACGCTGCATTTGCGGCTGCACGACGACACGCGCGGCATCGTCAAGCAAGCGGATTTGCTGCGGATGAAGCCCACGGCACTGTTCGTCAACACGAGCCGCGCCGAGCTGCTCGAAGACAACGCGCTCGTCAACGCGCTCTCGCACAATCGGCCGGGCATGGTTGCGATCGACGTCTACGAAAGCGAACCGATTCTGCAGGGCTACGGGCTCTTGCGCATGGAGAACGTAATCTGCACGCCGCACATCGGCTATGTCGAGCGCGAAAGCTACGAGCTTTATTTCAGCGCGGCGTTCAAGAACATATTGGCGTTCGACGAAGGCGACACGTCGAGCGTCGTCAATGCCGACGCGTTGAGCGTCGTGCGGCGACGTTGACGTTTTCGGCCGCTTTCCGCTTTCCGCCTTCCTTTCTTTCTAGTGCCCATGCGAGGGCGCGCGCGGCGTGTCTCGGACCGCTTCGCCGCGATGCTCGTGCGCGGCGCGGCGCATCCCGCTGCTCACGCCTTAGGCATGGTGGGCCGTGAGCGCATCGATTTCCGGTAGGCGGGCGAGGAACGCTTCGCCGTCTGCGCGGCCGAGGTCGTAGGCCGGGCGCATCAATGCAGGCTGCGTATAGTCCCAGCTCGAGATCGGCACCTTACGCGACGGCTGCACGTACAGGCGCTGCTGCATGCCGTGCGAGAGCACGAAAGTTTGCGGGCGCGGATACCGGCGCGTGACCAAGACCAGCACGCGGCCCGGCGTCTCGTCGAGTGCGTCGACGGGAACATTGTCGACCATGCCGCCGTCGAGCACGGGTCGGCCGTTCCGTTTCAGGACTGGCGTAAAAGGCGGGGTGCACGACGATTGCAGGATCAGATCCGCCAGTTCGTCGACGGCGATGCAGTCTTGCGCGCGCACGAACTCGGGCCGGAAGCCTAGCGTGCGGCCGAGGGTGGGGTGCAGCACTTTGCGCAGGTGCTTATCGATGTTGTAGGCGATGAGGCCCGCGGCCACCGACGTACGCGCGCCGAGCCAGCGCGGCACGCGCGAGACGCCAATGCGAATCTCGGGTGCGCCGGCGAGTTTGGAGAACGACTCGCCGTAAATGTCGAGCAGTGCCTGGCGATAGATGGCGTAGTGCGGGAACACGGCGGCGCCGCGCCGCCAGAGGTTGCCCCAATAGACGTTCTTCTTGTTGTGGCGAAGCACGTCTTCGTAATAGCGCATGACCCATTGCGCGTCGCTTCGCGTATAGAGCATGCACGCCGTTGCGGCACCGGCCGAAATCGCCGTGATGACGCGTGGAGCGAGCGCGAGCTCGGGTTGGACGACATCCCAGAAGCCGGCCTGCCACCAGCAGCGATTGCCGCCGCCTGCGAACACGACCTGATCGAACATGTGCGATTCCTTTGTGGGCGGGTACCGTGCGATGCGTCGCTCGTTCAGTTGATGAGCGCGTAGGTCGTCGTCGCGTGGACCGCCATTTTGCCTTCCTCGTCGACGAGCTCGATTTCGCCGAAAACGAGATTGCGGCCCATGCGCAGCACGCGCGCGGTCACGAGCACGTCGCCCTTGCGGACGGCGCGCATGAAGCTGATGTTGAGCGAGACCGTCGTCATTGGACGGAATTCGCCGAGCGCGGCCGAGATGGCGACGATCATGGCCGTGTCGGCTGCCGCCATGAAGACCTGGCCGCAGATGACGCCGCCCGAGTGACGGAGTTCGCCGGAGAACGGCAGGCGCAGCGTGGCGCTTTCGTCGGAGATGGTGACCGGCTCGAGCGCGAGCGAGCGAACCCACGGGGCGAGGACGCGGTCGAGCAGATCGAGGACGGCGGATTCGGTCATGGGGTGTCTCCTGGCGGGGCGATGGTGTGAATCTGGGGCTCTGTGGTCGTTTTGGCTCTGGGTGTCGCTCTGGGTGTGGCTTTACTATGCACCGGCGCTTGGCGTGGGTCCGAAGCAGTCGTGCGGTGGCGCCATCATACCGGGGGCGGGAAGATGGGATCTTGAAACGGCACGGAAGCTGTCGGCTGAGCGAGCGTCACTGCGCGCGGATGAGCGACATCGCCCGAGGAACGACGATTTTTTCAAAAAATGGCGAAAAGGGGCTAGGCAAGGACGAAAAAGTCCCGCATAATTCGCAGTCTGTTGGGGCGTTAGCTCAGTTGGTAGAGCAGCGGACTCTTAATCCGTAGGTCGAGTGTTCGAGTCACTCACGCCCCACCAAAGAATTCTGCTTGAAAAAAGGGTCTGCATACGCAGACCCTTTTTTCATGGCGCGTCCGGTGGGCCGTGGAGGCAAAAGTGGAGGCACGGCCCGTCGCGGCCCATTGCGGTTCACCCCCGCGCTTGGGCCGCTTGCGCCTCCAGCGCTGGCCCGTTTCTGGCCAGCCGTTCCGCCTCATTCCAATGACCCGACACCCGGCCTCGCGTCCTGCCGGCGGACCCGTCTAAGGTCCGTCGCGACGTGCGTGGCAGGTTGGGACCGCTCCCGGGAACACAGCGATGCTCCTTCCACTACCGGAGCAGTCTCATGCATTGCTTTCCTACCGTGGTTCCCGTCACGCCTGCCGTGCCCCGCACGGTATCGCCCCTCAATCGCGGGGAGGCCCGACATGAGCGTCTACTCTCACCGTAATGGCTGGCAGGCCCGTGTCACGGTCAAGGGGCAGAAGTTGACCCGGAACTTCGCCGCCCACGAAAAACAGGAAGCCGAAGCCTGGGCGGCCAGCCTCCGCATCCAGCTCGAGAACACCCACGAGCCCCTGCTCGGCGGCCCGTCCAGGACGACGCTCGCACGCGCCCTGCTCGAATACGCCCGGCTACACTCCATCCACAAGCTGGGCGTCGCGCGGGAACTCACGCGGATCAATCGGTACCTGCTGGCCGCCGGATTGCCGACGCTCTCGGTCGAGGAGACGGACGACGACCGCGTCAATCTGGTCGAAACACCGCCTCCGACCCTGCCGCGCACCTTCGCGGCCCATCAGGAAAGCCGCGCCCGGGCACCCAAAAAAACCAATGCGATGCGCGCCACGCTGGCCCAGTGCGTATTTCGGCGAACGTGACCGCCGATTTCGGGAACGTGACCGATTCGGCGGGTTTGGGCGTTGCGCGGTGTCGATTGTAGATTTCCTTGTCAGTTTTGGTCGAGTTCGGGCTCCGGAGTGTTGGGTTTGAGGGCCGCT
>NZ_JBQCIF010000093.1:0-18413 GCF_051953955.1 Trinickia sp. | reverse complement strand
TCGGTCATCAGCAAGGCCGGGACCGACGGCGCGGTCAACGATAGCTTGGGCAACGGGAAGATGCGAGCATTGTTTCGCAAGCTTGGCGGCAAGGGTCGCTCGATGCGGCACCGGATCGCGACGTATATCGCGAAGTACGTTGGCAAGGATGCCGATGCGTCGATGTTCAACAAAAAGCGCTATTGGACGAGCCGGGGCGTGGTGTTGCCTGAGACGACGACGTATGCGCACCTCGGCCCGGAGTTCGGCGCGAAATACGCGGTAGTAGCTGCGCACCATTGCGTGCTTGAAAACGGCGGGACGTGCGATGGGGCGCAATTCTATTGGAACCAAGGAATAGGAGTCTTTTGGCTGGCAACGGGCAACGTTGACGGTTAGGCGAGTTGTAAGGCAGTTAAAGTCCTCGAATAGCCTGACGTTATCGTGTTCTTTCAAACTGGTGTTTGAGGCGTCATACATGGTGTTCGAGGATGTTGTAGGCATCTATCTGGCCGCAAAAAGCCATCGCAGCAAACAGCGCGATTTGTACTCGTTGAAACGTTTGCAACCGTATTTTGGTGGAAGGATTCTCGCGCAGTTGAAGCGGGCCGATGTTCGTCAGTACGTCGTCGATCGGCAAGCTGAAGGGGTGCTAGAATCAACGATTCAACGCGAGCTTCGTTTTTTTTCTGCGGCTATCAATTTCGTTCGAATCGAGCACGATCGTCCAGATTTGCCTAATCCAGTCGTGCGGTTGGGCCTCGGTGTCGCTCGTAGTCGTGTTCGATGGATTAGCCGACAAGAGGCCGATGCGCTCGTCTTGGCGGCTGGTAGGTTTGCTCGTCGGCCGCACCTCCCGAATTTCGTCAAGCTGGCGTTGCACACTGGTTGCCGGAAGAACGAGCTGTTGAAGCTTGAATGGAGCCGTATTGACTTTGAGCGTCGTGTTTTGCAGCTCGAACCGGAGAACACGAAGAACGGCAAGCGTCGGGTCGTACCGTTGAACGATGAGGCGGTTTCTACGCTCTTGGAGCAACGTGAGTGGGTTAGGTGCTACGCGCCGAGGTCACGGTGGGTCTTTGCGGTGGTGTCAGGTAGTCGATTGACTACGATTCAGAAGGGATTTCGCGCAGCTTGTGATCGAGCAGGTATCGACAATTTCCGTGTCCACGATCTTCGCCATACTTTTGCATCGTGGTTGGTGATGGCTGGTGTTTCGCTGTATATCGTCAAGGATCTGTTGGGCCATTCGTCGATAACCGTGACGGAGCGGTATGCGCACCTTGCGCCACACGTAGGGCGATCTGCTGTGCAGCTACTGCTTCCTACTTGAGGGGATGGCCCTGTCAAAGTTAGTAGGTTTTCGCCGTGAATGTGGATGTGGCACTCTCGTGGTTTTTTGACTAGGGGTGTTTGATGCCTGTTAATTGCACGTTTGCGCTGAATGACCAGACGACGTCTTTGCTCAATTGTCAAGGTATCGGCGCATTTGTAGCTTATTCCGGGCGTGGGGCTGGGCGTGATAACCCCGGCCTTACGGATAAGAAGGATGTCGGGCCGATTCCTAAGGGCGTCTATTACATAGTCGATCGTCAATCCGGTGGTAGGCTGGGATGGCTCTATGATCTTATTCGTGCGCATGGCTGGGGCACGACGGATCATTCGCAGTGGTTTATGCTGTGGAACAAGGAAACGGGGGATTCTACGTTTGTCAATGGTGTGGCGCGCGGTCAGTTTCGCTTGCATCCTGAGGGCAGGTTGAGACTCAGTGAAGGATGCATTACGTTGGCCAACCCGTACGGGTTCAATTCGCTTGCGAAAAATTTGCGCGCGCGTGGGGCGGATTTGCCCGTCCCGGGTACTGCATATCGGGCTTACGGAACTGTAGAGGTGAAATGAAAAAGGCGTTTTTGATCGTCGCGGCGATAGTCGTAGCTGTGGTTGTTGGCTGGGAGCTTACGGAGTACGTCGCGCAGCTTCCGGGAAACATGCCTGACTTCTTGGACGATTCGATAAGGTGGTCGCTGAACGCGACAGGTGCCGCTCGGTTGGAGAACACGGACGATATCGAGACGATCGCGTTCTTGGTGGTGTTTGCGGTCTGCTTCGCGCTGGTGGGGATGGCTGAGGGGGTGCTCTGGGCCGTGTTGCGACGCGTGCGCTCGAAGTAGCTCACGATGCGGTTTTGGGGCACGGCAAATAAGAAACCCCGCTTGCGCGGGGTTCTTTCAAAAGCTTAGCAGAAGCATTGTCTCGGCCGGAAAAGCTGGCGAAGCCAACTCGTAAGCCGTTGCATAATTCTTCGGCCAGAAATTCTGGTGGGTAGTACTGGGATCGAACCAGTGACCCCTGCCGTGTGAAGGCAGTGCTCTACCGCTGAGCTAACCACCCGAAGAGCCTCGAATTATGTCAGATGCTCGACGGCGCGTAAAGCAATTTTTATGCGGCTTGCACATCCGCTGCGTCGGCGGCAGCTTCAGGCGCCGGCTCTCGCCGCCAAACGCTCGCGCCTTTGATGGCCTTGTCCAGATCGTTCAGCACCGCTTCATGCGCTTGCAGCTCCGTTTCATCCGCCGCCAGCACCGGCAAAGCCAGCCCTTCGAAAGACACGACGTTGCCCGCAGCGGTAGCCGCCGCCTGCTGCGCCGGCGCTTCGCCGAGCATGTCGATGACGAGGCTCTCCTGCCCGCGCGTCATCGCCAGATACACCTCGGCCAGCAACTCCGAGTCGAGCAACGCCCCGTGCAGCGTTCGATGCGCATTGCTGATGCCGAACCGATCGCACAGCGCATCGAGCGAATTACGCTTGCCGGGGAACATCGCTTTCGCCTGCACGAGCGTATCGATCACCCCCGTGTAGTGCTCCTTGAAAGGCGGCAACCCGAGCAACGCGAACTCGGCCTCGAGAAACCCCAAGTCGAACGGCGCGTTATGGATGATCAGCTCGGCATCACGGAAATAGTCGCGCAACTGATCGACGATTTCGGCGAACTTCGGCTTGTCGCTCAAGAACTCCGTCGTCAGCCCGTGCACTGCCAGTGCGCCAGGATCGCTGTCGCGCTCCGGATTGATGTAGAAGTGCAGATTGTTGCCCGTCAAGCGGCGGTTCACGAGCTCCACGCCGCCGATTTCGATGATGCGGTCGCCCGTCCGTGCGTTGAGACCAGTGGTTTCCGTGTCGAGAACGATTTGACGCATGTTCGTGTGTTTCGTGTTCGTATGTAAGCAGTGTCAACCGAGCGTGCGCTCAGCTTTCCGCGAGCGCACTGACGCCGCGGTTCGCGAGCGCATCGGCGCGTTCGTTTTCCGGATGGCCCGCGTGACCCTTCACCCAGCGCCATTCGAGCTGATGCAGCGCCGCGAGTTCATCGAGACGCCTCCATAGATCGGCGTTCTTGACCGGCGTTTTCGCGGCCGTCATCCAGTTCTTTTTCTTCCAGCCATGAATCCACTCGCTGATGCCTTTTTGCACGTACTGCGAATCCGTATGGACGATGGCCTTGCATGGACGCTTCAGAGCCTCGAGCGCCGCGATCACGGCCATCAGCTCCATGCGGTTGTTCGTCGTGTTGGCCTCGCCGCCGAAGAGTTCCTTCTCTTGCGTGCCGTAGCGAAGCAGGGCGCCCCATCCGCCGGGGCCCGGGTTCCCTTTGCAGGCCCCGTCGGTAAAGATTTCGATGCACTCGGGGGTTACGTCGGTCACGTCATATTCTCGGGTTAGGTGTTTTGTGTGTGGCGGCCGGCGCAAGGCCCGGCGCACGCACGGGCTTTTTCGCCTTGATCGCGCCGACGAGCCGCATGCCGCGCACGCGCTTGACCGCCGTCACCATGTAGGCCGCGCCGAAAATCGGCCACCAGCGATCGCCGGCCGCCTCCATGAAGGCGAATCGCGTCAGCCAGTGATCACGGGCGAGGGGCGGACGATAGCAGCCGAAGCGCCCGCGTTCAAGTTCGAATCCGAGCAGCTTGAGCCAATCCTTGATCCGCGTGAACGCGATCAAATCCTGCGCCGCCGGCACGAAAGGCCGCCCCGTCATCTTGCCGAACGCTTGACGCGCCCCCCACAAGCTCAGCGAATTGAACCCGAGGATCACGAGCTGACCCTCGGGCATCAGCACGCGCTCGGCCTCGCGCAGCAACCGGTGCGGGTCACGCGTGAATTCGAGCGTGTGCGGCATCACGAGCAAATCGACACTTTGCGCCTCGAACGGCAGATCGAGCAAATCGCACCAGAGCGTGGTGCGCGCCGCCGGCGCATGGCGATCACCGGGCGCCGCTAGCCCGGCAGGGCCGACGGTGCCGCCTTCGTGCCGGCGCGGCGGATAGCTGAAAGGGGCGCTCGCGCCGCTGGCCGCGTCCAGCACGAGCGCGCGCGAGGGCATGCGGTTCTCGCGCAGGGCATCGAGTTGCGGCAGGCCGAGCTGCAGCGCGTGGTAGCCGAAGACGTTCGACACGACGCTGTCGAGCTGCGCCTGTTCCCAGTCGAGCACGTAACGCCCAAGCGGCGAGGCCGCCCAGGCGGGCCAGTCTATAATCGTTCGATCAGACATCGTGGTGGGTGCGTCGCCTATGAATACGCTCGAATACGTGCCGGTGCCGGCGTTTGCGGACAACTACATCTGGCTCGTATCGGACGGGCGCGATGCCGTCGCCGTCGACCCGGGCGAGGCAGCCCCGGTCAGGGCCTATCTCGCGAAACGGGGCTGGCGACTCGCCGCTATTTTACTCACGCACCATCATGCCGACCACGTCGGCGGCGTCGCCGCGCTCATAGGCGAAACCCGTATTCCCGTGTACGGCCCCGCCGCGGAAGCGATTCCCGTCGTCACGCACCCCCTCGCCGGGGGCGATCGCGTCAGCATTCGGGCGCCGCGTCTCGAATTCGATGTGCTCGACGTGCCCGGTCACACGCGCGGCCACATCGCTTACTTCCAAGCCGGGCAAGCGGGCCAGGTGCCTCACGTCTTTTGCGGGGACACGCTGTTCGCCTGCGGCTGCGGGCGCCTGTTCGAGGGCACGCCGGCCCAGATGCTCGCGTCGCTCGACGCCCTCGCGGCGTTGCCTGGCGAAACGCAGGTTCATTGCGCACACGAATACACGCTCTCGAACATTCGCTTCGCACTTGCCTGCGATCCCGAGAACGCGCGCTTGCGCGAATGGCACGAGCACGCCTGTGCGTTGCGCGCCCGCGAAGTGCCCACGCTTCCCACGACGATTGCGCACGAGCGCGCCGTCAATCCGTTTCTGCGCGCGGACGATCCCGCGGTTCAGCGCATTCTCTCCGAACAGTTGCATGAAACGGTGTCCGATCGGCTGACGTCCTTTACGCTGATGCGCGAGTGGAAAAACCGTTTCCGCTGAGCGCGTTGCATAGGGCGCAAATTTCGTTCGATGGTTCGGAAAAATGCGGCAAGTTCTGGATTTGACAGGTTTTTTTATCGTTTTCTGTTGACGCGGGCGGCTCGCTTTCGTACTATCGCCTGCAATTTCCAGCTTTGGAAGCAGAGACGTTCATGCGATTTATCTTCAGTGCACTGCTGGTTTTGATGCTTGCCGCTTGCGCAAGCCAAGGACCGACAGCGCCCCCAGCCTCCGACGCTTCCAACCCTGCCACTGCCACCGACGCCGTCCGCATCACCGCCGCCAAGCAGACCATCGATGTCGACAAAAGCTCCGTCGATCAACTGACCACGGCCGATTCCGATCTGTGGGCCCGCATTCGCCGCGGTTTTCAAATTCCCGATCTGAACAATGATCTGGTGGACATGCAGGCCAATTGGTACGCGCAGCGCCCCGATTACGTCCAGCGCATGACCGAGCGCTCCCAGAAGTACCTCTATTACATCGTCGAAGAGCTCGAATCGCGGCACATGCCGACGGAGCTCGCGCTGCTGCCGTTCGTCGAATCGGCGTATAACCCGCAGGCGCTGTCGGTCGCAAAGGCGGCCGGCATGTGGCAATTCGTGCCCGGCACGGGCCGCACCTACAACCTGAAGCAGAACATGTGGCAGGACGAGCGCCGGGACGTGCTGGCCTCGACGGGCGCCGCGCTCGATTATCTGTCGCGGCTGCATGACATGTTCGGCGATTGGTACCTCGCGCTCGCGGCCTACAACTGGGGCGAGGGCAACGTGCAGCGGGCGATCGCGCGCAATCAGGCGGCCGGCTTGCCGACCGACTACGAAAGCCTGCGCATGCCGAACGAGACGCGCAATTACGTGCCGAAGCTGCAGGCGGTCAAGAACATCGTCATGAATCCGCAGGCCTACGGCCTCACGCTGCCGGAAATCCCGAATCACCCGTATTTCGTGACTGTCACGACGTCGCACGACATCGACGTCGAAGTCGCCGCGAAGTTGGCGAACATGACGACGGACGAGTTCCGCGCACTCAATCCTTCATTCAAGAAGCCCGTGATCGTCGGCGCCACGCAGCCGCAGATCCTGCTGCCGTTCGACAACGCGAGCGCGTTCGAGCACAGCCTGAAGACCTACGACGGCCAGTTGTCGTCGTGGACCACCTACACGGTGACCGAGCGCATGCGCCCGCAAGCGCTCGCCGAGAAAATCGGCGTCGACGCGCACACGCTGATGTCGGTCAACAAGATTCCGGCCGGCATGCGGCTCAAGCCCGGTTCGACGCTCGTCGTTCCGCGCGCGGACGACGATGACGAGGACATCAGCGCGGACGTTGCCGAGAGCGCCGTCCTTGCGATGGAGCCCGACGTTCCCGATACGCGCAAGATGCTCATTCGCGTGCGCCGCAAGCAGTCGATGGCGGCCCTCGCCGCGCGTTACGGCGTTTCGGTCGGTCAGCTCAAGGCCTGGAACAAGACGCATCGTTCCGAGGCGATGCCGGGGCAGGTCATCGTGCTGCACGTGCCGGTTGGCAAGGCGGTGCCGGCGGAGCCGGGGCCGCAAAGAATCGCGACCGCGATTCCCGAAGGCGCGCACGTCGAGCGGATCGACGCACGCGCGGCCGACGTGAAGCCGCGGTCGCGTGCGGAAAAGGTCGGGAAGGGCCATGGCCGGACGGCGGGTGCCAGGACTGCCGCGCACGGCGCCAAGTCCGTCAAGTCGGCCAAGTCGGGAAAGCCCGCCGCGACGGCTTCCAAGGGTGCCGAAAAGTCGTCGAAAGCGACAGAGGCGAGCCACGACGCCGACACGGTAGGGGCGCGCAAATCGAAGCATAAGTCATAAGAAGGCCGTTTTCGCGAGGTGGCCGTGCACTGCGGGGGCAGCGCGCGGCGGACGCTCCGATGCACCTCACGTTGCTACAGCGCCGCCGCCCGTCAGGGCGCCGGCGTTTTCCTTCGCGTCGCTTGCCGGCGGGTGTAGGATCGGCGCTATGCCCTTGGCTCAGTCGCCAGCCCTCAGTCGCCAGCCTCAGTCGCCAACTGATCGATCGCGCGGCGGTGGCGGCGCGCCGAAGGTAACTTCGAATTGTAGGGAAGGGGTCTTTCAAGCTATAATCCGAAAGTTTGCACTATCCAACCCGCACCCTAGCGCCTACCTCCAACATCCCGTTCATCCGCCGCGCGCCGTCATCGCGAGCCGTGCCGCCGAGAGCCCGTCCGGTCTACGGATCAGCGCCTCGAGCACACTTCGGCACACCTCGCGTCGTCGCAGCAGCGTGCGAACTCGCGCCACGCCGCGTGTCGTCGTCTAGTGATCTAGCCGATGGCGCGCACGGCGATAGCCACGAGCGCTCGCATGGTCGGATAAACAGGTCGGCAACAGGGTGTTCCTGAAGGAGCTTCCCCGTGTTGCCGTCTTTTCCTCCCGCTCTGCTTGCACTCGCCGACGGCACGATCTTTCGCGGCTATGCCATCGGCGCGGCTGGTCATACCATCGGCGAAGTCGTGTTCAATACAGCCATCACCGGCTATCAAGAAATCCTGACCGACCCGAGCTACGCGCGTCAGATCGTGACGCTCACGTATCCCCACATCGGCAATGTCGGCGTGAACGCCGAAGACGTCGAATCGACGAAGGTTCACGCCGCAGGCTTGATCGTGCGCGATCTGCCGCTGCGCGCATCGAACTTCCGCATGGAGCGCACGCTCGGCGAATACCTTCAAGCCGAAAACGTCGTGGCGATCGCCGGGATCGACACGCGGCGCCTCACGCGCATCTTGCGCGACAAGGGTGCGCAAAACGGCTGTATCCTCGCGGGCAGCGATGACGAGGCGAAGGCCATCGAGCTCGCCCGTTCGTTCCCGGGCCTTGCCGGCATGGACCTCGCGAAGGTCGTCAGCACGCCCAAGCCCTATGAATGGACGCAGACGGAATGGCGCCTCGGCACGGGCTTCGGCGCGCAGCGGGCGCCGAAATATCGCGTCGTCGCGTTCGATTACGGCGTCAAGTACAACATTCTGCGCATGCTGGCCGAACGCGGCTGCCACGTCACGGTCCTGCCGGCGCAAGCGAGCGCGGCCGAGGCGCTCGCGCTCAATCCGGACGGCATCTTCCTCTCGAACGGTCCCGGCGATCCGGAGCCCTGCGATTACGCGATCTCGGCCACGAAGGCCTTCATCGAGCGCGGCATTCCGACGTTCGGCATCTGCCTCGGCCACCAGATCATGGGTCTCGCCGTCGGCGGCAAGACGGTCAAGATGAAGACGGGCCACCACGGCGCGAATCACCCGGTCAAGGATTTGGCGGACGGCCGCGTCGTCATCACGTCGCAGAACCACGGGTTCGCCGTCGATGCCAGCACGCTGCCGGCGAACGCGCGCGTCACGCATGTCTCGCTGTTCGACGGCACGCTGCAAGGCTTCGAGTTGACGGACAAGCCGGCCTTCTGCTTCCAGGGCCACCCCGAAGCATCGCCGGGGCCGCACGACATTGGCTACCTGTTCGATCGCTTCACGGCGTTGATGGACGCCAAGCGCGGCAACGCCGCCGCCTAATTGAAGCGCCGCGGCGCGCGAACACGCGCCGCCGCCCATCGAATACATCAGAAAGACGAAAGCTATTAGCGAGAGCGTTATGCCGAAGCGGACAGACATCAAGAGCATTCTCATCATCGGCGCGGGGCCGATCATCATCGGTCAGGCGTGCGAGTTCGACTACTCGGGCGCGCAAGCGTGCAAGGCGCTGCGTGAAGAGGGCTACAAGGTCATCCTCGTCAACAGCAACCCGGCGACGATCATGACCGACCCGAACACGGCCGACGTGACCTACATCGAGCCGATCACCTGGGAGGTCGTCGAGCGCATCATCGAAAAAGAGCGCCCCGACGCGATCCTGCCGACGATGGGTGGCCAAACGGCGTTGAACTGCGCGCTCGATCTGCATCACCACGGCGTCTTGACCAAGTACGGCGTCGAGTTGATCGGTGCCTCGCCCGAGGCGATCGACAAGGCCGAGGATCGTCAGAAGTTCAAGGACGCGATGACGAAGATCGGGCTCGGCTCGGCGAAGTCGGGCACGGCGCACTCGATGGAAGAGGCGCTCAAGGTGCACGCCGACATCACGACGCAAGTCGGCGGCTCGGGCTATCCCATCGTCATTCGCCCGTCGTTCACGCTCGGCGGCTCGGGCGGCGGCATTGCCTACAACAAGCAGGAATTCGAAGAGATCTGCCGGCGCGGGCTCGATCTTTCGCCCACGCGCGAGCTCTTGATCGAAGAGTCGCTGCTCGGCTGGAAGGAATACGAAATGGAAGTCGTGCGCGATCGCGCCGACAACTGCATCATCGTTTGCTCGATCGAAAACCTCGATCCGATGGGCATCCACACCGGCGATTCGATCACGGTCGCGCCGGCCCAAACGCTGACGGACAAGGAATATCAGCTTCTGCGCAACGCATCGCTCGCCGTGCTGCGCGAGATCGGCGTCGACACGGGCGGCTCGAACGTGCAGTTCGCGATCAATCCGCGCGACGGCCGCGTCATCGTCATCGAAATGAATCCGCGCGTCTCGCGTTCGTCGGCGCTGGCCTCGAAGGCCACCGGCTTTCCGATCGCGAAGGTTGCCGCCAAGCTGGCTTGCGGCTACACGCTCGACGAGCTCAAGAACGAAATCACGGGCGGGCAGACGCCGGCTTCGTTCGAGCCGACGATCGACTACGTCGTCACGAAGATCCCGCGCTTCGCGTTCGAGAAGTTCCGCGAAGCCGATTCGCGTCTGACGACCCAAATGAAGTCGGTCGGCGAAGTCATGGCCATCGGCCGTACGTTCCAAGAGTCGTTCCAAAAGGCGCTGCGCGGCCTCGAAGTCGGTGTCGACGGCCTCGACGAAAAAACGACCGATCGCGACGAAGTCGTGCGTGAAATCGGCGATACGGGCCCCGAGCGCATTTGGTACGTCGGCGATGCGTTCCGTCTCGGCATGTCGCTCGAGGAAGTGTTCGAGGAAACGGCGATCGATCCTTGGTTCCTCGCTCAGATCGAGCAGATCGTGAAGACGGAACAGGCGCTGGCGGGCCGCACGCTGCAAAGCCTGACGAAGGACGAGTTGCTGTTCTTGAAACGCGGCGGTTTCTCCGATCGGCGTCTGGCCAAGCTCCTCGGCGCGAGCGCGACCGACGTGCGCCAGCGTCGCGTCGAGCTGAACGTGCGTCCCGTCTACAAGCGCGTCGATACGTGCGCGGCCGAATTCGCCACGAAAACGGCCTACATGTATTCCACCTACGAGGAAGAGTGCGAAGCGCAACCCACGTCGAACAAGAAGATCATGGTGCTCGGCGGCGGGCCGAACCGGATCGGGCAGGGCATCGAATTCGACTACTGCTGTGTGCATGCAGCGCTTGCGATGCGCGAGGACGGCTATGAGACGATCATGGTCAACTGCAATCCCGAGACCGTCTCGACGGACTACGACACGTCCGATCGTCTCTACTTCGAGCCGCTGACGCTCGAAGACGTCCTCGAGATCGTCGACAAGGAAAAGCCGCTCGGTGTGATCGTGCAGTATGGCGGCCAGACGCCGCTCAAGCTTGCGCTCGATCTCGAAGCGAACGGCGTGCCGATCATCGGCACCTCGCCCGACATGATCGATGCGGCCGAGGATCGCGAGCGTTTCCAGAAGCTGCTGCAAGATCTCGGTTTGCGCCAGCCGCCGAACCGCACGGCGCGCGCGGAAAGCGAGGCCCTCGTGCTGGCCGGCGAAATCGGCTATCCGCTCGTCGTGCGCCCCTCTTATGTGCTCGGTGGCCGTGCGATGGAAATCGTGCATGAGCCGCGCGACCTCGAACGCTACATGCGCGAAGCCGTGAAGGTATCGAACGATTCGCCCGTGCTGCTCGATCGCTTCTTGAACGACGCGATCGAATGCGACGTCGATTGCATTTCGGACGGCGAGACGGTCTTCATCGGCGGCGTGATGGAGCACATCGAGCAAGCGGGCGTCCACTCGGGCGATTCGGCGTGCTCGCTGCCGCCGTATTCGCTGTCGAAGGCGACCGTGGCCGAGCTCAAGCGGCAGACGGCGGCGATGGCGAAAGCGTTGAACGTCGTCGGTCTCATGAACGTCCAATTCGCGATCCAGCAAGTGCGCAACGAGCACGGCAGCTTCGACGACGTCATCTACGTGCTGGAGGTCAATCCGCGCGCCTCGCGCACGGTGCCGTACGTCTCGAAGGCGACTGGCTTGCCGCTCGCGAAAATCGCGGCGCGTGCAATGGTCGGCCAGTCGCTCGAGCAGCAACGTGTGACGAAGGAAGTCGAACCGCCGTACTTCAGCGTCAAGGAAGCCGTCTTCCCGTTCGTGAAGTTTCCGAGCGTCGATCCGGTGCTCGGGCCCGAGATGCGTTCGACGGGCGAAGTCATGGGCGTGGGCCAAACGTTCGGCGAAGCGCTGTTCAAGTCGCAGCTCGCCGCCGGCTCGCGCCTGCCCGAATCGGGCACGGTGCTGCTGACGGTCATGGACGCCGATAAGCCGAAGGCCGTGGAAGTCGCGGCGATGCTGCACGATCTCGGCTATCCGATCGTGGCGACCAAGGGCACCGCCGCGGCGATCGCGGCAGCCGGTGTCCCCGTGAAGGTCGTCAACAAGGTGAAGGACGGCCGTCCCCACATCGTCGACATGATCAAGAATGGCGAGATCGCGCTCGTGTTCACGACGGTCGACGAGACGCGTGCGGCGATCGCCGATTCACGCTCGATTCGCATGAGCGCGCAGGCGAACAAGGTGACCTACTACACCACGATGTCGGGCGCGCGCGCGGCCGTGGAAGGGCTGCGTTACCTGAAGAACTTGGAAGTCTATGATTTACAAGGCCTTCATCGTCGCCTAAACTAATCGTTCGATTGCACCAACACGCTGGGGTCGTATCACATACCCCACCATGCCGCGGTTAAGCGGCGTCCTGTCGAAGTCGTTGACGCGACGGGATGCACTTAACCGCGGTGCTTTTTTATTTCCGTTTTTTTTGCTTACTGGTCTGTCTATGAGCACGATTCCCTTGACGAAGCGTGGCGCCGATCAACTGCGCGACGAACTGCAGCGCTTGAAATCGGTCGAGCGTCCGTCCGTCATCAACTCGATCGCCGAAGCGCGCGCGCAGGGCGATCTGTCGGAAAACGCCGAGTACGACGCCGCGAAGGAAAAGCAGGGCTTCATCGAAGGACGCATCGCCGAAATCGAATCGAAGCTCGCCGCCGCACAGGTGATCGATCCGGCCGCACTCGACGCGGAAGGCCGCGTCGTGTTCGCGGCCACGGTCGATCTCGAAGATCTCGATTCGGGCGATAAGGTGACGTATCAAATCGTCGGCGATGACGAGGCCGACATCGATCACGGTCTGATCTCCGTGAGCTCGCCGATCGCGCGTGCCTTGATCGGCAAATTCGAAGGCGACGTCGCCGCGGTGCAGGCACCCAGCGGCGTGCGCGAGTACGAGATCATCTCGGTGCGTTACGTCTAATCGTCGAGATCGCGCTTCGTGTCTTCCGCTCCCCACCGCGTGTTTCGCCTGCTTGCCTTGATCTGGGTAGGCAGCGCGCTGACGATCGGCTATGTCGTTGCCCCCACGCTCTTTACGATGCTCGAACGTTCGGTGGCCGGCGATGTCGCGGCCCGGCTGTTTCGGATCGAGGCTTTCCTCGGCGTCGCGTGCGGCATTTTGTCGCTCGCGCTCGGCAATGTGCTCGTGCGGCGCGGCGCGGTTGATTATCGACGGTTGCGCTGGCTCGTCGCCGGCATGCTGCTGTGTGTGTTGATCGGCTATTTCGGCTTGCAGCCGTTCATGGAAGGATTGCGCGAAGCAGCGCGCTCAGCGGGGCTCGATCTCGCGCATTCGGCGTATGCCGCGCGTTTTGGCCTGTTGCACGCTATCTCGACGTTGTTTTACGTCGTCGAAACGCTGCTGGGCTTGGCGCTCATATGGATGCTACCGGCCGGCGCCTCCGGGCGAGGCGCGGAAGAGCAGGCCGGGGCAGCGGCCTGATACGGCGCGCACCGCTTGATGCGGTGCGCGGCCCGTCGTTCATTTCACCGTTTGATGCGAGCGCTTCGCGCTCGTTTGGCGCTTTTTCGCGCGCTTGACGGTACCGCCGGCCGTGACGCGCTCGTTGCCGAGCACGCGCACTTTTTGCGGCTTCGGCCGCCGCACCGTGTCCGTTGGCGATTGCTTGACGACCTTGACGACGCGCGGCGCCGTGCCGCGCTTGCCTGTATCGGCCGCCGCTTCGCGGGCCGTGGGCAGCGCCGTTTTGCTGCGCGTGCTCGTGCTCGTGCCGGTGCGTTTGTTTGCCGCCGCGGGGACCGCTTCGGCTTCGGGCTTCCAGACGACGAGCAGCTTGCCGATATGCTGGATGGGCGCAGCGTTCAATTGATCGCAGATTGCCTCGTAGATGCCGACGCGCTCCTCGCGCTCGTCGCCGAACACGCGGATCTTGATGAGTTCATGGGCGGCGAGGTGGACTTTGATTTCGGCCAGCACGGCGTCGGTCAGCCCTTCGGCCCCGATCAAGACGACCGGTTTGAGCGCGTGGGCTTGAGAGCGCAAGTCGGCGCGCTGGGCAGGGGAGACTTTGAGGGCAGGCATAGGAACGAAGAACGACTCGACTAAAATAGGGACGGGAGCGCCGTCTTGCATCGAGATGCTGGCCCGATCCGGCCGGGCCGACCGGACGGCGCGCCGGCAAAACGCGTATTATCCGCCAAAAGGGCGGCCCGACGCAGCAATAGATCACCTTCTGATGGCAAAAAACCGTTTCAATCAATCCTGGCTGCACGATCACATCAACGATCCTTACGTCAAGCTTGCGCAGCGCGAGGGGTACCGCGCGCGCGCCGCTTACAAGCTCAAGGAAATCGACGAGCAGGACAAGCTCATCCGCCCAGGCCAGGTGATCGTCGATCTCGGCTCGGCGCCCGGCAGCTGGAGCCAGTACGCGCGCAACAAGCTCGCGCAGGGTTCGCGGCGCGATGCGGCGCGCGAGGGCGGCATCGACGGCACGATCATCGCGCTCGACATTCTTCCGATGGAGCCGATCGCCGACGTCCATTTCATCCAGGGCGACTTCCGGGAAGACAGCGTGCTGGCGCAATTGGAAGAAGTCGTCGGCGAGCGGCGCGTCGACCTTGTAATTTCGGACATGGCGCCCAATCTGTCCGGTGTGGCCGTCGCCGATGCCGCTCGGATCGAACATATTTGCGATCTCGCACTCGAATTCTCTCAAGCGCACCTGAAACCTGAGGGCGCACTGCTCGTGAAGTGCTTCCACGGCAGCGGATACAGCCAGATCGTCGAGAAATTCAAGCGCCAGTTCAAAACGGTCGCGGCGCGCAAGCCCAAGGCGTCGCGGGACAAGTCGGCCGAAACGTTCATTTTGGGCAAGGTTTTGAAGCGGCCCGAATGATGCGGGCGCGTTTTGCAGTGGCAGGGCCCTAGGCGCGGCGTCAGAAGTACCGCCGGCGCACGCGAGCACGCTATTTTGCCGGTAGCGAAACGTTATGGCAGGGGCTTGCCGACTGGATTAGAATGCTTTGGTGGTGTCGCAAGGTAAATGTAGGCACCCGTCTATGAGGAAGGAGTGGGCTTTGAACAACAATATGTTTTCGAAGGCGGCAGTGTGGCTGGTGATCGCACTGGTGCTGTTTACGGTGTTCAAGCAGTTCGACAAGCCCCGTGTCCAGGAAGGCGTTTCGTACTCGCAGTTCATGGACGACGCCAAGCTAGGCAAGATCAAGAACGTCGTGGTGCAGGGACGGAACCTGACGGTCACTCCCGCAGACGGTCAAAAATATCAGATCGTGTCGCCGGGCGACATTTGGATGGTCGGCGATTTGATGAAGTACGGCGTTCAGGTGAGCGGCAAGGCCGATGACGAGCCGAACGCACTGGTGTCCGCGCTGTACTATCTGGGGCCGACGATACTGATCATCGGCTTCTGGTTCTACATGATGAGGCAGATGCAGGGAGGCGGCAAAGGCGGTGCCTTCTCGTTCGGCAAATCGCGCGCACGGCTCATCGACGAGAACAACAACGCGATCAATTTCACCGATGTCGCCGGCTGCGACGAAGCGAAGGAAGAAGTGTCCGAGCTCGTCGACTTCCTGCGTGATCCGCAAAAATTCCAGAAGCTCGGCGGGCGCATCCCGCGCGGTGTGCTGCTCGTGGGGCCTCCCGGTACCGGTAAGACGCTGCTTGCGCGTGCGATCGCGGGCGAGGCCAAGGTGCCGTTCTTCAGCATCTCGGGTTCCGACTTCGTCGAAATGTTCGTCGGCGTGGGTGCGGCGCGCGTGCGCGACATGTTCGAGCAGGCGAAGAAGCATGCGCCTTGCATCGTGTTCATCGACGAAATCGACGCGGTCGGCCGTCATCGCGGCGCCGGCATGGGCGGCGGCAACGACGAGCGCGAGCAGACGCTGAATCAGATGCTCGTCGAAATGGATGGCTTCGAGGCGAACTCGGGCGTCATCGTCATCGCTGCGACGAACCGTTCCGACGTGCTCGACAAGGCGCTGCTGCGTCCTGGTCGTTTCGACCGCCAAGTCTATGTCGGCCTGCCCGACATCCGCGGCCGCGAGCAAATCCTGAAGGTTCATTTGCGCAAGGTGCCGATCTCGAACGACGTCGATGCTTCGGTCATCGCGCGGGGTACGCCGGGTTTCTCGGGCGCCGATCTGGCCAACCTCGTCAACGAGGCCGCGCTGTTCGCTGCCCGGCGCGGCAAGCGCATCGTCGAAATGCTCGATTTCGAAGACGCGAAGGACAAGATCTTCATGGGCCCGGAACGCAAGTCGGCCGTTATTCGCGAGGATGCGAAACGCGCCACGGCGTACCACGAATCGGGCCACGCGGTCGTCGCGAAGCTGCTGCCGAAGGCCGACCCCGTGCACAAGGTCACGATCATTCCGCGCGGCCGCGCATTGGGCGTGACCTGGCAGTTGCCCGAGCACGACAACGAAACGTACTCGAAGGAATATCTGCTCGATCGCCTCGCCATTTTGTTCGGCGGCCGCGTAGCCGAGGAGTTGTTCCTCAACCTCGTCAGCACGGGCGCGTCGGACGACTTCAACAAGGCCACGCAAACGGCGCGCGCGATGGTCGCGCGGTTCGGGATGACCGATGCCTTGGGACCGATGGTCTACGTCGACGACGAGAACGAAGCCTCGCCGTTCGGCCGCGGCTTCACGCGCACGATCTCGGAAGCGACGCAGCAGAAGGTCGATGCGGAAATCCGGCACCTGCTGGATGAGCAATACAGCCTTGCGCGCCGCCTGCTCGACGAAAATCGCGACAAAGTCGAAGCCATGACGGCGGCGCTGATGGAATGGGAAACGATCGACGCCGATCAAATCAACGACATCATGGAAGGCCGCCCGCCGCGTTCGCCCAAGGGCGTATCGGCAACGGATCCTTCGTCGGGCGGCAGCGGCGGCAGTGCCGGCGCCGAAGTGCGTCCGGGCAGCGCGACCGCGCCGGCGTGACGCTGCACGATTAGAGACGACGGGCTGGTGCGTGCCGCACCGGCCCGTTTTTTTGCTTTCGAGGCTTGCCGTGCAGTCGCCGGCGGTGCATCGTCGTTTTTTTCCGCTGTCCCGTGTCCGATTCCGATCTCTCCTATACGAACGTCCCCGCGCCGCTGCAATGCGGGCGGTTCACGCTGACGTTCGAGCGCCCGCGCGTGATGGGCATTCTCAACGTCACACCCGATTCGTTTTCCGACGGCGGACGCTACGTCGCCCGTGACGCTGCCTTGCGCCAAGCCGAACGCATGGTGGCCGACGGCGTCGACATCATCGACGTCGGCGGTGAATCGACGCGTCCCGGTGCGCCCGCCGTGCCGCTCCAGCAGGAGCTCGAGCGCGTCATCCCCGTGATCGAGGCGCTTGCCGGCACCGGGGTGCCATTATCGGTCGATACCTATAAGCCCGAGGTCATGCGCGCGGCGCTGGCCGCCGGCGCAGACCTCATTAACGACATCTGGGGTTTTCGCCGCCCCGGCGCGCTCGATGCGGTGAAGGGGACGAATTGTGGCCTCTGCGTTATGCATATGCTAGGCGAGCCGCAGACAATGCAGCGTGGCGAGATCGATTATCACGACGTCGTCGGCGAGGTGCGCGCATTTCTGGAAGGGCAGGTCGACGTGTTGATGCAGGCGGGCATCGTGCGTGAGCGCATTTGCGTCGATCCAGGGTTCGGTTTCGGCAAGGCCACACGTGAGCACAACTACGCATTGCTCGCGCGCCTGCGCGAGACCGCGCCTCCGCCTCGTGCCGGCGAGGCACCGTATCCGATCCTCGCCGGCATGTCGCGCAAGTCGATGCTCGGCGCAGTGACCGGGCGCACGACACCGGCCGAGCGCATCGCGGCCAGCGTGGCCGCCGCCGTGTGCGCGGCGGAGCGCGGCGCGGCGATCATCCGAGTGCACGACGTAGCGGAGACGGTCGATGCATTGAAGGTGTGGGCAGCCGTTCGCGAAGCGGAAGACGTGGCGCGCCTACGCCGGGTCGAGCAGTCATCCATCAGATAAAACGTTCAAACGTTCGCAAGAAGCGAGGGAATTCGAGAATGGCACGTCGTTATTTCGGCACGGATGGGGTTCGGGGCAAAGTGGGCGAATCGCCGATCACACCCGATTTCGTGTTGCGGCTCGGCTATGCGGCCGGCAAGGTGCTCGCCCAGGCGGACCGGTGGGCAAAGGCGGGATCGCGGCCGACGGTATTGATCGGCAAGGACACGCGCGTATCGGGCTACATGCTCGAAGCCGCGCTCGAGTCGGGCTTTTCGGCGGCAGGCGTCGACGTGATGCTGGCTGGCCCGATGCCGACGCCGGGTGTCGCGTATCTCACGCGGGCGTTGCGGCTCGCGGCCGGCGTGGTGATCAGCGCGTCGCACAATCCTTACTACGACAACGGGATCAAGTTCTTCAGCGCCGACGGCAACAAGCTGCCCGACGAAGTGGAATTGCGGATCGAAGAGCAGCTCGAGCAGCCGCTCGCTTGCGCCGCTTCGGAGCAGCTGGGCAAGGCTCGCCG
>NZ_JBQCIF010000092.1:0-27235 GCF_051953955.1 Trinickia sp. | reverse complement strand
CGGCGCTGGTGCTTTTTCCGGTTCAGGTGCCTGCTCATTGGCGGCAGTGGTCGTAGCCGCTGGGGTGGGGGGGGGGGGGGGGGGGGTGCACAAAAAGTTAATAAAAAAAAAAAGCAACACCACCCCAAAAAAAACAACCCCCCCCCCCCCCCCCCCCCCCCCCCCCCCCACCGCCCGAAAACCACTCACACGCCCAAGAAACCCAGCGATGATTCACGGCTACGGTTCTTCTTGGGCCACCACGCGTTTCGCCGATGGGGTGTCGGGGCTCGCTGGAGGAGTAAAAGGCCGTTCGACGGAAGCGAGCCCCGACACCCCAGCGGCTACGACCACTGCCGCCAATGAGCAGGCACCTGAACCGGAAAAAGCACCAGCGCCGACAAGTACTTGCAAGCCCGAGCGCGATCGGCGCCGTCCGCAGCCCCGATCACGTCTGACTGCCTGCGTTCGAAATTACGCCGCCCGCACGTTGGCCGCGGCCACGGCCGTCATGTTGATGATCCGGCGTACCGTAGCCGCCGGCGTCAGGATATGCACGGGCTTGGCGGCACCAAGCAGGAACGGCCCCACCGTCACGCCTTCCCCGCCCACCATCTTCAGCAAGTTGTACGTGATGTTCGCCGCTTCGACGTTCGGCATCAACAGCAGGTTCGCTTCACCCGTGAGCGTCGTGCCGGGGAACGCCTGCTTCCGAACGACCTCGGACAGCGCCGCATCGCCGTGCATTTCGCCGTCGACTTCGAGCTCAGGCGCGCGTTCGGCGATCATCTTGCGTGCCGCCGCCATCCGTTGCGACGATGCCGACGGCGCGCTGCCGAAGTTCGAGTTCGAGAGCAACGCCACCTTCGGCACGATGCCGAAGCGCTCGATTTCGCGCGAAGCGAGAATCGCCATGTCGGCCAACTGCTCGGCGCTCGGCACTTCGTTCACGTAGGTATCGCAGATGAACAAGTTGCGGCCCGGCAGCATCAAAAGGTTCATCGCCGCGAAATGCTCGGCTTGCTGCGCACGGCCGAGCACCTGCTCGACGAACTTCAGGTGGCTGTGATACGTGTCGATCATGCCGCAGATCATGCCGTCGGCATGCCCCAAGCGGATCAGGATCGCACCGATCAGCGTGTTGAACTTGCGCATCGCGGCCTTCGCGATCTCGGGCGTGACACCATCGCGCGCCCCGATCTCGTGGTAAAGCTGCCAGCTCTGCGTGAAGCGCGGATCGTCCTCGGGATCGACGATCTCGAAATCGGTCCCGACCGTCAGCTTCGAGCCCATCTTCTTGAGCCGCATTTCGACGACGGACGGGCGGCCGACGATGATCGGCTTGGCGATCTTCTCCATCAGCACGAATTGCGCGGCCCGCAGCACGCGCTCATCCTCGCCTTCCGCAAACACGATGCGCGCGGCGTTCTTCTTCGCCGCCGCGAACACGGGGCGCATCACCATGCCCGTGCGATACACCGTGGCGCCGAGCTGCTCGCGATAGGCGTCCATGTCTTGGATCGGCCGCGTCGCGACGCCCGAATCCATCGCCGCTTGCGCGACGGCCGGCGCGATCTTGATGATGAGGCGCGGATCGAACGGCTTCGGAATCAGATACTCGGGGCCGAATTCGAGCGAGTGGCCTTCATAGGCCTTCGCCACTTCGTCGCCCTGATCAGTTTCCTCGGCCAGCTCGGCGATCGCGCGCACGCAGGCGAGCTTCATTTCCTCGGTGATCGTCGTCGCACCGACGTCGAGGGCGCCGCGGAAGATGAACGGGAAGCACAGGACGTTGTTGACCTGGTTCGGATAGTCGGAACGGCCCGTCGCGATGATCACGTCGGGGCGCGCGGCCTTCGCGTCTTCCGGGCGGATCTCCGGTTCGGGATTGGCGAGCGCGAGAATCAAGGGCCTATCGCCCATGTCCTTCACCATCTCGGGCTTGAGCACGCCCGCGCTCGAGCAGCCGAGGAAGACGTCGGCCGATTTGATCGCGTCGGCCAACGTGCGTGCGTCCGTCGATGCCGCGTAGCGCGCCTTGGACGGATCGAGGTTGCCGCGCCCTTCGTAAATGACACCCTTCGAATCGGCCACGAGCACGTTCTCTTTCGACAGACCGAGCTTGACGAGCAAATCGAGGCAAGCGATGGCGGCCGCGCCGGCGCCCGAGCAAACGAGCTTGACCTTCGAGAGTTCCTTGCCGACCACCTTCAGGCCGTTCAGGATGGCCGCCGAAGCGATGATCGCGGTGCCGTGCTGATCGTCGTGGAAAACGGGGATCTTCATGCGCTCGCGCAGCTTCTGCTCGATGTAGAAGCACTCGGGCGCCTTGATGTCCTCGAGGTTGATGCCGCCGAGCGTCGGCTCGAGCATGGCGATCGCCTCGACGAGCTTGTCGGGGTCGGATTCGGACAGTTCGATGTCGAAGACGTCGATGCCGGCGAACTTCTTGAAGAGGCAGCCCTTGCCTTCCATGACGGGCTTGGCGGCGAGCGGCCCGATGTTGCCGAGGCCGAGCACCGCGGTGCCGTTCGTCACGACGCCGACGAGATTGCCGCGCGACGTGTACTTTTGCGCGTCGAGCGGATCGGCGTGGATCGCCTCGCACGCCGCAGCCACGCCCGGCGAGTACGCGAGCGAGAGATCGAGCTGGTTCGACAGCGGCTTCGTGGGCGTGACCGAGATCTTGCCGGGCTTGGGATTCTGATGATATGCGAGGGCGCTTTGCTTCAGTTGTTCGTCCATGATTTTTGCCTGCGAGACGTAAGGGAATTCGTAGTTGGAATTCGGGCCGGCACGCTCGCGCCGGGGCGATGCCGGGGCAGTCGACGACGTAGAGGACTGCGGCAACCGCATGCGCCGTATGGGCGCAGCGCTGATCTGCGGGTTAGCGCAGACGGCGCGTGAGCGTTTCGCGGGGCGCCTAGTGTACACCCCCTAATGCGCGGTTCCCGCCGATCGGCTTCCGAAGTCGGGTAAAATGCGCGCCTACGCGTGCAGCAAACAGCCTGCACCAACGGGCGAACCGCCCGCCTCACGCTTTTCATTCCGAAGGATTCGCCCATGACAGGCTTCGATCGTCAAACGATCTCCGATACGACCGCCAAGATTCTGCTCGAGGTGCAGGCGGTGCACTTCAACGCCGAAAAGCCGTTCATCTTCACGTCCGGCTGGGCAAGCCCCGTCTATATCGACTGCCGCAAGCTGATTTCGTATCCGCGCGTGCGCCGTGCGCTGATGGAGATGGCCGAAACGACGATCCTGCGCGACGTCGGCTACGAGCAGATCGACGCCGTCGCGGGCGGCGAAACGGCCGGCATCCCGTTCGCGGCATGGATCGCCGACCGCATGATGCTGCCGATGCAGTACGTCCGGAAAAAGCCGAAGGGTTTCGGCCGCAATGCGCAGATCGAAGGCCACCTCGAAGAAGGCTCGCGCGTCCTGCTCGTCGAAGACTTGACGACCGACAGCCGCAGCAAGATCAACTTCGTGAACGCGCTGCGCACGGCCGGCGCCCGCGTGAACCATTGCTTCGTGCTGTTCCACTACAACATCTTCAAGGAAAGCGTATCGGTCCTGAAGGATATCGACGTCGATCTGCACGCGCTCGCGACCTGGTGGGACGTGCTGCGCGTCGCGAAGGCATCGGGCTACTTCGACGCCAAGACGCTCGATGAAGTCGAGAAGTTCTTGAACGCGCCGGCCCAGTGGTCGGCCGCGCATGGCGGAGCGACGGCGACGCCGCAGTAAGCCAGCGCTCGTCGCGGGAGGAGCAGCGCGCAGGCGGACAACCCGCCCGCGCCCCTCCGGGCCCCGCCGCTGCCCTCCTCTCCCTCTCCCGCTACGACGCCTCGTCGTACGTCATCCCCCGATGCGCCAGCCCGTTGGCCCGCGCGTATTCGATCAGTTCCGCGTCGCCGGCGGCCCCGAGCTTGCGCAACGCCGAGACCTTATGCGAGCTGACCGTCTTGACGCTGCGATTGAGGCGTACGCCAATTTCGCTGACGCTCATCCCCGATGCGAAAAGCCGCACGACCTCGATCTCACGCGGCGACAACGCCAGTGAACTCGTCGCCCGGCCGTTGCGGGCGCCGATCCGATCGAGCACCACGCGCAGCGAAGGGCTGACGTAGCGCGCGCCGCGCATCGCGTGGCGCACGGCGAGCCCGATATGGGCAAGATCGTCGCCCTTGCCGACGACGGCCGCCGCCCCCGCCTCGAACAGGCGCCGCAGCAGCGCGCCATTGCCGAGCATCGTCAGGACGACGATGCGCAGCATCGGAAAATGCCGCCGCAAATAGCCGATCAGCGTCAGGCCGTCTCCATATCGGCCGCCCGGCATCGCCAGATCGGTCACGAGGACGTCGGCCGGCGCTCGGCGCAGCGCCTCGACGAGCTCCGTGGATTGCCGCGCCTCTCCTAGTAGCGCGATGTCGTCGAACGGCTCGAGCGCATGGCGCACACCGAGCAGGATCACGGGATGGTCGTCGGCGACGACGACGCGCGTGCGGCGCATGGGAGCCGCGTCGCAGCCGAGAGGATGGGATTCGAACAGGTTCATGGGAGCAATATCGTTGCGGGACGGCGATGTTAGACTGGCTAACGCGCCGCGGCGCAATACCGGCGAAAAATCGGCCATAACGAGATCCCTCCCGGAGAAATCGGCTCATGCGGACCTGTCGCGAAGTCGTCGGATCGATTTTCCTCAAGCAGGCGGCCAAGGGACGTGCGGCCGGCGCCGCGTCCGCTCTTGCCGCATCCTTGCTCGCCGCGCTCACGGGATGGCTCGCCGCCGGTGCTAGCCCGGCTCGCGCACAGGGCGCATTCGCGATCGCGAGCACCGACCTGCGCGACGGCGGCGCGTTCGGCAACGCCCAAATCTACGATCGGAGCGACTGCAAGGGGGCAAACGTCTCGCCGCAGTTGTCGTGGCGCAATGCGCCCGCGCGCACGAAGAGCTTCGCCGTGACGATCTTCGATTTGGACGCGCCCGGCCCCGGCTGGTGGCACTGGGCCGTGGCGCTGATCCCGCCGAACGTGAGCGCGCTGCCGTCCAACGCGAGCGCATCGGGCTACATCAAGAAGATCGGCGCGATCGAGGCGCGCAACGACTGGGGCGACGTCGGCTATGGCGGTCCCTGCCCGCCGCCCGGCAAGCCGCACCGGTACGTCGTGACGGTGTTCGCGTTGGACACGATGGACTTGCGGCTCGGCCCGGCCCGCCATGCGCTGATGTTCGACCACGAGATCAATACGAGCGTGCTCGCGAAGGCGAGCCTCACGGCCACGTATGGGCGCTGACGAACACGGAAAATTCACAGCATGTCCCGCTAACAACCTTTAAAATCATCGCTTTGGCGCCACGCCGCACAGCGACGGCGCGTTCACCGGCCACATAGCGAGATCGAAATGAGCACGAAAGTTTTTGTCGACGGACAGGAAGGCACGACGGGTCTGAAGATTTTCGAATACCTGTCGCGCCGCTCGGACGTCGAAGTGCTCCGCATCGAAGAAGCGAAGCGCAAGGATCTCGACGAGCGCCGCCGCCTCATCAATGCCTCGGACGTCACGTTCCTGTGCCTGCCCGATGTCGCTTCGCGCGAGTCGGCCGGCCTCGTCGACAACGGCAACACCGTGCTGATCGACGCAAGCACCGCTTTTCGCACGCACGCGGATTGGGCCTACGGCCTGCCCGAGCTCGCGCGCGGCCAGCGCGAGCGGCTGCGCACGGCCAAGCGCATCGCCGTGCCGGGCTGTCACGCATCGGCCTTCGTGCTCGCCATGCGTCCGCTCGTCGATGCGGGCATCGTCCCGCCAGATTTTTCGGCTCACAGCCACTCGATCACCGGCTACAGCGGCGGCGGCAAGAAGATGATCGCCGACTACGAGGCCGCCGAGCCGAATCCGAAACTGCAAAGCCCGCGAGCTTATGCGCTCACGCTCGGCCATAAGCATTTGCCCGAGATGGCCGCACACACGGGCCTTGCGCAAGCGCCGATCTTCACGCCGATCGTCGGGCCGTTCTACAAGGGGCTGGCCGTCACCACGTATTTCACGCCCAGCCAGCTCGCCAAGCGCGTCGGCCCGCGCGACGTGCAAGCCGCGTTTGCCGAGTACTATGCGGGCGAGCCGTTCGTGCGCGTGGCGTCGTTCGATGCCGACGAAAACCTCGATGAGGGCTTTTTCGACGTGCAAGCGAACAACGACACGAATCGCGTCGACTTGTTCGTCTTCGGCAACGAGGAACGCTTCGTCACGGTGGCGCGGCTCGACAATCTCGGCAAAGGCGCTTCGGGTGCGGCGATTCAATGCATGAATCTCGCCATCGGCGCCGACGAGGAAACCGGGTTGCAGCGTTGATGCGTCCGGCCGGCCACGGCCATGCCTAACGAAAGCCGGCGATAGCGCCGGCTTTTTAGTTTGGGGCCTCGGCAAACGAGGCGCCTCCAAGCGCGTAAAGCCATTCATTGGCCTTCCATTGAGCCAATCGAATATCGGCAATAAGTCCGACAATCATCCGATCAATGCCACTCCGGCGCGTCATTCCGGACTGCGCTCATCCATGCAAACACCGTGCAGGCCCGCGCCGCGCACCGCTTTGCAGGCAACCGCTTGAAACGCTCTTTTTGTTTCAATATCGCGTCAATCGCCTTTTCCCGCCTTGTTTTCATTGCGGCGCCATTTGTTTGAATCGAGCTTTTTAGACGGCTTTGTCAATTGACATGAGTAAATTGCGCGACCAAATTATCCCGCATAACTAGATGGATCAGGGAGAGGAACGGCGCGTTCGACGCCGCTCGAGCAAACGCGGCATACCCGCCGCCAACGCTCAATCGCAGGCCCGACTCGGCTGAATCGCCGCGCGTCGCGTCCGCGTGGCCGCCGCATGCCTGCGCGGCTACCCCTCATTCCCGATCGATCGTTTGCCGTGGTTCGCGCGTTCGCACGGCCTGTCGCCCGCCGCAGGTCTCGCGCACGGGCTTCCCCTATCGGCGCTCAACACGAAGGAGGAATGGGTCACTCGCAACTGCAGTCGCAATCAGTTAGCACACCGAATTAAATGAAGCGGCAGCCGACAGGGAGCCGGCCGCCCGATAACGATAAAGCCAATGGAGGAACGTCATGACTCGGAACGCCCTTTTCACGCTGGCGCTCGCCGCGCCTTTCCTGGCCGCATGTGGAGGCGGCGGTGGCGGTGGCGCGGCAGGAGGTGCCGGTGCCGGCAGCACGTCGGCCGCCGCGGCCGATCGGCTCTGCCCCGCCTCGCTCGACTACGGCACGGTGTTCACAGGGGGCGGCGGCGACGGCGAACTCGCCAAGATGCAGATCGATACCAAGAAGATGACCTGGCAGGTGACGTACGTCGAATCGTCGATGCCGGCGACGACGGGCACGGTGACGCCTTCGCGGGCGGGCACGACGCAAAGCGGAACGCTCGCGCCCGAGACGCTGCTGCCGACGAGCAAGCAGAACGAATGCGCGTTCTACCTGCAAGGCGCGAGTCTCGATCCGAACAAGCCCGCTCGCATCTTCGTCGGCCAAGGCGTCCTCGGCGGCACGATCCCGGGCAAGGAAATCCAGTACAGCGGCGTGGCCGGGTTCGGCGCCGTCCCGGACAGGACGTTCCCGTACTTTCCGTTCATCGGTTTTTCATCGCTCGAGACGAACCTCGCCAACGTCGCCGGCACCTATAACCAACTCGGCTATCACATCGTGCCTTCGCAGAACTACGCGATCGTGCCCGTCGACGCGACGATCTCGATCCATGCGGACGGCACCTGGAGTGAGACGGACAACGTCGGCGTGAATGCGGGCAAGACTCAGCAGGCGGGCACGAACTGGGTCCAGTCGAGCGACGGCAGCGGCGCCTTCGAAACCGACAATTTTCAGAGTCAAGCGCAGCCGACGAACTCCGTCACGCCGGCCGGCCGGGGATTCATGATCGTCGGCAAGTTGCGCAATCAACTCGTGCCGATCCTGATCCGCACGGGATACGCAAATCCATCGACCTTCCAAGCCGACGATGAATCGGGCATTTCGATCCTGGCGCCGCAAACGCCGATCGCCGCGAACACGCAAAACGGCCAATACATCGGCGTGGACAGCCAGTTCGACTATCGCGCAACGGCGCTCGTGGGGACCGAGGCGACGATGCTCGATCCGTACCAGCCGGCCAACGCCTCGCTCGCGACACCGCTCAACCTGAGCTTCGCGAATACGGTTCCGGGCGTCGTGACCTCCGCGGTGCAAGGAGCGTCGTCGACCGCCGCCACCGGCAAGCTCGTCTTCACGGGCGGGGTGTTCGGCTACCTCTACAACGAAAATTCGTCGCCGTATTTCACGATCAACGCGTTCGTCCAGTAACCGTCACGCGCGGCGAGCCGCGCCGGTCGCACAAGAAAACGAGAAACGAGAAAACAGGGAGGAAACATGGATAAGAGAACATGGGCCGCCGCATGCGCGGCATGGCTGGGCTTGTTCGCCACCGCCGCGCATGCGCAGCACGCGGGCGACAACGTCGTCTCGCTCGGGTGGTTCCACATCATGCCGCAGGACTCGAGCACGCCGATGACGACCTACGTGACGCCGCAGCCGATCGATACGCCGCTGCGGCTGCCGAGTTCGTTCACATCGTCGGGAACGGGGCTGTCGACGACGAATGCCGATACGGCCGGTCTCGTCATCAGCCACTTCTTCACCGACCATATCGCGCTCACGACCGTCGCCGGCGTGCCGCCGACGTTCAAGCTCAAGGGCCGCGGCTCGATCGTGCCGCCGGGGCCCGCCGGCGCGCTCGGCACGGAAAACCTCGACGATCCGGCCAATGAGCCGATCGTCAAGAGCGTACGCCAATGGAGCCCCGCGATGATGATCCAGTACTACTTCAACTCGGCGACCGCTCGGTTCCGGCCGTTCGTCGGCGTGGGCATTTCCTACAACTTCTTCACGGATATCCAGCTCAATCCGAATTTCGTCACATCGACACAGAACAACCTCGGCTCCGTGCTCGCAGCCGGTGCGGCGAAGCCCGGGGTCACGAGCGTTTCGGCGAAAGCATCGCCTTCCTGGGCCCCCGTCTTCAATGTCGGTGCGTCGTACAACATCACGAACCACTGGGGGTTGAGCGCCTCGCTCACTTACATCCCATTGAAGACCCGATCGACCGTGTACGTGCGCGCAGCCGACGGCACGCTGCTCGGCACGACTCAGGCGCAACTGACGGCCGATCCGCTCATCACCTACGTGGCCGTGTCGTACAAATTTTGAGGGAGCTGGCGCAGCGCGATGACGCATTGCGGGCGGACATAAAAAAAAGCCCGCCGGTTTGGCGGGCTGAATCCATATCAGAGGAGACATGGAGGAGACAACTTCACTCTAGCAAACCGGTTGGTGCGTTGCAACACACCGAATTCCGTAAACCTTTCCCCGTTGCCCGGACGCAACATTCGACGGTGAATCGCCCCCCTTTCACACGAGCGTCATCGACAACAGGAACCCTAGCTGATCGACCCCGACGGGCTTTACCAAATGGACGTCGAATCCGGCCGCGAGCGCCATGTCGCGGTACTGCGGCTGCCCCCATCCGGTCAGCGCAATCAGCAGCAATGCGGATTGCCCGACGATCTCCCGCATGCGCCGTGCCACAGGCAGCCCTTCGAGCATCGGCGCCCCGACGTCGATCAGGGCGGCGTCGAGCGGCATGCGGCGGGCAATATCGAGCGCATCGTCGATGCTTTCGGCCGCAACGGCCTCGTAACCGAGGCTTTCGATCACGTTGACGAGCATCCGGCGCGCCGTCTCGTCGCGGTCGGCGATCAACACGCGCTTGCGGTGCGAGGCGCTTGATTCGCCCTCGTCGTCTCTTCCGTTTGCGACCATTCCTTGCGCGCCGTACCAATCGGATTTCATTGCTTCATCCTCGTTGCACAGGGCTCACTGCGACGCCGGCGATCGGCCGCCGCGGTGCTTCGTCTGATGATTCGCGTTGTCACGGATAGGGGGCTGCCTTATGAAACGAGCGTTTGGAGAATAAGTTCAACGCTCGGTTAAAAATAAGGGTTTCTGCCCACATACGCAAAATTTTTTTCAATCTCGCGGCAGCGAGCCCGTTCATGCGTGCGCTTCAAACGCAGCCGTCTCGCGAAATGGCCTGAACGCCTCGCCGCACCGTGCTCGCAAGCCCTCCATGAAACACGCCCGCGCCCGCCGTTTTCCGCCTCGGCGCATGCGTCCGACCGCGCCTTCCGTCATCGAAGTCGAGATCGGTGCCTAAAGTTCGGCGCCGCGCGTCCGTTCACCTGTCTGGTTACGACATCGGCCGCCCCTGCCGGATCACGAATCCGTCCCCAAGCGCGTGCTGGCTGGCGTTCCCGCCGCGCGCGGCGCATCAACAGCTGAGGAAACGCAGTGAAATCGCATGTTCATTCGGGCGCAATCGCAGTCGCGCTCGCCGCGGCCGGCTTCATCGCCGCACCCGCCGCGCAAGCGGCGCTCGGTCAGCCCGCAGATAGCGTCGCGGCCGACGCGACCCGCCTCGTTGCCATTGCACACGCAAGCAGCGTGCAAGGCCCCTACACCGTCCACACCATCACGCTACCGTCCGGCACGGTCGTGCGCGAATACGCGGGCGCAGACGACATCGTGTTCGGCGTCGCCTGGGACGGCCCGACGCTGCCCGATCTGAAGACGATGCTCGGCGCCGCGTTCGACCGGTTCGTTTCCGCCAGCGCGACGCGCGGCGGCAGCCCGCTGGCGGTCTCGGCGAGCGACCTCGTCGTCTACAGCAGCGGACATCTGCGTGCGTTTTCGGGCCACGCCTACTTGCCGCAAGCGCTGCCTCCCGGCGTCGATGCCGGCGTCGTTCGGTAAGGAGCGCGGGCGATGTTTCGACTATCCGGTTTCAGAGCCGTCGTGCTAGCGGCGCTTTGGTTGACGACGTCCCTGCTCGCCGCATGCGGCGGCGGTGGCGGCGGATCTGGCGGCGGGCCGTCCCCGGTCAGCAATACGTCGCAGGCACCCACGGCCGCCCTCGCGAACGTCGCCGCCATCAGTGTCGACCGCGGCGTGTCCGGCGTGCCGAACATGCCGTTCGTCAGCGTGACCGTGTGCGCGCCCGGCAGCACGAGTTGCCAAACGATCGATCACGTACTGGTCGATACGGGCTCGTGGGGCTTGCGCGTATTCGCCTCGCAACTGCCGGCTTCCGTCGCCCTGCCGCAGCGAACGGCCGGCAACGGCAACGCGCTCGCCGAATGCATGCAATTCTTCGATGGATATACGTGGGGCTCGGTACGGACCGCCGACCTCCGCGTGGGCGGCGAGTTGGCTGCCTCGCTGCCGATCCAAGTCATCGATCCAAACTATGCGGCCGTGCCGAGCAGTTGCTCGAACACGGGCGCGGCGCGCAACACGCCGAGCGCGCTGGCCGCCAACGGCATCCTCGGCATCGGCGTGTTCAAGCACGATTGCGGCGCGGCGTGCGCGAATCAAGCCATTTCAGGCACCTATTACGGCTGCTCGGGTGTGAGTTGCACGCCGACCGCCGTAGCCGAATCGGCGCAGGTGGCCAATCCGGTGCCGTATTTCGGCGCCGACGGCAACGGCGTCATCGTCGATTTGCCGGCCGTGCCGAGCGGCAGCGCGGCCAGCCTCAGCGGCGAGTTGATCTTCGGCATCGGCACCGAGAGCAACAACAGCCTCGGCTCGGCCCAGGTCATCGGGGTCGATCCGGCTCGCGGCGTCTTCACGACGACGCAAAACGGCACGACCTATTCGGGCAGCATCATCGACAGCGGCTCCACGGGGCTGTTCTTCTCGACGACCCAAATGCCGGCCTGCGCCAGCCCCGATCAAGCCTATTACTGCCCGAGCTCGACGGTCCAGCTCAGCGCCGTCAACACCGGCAGCAACGGCATCACGAGCTCGGTCACGTTCAGCGTGGGCAACGCCGCGCAGATCTGGCAAGCCTCCGGCGGCGCACCGGTCATGCCGCTGTTCGCGGGCCCTGCGTTCGTCGGCTCACAAGTGTTCGACTGGGGCCTGCCGTTCTTCTATGGCCGCAAGGTCTACGCCGCCATCGAACAACAGTCGACGCCGGGCGGCACCGGGCCGTACTTCGCGTATTGATCCGCCCCGCGGCGGGTTCGGCCTCAGCGTCCGGCCCGCCGCGCGGCCACCTCGCCGAGCACGGCGAAGTCCTTCTCGCCGTCGCCGCGCGCCATGACCTCGAGCAGGTTGTCGCGCAAGAGGCTGCCGAGCGGCATCGGCGTGGACGTTGCCTCGGCAGCCGCCAGCGCCAGCCGCACGTCCTTGAGGCCGAGCCGCGCTTTGAACAAGGCGGGCTCGTAGCGCCGTTCGGCAATCAGCTTGCCGTAGCCCGCATAAACGGGGCCGGGAAACACGCTCGCGGTGATCACGTCGAGATAATCGGTCATCGCCACGCCATGCCCGGCGAGCAGCGAGGCGGCCTCGCCCAGCGTTTCGATCGCCGATGCCAGCGCGAAATTGGCCGCCAGCTTGACGACGTTCGCATGCTGGGGCAGCGAACCGATGCGGCAGGTCTTTTGCCCAATGACGTCGAAAACCGGCTGCACCCGATCGACGGCTTCGGCAGGGCCCGCGGCGATGATCGTCAGCTTGCCGGCCGCCGCCACGTCGGGCCGGCCCATGACCGGCGCGGCGACGTAGTGGATGCCGCGCGCGGCGTGCTCGCGCGCCATCGCTTCGGCCTGCGCCACCGAGATCGTGGCCATGTTGACGTGGACCAGATCGCGCGGCGCGCCGTCGAGCAGCGCCGCATCGATGACCTGCGCAACGGCGGCATCGTCGGCGAGCATCGAGAAGACACCATCGCCGGCGAATGCTTGCGCGGGCTCGTCGACGATGTGGGCGCCGAGCGCGGCGAGCGGCTCGGCGCGTTCGCGCGTGCGATTCCAGACGCGCACCCGGTGGCCCGCTTTCAGCATGTTTTCGACGATTGCGTGCCCCATGTTGCCGAGGCCGATAAAACCGATGTCCATCGCTCGCTCCTATGCTCGAAAACCGGCAGTAGAGCATGATTGCCGAGAACTTGCCCGCCAAGGGCGCACGCATCGGCGCCGCCGGTGCGATACTCGTGCGATGCCGCCCGTTACCGCCACGTTTCGGTTTTACGAAGAGCTGAACGACTTTCTCGCCCGGCCGCTGCGCGCTCGCGCCTTCAGTTGCGTCTGCGCGCGCAACGCCACGGCCAAGCACATGATCGAGGCGCTCGGTGTGCCGCATACCGAGGTCGAGCTCATCATCGTCAATGGGGAATCGGTCGGCTTCGACCGCGTGCTCGTGGACGGCGACCGCGTGGCCGTCTATCCGAAATTCGAAGCGCTCGATATTTCGCCGCTGCTGCGTGTGCGCGAGCGGCCGATGCGCACGATCCGCTTCATCGCCGACGCCCATCTGGGCGGACTCGCGCAGTTGCTGCGCCTAGCCGGCTTCGATACGCTCTATGACAATCATTTCGCCGACGATGAGATCGAGGCCCTGGCACACGCGGAAGGCCGCATCGTGCTCACGCGCGATCGCGAGCTGCTCAAGCGCCGCACGATCACGCATGGCTGCTACGTCAGGGCGCTCAAGCCGCAAGCGCAATTGCGGGAGGTGGTCGACAGGCTCGACTTGGCCGGCAGCGTTCGAGCGTTCCGGCTCTGCCTAGCGTGCAACGCCCCGCTGCGCCGCATCGACAAGGCGCAGGCGGCCGGCCGTGCGCCCGAAGGCGTGCTCGAGCGCCATGCCCAGTTCGTCACGTGCGACGTTTGCCGGCGCGTCTTCTGGGAAGGGTCGCATTGGAAGCGCATGCGCACGCTGATCGACTCGCTCGTGCCCGAGCAGGTCAGAACGTCAGGACCGTCCTGACGCCGGCGACGGCTTCGTTGCCGATGCGCGCGCCGCCCGCGCTCGGGTTCGGGTTCGGCACGCCGCCGCCTGGGCGGAAGAAGTATTGGAAGTCTGCCTGTACGAGCCACCACGGCGCGACTTGATACTGATAGGTCGCTTCGACCACGGTCTCGGCCGTCCGCACTGGGTAGCCCGGTGTCGTATTCGCCCCCACGTCGCGATCGAATGCGCTCGCGTGCGAGCCGATGTCGGCATAGCCGAGCGCGAGACCGACTGCGTCGTTGTCGCGGCCGGCGAACGGCGCCTTCATCACGACGCCGGCATTGGCGCCGAAGCCCACGACGTTGCGATCGCCCGGTGCCGCCATGACTCGCGCGAACACGCCGATCGAACGCGGCGAATCGGCGCTCGGCCGCCAGACGGTTTGGTCTGCCACGGCGTAGAAGCTGAAGTTGCCGTGCCGCATGCGCGACTGCCCGTTCGACGCCGGATCGGCCAACGACAGGCCATCCGTGCCCTCGCGCTGATCGGCAAAACGCGTGGTGTCGTACCAGAAGCCGAGCTTGTAAGTGCCGGGCAAGACGCTCGATGCTTGCGGCGGTTGCGGCGCGCCGGCAGCCGGTGCTTGACCGATCGCGTATTGGACTTCGCCGATGAACAAGGCCCCGTTGTGTACGTTGAAGCGCGTACCGGTGCCGTTCAGCTTTTGCGGATCGCCGACGCCGGGCGCCGGGTTGCCGTCGAAGACGCCGCCGAGAACGGTCACCGCATCGCTCACCTTGTAGCGCGCGCGCACGCCGAGCGACGACAACGGATAGGCAGGACCGCCCGCGGGCAAATCGGCCGCCGCCAGCACGGGCCAGCCGAACGTCGCGTTCAGAAACGTGTTCGCGTATTGGCTGACGATGAATTCCTGATCGAGGCTTTGCTGGCCGATCTTGACGTCGAATGCATCGCCGAACGATTGCTGATACCAGAGCTCCCACAGGCGCGTGGTCGGCTCGGCTTCGACGCCGCTCACGCTTTGCAGCGTCGAAAGATGCGAGGCCGTGATGCCGTGCCCGTGAATCTGCAATGCATCGACGAAGAATTGACCGCCCTTCAGCCCAAAGGCCTTATCGGTGTCGACGTTCAAGCCGAATTGCGTCGCGCCGTCGTAGGCCACGCCGCGCTTCGTGCCTCCTGAAAAGTTGCCGAACAGCTCACTCGTTTCTTGCAGATTGAACGTGATGCCGTGATCGCCGAGCAGCGTGCGCAGGCCGCCCATGTCGCCGAAGAGCGCCGAGCGATCCCAGAGGCCCGCGGGCGCGGCAGCAGCCTGCGGCGCCTTGGCAGCGTCGTTCGACTCGTTCGATTCTTTCTGTCCATTCGAGCCCTCAGCGCTCGCCGCGGGTGCGGGTGCGGGGGCGTCGGTGGAAGCGGTTTGCGCGTGCGCCGGCATGGATATGCTGCCCGCCACGGCGAGCAGGAGCACCGCCGCAGCAGCCGGCGTGCGGCACGAAGGCGTATGGAGATAGTCGCGCGAAGCGCGCAGGAAACGTTCGACGTACATGGAAAACGCAACTCCCCGTTGGTCCGGCCTCGAGCCGGAGACAATGCATGAACGACACGCAGCGCGCGATCGTGCGAACGCGGCAAGCGGCCATGAAATCGGAAGTGGGCGACGGACGGAACGTCATCGAGACGATCCGATAAGAAGCGCACTGACCCGCACAACGCGAGTCAGCGGCTGAGGAGGCTCAGTATCGCTGACGCGCGATTGCAAACGAACTGCCGGCGCCGGCCGGCAAACAAGATCGACTACTAGAGCCTGCGTCCACGAAGGACTCTCCTCTGAACTAAACAGCGCGGATTCTATGCGCACCTATTTTGGTAATGCAAGTGTAATCTCACGAATCGTGCACGCTGTAGCGGCAGTGGCGCTCCGCAGCGGGACCGGCATGACGCCTCGCCCGCATAGACATTCGCCGGTTCGTTCAGCGCACACATTGTGCGCGACCGATGTTGCGCGCATCTGACACCATGCCGAACGGAAAAGGCGCCGCACATCAAAGGCGCCCGCCGCAATGCGCACGCAAACGCACGGACGCACTCACATTTTTTAACGTGCTACCGAAATCGCAAGTTGACGCCGGTTCCCTGCGGCAACTAAAATTTCACTAATTCCACAGATGGGGCATTTGCCTTGGACAGTTGCAGTAGTCGACCTTCGAACAGTGTTTTTGCCTGATAGGCACGACGCCAGCTGAATTCTTCCTTTAGCCACCGTCGAGCCAACAGGCAGACGGTGCGCATCGCAGTCTTTTCCTAGCTTCTTTCGCGCATCGATTTCGAATGGCCATCGTGCCGTTCGGCGCCGCTTTGCGTTCGTTCACGCATGCGCGCCCAACGGTGCGTTGCCGCGTGCGCGTTCGCATGCGGCCGAACCGTATGCGTCGGCACCGCGCTTAAAGCATCGTTGCCGGCGTGCCGATGAACACGTTCATGCGCGCCTCGCGTCTGGACTGTCCGTACCTTGCGAGAAAGGAGTCTTCGATGACCGACCCCGACCCTAGCCGATCTTCGACGCGGCGCCCGCATCCGCTGCGCGCCGCCTGCATCGCCTGAACCGAGGCCGCATGCGTTCCTTCGCGCTCGATCCGCATTAAGCGGGACGGGCGAGCAGAAACCGACCGGGCCTTCGAATCAGGCCTTTCGTCACTCAGGTTTCAACCATTGCTCGAAGGAATCGCCATGTACTTCGCTCTGCTCGTCACGCAACTGCCGCATCTCACCGACGCTCGCGGCCACTATCCGAACCCTCTCGCTCGAGCCACCCGCACGCACCGCGCACGCCAGATTGCCGCGCGCTGCCTCGCCGGTATTGCCGGACTGCTCAAGTTCAACGGCTGAGCGGTGGCCGCGGGCTGCCCGCTGCGAGATCGCACGCGCCGGCGGCCTGCTCGCCATCACGAATAGAAAATCAAAGCATCGCTAAGGAAAAGACACAATGTCCACGCCAATCAACGTCTCGCCGGCACGCCGCGCCGTGCTCGACGACGCCCACATCGGCGACATCAAAGGGGCCTTCGGGACGATCGCGCACCATGACACCGCGCCGCGCCGCAATTGGGCCGCGCGCCTGCGCACGCTGCTCGCCATCCTCGGTCCGGGGCTCATCGTCATGGTCGGCGACAACGACGCCGGCGCGTTCGGCACCTACACGCAAGCGGGCCAGAACTACGGCACGACGCTGCTGTGGACGCTCGCGCTGCTGATCCCCGTGCTCTACGTCAATCAGGAAATGGTGCTGCGCTTGGGCGCCGTCACGGGCGTCGGCCATGCACGCCTCATCTTTCAACGCTTCGGCAAGTTCTGGGGCGCCTTCAGCGTCGTCGATCTGTTCTTGCTCAATGCGCTGACGATCGTGACCGAGTTCATCGGCATCACGTTCGCACTCGATTTTCTCGGCGTATCGAAGATCGTCGGCGTGGGCATCGCGGCGGTGCTCACGATGGCGGCCGTCAGCACCGGCGACTTCAGGCGCTTCGAACGATTCGCGATCGCGCTGTGCTTGCTGAGCCTTTTGCTCGTGCCCGTGCTCGTTTCGATCCACCCGCCCATGGGCGTCATCGCGCGCGATTTCGCCGTGCCGAGCTGGCCCAAGGATTCGCGGCTGTCCGACGTCATGCTGCTCGTGATCGGCATCGTCGGCACCACCGTCGCGCCGTGGCAGTTGTTCTTCCAGCAAAGCTACGTGATCGACAAGCGCATCACGCCGCGCTTCATGAAGTACGAAAAGATCGACCTGTGGATCGGGATCGGCTTCGTGATCGTCGGCGCCGTTGCGATGATGGCGTTCACGTCCGCGCTGTTCGGCGGCCGTCCCGAGTTCGGTCAGTTCACCGATGCCGGCGGCGTGATCGCTGGGCTGCACAAGTACGTCGGCCAAACGTCGGCCACGATCTTCGCGGTGACGCTGCTCGACGCGTCGATCATCGGCGCGGCGGCCGTCTCGCTCTCGACGGCCTATGCCATCGGCGACGTCTTCGGCATCCGCCATTCACTGCACCGCAGCGTCCTCGATGCGAAGGGCTTCTACCTCGTCTACTTCGGCATCGTCGCGCTCGCCGCGGTGCTCGTGCTGATGCCGGGCAGCCCGCTGGGCCTGCTGACCGAAGCCGTGCAAACGCTGGCCGGCGTGCTGCTGCCAAGCGCCACGGTGTTCCTGCTGCTGCTGTGCAACGACAAGGCCGTGCTGGGGCCCTGGGTCAACTCGAAACGGTTGAACGTCTTCACGGGTGGCGTGATCGCGATCCTCGTCGTGCTCTCGATCGTCCTGACTGCCGCGACCGTCTTCCCCGATATTTCAGGCGCGGCGATCATCCGGATTCTCGTCGGCGGCATCGGGCTTTTTGCGCTCGGGTATCTCGGCGCGGAATTCGTGCGCAGCCGGGACGGCACGGCCGCCGCAGCGAAGCGCGCAGCGACCGCGGCGCACGCGGAAAACCGCGCGCTGCGCGATACGTGGCGCATGCCGGCGCTCGACGAGTTGCCGCCGCCGAAGCTCACGTTCGCCACGCGTTTGTGGATGGGTTCGCTGCGCGGCTACCTCGTGATCGCCGTCGGGCTCGTGATCGTCAAAGTCGTGCAGATGGCCCTGCATTGAGCGGTTCGGGGGCGCCGGCTGCGACCGGCATCTCAATGAAAAAGCGAAGCGGCTAGCGGCCGCTTCGCTTTTTTTGCGTGGTCGGCACGCTACGCCGCCGCCTCCTCCTTGGCGTCATAGCAGCCGCGTGCGGCAGCACCGTTCAGCCGCGCGCGCTCGAGCAGGGCCTGCTGCGCCGCTTCGACGTTTTCCGGATTCCCTCGCCAGCACGCGAGCGGCGGCTCCTGCAACGCGCGCCCATACGAGAAGCTCAGCGGCCAAGGGCGGCGTCCCGTGCGATTGATCGCGTCGAGATGGACACTCGCTTCGCGCGGCGTCTGACCGCCCGAGAGGAAGTAGATGCCGGCCACGGCCGGCGGCACCGTGCGGCCGAGAACGGACACCGTGCGCGCAGCGACCTCGCTCACCGGCGCTTGCCGCGCATGCGCCTTGCCGGCGACGACCATGCTCGGCTTGAGCAGCATATGCTCGAGCACGACCGCATGGCGATGCAGGGCATGAAAGACCTCATGCAGGACCGCCTCCGTCACCTCGAAGCAGCGATCGATCGAATGATCGCCATCCATCAACACCTCGGGCTCGACGATCGGGACGATGCCCGCTTCCTGGCAAATGGTGGCATAGCGCGCGAGCGAGTCGGCATTCGCCTCCACGGCGAGCCGGCTCGGCAGCGTGTCGGAGACGTTGTAGACGGCGCGCCACTTCGCGAAGCGCGCGCCTTGCGCCTTGTATTTCTCGAGCCGGCCGGCAAGACCATCGAGCCCCTGCGTGATTTCATCGCCGGGCGCGTGCGCAAGCGCGATTTTCCCCGTATCGACCTTGATCCCCGGGACGATCCCCTGGCGCGCGGCCAGGCTCGGCAGCGGCTCGCCGTCGTCGGCACGTTGGCCGAGCGTTTCCTCGTACAAGATGACACCGCTCACGTATCGGCCGAGGCCGGGCGTCGACAGCAGCAGCGTCCGCCACGCGCGGCGGTTTTCCTCGGTCGATTCGACGTCGATCGTCTTGAACCGCTTGGCGATCGTGGGGCCGCTTTCGTCGGCGGCGAGCAGGCCCTTGCCGTCCTGCACGATGGCGTCGATGGTGGATTGCAATGCGCTGTCGTTTTGCATCGTCTGCTCCTTTCGCAACAGGCTTCGCGCACCGCGGCGGGCTTTCGCGCGTGCGGCGGTCGTCCTGGGTAGGCGCGGGTCGCCCCTCTCGATTGTTTATAGACGGGGCGGATATGCGTGCGCCAGCCGCCGACGTGCGCTCGACCGCTTAGGACGTTAGGACGGGCGAGCAATTGGGGTGCCTGGTCTTTTTCAGCAGGCGCTGCTCGACCGATACGCTCACTCGGCATGCATCCGGCTGCGGCTCAGACCGGCCCTGCCCCGCGACCGATTTGCGCGCAAAGGATCAGGAAGCGCTCGATTCGTGCGGCGTTCGCTTCGAGGCCGCCGCGGCGGATCCGCACCTGCAACTGAGCACAAGCGTGCCGCGCTCGCGCATCGCCGAGCACGGCGAGCGCGCCGCGAAGCCGATGAAGCAGCGTGAGCGCGGCCTCGTCATCGAGCGATGCGAGTGCGGCGCGCAGCGCCGTCTCGTCGTCCGGCCAGGCTGCCGCGAAGGCCTCGCGCAAGGCGCGGCGCGCCGATGCGGCCGGCATACGGCCGTGCCGGCCCGGCAACGAGCCGCCGGCATGCGCTTCCAATAACCCGCGCAGTTGCGCGACGGAAAAAGGCTTGCGCAGCACCGCGGCAAAGCCGCCATGCGGCTCCGCATCGGCAGGCGCGACGCTCCGGCTCGCCGGCGCCGGCTCGCGCCAGGCCGTTCCGGCGATGACCGGCATGGACAAATCGTGTGCGCGCAGCGCCGCCAACAAGGCTTGGCCGCCCATCGCCGGCATGCACAGATCGGTGATGACGAGGTCGTAGGGACGATCGAGCGCGAGATGCAGCGCCTCCGCGCCATCCACAGCCGTGTCGACGCACCGGCAGCCGAGCGCGTCCAATTGATCGGCGACGATGAAGCGCGCGAGCGCATCGTCGTCGACGACGAGAATGCGCACGTCGCGGCGCGCAGCGTTTTCGGTCGAATCGTGAAAATCGAGCATGGTGGGCCTCCCGGCGCGCGTGCGCCGCACCATGCATCGACACGCGCACCGCAAACGAGCGGCGACGATACCGCTCGATTCGCTCCGTTTGCCGGAACCGCCGAAAAAAAGGACCGCGTGCCGGTCGGCCCGTGGGCGCGGCCGGCACACGGCCCGGCCCGGACCGACCCTACCTGAGCGCCCGCCCGCGCGAGCCCAGCAGCCGGAGTTGCCGAAATACGTTGAACGCGATCAGATTGCCGAGCACGACGAGCGCGAGGCCCACCGCCGCCGGCACCGACCACCGATACCCTTCGAAGACGGTCGATACGGCCAGCGCCACGAACGGGAACAGCACGGTGCTGTAGGCGGCCCGCTCGGGGCCGATGCGCCCGACGAGCATCAGATACGTCGTGAACCCGATCACGGACCCCGGCACGGCCAGATACGCGAGCGCGCCCAAGTAGCGCGGCGTCCATTCGGGTTCGAACGAGAAGCCGGCCGCGAGGCTGCCGAGGGTGAGAATGCTCGCACCGATCAGCATGGCCCAGCCGTTGGTCGCGGTCGGATGCAGCCCCATCGATTGCATGCGGCTGGACAGCAGATTGCCCACGGAAAAGCACATCGTGCCGACGAGCGTGATCACCAAGCCGAGCCACATGGCGTGGTCGCCCGCATGGCCGATCATCTGCGGCGCGAACAAGCAGAGAATGCCGACGAGGCCGAGCACCGCGCCGACGATCGCGCTCGGCTGCAACGCGCGGCCCATGAACACGCGGCCGTTGATCGCGTTGAACAGCGGCGCCGTGGAGAAGACGACGGCGACGAGGCCGCTCGGCACGATCTGCTCGGCGTAATAGAAGCACAGGAAGTTGCAGCAGAACAGCGCAAGCCCTTGACCGAAGAGCAGCGGCCAGGCGGCGCGCGGTGGCCGCATCGGACGGCGCATCAGGCGCACGATCGCGAGCATGACGATGGATGCCAAGATGAAGCGGAACGCGATCGAGACGGGGGGAGCGACGACGCCCGTCTGCCACTTGATGGCGATCCAGGTGGTGCCCCAGATGAGCACGGTGGTCAGATAAAGCAGCAGGTTCATCGAAAAACTCGAATCAGTCGTCAGAAATCAGGGATCAGGGATCGGTAAAGCAAGCCGGCGCGGCTCGCCGATCCCCCACTATGCAACGGCGGTTCTCCCCGCGCGTTGTCTATCCTTGCGGTTTTATTCGCCCGCGCCAAAGGGGTGTCCGCACGCCCTTCCCACTTTCTTTATACTCATCCGGTCTTGATTCGATTCGCATTGCCGACGCCGTGATCGCAAGCCCCTTCGTCCCTGTCCCCATCGAGGCCTCCGGCGCCGACGCGCCGCCGTTCGGCATGCACTCGGTCGGGGTGACGCTCGCCAATGCCAATGCGACGCTCGAGCGCTTCGCTTGGCTCGGCGACCGGCTCGCCGCGGCCGTTTGGCGCCGCGACATCGTCGAAGACGAGACCGCCTACGACAACCCGGGCCATCACACGCTCTCGTGCTATCTGAACGGCGGCTATCGCACCGAGCGCCAGAAGTTGCCCGGCCAGTACGGTGCGCCGCAGCGGTTGTGCGCCCTTCCCGGCGATCACGAATCGCGCTGGTGGGTGCGCGGGCACATGCACTTCATGCATCTGTACTTCCTGCCCGAGCATTTCACGCGCCGCGCCGTGCACGAACTCGATCGGGAGCCGCGCGAACTGACGCTCGCCGATCGCACGTATTTCGAGGATGCCCGCATGGCGAGCCTATGCCATGCGCTGGCCGCGCAACCGTGGGAGACGAGCGACGATCGCCTGCGTGCGAACGAGACCGCGCACGAAATCCTGAGCCTGCTGCTGCGCAGTCAAGGCGTGCGCCGCGGCGACGCACCCGTCACGGGTGGGCTTGCGCCGGCGGTCAGACGCAGGCTGCGCGATTACATCGACGCGCATTTGACCGAGGCGATCACGCTCGGCGATCTGTCGGAGGTAGCGTGCCTATCGGAATTCCATCTTTCGCGCATGTTTCGCACGTCGTTCGGCATGCCGCCGAATGCGTGGATCGCCGAGCGCCGTGCCGATTTGGCGCGGCAACTGTTGCGCACGACGTCGTTGTCGGCGCAGGACATCGCCGCCCGCACGGGCTACGCCAATGCGAGCCATTTCAGCCATCGCTTTCGAGCGGCCGTCGGAGTCTCGCCGCTGGCCTACCGTCGCGCGACGGCGTGCGTCTAGTAAGAAGCGCTAGGCGTGGCGCTCCAAGTACGTCCGCAATGCGTCGATGACGGCGGCGACCTTCGGCGAAGGCTGGCTCGCCGATGGAAAAACGGCCTGAATCGCGGCCGGCTCCCCGGCCCATTGCGGGAATAGGCGCACGAGACGCCCGGCGGCCAGATCCTCGTCGACCGAGAAGTTCGTGAGGAGTCCGAATCCCATCCCGGCCAGTGTGGCGGCGCGGCAGGCGCTGGCCGTGTTCGAGACGAACGTGCGCTTGCAGCGGATGCTGACGCGCTCGCCGCTGGCGTCGCTCAGCGAAAGCGTGTGTGCGTGGGCGAGCGTCGATAGGGCGACGAACGGCCAGTTAGCCAGCTCCTCCAGCGATTCGGGCAGTGGTCGGCCGGCTAGAAACGTGGGGCTCGCGACGAGCCACCGCAAGTACTGACCGAGCCGTGCGGCCCGGTAGCTCGAATCCTTCAGATTCCCCAAGCGAACGGCGACGTCGATGCGCTCGGCGACGAGATCGACATAGCTTTCCGAGCAAATCAGTTCCACCTCGAGTTCCGGATGCAAGCGCCGCAACTCGGCCAGCGCCGGGGTCACGACGAGGACGCCGTAATCGATCGGCGAGGCCACGCGCACGACGCCGCGCAAGGGACCCGACCGCGCCGAGATGGCGGCGAGCGCATCGCTTGCGGTTTGCACGCACGCGCGGCTTGCTTCGTAGAGTGTCCGTCCCGCGTCGGTCAGACTCGATCGGCGTGTCGTGCGGACGATCAACGTGGCGCCGACTTCGGCTTCGAGCCGCTGAATGTGGGTGCTCACCATCGTTTTAGCGAGACCGAGCCGCTGCGCCGCCGCGCTCAACGAGCCCGCCTCGACGACGGCGGCGAAGACAACGAGGCGGTTCAGATTGATGTCGCGCAGGTCGGACATGGGGATTGTCTAACGTCGATGGACTGTCGTTGTGTGATTATCCACCTTACTGGGACCAACCACGCTTGAAGATACCCGGTAATGAAAAACAGACAGTCATTTGCAGATCGGGAAAATCAACGCTGTAGAAGCCGCCAGACGCAGGCGTTCGTGAACAGAAAACAAACCGCGTCCCACACCGTTCAAAATGTTGTGCTCAAGGTCCGCCCGCAAAGGTGTAGACGGAGCCGTCGTACGGTTCGGCACCTCCGAGCTGAAAGACATAGCGGCCGATCAGCCTGGCAGCAATCGCGGCCACGCCGTGTGCGCCATGATCTGCATCACCGATTTCCACGAACTCCATGCCGACGACTCGGAAGTCCCGAACCAACTGATCGAAGCACGTCAACAAGGGGTAGAAGCTAAGCCCCCCTAGCACCGGTGTTCCCGTTTGGGGCTGCTCAGCGTTGCTAAGCGCATCGACGTCGAAACTGATAAACCAAGGCAGCGAGCGGTCCATCTGCTCAAGCAGCCGCGCATAGCCTCTTGTTTCCGCCTCTAAAGCGGAAATCGTTCTAATTTTTGAATCATGTTCACAACATAGCTGATGTGTCGGCTGTCGGTAAAAATCCCGAATTCCGACCTGCCAGATGGCAGCCACATGCTTCATTCGGCGGACCCAATGCATGACGTTCGCATGATTTAATTCCGCATCGCAAGCTCCACCGAGTGCGTAAAGATCGGGATGCGCGTCAATGTGCAGCACGCCTAAGCGCGGATAGCGCTCCGCGAGCGCGCCGATCGTGTAGAAGGCTTGCGCGTGGTCGCCGCCCAATACAATCGGCGTTGCGCCCACATGCAGAATGCGCTCGCATACGTAGGCCACGCGCTCCCCGACTTCTCTCGCGCTGTCGACGGCAGGCGAGAACTGCACGTCACCAAGATCGAACAAACGCAAATGTCGCGCGTCAATCTTTGTCCCGAAATCCAGGTCGATCATGACATCTGAGTCGTCCCCGCAGCCGGAACGTAAGCACCTCGCGAAGGCCGTTCGCAATACGGCGCACACGTGAGGCATGATTGGTTATCGGGCGCTCGGGTTGGCCCGCTAGCAATCAGCCCGTGGAGGCAGGCGGGCAAGACTTGCCTGGCAGCTTGCTTGCCACGTTCCAGGGTAGTAATTCGTCGATGCGGTTAATGGGGTGATCAGCGATATGGGTCAGCACGTATTCGAGGTAAGCGCGCGGATTGATTCCGTTGAGCTTGCACGTGCCGATCAAACCGTACATCGCCGCAGCGCGCTGGCCCCCGCTATCGGAGCCGGCGAACAAGAAGTTCTTGCGACCCAGACTCACACAGCGCAGCGCGTTTTCGGCCAGGGCGTTGCTGATCTCGGCACGGCCCTCTTCGCAGTACAGCGCGAGGGCATCCCACTGGTTAAGCGAGTAACGGATCGCCTTGGCCAGGTCGGATTTCTTCGACAGCGTGGCAAGCTTGTCCGTCATCCACGTCTTGATGGCCGCGAGCAGCGGGATGCTTTTCTCCTGGCGCACGCGAAGCCGCTGCGCGGCGGGTTTGCCGCGGATGTCGGCCTCGATCGCGTAAAGTCCGCCGATCAGTTCGAGCACCTGCCGGGTCGCATCGGTCGGCGTTCGGGCATGCACGTCGTATATGTACCGTCTCGCGTGGTCCCAGCATGCCGCCTCGCGAATCTTGCCGCTCTCGTACAGTTCGTTGAAGCCACTGTAGGCGTCGGCCTGCAAGATGCCCTCGAATCCGGCCAGATGGGTTTGGGGATGAATGCCTTTGCGGTCCGGCGAGTAAGCAAACCACACTGCGGCCGGTTCGGTCGAGCCCGAACGGGTGTCATCGCGCACATACACCCACAGGCGCCCCGTCTTCGTCTTCTTCTTGCCCGGCTCGAGTACCGGGATAGGCGTGTCATCCGCGTGCAGCTTCGACGGTGCCACCGTGTAGCGGCGCAGTGCCTCGGTCAGCGCATCGCAAAGGGCCTCGCACTGGCCGACCCAGCGGCCCATGCTGGCCGGGTCGAGTTTCACGCCGTCGCGCGCGGCAATCTGCGACTGGCGGTACAACGGGGCGTGGTCAGCGTACTTCGAGACGAGGATGTCGGCCAGCAGGCTCGGATGGGCGATGCTGCGCGTAATCGGCAGACCGGGCATCGGCGGCTGCGAGAAGTGGTGGCCGCACGGACAAACCGTCTTGCGCCGGATCGTACGAATCACCTTGAACGCCGCAGCGACGCGCGCGAGTTGCTCGGACACGTCTTCTCCGAGCGGCTGCATCGCGCTGCCGCACTTCGGACACGTTGCGTCAGCCTCCAGTACACGTTCTTCGCGTGGCAGGTGTGGCGGTAGCGCTTCTTTCGGCGATGCGTCGCTCACAGGCGTGCTTGCGCTTGATTGGCGGGCGCGCCGCACATCAGCGACGCCGCGCTCGCCCGTCAGGTCCTCGAGCGCGGTTTCGAGCCGTGCAACCTCCCGATCCAATTGCTCGGACTTGCGCCCGAATTGCATCCGCCTAAGCTTGTCCAGTTGCGCCTTGAGCTGCTCGATCTCCAGATCGCGCTCGGCAAGCTGAGCACGAGCCTCGAGCAGCAAGGCTCGCAGCGTTTCAACATCGTCAGGAAGTTCGGCGCCGTTCGACATGCGGCGCAGTTTACGAGCCTTCTGCTCGGTTTACAACATCGACAGTGCAGCGGTGCGGCGCGGCTGCCGCCAATCGATGCCTTCGAGCAACATCGACAATTGCGCCGCCGTCAGATGGACCTTGCCGCCATCGGCCTGCGGCCAGACGAAGCGGCCCCGCTCAAGCCGTTTCGCAAGAAGCCAGAGCCCGTCTTCGGTCGCCCACATGAGCTTCACCAGATCGCCGCGCCGGCCCCGGAAGATGAATACGTTGCCGCCCAGCGCATTGTCCTCGAGCGCCGTCTGCACCTTCGCGGCCAGCCCTTGGAATCCGCAACGCATGTCGGTGACGCCGGCTACCAGCCAGACGCGTGTACCCGTGGGCAGCGAGATCATGATCGCAAGCTCCCCAGTACAACGCGTAGCGTGTCGGCCTCGACGATGCCGTCCACCTTGACGACCACCTCGCCGAATCGAATCTCGATCGTCCCGGCTCGTGTAGTCCGGTTGCCGACTGCCCGAGCATCCGAGGGCATGGTCACGCGCTGCGCCGGCGTTTCATGGACCACCGCCACGGGAATCAGCGACGTCGTTTGGGCCTGCAATTGCTCGCGATAGCGACGCCGCCACGTGAACAGCATGTTCGTATTGATGCCATTCTCGCGCGCCAGCTTTGCGACCGATGCACCCGGCTCGCATGCAGCGGCCGCAAGCCGGCGTCGAAACTCGCGATCGTAGTTTGGGCGTCCCTTGCGGCTACCCGGCTTGGCTTCCGGCTCTGTCACAGTGATGTCCATCAAATCGAAAATGATGGGCACCACTTTGATGTCGCTTCTCGCCCTCGTCTATGACGGTCGTCGTGAGGCGCTTACG
>NZ_JBQCIF010000091.1:0-9973 GCF_051953955.1 Trinickia sp. | reverse complement strand
GCGCTCAACGCGCTCGCGGATGAAGGTACGATCGAGCGCAAGGTCGTAGCCGACGCGCTTGCCAAGTACCAGCTCGACCCGAACAAACCCAACCCGATGACCGTTTAAGGCATTGCCTTCGCGAGCGCCCCAAGCCCGCCTGCCGCGCCAATGCGGCGGGCAGGCTCGCGAGCCCTGGAGACACCAACAAATGAGTGAAGCGATCGAAGTCAAGGTGCCGGACATCGGCGACTACAAAGACGTGCCCGTCATCGAGATTCTCGTGAAGGCCGGCGACACCGTGGAGAAGGAGCAATCCCTCGTTACGCTCGAATCGGACAAAGCGACGATGGACGTGCCGAGCCCGCAAGCGGGCAAGGTCAAGGAAGTGAAGATCAAGCAGGGCGATTCGGTGTCGGAAGGCACGTTGATCGTGCTGCTCGAGCCCGTCGGCGGGGCAGCGCAAGCGGCAGCGCCCGCGCAGGCGAACGGCGCCGCGGCGCCCGCCCAAGCGGCACCGGCTCCGGCCCCTGCCGCTGCGGCAAGCGGTGGCGGCGTGCAGGAAGTGAAGGTGCCCGATATCGGCGACTATCAAGACGTGCCCGTGATCGAAGTGGCGGTCAAGGCCGGCGATCGCGTCGAGAAAGAGCAGTCGCTCGTCACGCTCGAATCGGACAAGGCGACGATGGACGTGCCGAGCCCCGTGGCCGGCGTCGTCAAGGAAGTGAAAGTCAAGGTGGGCGACGCCGTGTCGGAAGGCACGCTGATCGTCCTCGTCGAGGCGGAAGGCGCGGCGGCCGCGGCACCCGCAGCTGCCCCCGCGCCGGCCAAGAGCGTGGCGGCGCCCGCCGACGCGCCGCGCGAAGACAAGCCGCACAGCATCCCGGCCCAGCCGTCGGCGCTCGCGCAAGCGCCCGTCATTCCGGCCGGCGAGGGCGGCGCGCGCCGCCCGAGCCATGCTTCGCCGTCGGTGCGCAAGTTCGCGCGCGAACTCGGTGTCGACGTCGCGCAGGTAGCCGGTACCGGGCCGAAGGGCCGCATCACGCAAGAAGACGTCACCGCGTTCGTCAAGGGCGTCATGACGGGCCAGCGCGCGCCGGCTTCCGCGGCGCCTGCCGCCGCGGGCGGTGCCGGTGGCGAGTTGAACCTGCTGCCGTGGCCGAAGGTCGACTTCACGAAGTTCGGCCCCGTCGATCCGAAACCGCTCTCGCGCATCAAGAAAATCTCGGGCGCGAATCTGCACCGCAACTGGGTGATGATCCCGCACGTCACGAACAACGACGAGGCCGACATCACTGAGCTCGAAGCGCTGCGCGTGCAACTGAACAAGGAAAACGAGAAGGCCGGCGTGAAGGTCACGATGCTCGCATTCGTGATCAAGGCCGTCGTCTCGGCGCTGAAGAAATTTCCGACGTTCAACGCCAGCCTCGACGGCGACATGCTCGTCTTCAAGCAGTACTACCACGTCGGGTTCGCCGCCGATACGCCGAACGGGCTCGTCGTTCCGGTCATTCGCGACGCGGACAAGAAGGGGCTCATCGAGATCGCCAAGGAAATGGCCGAGCTCTCGAAGCTCGCTCGCGACGGCAAGCTCAAACCCGATCAGATGCAAGGCGGGTGTTTCTCGATTTCTTCCCTCGGGGGGATCGGGGGCACGCATTTCACGCCCATCATCAATGCGCCTGAAGTCGCGATTCTGGGTCTCTCGCGAGGGGCGATGAAGCCCGTGTGGGATGGGAAGCAGTTCGTGCCGAGGCTGACGCTGCCGCTCTCGCTCTCGTATGATCACCGAGTGATCGATGGGGCCGCAGCTGCGCGCTTCAATGCGTATCTCGGGGCGCTGCTCGCCGATTTCCGGCGCGTGATTCTTTAAGCGATGGGGCCTCGCGGGGGCGCTTTGGTTTTCGGTCTTCTGTGCCTTATGGCTCACGTCGATCATCCGCGCCCCCCATTGAACTTGTTTTCGTAGCGGCCTGCTAGCGTCGCCCCTGCGCGGGGCGGCGGTCACTTTTCTTTGTCCCCCAAGGGGATTTCCTTCGGGGCATCTTCCAAAGAAAAGTAACCAAAAGAAAGGCGCGTCCTTGGGCGGACTGCAAAGGTGGTTTCACCCATGCGCCCAGAGTGACAGCCAGGCCGTAGTTTTCTCGTTCGACCGCGAGCGTTTGCTCCCTCGTCAGTCGCTAAACAAGAAGGGGACGTACATGAGTCTCATCGAAGTCAAAGTACCCGATATCGGCGATTTCAAAGACGTCGACGTCATCGAAGTCAACATCAAACCCGGCGACGCCATCGAGAAAGAACAGTCGCTGCTCACCCTCGAATCCGATAAGGCTTCCATGGAAGTGCCCAGCGACGTCGCCGGCACCGTCAAGGAAGTCAAAATCAAAGCAGGCGATAAGGTCTCCCAAGGCACCGTCGTCGCACTAGTCGAAGTCTCCGCAGGCGCCCAAGCGCCGGCCAAGGCCGCTCCCGCTGCCCAAGCAGCGCAGCCAGCCGCCGCACCCGCGCCCAAAGCCGCACCCGCCGCCGCGCCCCAAGCCGGCAGCTTCGCGGGCGCTGCCGACGTCGAATGCGACATGCTCGTGCTCGGCGCCGGTCCCGGCGGCTACTCCGCCGCGTTCCGCTCTGCGGATCTCGGCATGAAAACCGTTCTCGTCGAGCGCTATTCGACGCTCGGCGGCGTTTGCCTCAACGTCGGCTGCATTCCGTCCAAAGCGCTGCTGCACACGGCCCTCATCACCGATGAAGTCGCCGCGCTCGCCGCCCACGGCATCACGTTCGGCAAGCCCCAAATCGATCTCGACAAACTGCGCGAGTTCAAATCCGGCGTCGTCAAGAAACTCACCACCGGCCTCGCCGGCATGGCCAAGGCCCGTAAGGTCGAAGTCGTCACCGGCGTCGGCGCGTTCCTCGATCCGCACCACATGGAAGTGCAAGGCGAGGGCGGCAAGAAGGTCGTGAAGTTCAAGCAGGCCATCATCGCCGCCGGCTCGCAAGCCGTGAAGCTGCCGTTCATGCCGGAAGACCCCCGCGTCGTCGATTCGACCGGCGCCCTCGAACTGCGCCAAGTGCCGCAACGCATGCTCGTCATCGGCGGCGGCATCATCGGCCTCGAAATGGCCACGGTCTACGCGACCCTGGGCGCCAAAATCGATGTCGTCGAAATGCTCGACGGCCTCATGATGGGCGCCGACCGTGATCTCGTGAAGGTCTGGCAAAAGTACAGCGCCAAGCACTTCGCGAACGTCATGCTCAAGACGAGAACGGCCGCAGCCGAAGCCAAATCGGACGGCATCTACGTCAAGTTCGAAGGCGAGCAAGCACCCGTCGAACCGCAACGCTACGACCTCGTGCTCGTGGCCGTCGGCCGCAGCCCCAACGGCAAGAAGATCGGCGCCGATAAGGCCGGCGTTGCCGTGACGGACCGCGGCTTCATCGAAGTCGATAAGCAAATGCGCACGAACGTGCCGCACATCTTCGCGATCGGCGATGTCGTCGGCCAGCCGATGCTCGCCCACAAGGCCGTTCACGAAGGCCACGTCGCTGCCGAAGCCGCAAACGGCGAAAAGGCCTATTTCGACGCGCTGCAGATTCCCTCCGTCGCCTACACGGACCCCGAAGTGGCATGGGCCGGCAAGACCGAGGACCAGTGCAAAGCCGAAGGCATCAAGTACGGCAAGGCAGTGTTCCCGTGGGCCGCGTCGGGCCGCGCCATCGCGAATGGTCGCGACGAGGGTTTCACCAAGCTGATCTTCGACGAAGAGACGCATCGCGTGATCGGCGGCGGCATCGTCGGCCTCAATGCAGGCGATCTCATCAGCGAAGTCTGTCTGGCGATCGAGATGGGTGCGGACGCAACCGATATCGGCAAAACGATCCACCCCCATCCGACGCTCGGGGAATCGATCGGGATGGCAGCCGAACTCTACGAAGGCGTTTGCACCGATTTGCCGCCGCAGCGCAAGAAGTAAGGAGAAGTCGGCGCCAAGCAGTACGCACGGTCCCGCATGGGCCGCCGCCGACCCGCGGCGGCCTTCGCGCCGGCAATCCCCCGCCGAGCACGCGGGGCAGGGTGAAAATAAAAAAGCGGCGCGCTCCGTGATGGAGCGCGCCGCTTTTCATTGCGTCGGCGCTAAGTGCGCGCCGCCTATTTAGCGCTGTTCAGGCTATTAGGCGACCGTCTTCTTCGTCGCGGCAGCGCGCGAAGCTTGCGAGGCAGCTTGTTGCGCAGCCTTCTGCGCAGCCGTGGCAGCCGCGTTGAAGTTGCTTTCGGCAATCTCAACGGCTTGCTTCGTGGCCTTGTGGACCGTTTCGTACGTCGTGTTCGCAGCCGTGATCGCCGACTTCATGACGGCGACAGCCGTTTCCGAACCGGCCGGTGCGTTCTTCGCGACGTTCTCGACGAGCGCTTGCACCTTGCGGTTCTGCTCTTCGTACTGCGCTTCCGCGACGCGTGCGAATTCAGCTTGCGTGGCCGAAGCGATTTCGTACAGATGGCGGCCGTAGGACAGCACCTTCTCGGCAACCGGCTGCGTGAGGCTAGCTTGCAGCGCGACGAACTCTTGCGCATCCTTGACCGACAGCGCACGTTGTGCGTTTTCCTGGCTTTCCGCGATCGTCGACTTCACGACTTGCAGGTTCAGTTCGACAAGCTTTTCGATGCCTTCGAACGCCTTGTTCGTCAGACCGAACAGCGCTTCGAGGTTCGCTTTTTGTGCTGCGGCGAATTGCTCAGGGGTCAGCAGAGTCATGTTTTTCGCTCCTGGATATCGGCCTGTTCCGGTAGGCCGAAAGTGGTGGAATGGCTAAACTTTGCGAGGCGCTTCTTTACGTCTGGAAATCTTTTGTGCGTCGCAACAACGGTTCCCATTTTAGGAGGAACTCGACAAATGTCAAGCACATTTTTGTGCGTCGCACCATCATACAAAACCATCGACAAAACAAGGCGTTGGAAGTTTTAAGGGACAAAAGGGTGGGATCGTTTTCGGTCGTTTCTGCCGCGCCGCCGAACGTGCCTGGGCGGTCATTTCGACCGGGTCAGCGCGGCGAGTGTGACCCAGCGCGCGGTATCGTGGCCGAAAACGCTGTAAACCGAAGCCGTGGCTCGCGCGTTATGCCGGCTTGCTCGTAGGCGACGCGGCAGGCGCGGCCGCACATCGACGGCGTTCGGCGCTTGGGCGAGAACCATTTCGTTCAAGTCCGGACAAATACCGCCGTTATGCGGTTATGGCCAAAAGGTCCGCGGCGGCGGCGCCGCGCAAGAATCGTGCGCGGCAGACGCTTCCCCCAATTTACAAAGTGGATCAAGGACGATTCATAAGTGCTTAATATTGCTAAATTTTCGTAGCTTTACTACACTTGCCGTCAATCGTCCGCCACTCCTCGCTTCAGAACTTCATGAAAATCGCTCTGTTTTCGTCGCTCAACGTGATTAGAGGCGTGGCGCTCGGCACGATCGTGTCCGGGCTGGCCGGCGCGCTCGCCGTGGCGACGGTCGCGGCTCCGGTCGATGCATTCGCCGCCGCCGAGGCGCCCGCGCATCATTCCGTCCACAAGAAACATCTCAAGAAAGAAGCGCATGCGGCCGTGTCGAAAGCCGCTGCCGAGAAGGTCGCGGCAACAGAGCAGCGGGCCAAGGAGCACGGCCGCGTGCGATACACGCTGCGTGCGCACGGCCGCCATACCGCCGTGCATCGCGTCGCGTTCGAGCCGCGCTCGCCCACGGCCGGCAAGGCGTTCGGACTCGAGGAAACGCCCGAAGGCGTCGCGCTGCGCTCGAACGTCGCTTACGTCGTGGATCAGAACACGTCCGAAGTCTTGCTCGACAAAAATTCGACGTCCGTCGTGCCCATCGCCTCGGTCACCAAGCTCATGACGGCGATGGTCGTGCTCGACTCGAAGATGCCGCTGACCGACCAGATCGAAGTCACCGACGAAGACCGCGATTTCATCAAGCACACGGGTTCGCGCCTGCACGTGGGCTCGGTGCTCTCGCGCGAGGACATGCTCCACATCGCGCTGATGGCGTCCGAGAATCGCGCCGCGGCGGCACTGTCTCGCTACTACCCGGGCGGCCGCCCGGCGTTCATCGCGGCGATGAACGCAAAGGCCAAGGCGCTCGGCATGAACGATACGCACTTCGAAAGCCCGACCGGCTTGACGAGCGAGAACGTGTCCACGGCGCGCGATCTCGTCAAGATGGTCGACGCGGCCTACCAATATCCGTTGATCCGCAAGTTCTCGACGGACCGCAGCTACGAGGTCTATCCCGGCAAGGGCGTGCTGGCCTACAACAGCACGAATGCGCTCGTGCGCAACCCCACGTGGGATATCGGCCTGCAAAAGACGGGCTTCATCAACGAAGCCGGCGAGTGCCTCGTCATGCAAGCGACGATTCATGGCCGGCCGATGGTCATGGTGCTGCTCGATTCGACGGGCAAGTACTCGCGCTTCGCCGATGCCACGCGCCTGCGCAAGTGGCTCGACGATTTCGGCGGTCAGCGCATCACGAGTGCGGACGCCGGCGGGCGCGGCACCTGAGATCGACGCGCTTCATTTCATCGAAGCCGGAAACGGAAACCCCGCGTCGTCGCGGGGTTTTTTCTACTTGGAAGGCCGCGTGGAAGATATACGCGGCAGAGGTATACGACGCGAGGCGAGGTTTGAGCGGACGCTCGCCGGCCAGTCGTTCGGCCGCGCGAAGCTCCGTTCGCGCCGCTCAGTGCGAGCCCGATTTGCGCTGCGTATCGGCAGCCGTCGCCACGGCTTCGGGCTGATAGCCGAGCGATTCGGAGATGACGAGCGCCGTTTGGCTCAGCTGCCCGATCCAGGCGTCTTGCAGGCGATCGGCCGGAGCCGACAGCGAGAGGCCCGCAACGAGCTTGCCCGTGTCGTCATAGATGCCCGCGGCGATGCATCGCACCCCGAGTTCTAGCTCTTCGTTGTCGCGCGCGCACGACTGCTGGCGCACCTGCGTCAGTTCGCGCTCGAGGCGTGAGATGTCGGTGATGCTGTTTTGCGTGTGGCCCGAGAGCCCCGTGCGCATCGCATAGGCGCGCACGCGCGTGGCTTCGTCGGCCGCGAGAAACAGCTTGCCGACGGAAGTGAGGTGCAGCGGCGCCCGCCCGCCGATCGCCCGCACGACCTGCATGCCGGAGCGCTCGGAGTAGGCGCGCTCGATATAGACGATCTCGTCGCCCTGGCGCACCGAGAGGTTGACCGTCTGCCCGGTCATCCGATGCAGTTCGCGCATCGGCGCGAGCGCCGCATCGCGCACGGACAGGCGCGCCTTCACCAGATTGCCGAGCTCAAGCAAGCGCATGCCGAGCCGGTAGGTGCCCGGATCCGATCGGTCGACGAGACGGCACGTCACCATGTCGTTCAAGATACGGTGTGCCGTCGACGGGTGCAGTTCGGTGCGCAGCGCGAGCGCTTTGAGGCTGACCGGATCGGTGTGGGCAGCCAGGGCGTCGAGCAGGCGCATCATGCGTTCGATCACCTGGATCGACGTCTTGGAGTCCTGGTTCGTCTCGCTCATTGGAAATCGATTGACACGGCAATTAACGGTGGGCCCATTGTATCTCGTATCGTGAAAAAAGCGAACGCTGTTCGAATGGGCTCTCGGAAAGGCGCTGCTCACTTTTTTCGACTTTGCGCGCCGCTCGGTCGCGCAAACGACGGATAATCGACCCGTTTCGTACACTTGTGCCTGCCATGCGAGTCGGACTGTTCGTCACTTGTCTCATCGACCTAATGCGCCCGGAGATCGGCTTCTCCGTGATCAAGCTGCTCGAGCAGGCCGGCTTCGACGTGATCGTGCCGCCGGCGCAAACCTGCTGTGGGCAGCCCGCCTACAACTCGGGCGAGCGGCGCATCGCGCGCGACCTCGCCGAGAAGACGCTGCGCGAGTTCGAGCAGTTCGACTACGTCGTGGTTCCCTCGGGTTCGTGTGCGGGGATGATCGTCGCCCACTATGGCGACTTGTTCGGCGATGATCCGGAGTTGATGGGGCGTTATGCGCGGCTTCGTCCGAAAGTTCACGAACTGACCGATTTTCTCGTCAATGTCGCAAAGGTGCAGCTGGCGCCGGGGGCGTTCGAGGGGCCCGTCACCTATCACGATTCATGTTCGGGGCTGCGCGAGCTCGGCGTGAAGGCGCAGCCGCGTGCGCTACTGGCCCAGCGCGGCGTGGCCGTCACCGAAATGAAGGACTGCGAGCACTGCTGCGGCTTCGGCGGCACGTTTGCCGTCAAGTACGGCAATATCTCGACGGCCATCGTCGACGAGAAATGCGCCAATGTTCAGGCGAGCGGGACCGGCTGTGTCGTATTGGGCGATCTCGGATGCATGCTGAACATCGAGGGGCGCCTGCGCCGCTCGGGCGATGGTGCCACGCGCGTGCTGCACATCGCTCAAGTGCTGGCCGGCGACGCCGACCGCTGAGCCTTCCTCAGCTTCGTTCACCGAACCCACCGAACCGATCGGGCCTTCCATGCAAGTTCAATCGATGCAGTTCAAGGCGCGAGCCAAGGATAGCCTGGCCAATCCGCGCCTGCAGCGGAACCTGACCAAGTTGTCGACGAAATTCGTGTCGGCGCGGGCCACCGCCATGCACGCGATCGATTTCCCGGCCACGCGCGCCGAGTTGAAAGCGCGCCGCAACCGCGCGCTGGAGAACCTCGACGTCTGGCTCGAAACGTTCGAGCGCGAGGCCGCGCGGCGCGGCACGACGGTGCTTTATGCCGAAACGACGCGCGACGCGGCGCGGCTCGTGGCCGAGATCGCGCGCAAGCACGACGCCAAGAAGGTCATCAAGACGAAGTCGATGGTGTCCGAGGAGATGCGGCTCAATGCCGTGCTCGGCGAGATGGGCGTGGAGTCGATCGAGACGGATCTGGGCGAATACATCCTTCAGATCAACGACAACGAGCCCCCTAGCCATATCATTGCGCCCGTCGTGCACAAGGACAAAGAGGAAATCGCGGACTTGTTCGCGGCTACGCACGGGCGCGTGCGGCTCTCCGAGATCCCCGAGATGACGCGCGAAGCGCGCGAGGTGCTGCGTCCGCATTTCCTGTCGGCCGACATGGGCGTGACCGGCGGCAATTTCATCGTCGCCGAAACGGGTTCGGTCGTGCTCGTCACGAACGAAGGCAACGAAGGCATGTGCACGGTGATGCCGCGCGTGCACGTCGCCGTGACCGGCATCGAAAAGGTCTTGCCGACGCTCGAAGATCTCGCGGTGGCGATGCGCCTCTTGCCGCGCAGCGCGACAGGGCAGGTCACGTCCAATTATTTTTCGCTGTTGACGGGGCCGCGCGGCGAGCGCGATCTCGACGGCCCCGAGCACATGTACGTGGTCCTGGTCGACGGCGGCCGCACGGGGCTCATGGGCGGCGCGTTCCAGGAAATGCTGCGCTGTATCCGATGCGGCGCCTGCATGAATCACTGCCCGGTCTATCAGAAGGTGGGCGGTCATGCCTATGGCTGGGTTTATCCGGGGCCGATGGGGTCCGTCTTGACGCCGAGCTACGCCGGACTCGACAAGACGCTCGATCTGCCCCAAGCCGCGACGCTGTGCGGCGAATGCAATGCCGTGTGTCCCGTCGGCATCCCGATTTCCGATTTGCTGCGCAAACTGCGCGAGAAGCAGGTCGAGCGGCACCTGCGGCCGTTCTCGGAGCGCGCCGCACTGGCCGTTTGGGGCTTCGTGGCGATGCGGCCGGCGCTCTATGCGTTCGTCACGAAGCTGGCCGTGCGCGTGCTCGAACGCGCGGGCGGGAGCCGGCGCTCGATCGCGCGGCTGCCGTTGGGCCAGGGCTGGACGGCCACGCGGGAGATGCCCGCGCCGGTCGGGCGCACGTTCCGCGAGCTCTACGCGGCCCAGCGCAGTCATCAGGGCTGATGGGCGCTGAGGCGGCTCGTCATGGTCATTGTTTATCTGCGCGCAACGCTGAATTCACTATTCCCGTCTTTGTCTCGATAGATATCATTT
>NZ_JBQCIF010000090.1:0-24252 GCF_051953955.1 Trinickia sp. | reverse complement strand
CGACGCCGTTTCATTGATACGGGGATTCACATACCCAAGATATTGGGGATTCGGGACAAAAATATCGATATCCTTGCTCATGCGATGGCCGTAACGAAGCATGAGCACGGTGCCACCGCCAAACGTCCAAAACGGATTGGCTGTGCCGTATGTCCGGATTTCGTCAATCAGCGTCAGTGCTTGACGAAAGAGGTCGCGCCACGGGCCGCCGGGTAACGACAAGGGCGCGCTCATGCCCAAACCTCCCGATATGCATGCAGTTCCCGAGACCACGCGGCCAAATGCTGCCAGATCGTTCTTAACGGCGTACCGGAACTTCTGGCTGCCTCTTCGGCCGCCTTGACAATAACGGGCACCGGGACTTCGTCGAGAAAGGCTGATAGTTGCGACTCGCACCCTTCGGGGATCCGCCCCGTTGCAAGCGCGCTTTCCAATTGGCGCTCCGTCAGACGCCCCTTGTAACTCACATTCGAGCTGACCGTTGCCTTGTAGAGACCGCGCTGCTCAGGCCGCGGCTGTGCCGTCAACTCGATTCCGAGGACGCTCAGAAGGGGAATCAGCCTATTTACGCCGAGGTCCTTGACCTTACCGGCTTCAAGCTGATTGATCGTGGCACGCGATAAGCCAGCGAGCTTGGCCAGTTGCGCCTGGGTCAGATCGAGTTCGACCCTCCGTTTAGCGATGGCTTGACCGATCTCGTATAGCTGCATGATGTTTTTTGCCTCTCGATGCACTCCATGAATGTAAAATATATTTTACATCAAGATGCGAGAAATGGACGTGGCTGCGCACACGCCATCCCTGAGTCGAGTTCCCCCCGGTCCCCGAAGGGCTGAGCGGGCAGACACGCACCTCTCACCGCCCGCCGTCTCTCATCTACTCCACCAACCCATCCGCCCCCGGCTCGCCTTCTCCGAGTTCGGCCCCCGTCTCCGGGTCATGCGTTCGATCCGACTTCAACCGCCGCTTCATCTCGTCGAGCGTCGTGCGCTCTTTCTCGGTCAACTGCACCGCCGCCGATCCGTCACCGCCGTCAACCGGAATCGGCGGATCCTCGACGAGTCTCAACCCGCGCCCCTCATTCCACGGCCCCCGCTCCGGCGGCGCCCCATGCGACATCTTGAAGTACGCATCCGCGTACTCGGCTTCCGGCGCAAGCTTGCCCGGCGGGAAGTTCGCCGTGATCGCATACAGCGCCTTCTCGAACGACTTCTGGTGCGACACCTCGCGCGTCATCAAGAAGCCCAGCGCTTCGCGCACACCGGGATCGTCCGATACGTTGATGAGCCGCTCGTAGATGATCTTCGCGCGCGCCTCGGCCGCGATGTTCGACCGCAAATCCGCCGTCGGCTCGCCGATCGTGTCGATATACGCCGCGCTCCAAGGCACGCCGGCCGAATTCGTCAGCGGCGCTCCAGCGCCATAGAGCACTTGCGTGACGTGGCTGTCGTTACCGGCGCCGTTCAGCTTCCGATAGAGGTCGGCCTGTGCATCGACCGCCTCCGCCAACTCGCCCTTCGCGCCGCGATTGAGCATGGCGACGATCGATCCGATGATCTCCAAGTGACTGAGCTCCTCGGTCGCAATGTCGAACAGCATGTCCTTGCGGCCGGGATCTTCTTCGGTGATCGCCTGCGTGAAATAACGCATCGCAGCCGCCAGTTCTCCTTGCGGCCCGCCGAACTGCTCCAGCAGAAGATTTGCCAGCCCCGGATCGGTCTGGCCGACTCGAACCGTGTACTGCAACCGCTTGTTGTGGACGAACATGAGACCCCCTTTCCGGTCGTGAATGATCGATATGCCGCTCGCCTCCGTCCGCAACGACCATTCCCGCGACCACCATCGCAGCCGTTTCCTCCGAAGCTCGGCGCTTGACTTTGTATCTTTAGATATATATCTTTAGATACACACTCACTTTTTCGGAGCGATCCCATGCGACACCGTTTCGACGACTTCGCACGCGAATTCGGATTCCACATGCGTGCCCGCGGGCACGGGCATGCTCACGCGCCCGCCGGCGAAGCGGGTCCCGACTATGGGCATTGGTACGGCCGCCGCCGTGAGGGAGCCGGTGGTGCTGCCGGTGAGGCTTTGGCTTTTCATCATCACGACCATGACCGCGGCCACGGCGGCAGTCGCCACGCGCGCCGGGGCGAGCCTTCGTTCCTCCTCGAACTCTGGCATGCCATCGGGCGGCAACGGCATCGCCACGGCGGCGGCGGTCCCTTCTGGGGCGGACGCGGCGATCACGGATACGGCGACGACGACAACTTCATGCGCGGCCGCAAATTCAGCGGTGACGACCTGCAGTTGATGCTGCTCGCGCTCATCGCCGAAGCGCCGCGCCACGGCTATGAGTTGATCAAGGCCCTCGAAACCCGCTCGAACGGTTTCTATGCACCGAGCCCCGGCATGGTCTACCCTGCGTTGACCTATCTTGAGGAACTGGGCTTCGTCACCGTTCAACAGGAAAGCAACCGCAAACGCTACGAGATCTCGGATGCCGGCCGCGAGCATTTGGCCGCGAATCAAGATCAGGTCGACATGATCCTCGCCAAGCTCAGCTTCGTCGCACACAAGATGGAGTCGATGCGGCGCGCCTATACGGCGGAGGACGACGATGAAGGCGGCCGCGAGGCGCGTTGGCATCCGAAGCTGCGCCAAGCGAAGTACACGCTGAAGCTGGCGCTGCTGCGCCGTATCGATGCCGACGAAAACGAACAGCAGCGCGTCGCGGAAATCCTGCTGCGCGCCGCCGCGGAAATCGAGGGCAAGCCGGCCGCCGGCCCGGCAGCGCAAGAAGCCGGGGTGTAACGCGCGCGCCCGCTCGCACGTCAGAAGACCCATGGCGGTCCATTTTGGCCGCCGTGATTCAACCCGTGATTCAACCCGCAATTCACGCCGCCGTTCGGCCAACGGCACGTCGACAAGGATTCGAATAACGATGTATGCCATGCCTCAATCTCGCGAGCGGCGTCTGATATGGCTGCTCGCGCTCGTGCAGTTCACGCTCATCATGGATTTCATGGTGATGATGCCGCTCGGGCCACAAATCATGACCGCCTTCGACATCTCGCCTGCCCAGTTCGCGGCGGCTGTGTCGGCCTACTCGTGGTGCTCGGGACTCTCGGCCTTGCTGGCCGCCACCTATATCGATCGCTTCGATCGCCGTAAGCTGCTCCTCGCCGCGTATCTGCTGTTCGCGGTATCGAACGTGATCTGCGCCTGCGCAACCAGCTATCCGCTGTTGCTGGCGAGCCGTGCGTTCGCCGGCATCACGGGCGGTGTCCTCGGTGCGGGCGTCATGGCGATCGTCGCCGACGTCGTCCCCGTCGAACGGCGCGGCGCCGCAACGGGCGTCATCATGACGGGATTCTCGATGGCCGCGATCGCGGGCGTGCCGGCCGGCGTGGTGCTCGGCGCGTACTTTCATTGGTCCGCACCGTTTTGGCTGCTGGCGGCGCTTACGGTCACGATCGCGGTGGCCACCTCGCGCATCGTGCCGCCGCTCTCCGAGCACCTGTCGCGGCAACGTCCGCCGCTAGCCGAAACGCTGCCGAGGCTCGCACGGTTGTTGACCTATCCGCGTCACGTCCGAGCCTTTGCGTTGACGTTCCTGATCATGCTCGCGCACATGCTCGTGATCCCGTTCATCTCGCCGATGCTCGTCGCGAATCACGGCGTGGCTCCCGGCCGTATCTCGTGGCTTTACATGGCGGGCGGCGCCGCCACGTTCTTCACGTCGCGCGCCATCGGCAGGCTCGCGGATCGCATCGGGCATCGCGTCGTGTTTCGCGTTTTCGGCGTCTTGGCGCTCGCGCCCGTGCTGATCGTCACGCACTTGCCCAACGTGCCGTTCTGGATCATGGTGCCCGGGTTCGCGCTCTTCATGATCATTTCGTCGGGACGGATCGTGCCGATGCAAGCCATCCTGACGACAGTACCCGAGCCGCAGCACCGCGGCGCATTCCTCAGCGCCAACGGCGCACTGCAGTCGCTCGGAACGGGCTGCGGTGCATGGCTGGGCGGTTCGATGCTGTCCACCGACGCCGGGGGACATCTCGTCGGCTATGGTCTCAACGGATGGGTGTCGGTCGCATTGGCGTCGATCGCGATCGTTTGGGTGGGATACGTGCGAGGCGCGGCGCCCCCCGCTGCAGCAGCCGCGCCCAGCGCGCCCTCGCCCACGCCCGAACTGGCCGGCGAGGCGTAAAGCGGGTAGGCCCGGGCCGATGCACGATGTTGCGTGTCGCATCGCCCCGGGATTCATCACCGGACGGATCGGCGAATGCGTTCGTTCACGCGCTGCGCCGTCCTTCGCCCGCTGCGTTCTTGGCCGGCTCGCCGGCGCCACGCGCCAGCACCGGCACCAATGCTTGCCCCGTATGGCTCTCGCGCACGCGTGACAACGTCTCGGGATCGGCCGCCGCCACGATCGTCCCACCGCCGGCCCCGCCTTCCGGGCCCAAATCGATGATCCAATCGGCTTCGGCGATCACGTCGAGATCATGTTCGATGACGATCACGCTGTGCCCCGCGTCCACGAGCCGATGCAGCACGCGAATCAGGCGCGCGACGTCGGCCATGTGCAGGCCCACCGTCGGTTCGTCGAGCACATAGAGCGTATGCGGCGCCTTCTGCCCGCGCCGCGTCACGTCGTCCCGCACCTTCGCCAGTTCCGTCACGAGCTTGATCCGCTGCGCCTCCCCGCCCGATAGCGTCGGCGAGGGCTGCCCCAGCGTCAGATAGCCGAGGCCCACGTCCTTCATCAGTTGCAACGGATGCGCGATGCTCGGCATCGGCGCGAAGAATTCGACGGCCTCGTCGATCTCCATCGTCAACACATCGCCGATGTTCTTGCCGCGCCAGGTCACGGCAAGCGTTTCCGGGTTGAAGCGCTGGCCGTGGCAGACATCGCACGCGACTTTCACGTCGGGCAAGAAGCTCATGCCGATCGTGCGCACGCCCTGCCCTTCGCAGGCAGGGCATCGCCCGTCGCCGGTATTGAACGAGAAACGCGAGGCGGCATAGCCGCGCGCCCTCGCCTCGAGCGTCTCGGCGAAGAGCTTGCGAATCGTGTCCCACAAACCGATATAGGTAGCCGGGCACGACCGCGGCGTTTTGCCGATCGGCGTTTGATCGACTTCGAGCACGCGATCGATCGCCTCGAAGCCCGTGACCGACTCGCACCCCTGCCAGTTGTGCGTGACCTGCAGCGGCGCGCGCGTCGCGCTCGAGGTCGCGCGACGGCTCGGCTGAGCGCGCGGCTTGGCCGATGCCGCGTCGTCCGCCTGTGCGGAGCGGCGCGCACGGCGCGTCGCCGGCGACGACAGCACCGAGCGCCCGACGGCGTCGAGCAGGTTCGTCATCAACACGTCGCGGGCGAGCGTCGACTTGCCCGAGCCCGATACGCCCGTCACGGCGACGAGCCGCGCAAGCGGAATCCGCGCCGTCACGTCGCGCAGGTTGTGCAGCGATGCCCCATGCACCGTCAGCCATCGTTCGGGTTCAGGTACCGCGGGCAGGCTCCCCTTGCCCTCGGGACGCACTTCGCGGCGCGGCTGAAGCGGATGAATGATCGGCCGCGCGAGGAATTGCCCCGTCAGCGAATCGGCATGCGCCGCGAGGTCGCTCACGCCGCCCTCGGCCACGAGCCGGCCGCCGCGCTTGCCGGCGCCCGGGCCCACGTCGATGATGTGGTCGGCACGGCGAATCGTGTCTTCATCGTGTTCGACGACAACGAGCGTGTTGCCCTTCTCGCCGAGCTGATGCAGCGCGTCGAGCAAGATCCGGTTGTCGCGCGGATGCAGCCCGATCGTCGGTTCGTCGAGCACGTAGCACACCCCCTGCAAGTTGCTGCCGAGCTGCGCGGCTAGGCGGATTCGTTGCGCTTCGCCGCCCGAGAGGCTCGGCGCGGCGCGATCGAGGCTCAAGTAGCCGAGCCCCACCTCCTCTAGGAAGCGCAACCGGCTCGCGATCTCGCTGATGACGTCACGCGCGATCTGCGCGTCGCGTCCCGACAGCGAGATCGTGTCGACCCATGCGCGCGTATCCGAGACGGTCCATCGTCCGACATCGACGATCGAACGGCCGTCGAACTGTACGGCGCGCGCGGCTTCGTTCAACCGCGTGCCGCCGCAATCGGGGCACGGCGTGTCGCCGACGCCCTCGATTTCCTGCTCCTCGGACGGCAATGTCTGCTCGCGGCCCCGGCCGTCATCGGCAACCAAGACCGTATCGTCGTAGGCCGCGCGCTGCTCGCGCGTGAGCGCAAGCCCGGTGCCGACGCAGCTCGTGCACCACCCGTGCTTGCTGTTGTAGGAAAACATGCGCGGGTCGAGTTCGGGGTAGCTCGTTCCGCAGGCTGGACATGCGCGCTTGACGGAAAGCACCGCCATCTCGCCGATGCCGATCGTCGATCGCTTGGCCGCCAACGCATCGGCCAAGCCGTCGAGCGGCGCCAATAGATGCACGATGCCTTTGCCGAGCTCGAGCGTCGCATCGAGCGCGCGGCGCAGCTCGGCCTCGTTGTCGGCCGAGATGACGAGATCGGCGACCGGCAACTCGATCGTATGCTCGCGGAAGCGCTCGAGCTTCGGCCACGGGTCGACAGGCAGGAATTCGCCGTCGACGCGCAAATGCGTATGGCCGCGCGCCTTCGCCCATTTCGCGAGATCGGTGTAGACGCCTTTGCGGTTCACGACGAGCGGCGCGAAAAAGCCGACGTGCTCGCCGGCATAATCGCGCAGCAGTTGCGCCGCGATCGACTCCGCACTCTGGGGCTTGACCGGCGTGCCGTCGTGCACGCAGTGCTGAATGCCGAGCTTCACGTAGAGCAGCCGCAGAAAATGCCAGACCTCGGACGTCGTGGCCACGGTGCTCTTGCGGCCGCCACGCGACAGGCGCTGCTCGATTGCCACGGTCGGCGGAATGCCGTAGACAGCGTCGACTTCGGGCCTTCCTGCCGGCTGCACGATCGAGCGCGCGTAGGCATTCAGCGATTCCAGATAACGACGTTGGCCTTCATGGAAGAGGATGTCGAACGCGAGCGTCGATTTGCCGGAGCCCGATACGCCCGTGACGACGTTGAATTTGCCGTGCGGGATATCGACGTTCAGGCTCTTGAGGTTGTGCTCGCGCGCGTTGACGATGCGCACGACGTCGTCGCCCTCGACCGCACGGCGCGCACGCGCCGCGGCGAGCGCCGACTGCAGCGGCACGCCGGCGGCGGCCTCGTGCGCTTCGCCGGCGCCGAGCGTTGCGTCGTACTGCGTGAGCGCGCGTCCCGTGTGCGATGCTTCGCACGCCTTGATGTCGTCAGGCGCGCCGACGGCGACGATGAGCCCGCCTTCGTCGCCGCCCTCGGGGCCGAGGTCGATGATCCAGTCGGCCGCGCGAATGACGTCGAGGTTATGCTCGATCACGATCAGCGAATGGCCGCGCGCCAGCAGCTTGCCGAACGCGCGCATCAGTTTGGCGATGTCGTCGAAGTGCAGGCCCGTCGTCGGCTCGTCGAACATGAACAAGCGGCCACCGGGCGTTTGCTCGGCACCGATCTTGCCGCTCGTCTCGGCAAGAAAGCCCGCCAGCTTGAGCCGCTGCGCCTCGCCACCCGACAGCGTCGGCACGGGCTGCCCCAGCTTCACGTACTCGAGCCCGACATCGACGATCGGCTGCAGCACGCGCAGCACGTCGGCATCGTCGGCGAATAAGCTCACGGCCTCGCTGACGGTGAGCTCCAGCACGTCGGCGATAGACAAGCCACGCTCGCCGCGCTCGATGGTCACTTCCAGCACTTCGGCGCGATAGCGGCGCCCATCGCAATCGGGGCAGCGTAAGTAGACGTCGGACAGGAATTGCATTTCGACGTGCTCGAAGCCCGAGCCGCCGCACGTAGGGCAACGTCCATCGCCCGAGTTGAAGCTGAAAGTGCCGGCCGCGTAGCCGCGTTGCAAAGCAAGCGGCGCTTTGGCGAACAGTTTGCGGATTTCGTCGAATGCACCGACGTAGCTTGCCGGATTCGAGCGCGCGGTCTTGCCGATCGGCGATTGGTCGACGAACACGGCGTCCGCGATCAAATCGGCACCGATCAAGCCGCGGTGCTCGCCCGGCGCTTCGGTTGCACGCCCGAGGAAGCGAGCCAGTGCGGGGTTGAGCACGTCTTGGATCAGCGTCGACTTGCCCGAGCCCGACACACCCGTCACACAGACGAGCCGCGCGAGCGGAATCTCGACCGTGACCGCGCGCAAATTGTGTTCGCTCGCGCCCTCGAGGACGAGCCGCGGGGTTTGCGCATCGACCGGCCGCAGAGCCCAATGCGCCGCGTCGGCCACGCGCCGGCGGGCGCCCAGATATTCGCCCGTCAGCGTCGGCGCCGAGCGGATGTCGGCCGGCGTGCCGTCGAAGACGATCGAGCCGCCGCGCTCGCCGGGCCCAGGCCCCATGTCGATGAGACGGTCGGCGGCCAGCATCACCGAAGGATCGTGCTCGACGACGACCAGTGTATTGCCCGCATCGCGCAGGCGCCGCATCGCTTCGACGATCCGATCGAGATCGCGCGGATGCAGCCCGATGCTCGGCTCGTCGAGCACGAACAACGTTTTCGTGAGCGACGTACCCAGCGCCGTCGTGAGATTGATCCGCTGCACTTCGCCGCCCGAAAGCGTGCGGCTTTGGCGGTCGAGCGTCAGGTAGCCCAGGCCGACGTCGCTGAGGTAGCGCAGCCGCGTGCGCACCTCGGCGACCAGCAACTTCAACGCGTCGTCGAGCAATGCGCTAGGCAGCGTGATCTCGTCGAAGAATCGGCGGATGCGCCCGATCGGCATCAGCATCAAGTCGTGCACGGTCAGCCCGGGTAGCGCTTCGACTTGCGCGCGCGTCCAACTCACGCCGCGCGGCATGAAACGCGCGCTCGGAGCGAGCACGGCGTCGGCGTTGTCCTTCGTGCCCAGGCGCCAGAGCAGCGATTCCGTCTTCAGCCGCGCGCCGCCGCACGTCTCGCACGGCGTGTAGCTGCGGTACTTCGACAAGAGCACGCGAATGTGCATCTTGTACGCTTTGGACTCGAGATAGCTGAAAAAGCGGCGCACGCCGTACCACTCGCGCTGCCATTCGCCATTCCAGTCGGGCGAGCCGTTGATGACCCAGTCGCGCTCGTCGTCGGTCAACTCGGCCCAAGGCGTCGTCGTGCGGATGCGTGCGCGCGCCGCATAGCGCATCAAATCGTCCTGGCACTCCTTCCAAGCCGGCGTTTGCATCGGCTTGATCGCCCCGCCCGCGAGCGTCTTGCGCGCGTCGGGGACGACGAGCCCGAGATCGACGCCGATCACGCGGCCGAAGCCGCGGCATGCGTCGCACGCGCCATAAGCCGAGTTGAACGAAAACAGGCCCGGCTGCGGATCGGCGTAGCGCAGATCGCTCTCGGGGCAGTGCAGGCCCGTCGAGAAACGCCAGATGCGCGGCGCTCGGCTTCCCGCATCGCCGCCGCCATCGCCATCGGGCAGCACGTAGACGTTCACGCGGCCGGCCCCGCGCTTGAGCGACGCCTCGATGGCCTCGACCACGCGCGCCTTGTCCGTTTTGCTCAGGCGAAAGCGGTCGGCCACGACGTCGAGAATCTTGCGCGTACCAGCCGGCGTCGTCACTTCACGTTCGGCCTGCACGCGCGTGTAGCCGCTGGCGGACAGCCACTGCCCCACTTCGTCGGGACTCGCGGTATCGGGCAGCTCGACCGGGAACGTGACGGCGAGCCGCTCGTCGAGTTCGGCCGTGCGCGCCACGAGCTCGGCATAGATCGTCTCGGGCGTGTCGTGACGCACGGGCTCGGCCGTCGCTTTATCGAAGAGTTGAGCGGCACGGGCGAAGAGCAGCTTGAGGTGATCGTTCAGCTCCGTCATCGTGCCGACGGTCGAGCGCGAGCTGCGGACCGGGTTCGTCTGGTCGATCGCAATGGCGGGCGGCACACCGTCTACACGGTCCACCTGAGGGCGGTCCATCCGATCGAGAAACTGCCGCGCATAAGCGCTGAACGTCTCGACGTAGCGGCGCTGCCCCTCGGCATACAGCGTATCGAACACGAGACTCGATTTGCCTGAACCCGAGGGCCCCGTAACGACTGCCATCTCGCCTGTGCGCAGGTCGAGATCGATGTTTTTGAGATTGTGTTGACGAGCTCCGCGAATGCGGATGACGCCGGAAGTCATGGGACGTGTCCTTTGTACGCGCTATTTCGAACGATGCGCGCCGTCGTTTTGAGATAAGAAAGCGCGCCAGGGGTGCAATGATAGTCCTGCCCGGCGGAGTTGGCCGGCCTGCGCGCGGGCGCATGCGCTTTGTTCGGCCAACCGCCCGCTGGCGTGTGGATCGACCCCGATTGATCGGCGCGGAACAGGTAAATTGATGACAGCCACTGACGAAAATACACGCTGATGCACGCAGCCCCACGTCGTACCCGCCTCCTCCGTTGTCGGCGGCGGCGACAGAACGTTTAGAGAGTCGTCTCGATCCGCTCGTCGGACAGTGCCTTCGCTACCCTGGCTTTCAGCACGGGCAGCAATTCGCGCTCGAACCACGGATGGTGCTTGAACCAGCCCTGATTGCGCGGCGACGGATGCGGCAGGGGCATGCGCGCCGGGCCGTAGTCGCGCCATCCGGCGACGGTCTCGGTCAAGCTCGCTCGGCGTGCGTTGCCCAAGAAGCGCTGCTGCGCATAAGCCCCGACGAGGAGTGTCAGCTCGATGTGCGGCATTTCGCCGAGGACGCGCTCGAGCCAGAGCTCGGCGCATTCGCGCCGGGGCGGCAAATCGCCGGACGTACCCCGCCCTGGGTAGCAATAGCCCATCGGCACGAGCGCGACGCTATCGGGATCGTAAAAACGCTCGGGACCGATGCCCATCCACGCGCGCAGTCGCTCGCCGCTCTTGTCGTCCCAGGGGATGCCCGAGGCGTGCACCCGCGCACCCGGCGCTTGGCCGACGACGAGCACGCGTGCCGCGCGCCCAACCTGCAAGACAGGCCGCGGGCCGTGCGGCAAATGCGCCGCGCACGCTCGGCAGGCGCGGATTTCCGTCAGCAGCGACTGCAGCCGGTGAACGGACGAAGAGGAGGAAGACGACATCGGTAAAGCGTAATGAAGACGAACGGGATCCGGATATCGATGATCAATGACGCGCGAGTTTGCGCATGAGGTAGTCGCGCAGCACGACGGCCTGATTGTGCTCGCGATCGCGCGCGCCGAACAGCAGCATGATCGGTCCATGCTTGGCCGCATCGACGAGCGGCTGCCAGGCGGCCAGGTTGGCGTCGAGCTCGGCCCAGTAGCGCTCGCGAAATTCGTCCCAGCGCTCCGGATCGTGCCCGAACCAGCGCCGTAGCTCTGTGCTCGGCGCGACGTCGCGCAGCCAGGCTTCGATGCCGAGCGCGTCCTTGGTGACCCCGCGCGGCCACATGCGATCCACGAGAAACCGGGGAGGACCGCCCGATCCGAGTGTGTCGTAAGCGCGGGCGATCCCGATTCGAGGGTGTTTCATGATGCTCCTCCTCGCGCCGGACATACCTCGGCGCCGATCAGACTTGCCGCAGCGTCGCGTCGAGCGCGTGCGCGGAAGTGCGATCGCCCTCCGTCGCGAGCGTTGCCCGAAAAACCGTCTGCCGGTTGTGACCGACGGCAGCCGGCGAGTCCCACAACAATTCCACCTGCGAACGCCGTGCCCACCCGTGCGCGCGCCACGCGGCGGCCCCGTGACGCCCAGCACCCGACGCCGTGCCGTCAGCGGTCACCGCAGCCGGCACGGTCGGGCGCTCGCGTTCGATCGCCGATGCGACCGGCCATTTGACGGACAACTCGCGCGCATCGTATTGACCCAGCTTGCGGCTTTCCACCCAAACGACGACGGTTCGGGTTGCGGCGTCGAGCGAGACGGCATATCGGCCGATCGCGAAACGCCGCGCGGCGGCATTCGTGCGCCACAGCGCGCGCGGACGGCAAATCCATAGAACCGCCGCATATAGGGCCGGCGCGGCGACGAGCCAGCCGTTCGTCTCGGCGATCGCATTGACGGTGCGCCTGCCGCCCGCGGCCCAAACGAAGACGCCGATCGACCAGACAGCGAACAACAAGCAGAGGAACGCGAACAGCCGCAGCGCCTGCCGCAGCCACTGCGGCAACGGATGGAATGGCCGTTCCGCGCGTGCTCGAGCGCCGGGCAGCACGATCAGCAGAAACAGGAAAACACCATTGATCGATGCCCACGGCGAGGACGCCATGGCCGACAGCGATTCGCCATAGCCCATTTGCGCCATCGAGTAGAGCCAGCGCGCCAGCAGAACGAGACCGATGGCGCGCAGCGTGAACATCGTGCCGGCACCGGGTGCCGGTTCTGCTCGCGTGGGGGTCGCTCTCGCCAAGACGCTCTCCTAAGGTCATTCGTCGTTGCCGCCGTTTTCGCGGCAGCAGCATTATAGGGATTCAGAGGCCGTCTTTCTCGCCTTCGTTGCATCGCAATGAACGGATTGCATCAAGATGCGGAAAATCGCCTTACCGAAGACACAAACGACACGCCCCGCCTGCCGTGAAGCAAGCGGGGCGTGAACGAACGCGCGGGACGTCTCGCGAGCAGCCGGCGCGCGGCAACCGCGCGGCGCTGCCGCTCAACCGGCGGCGACTTCGCGCAGCACCGTGCGGCGCTGCTTGCGCAGCAGGTTCTCGTACGACGCGAGGTAGTTCTGCGCCATGACCTTCGACGTGAAGCGCTCTTCGAACGCTTTGCGCACGGTTGCGCGCGGCAGCGAGGACAGGCGCTTGACGGCGGCGACGGCCGACAGTTCGTCTTCGACGACGAAGCCCGACACGCCGTTCTCGATGACTTCCGGCACCGAACCGCGCTTGAAGGCGATCACGGGCGTGCCGCAAGCCATTGCTTCGATCATGACGAGACCGAACGGCTCCGGCCAGTCGATCGGGAACAGCAACGCGTGAGCGCCGCCGAGGAATTCGGCCTTCTCGGATTCGCTGATTTCACCGATGTATTCGACGTGCGGCAGCGCGAACAGCGGTTTGATCTGCTCTTCGTAGTACGCGCGATCGGCCTTGTCGAGCTTCGCCGCGATCTTGATCTTCATGCCGGCCTTTTCGGCGATGCGGATGGCCGTGTCCACGCGCTTTTCAGGCGAGATGCGGCCGAGGAACGCAAGGTAGCTCGGCTCGACGTCCTTACGCGGCGTGAGCAGATTCTCGGGCAGGCCGTGATAGACGGTGGAGAGCCAGTTCGCCTGCGGCAGCGGCATACGCTGGTTGTCCGAAATCGAGACGACCGGCACCTCGTTGAACGTATTGAAGATCGGCTGCAGTTCCGGCAGGTCGAGGCGGCCGTGCAGCGTCGTCAAATACGGAACCGGCTGGCGCGAGAACAGCGAGAACGGGTAGTAGTCGATGTGGAAATGCAGCACGTCGAATTCGTCGGCGCGGCGGCGCACTTCCTCGAGCAGCAGCATGTGGGGAGCCATCGTATCGCGGATCGACGGGTCGAGGCGCAGGGCTTGGGGCCAGAACGCTTCGAGCTTCGCTGACGTCTTCGAATCGCCGCTCGCGAAAAGCGTCACGTCGTGGCCGAGTTCGACGAGCGCTTCCGTCAGGTACGACACCACGCGCTCCGTTCCGCCGTAGAGCTTCGGAGGAACCGCCTCATGCAAAGGAGCGATTTGAGCGATCCGCATAGTGATGAACTCCTAGTAAAAATTCAGGCAAACAAGTTGACGTTGTCGGAAGCGAATCGCCCGCTTCTGCATCAGGCGGCAGTATCCGCCCCTTCGGGACGGTGCGATTCGCCCTTCTTCGTCGACGACACCGTACGATCGGTCGGGGGCTACGCGCCACATGTCGTTAAACGCACGGCTCGCCCAACCGTTGACGGCACCCGTCACATTCTCCTAGGGCAAACCCGGATCGATTATCCAACCCGTTTCATGCTGCGCCGCGGGAGATTTCAAACTCTTTACGTTGTTACACGCCGGATACATTTCGACCGACACGGCGGCCCGCAGCCCACCTAAAGTAGGCCGAAGCCGGGTCGAACCGGGTGCCATCCCGCCGTCCCAGTCCTCTATCCAGCCCCAAATACCACAATCCCCGGGGCATTTGGACATAACCGGCTATTGTATCGGAAAATTACGGTTAGCTTCGGTCAACCTTTCGTTCTGAAACGCGCACCGAACTTGCTGCGTCGGGCGTGAACGATGCGCCGCCGCAACCGGCACTGTGCGTTGTGCCCATCCAACGCTCGTCGTGAAGCCCCGGGGATGTTCCGCGGATGTTTACAATGGCGGCGTGCCGCACTATCTCGTTATTGCTCGAGATTGGCTGCCGGTACGCCCCACGCAGACTATGCTTTTGATGACACTCGCTTCGCGTGCCTCGCACGAACCACAATTGGAACATTTGACCGTCGCCGAGCGTAACGCTCGCAACGCCAGGCTTTCGGGCTATGCCGATCGTCCCCTGGCGTTCCTGCTCAGTTACATCCGGCGCCACCCCGTCGCGCACGCGATCGTCTTGGCGAGTGTTTTCGCGGCCGTCGGCTGCGCGCTCGCCTCGCAATACGCGATCAAGCATCTGATCGACGTGCTCGGCATGGGCCGGGGCCACCCGGGCCCGCTGTGGGCGGCGTTCGCGATCCTCGTCGGCCTCATCGCGGCCGACAACCTGCTCTGGCGCATCGGCGGCTGGGTCGCGGCGCACGCGTTCGTCAACGTGACGGGCGACCTGCGGCGCGACCTATTTCAGTACTTGACCGGCCACGCGCCGACGTACTTTTCGGAACGCCAGCCCGGTACGCTGGCCAGCCGCATCACGGCCACGTCGAACGCCGTCTACACGTCCGAGAACACGATGGCCTGGAACGTCCTGCCACCGTGCATCGCCGTGATCGGTGCGATCGTCATGATCGTCACCGTCAACCCGGTCATGGCCGGCTGCCTTCTCGGCTGCTCCGCCGTGCTGGCCCTCGTGTTGTTCAAGCTCGCCGGGCGCGGCTCGTCGCGACATCACAAGTTCGCCTCGAAAGCGGCGGCGGTCGACGGTGAGCTCGTCGACGTCATCGGCAACATGGCCCTCGTGCGCGCCTTCGGCATGACGTTTCGCGAGCATCGGCGCTTCGGCGAAACGGTCCAGGCCGAAATGGACGCGCGGCAGCAAAGCCTGCTCTATCTCGAGCGGCTTCGGCTCCTGCACGCCGCCATCACGGCGGTGCTGTCGGCCGGACTGCTCGGCTGGGCGCTGTGGCTTTGGACACAGGGGCGCGCGACGTCCGGCGACATCGTGCTCACGAGTTCGCTCGGTTTCACGATCCTGCACGGCACGCGTGATTTGGCCGTCGCGCTCGTCGACGTCACTCAGCACATCGCCCGGCTCGCGGAAGCCGTCAAAACGCTGCTCGAACCGCACGGCATGCCCGACCGCGAAGGCGCCGTGCCGCTCGTGACGCACGGCGGCCGCGTCGACTTCGAGGGCGTGACGTTCGCCTACCCGCGCCGCAAGCCGATCCTCGATCATTTCGATCTGCATATCGAAGCGGGACAGCGCGTGGGACTCGTCGGCAAATCGGGGGCCGGAAAATCGACCGTGCTGGCGCTGTTGCAACGCTTTTACGAAACGCAAGCCGGCTCGATCAAGATCGACGGCCAAGACATCGGCACGATCACGCAAGACAGCCTGCGCCACGCCATCGCGCTCGTCCCGCAGGACATCGCGCTGTTTCATCGAACCGTCTACGAGAACATCGCTTACGGCCGGCCCGATGCGAGCCGCGAGGAAGTGCATGCGGCGGCGCGCGAGGCGCGCTGCACCGATTTCATCGAAGCGATGCCCGATGGCTTCGACACGATCGTCGGCGATCGCGGCGTGAAGCTGTCGGGCGGCCAGCGGCAACGGATCGCGATCGCGCGCGCCATCTTGAAGAACGCGCCGATCCTGCTGCTCGACGAAGCCACGTCGGCGCTCGACAGTGCGTCGGAAGAAGCGATCCAGCAAGCGCTCGACCGGTTGATGGTGGGCCGCACCGTCATCGCCATCGCGCACCGCCTTTCGACGCTGCAGAACTTCGACCGCATCATCGTCATGAGTTCGGGCAAGGTCATCGACGACGGCACGCCCGAAGCGCTACGCAACCGGCCCGGCATCTATCGCGACCTGCTGGCCAAACAGCACGGCAAGGCGATGCTGCTGCATCCAGGCGGGCGCAAGGTCGACGAGCACGTCGCTTGAATTCGGCTCACGCGGCGACGCGTTTGCGCGTGGCCTTGGCGCGCCCTTGCCCGCCGGTCGTCCTTGGCATGTCGGCAGCGGCCGGCGGCGGCTGCGCGTTGCTTTGCGCCAGGTCGCGCAAGAACGTGTCGCGCCACACGGAAACGTTGTTGTTGCGCAATTGCGCGATCATGTCGCGATAGCGCGCGCGCCGCTCGGCGAGCGGCATCGACAGCGCCTGAGCGAGCGCCTGCGCCATGCCGTCGATATCGATGGGATTGACGATCAGCGCGCCCGTCAACTCGTCGGCCGCGCCGGCGAAGCGCGACAGCACCAGCACGCCGGGATCGTCGGGATCTTGCGCGGACACGTACTCCTTCGCGACGAGATTCATGCCGTCGCGCAACGGCGTCACGTAGCCGACGTGCGATTGACGGAACAGCGCGGCGAGCACCGTCCGCTCGTACTGCCGGTGGATGTAGCGGATCGGCGTCCAGTCGAGTTCGGCGAAGCGGCCGTTGATCCGCCCCAGTTCCGACTCGAGCCGCAATCGGATGTCTTGATAGGCGTGCATGTCGGCACGCGTCGGCGGAGCGATCTGGACGAACGAGACGTTGTTGCGGCACGCCGGCACCTGATCGAGCAGCCGCTCGAACGCACGGAAACGCTCCACGAGGCCCTTCGAGTAATCGAGCCGGTCGACGCTCATGATGAGCTTGCGATCGTGCAGCGTCTGGCGCATCGTGCGCACCGACTTGCCGCGCGCCCCTGCCTTCGCAAGCTGAGCGATTTCGTCGGGGTAGACGCCGATCGGATACGCCGACGCGCGCAGCGAGCGCCCGAATGCACGCACGCACGCCGGCGCGCCGGCAACGAACGCCCCGCCCGGCCGCCCAGTTTCGATCACTCCGCCGGCCTCGTGCACGACGTAGTCGCAAAACGCGCGCACGTCCGCTTGCGTCTGAAAACCGAGCAAGTCGAACGAGCACAGCGCCTCGACGAGCGCACGATGCGGCGGCACGGCCAGCAGCACCTGCGCAGCCGGAAACGGGATATGCAGAAAAAAGCCGATGCGGTTCGTCACCCCCGCCGCACGCAACGCTTGCGCGAACGGAATCAGGTGATAGTCGTGCACCCAGATGACGTCGTCGGCGCGCAGCAGCGGCACGAGTTGTTGCGCGAGCCAGGTGTTGACGCGCCAATAGCCTTCGAAGTCATGACCGTCGTACTGGATCATATCGGCGCGGTAATGGAACGCCGGCCACAGCGTCGCGTTCGAAAAACCGCGGTAATACTGATCGTAGTCGCGCCGCGCGAGGCCGATCGTGGCGAACGTGACGGGGCCTTGCTCGACGAGTTGCAGTTGAGGCTGCCCCGACGAGACTACCTCCCCGCTCCAGCCGAACCACATGCCGCCCGTTTCCTTGAGCGCGTCGTACACGCCGACGGCCAAACCGCCTGCGGCCGGGCCGCCTTCCGAGATCGGCGCGACCCGGTTCGAAACGATGATGAGGCGGCTCATGAGGTACGCTGCCCCTCGGCGACGATGCGCGCGAGCCAGTCCACGAATGCGCCGACCGAATCGGCGCGCGCGCGCGCCGACGTATCGCCCGCGCCGACCTTGATCGACAGGCCGCCGCGCTCGTTGACGACCGCGAAGCCCTTCTCGTCGGTCAAATCGTCTCCCGCGAAGACCGGCGTTCTGCCGGCGAACGGCGGCTCGTCTAGGAATGCTGCCACCGCGCGGCCCTTGTCGACGTTCTTCGGCTTGATTTCGTAGACCATTTTGCCCGGCTGCAGCACGTAGGCATCCGGGTGCTCGTCGACGAGACGCTGCGTCGCCTCGCGCGCTACCGTTTCGGCCAGCGGCGCGTTGCGATAGTGCAGCGCGAGCGCGGCGCCTTTGATCTCGAGCAGCGTGCCCGGGTGAGCCTTGACGAGTTCGGCCAGCACGCGTTCCATGCGGAGCAGCCTCTCGTCGTTGAAGCCGAGCCGGACCGTATCGCCGCTCGCGTCGCGCCGCTCAGCGCCGTGCAGGCCCGCAACGGGCAAGTCGGGCATGGCGAGAAAGCCGTCGATGCTGTCAATGCCTCGCCCGGACACGACGGCCACCGCGCCGCGCGTCAAGCGCCGCAATTGCGCGAGGGCATCGGCGACTCCTGTCGATACGACGACACCATCAGGCGTCGGGGCGAGTTCGACGAGCGTGCCGTCGAAGTCGAAGAAAAATGCCGTCTCGTGGAGAGGCAAAAAAGCCGGTAAAGATTGCATCAGCTTGGTTCGCGTAGCGGCCCTGCCGGCGTTCAAGCCGAGCAAAACCGGAAAAGTTTGCGCATCTTACCGCGCCTATGCTGCCATTTCGAGCGAGAGCGCCTCGAAAAACGAAGACGCCGAGCGCTGACGCCGACGCGGTGCCTACCCCGTATCTTGCCTGGTTCTCGCGAAACCCTGCGACATATTGCCCCTGCATTGCCCTGCATGGGCTGCGTGCACGGTAACGGTAAGGTATTTGCGCTATAGTCCCTGCCTCGCAGCCGCCGAGCCGGCGCTGCCCCGCGAGGGCGGAGCCGCGGCGCAGGTGCATTTCTACGAGTCCCGCATGCCGCAAAGTGTTCCCCGCGTCGGGCCGCCGCCAGGCGAACCGGCTTGCTTCGCCGCCGCTTCGTCCGCCTTCGACGAGGCCGCACCCAACGCCGCCGCCTGCGCGCGCCGCGTTTCGTCATCGCACTTCGAGCCGGCGGCCCGCCGAATTCTGCGCGCGCTGGCCGCTCTTGCCTGCGCCGCGCTCGTGGCCGGCTGCACGCATGACGATGGCCATTGGCAATTGACTGACGTAACCGGTCACCTTCCCGATCTCGCGTTCACGCTGACGGCGGACACGGGGCAAAGCGTCACGGCTTCGGCGTTTCGCGGCGAGACGACGCTCGTCTATTTCGGCTACACCCATTGCCCCGATGTCTGCCCGGAAACGATGGCCCGTCTCATGCAGGTGCTCGAGAAGCTGCCCGCGGCGGACGCCAAGCAAGTGCGCATCTTGTTCATTTCCGTCGATCCGGCACGCGACACGCCGCAAGCGCTGCATGCCTATGTCACGGCGTTCGACGCTCAGCACATTCGAGGCCTGACAGGTACCGACGCGCAGGTGGAATCGCTCGCGAAGCGCTATCGTGTCGCGTATCAGATGGAAAAGCGCGATCCGAACGGCAGTTACGAGGTCACGCACAGCTCCGCCGTCTACATCTTCGATCGCGAAGGCCGGGCGCGGCTGCTCGCGACGAGCGGTGATTCGCCCGATGCGATCGCGCACGATCTGCAGCGTGTGATCGAACAAGGTGCTTGAGGCATTGTCGGGGCATGGGGCCGCGGCCCCGCAAACTGAAACGCTCGGACGGCGCAACGCTCGATGCGCCGTCCGCCGCCAAAACGCCGGGCACGGCGAAACAAGTCGAAATTCGCGATGAATGTGCTTTACTGGCTCGATCCGTGGGAACCGTCGCCGACGGTGGTAATCGCCGTGCTCACGGCGGCGGTACTGTACGTGCGCGGCGTGCGCCACGCGCGCGTATCGCTCCTGCGCCAGATATCGTTCTGGTTCGGGCTCGTCTCCCTCTATATCGCCTTGCACACGCGGCTCGATTACTACTTCGAGCACGAGTTCTTCATGCATCGCTTGCAGCATCTCGTGCTCCATCATCTCGGACCGTTCTTCATCGCGTGGTCGTATCCGGGCGCCGCGCTGCGCGCGGGCATCCCGTTCAGCTGGCGCCGGCGTTTCATCGGTCCTGCCGTCAAGACGAAGCCGATGCGCGCCGTGTTCGACATCGTGTTCCACCCTATCGTCGCCGTCTTGCTGTTCGTGGGCTTGATCTACTTTTGGCTGCTTTCGCCGATCCACTTCAAGGCGATGCTCGATTGGCGGCTCTATCGAATCATGAACTGGAGCATGGTCGTGGACGGCCTGCTGTTCTGGTGGCTCGTGCTCGATCCGCGGCCGGCACCGCCTGCGCGGCTGGCGCCGGGGCGGCGAATCATGATCGTCATCGCCGCCATCCCGCCGCAAATCGTGCTCGGCGCGCTCATCTTCTTCACGCCGCGCGAGCTCTACCCGATCTACTCGATCTGCGGGCGTGCATTCACCTGGATCAGCCCGATTCGCGATCAGCAGATCGGCGGATTGCTGCTTTGGATTCCCGGCTCGATGATGAGCGTGCTCGGCGCGCTGATCGCGTTACGGCACTGGATGCGGCTGTCTGCACGCGAACGCCGGATCGAGGAGCGGCGGCAGTTGCCGGCCCGGGGCCAAACGCCGGCGGCCGCGCAGGCGCACTGACGGCGTTCGGTTTTCTCTAGCGCGGGAGCGGGAGCCGGCCGCGGCATCCGGCTATGGGCTAATCGGGCTACCCGCCATCCGTCGGCAAGAAGGCGGCTCAGGCGGAGCGCATCCAGACGTGAGGGATGCCGTCCTCGTCATGGACTTCCGAAATCGGCTCGAAGCCGAAAGCACCGTAGAACATTTGCAGATGCGCCTGCGCATGGAGCTTGATCGCCGCATGGGGCCATTGCGCCACGATATGCTTGAGCGCCTGCTCGAGCATCGAGCTGCCCAATCCGATGCGGCGAAACTCGGACACCGTCAATACGCGGCCGATGCGGATGTCGCCGTCCGATGCATCGGGCAGCAACACGCGCAAGTAGCCGGCCAGCGAGGGATGGTCTGCCTGGCCGGCGCCACCGCCGGCGTCCGGCACTCGCTTATTCGCCGTGCGCGAATAAGCGAGTAAATGCCACGCGTCTTTATCTAGTCCGTCGACATCGTTATAGATACACTGCTGCTCCACGACGAATACGGCATTGCGCGCCTCGAGCATGTCATACACTTCGAGCGCCGTGAGGTCGGTAAAAGGCTTCCAACGCCATTCAAGAGATTCGTGCGAGTCGCGGGCGGAGTCGGTCATGGGCAAATTTGCGAATGGGGTGCCGGACGATTATCCCGCGAGTGACCGGCAAATGCTAGGCGCCGGTCAAATCCAACGACCCGCAGGCGATTAGCCGTTCGGTCGAATCGTGAACCAGGGCTTCGGCGCGTAGCATGGTCTTCACCATGCATCGCACGCCTGCACCGGGCGTGCCGAACCTGAGAGAAAAGCCCATGACAGAAGCGACAAACGATACTCGCCCCGAAACAATCGTCTTCGGCGCATTCGATCGACACAATTTCGGCGACATGCTCATTGCGCACGTGCTCACCAAAATGCTGCCGAACCGGCCGCTGCGGTTCGCCGGTTTGCGCGAACGCGATTTGCGCCCCTACGGCGGCCATTTCGTGGAAGCGATTTCGACGCTAGCCGCGTCGTACGGCGATCAAACGATCGACATCGTTCACGCCGGCGGCGAACTCCTAACGTGCGATGCTTGGGAAGCCGCCATCATGCTCGCGCCTGCCGATCAGGTCGAAGCAATGATCAACGAGTACCCCGCTTGGGCGCAAAAGCCTGCCGAATGGGCGCAACTGCATCTAGGGGTGCATGCGCGCGCGCCTTACGTTTTATCGAAAGCGCACTGCCCGGCCGCACGCCGCATCCTTTTCAACGCCGTGGGCGGCGTCGACCTCGAGCAGCTCGATCCGATCATGTTCGCGGAAGTCGCCGATGCGCTTCGCCATGCCGACCACATCTCCGTGCGCGACGCATTCACGCAACGCCGGCTCGACATCGCAGGTGTCGCGACGCGGCTGCTGCCCGATCCCGCGGTCATGGTCGCCGAATTGTTCGGCGACGTCATTCGCGATCGCGCGGCCTGCGAAGCCTTCTCCGCCCTACGCGATGCGTGCCCGAACGGCTACCTCGCCGTACAGTTCAGCGCGGATTTCGGCGATGACCGAACGCTCGACGAAATCGCCGTGCAACTGGATATCGTCGCAGCGCAGCATGGCCTCGGCGTCGTCTTCTTTTGCGCCGGCATCGCCCCGTGGCATGACACCGTGGAGATCTATGAGCGGACGCGGCAACTCATGCGCACGCAATCGGCATACATCATGACCTCCCCGCACATCTGGGATATCTGTGCGCTCATCGCGAATAGCCGCGCTTATTGCGGCAGCAGTCTCCACGGCCGAATCGTCGCGGCGGCGTTCGCGCTACCGCGCGTCAACATCCGCCATCCCGCGCGCCTCACGAATCAAAGCAAGCAAACGGAGTTCGCAAGCACCTGGGAAGACGCGGACGTACCCGGCGAGGTCAGCGTCAACCAGATCATACGAGGCGTCGAGAATGCGCTGCGCCTCGAGCAGGAAAAGCTGCAGCGCATCGCGAGCGCACTCGTGAGCGAATATCAGGCCGGCTTCCCGGCCGTTGCGGGGCGGTTGCGCTGATATCGCCGCGCCTCATCGGAGGCCATAGGGAGACTGATGCGACGGCGCAGTCGAAATTGGGCCTGCAGGATAAGGCGGTTTTCCAGCACAATGCCTGCAGGCCCTAACATAAGCCGTCGATTTTCGATACGGCCACCCACTTGTGGAACCCCCATGTACATACCCGCCGATTTCAACGAACCTCGCAAAGAAGTGCTGCACGCGCACATCGCGCAACATCCGTTCGGCACGCTGGTCACGCACGGCAAAAGCGGGCTCGACGCCAACCACATTCCGTTCGAACTGGCGGCGGAGGAAGGCGAATTCGGTGTGCTGCGTGCGCATGTCGCTCGCGCCAATCCGGTATGGCAAGACGTCGCGAACGGCGACGAGGTGCTCGTCGTGTTTCGTGCGGGAGACGCCTACATCTCGCCCAACTGGTATCCGAGCAAGCACGAGGCCCATCGGCAGGTGCCGACATGGAATTACATCGTCGTGCATGCGTACGGACGCATGACGATTCACGACGACGAAAAATACGTCCGCGGCGTGGTGGCGCGACTGACACGCGCGCACGAAGCGTCCGAGCCCCAGCCGTGGAAGATGAGCGACGCGCCGAGCGACTATATCGATACGCTGCTCAAATCGATCGTCGGTCTGCACATCGACGTGACGCGATTGGTCGGCAAGAGCAAGCTAGGCCAGAACAAAGAAGCCCGCGACATCCAAGGCGCCGGGGAGGCGCTGCGCGCACGCGAGCAGTTTCAGATCGGCGACGCGATGCTCGCGGAAGCCGCCCGCAAGCGCAACTGAGGAAGCTCAGGAAGGGAACCGAGCATTCGCCCGCACCGAACCAAGCGTTCACGCAACTGGCCCGGTCGAATACCGAGCAACTGATCATGGCGGACAGCGCACGATCAGCAACAATCGCACGACGCTCACACCACCTCGAGGCCCCGATGTCCGGCAACACGTTCCTCTCGGCAAATCTGCTGCTCGCCTACGCGGCCTATTTCGTCGGCACGGCAAGTCCCGGGCCGAGCAACCTCGCGATCATGTCGATCGCGGCCAACCACGGCCGAAAGGCCGCGTTGGCGTTTGCAACCGGCGTTATTTCGGGGTCGATGTTTTGGGCGACGATTGCGACGGTGGGCATCTCAGCGGCCCTGATCGCGTATTCGCAGTTCATCGTCGCGATCAAACTCTTCGGTGGCCTCTATCTCCTTTGGCTCGCCTACAAATCGGGACGCACAGCACTGTTCGCTTCCGTTGCCGCACCAGAGAAGTCCGATCGCGCCGCAACCTTCAAAGGGCTATACGTAAAAGGGATCTTGCTGCATTTGACGAATCCGAAGGCCGTATTGGTCTGGGTGTCAATCGTCGCGCTCGCGTCGAACGGCTCGGGATCGACGCGCGGCGCGGTGATTCCGGGATGCGCCCTCATCGGCACGTGTGTGTTCAGCGGCTACGCGCTGATCTTTTCGATGGACTCCGCACGGCGCGTCTATACGCGTGCACGCCGTGCGCTCGAAGGGTGTCTTGCAGCGGCCTTCGGAATCGCAGGCATCAAGCTGTTAGGTGGCGCGTCCCGGTAGGCACCCGCTTCCGCTTTGATTCGGGACTCGCGCCCCCCGAGAGGGCGACCGAGGAATACGGCCAAGCGCTG
>NZ_JBQCIF010000089.1:0-95456 GCF_051953955.1 Trinickia sp. | reverse complement strand
CGGGGCTCTGAGCGCCGCCCAGGTGGCCGCCTTTCATGAGCACTGCCCGGGCGCCGAGGGCGCGCAGTGCTTCACCTTGTTGCCGCATGGCGGTTTCGTCGGCGGCGGGCGCATCGGCGCCGACGAGTGCCGCCGCTTCGTCCAAATTGGGTGTGACGAGCCCGGCGAGGGGCAGCAGCTCTTCGCGCAGGGCGTAAGCGGCGTCGGGGGCCAAGAGCGCATGGCCGTTCTTCGACAACATGACCGTATCGAGCACGACGCGAGCGGGCTGATGGCGGCGCAATGCCGCCGCGACCGCGCGCACGATGTCGGCGTTCGCCAACATGCCGATCTTGACCGCGTCGATGCGGATGTCTTCGAATACGGCATCGAGTTGCGCCGTGACGAATGCGCTATCGGGCGCATGGACGGCGCGCACGCCATGCGTGTTTTGGGCGGTTAGCGCCGTGATGACGCTCGCGCCATAGACGCCGAGCGCGGAGAACGTCTTCAGATCGGCCTGGATGCCGGCACCGCCGCTCGAGTCGGAGCCGGCGATCGTCAGGACGTTAGGGGGCGTGCGGGTCATGTGGAGCGGGGGCGGAGTCAGTGTTTGACCTCGCCGATCAGCGCCACGGAATCGAATGCGCGCTGATTGGCCTGATGGCGGCGCATGACGAGCCACATCATGAGGCAGACGAACGAGCCGAACAAGACGATCACGACCGATACCGGCACGTCGAGCCAGACGAGCACGGCATAAAGGCAGAGCATGACGAGCACGGACAGATTCTCGTTGAAATTTTGCACGGCGATCGAATGGCCGGCCGACAGCAGAACGTGCCCGCGATGCTGCAGGAGTGCGTTCATCGGCACGACGAAGAAGCCCGAAAGCGCGCCGACGACCATCAAGAAGAGATAGGCGATGATGAGATAACCGGCGACGTGCATGCGGCCGAAGTAAAAACCCCAGTTCGACGGGATGAGATGGCGCGTGTAGAACGCCATCGCCATCACGGCGAGCCCCATCAAGATGCCGACCGGCAGCACCGACAGCGATTTCTTGAGCGGCACGCGCGCCGCCGCGAACACCGCGCCGCCGGCCACGCCGACGGCAACGATGGCTTGAAGGATCGCCCCTTCCGAGAGCGACATGCCGAGCGAGACTTCCGCCCATTTGAGGACGATGAATTGCAGCGTGGCGCCCGCGCCCCAGAACAGCGTCGTCACGGCGAGCGAGATCTGGCCGAGCTTGTCGTGCCAGAGCGTCAGAAAGCAATCGGCGAAATCGGTGATGAGCCGGATCGGCCCGTGTTGCTGCTTCGGGTAGCGCGCGCCGGTATCCGGAATGCGCAGATTGAACAGGGCGGCCGTGACGTAGATGACCATGATGACGAGCATGGCCGCTTCGGCCGGCGTGCTGACGAACGGAATGCGATGCTTGAGGATGTGCGCGGCGATGTGCGGGCTGATCAGCGCGCCGCCGAGCACCGTGCCGAGGATGATCGAGGCGACCGTGGTGCCTTCGATCCAGCCGTTCGCCGCGACGAGCCGCTCGGGCGGCAGCAGTTCCGTCAAGATGCCGTACTTGGCCGGCGAGTACGCGGCGGCGCCGAAGCCGACGATGCCGTAGGCGGCCAGCGGGTGCGCTCCGACCATCATGACGCAGCAGCCGACGATCTTGATCGTGTTCGTCGCGAACATGACCCTACCCTTGGGACGCGAATCGGCGAAAGCGCCGACGAACGCGGCGAGCACGACATACGACAGGACGAAGAACAGCTTGAGCAGCGGCGTCATCCAGTTCGGGGCATGGAGATCTTTGAGCAGTGCAATGGCGGCGATCAGAAGGGCGCTATCGGCCAGCGACGAGAAAAACTGCGCGGCCATGATGGAGTAAAAACCTTTTTTCATCTGATGCGGTGCGGTCCTTTGCGGCGCGTCCTCCCCGGACGCGAGTGACGCGTTAGGACTTAGGCCGTTCGAAATGGGTTGTGCGCACGGCTTTATATCACGAAAATAGGTGGCTTCGGACGGCCGGCGCGCCGCCCGCACGGCGCACGATCACCCTTCGGGCGCTTGACAATGCGCCATCTGATCCCGATCCGCCTCTTCCTATTACGAAAAAACGCCATGCCGCGCCCGCTTCTCGCCACCATCCACACCGCCGCTCTGGCGGGCAATCTCGCGGTTGTCCGCTCGCGCGCTCCGAACTCCAAAGTGTGGGCCGTCGTCAAGGCCAACGCCTACGGCCATGGGCTCGCGCGCGCGTTCCCAGGCCTGCGGGCGACGGACGGCTTCGGCTTGCTCGACCTCGAAGAGGCCGTGAAGCTGCGCGAGCTCGGGTGGGCGGGCCCCATCCTCCTGTTGGAAGGGTTTTTCCGTCCGACCGATATCGACGTGATCGATCGCTATAGTCTGACCACGACGGTGCACTGCGACGAGCAATTGCGGATGCTCGAGATGGCGCGCCTGTCCAAGCCCGTCAACATCCAGTTGAAGATGAACAGCGGGATGAACCGGCTCGGCTACACGCCCGAGAAATTCCGGGCGGCTTGGGAGCGGGCTCGGGCATGTCCCGGCATCGGGCAAATCGTGCTCATGACCCATTTTTCCGACGCCGACGGCGAACGCGGAATCGACCACCAGATCGACGCGTTCGAGCGCGGAGCCGAAGGGATCGCCGGTGCGCGCAGTCTGTCGAATTCCGCCGCCACGCTTTGGCATCCGCGCGCCCATTTCGACTGGGTCCGGCCCGGCATCATCCTGTACGGCGCATCGCCGTCGGGCGTGCCGTCCGACATCGACGGAGCGGGACTGCAGCCGGCCATGACGCTTGCCTCGGAACTCATCGGCGTGCAAACGCTCGCAAAGGGACAGACCGTCGGCTACGGCTCCGCCTTCACGGCGAGCGCGCCGATGCGCGTCGGCGTGGTGGCGTGCGGCTATGCCGACGGCTATCTGCGCTGCGCGCCCGAAGGCACGCCCGTCATCGTGGACGGCGTGCGCACGCGGCTGGTGGGGCGCGTCTCGATGGACATGCTGACCGTCGATCTGACGCCGTGCCCGGCCGCGGCGGTCGGTGCGCGCGTGGAACTATGGGGGGCGCAGCTGCCTATCGACGATGTGGCGCGCGCTTGCGGCACGATCGGCTACGAGCTCATGTGCGCGGTTGCGCAACGCGTGCCGGTGCTGGCCGAATAACGGGCCGTTCGTTTTTCGCTGTCGGATCTCATTTCTACGATCGTAGGATCGATAAAAAGAACGAAAGAACGCTTAAGGACCGCGCGTGGCAAAACAAAAGACGGCTTACACCTGTACGGAATGCGGCGGTCAATCGCCGAAGTGGCAAGGGCAGTGCCCCTCCTGCAACGCCTGGAACACGCTGGTCGAAACGGTCGCGCCGAGCGCCGGCGCGCATCGCTTTCAATCGCTCGCCAAGAATGCGCCGGTGCAGCGGCTCGCCGATATCGAGGCGGCCGACGTACCGCGCTTCTCCACAGGTATCAGCGAGTTCGATCGCGTGCTCGGTGGCGGCTTCGTGGAGGGCGGCGTCGTGCTGATCGGCGGCGATCCGGGCATCGGCAAGTCGACGCTGCTGTTGCAGTCGCTCGCTTCGCTATCCGGCGATCGGCGCGCGCTCTATATCAGCGGCGAGGAATCGGCGGCTCAAATCGGCTTGCGCGCGCAGCGCCTGGCGCTACTCGAACCGGGCTCGCGGGCGGCCGACTTGCAACTGCTGGCGGAGATTCAGCTCGAGAAGATCCAGGCGGCGATCGAAGCCGAGCAGCCTGACGTCGCCGTTGTCGATTCGATCCAAACGATCTATTCCGATGCGCTGACGTCCGCGCCCGGGTCCGTCGCGCAGGTGCGCGAATGCGCGGCTCAACTCACGCGGATCGCGAAGCAATCGGGCACGACGATCGTCATGGTCGGGCACGTGACGAAAGAGGGGAGCTTGGCCGGCCCGCGCGTGCTGGAGCATATCGTCGACACCGTGTTGTATTTCGAAGGGGATACGCATTCGTCGTTCCGGCTCGTGCGTGCATTCAAGAACCGCTTCGGCGCCGTCAACGAACTCGGCGTGTTCGCGATGACAGAGCGCGGGTTGCGCGGCGTCGCGAATCCGTCGGCGCTGTTCTTGTCGCAGCACGAGCAGATCGTGCCCGGCTCTTGCGTGCTCGTGACCCAGGAGGGTTCGCGTCCGCTGCTCGTGGAAATTCAGGCGCTCGTCGATACGGCGCAGGTGCCGAACCCGCGGCGGCTGGCAGTGGGGCTCGAGCAAAACCGGCTCGCGATGCTGCTGGCCGTGCTCCATCGTCATGCGGGCATCGCATGCTTCGATCAAGACGTCTTCCTCAACGCGGTCGGCGGCGTGAAGATCGCCGAGCCGGCGGCCGATCTCGCCGTGCTGCTCGCCATTCATTCTTCGATGCGCAACAAGCCGTTGCCCAAGGGATTGATCGTCTTCGGGGAAGTGGGCCTCGCGGGCGAGATCAGGCCCTCGCCGCGCGGGCAGGAGCGCTTGAAGGAAGCGGCGAAGCTCGGCTTCACTGCCGCATTGATCCCGAAGGCGAATGCCCCTAAGCAGCCGATCGACGGGTTGCAGGTGTTGGCCGTCGACCGGATCGAGCAAGCGATCGACCGGATCAAGGAGCTCGAGTAGCCGGGCAACGAGCGACGGAGGCCGATGGGCGTGCCTTTACCGCCCTCACGCTTCGTCGCTCGTCCGATCGGTGGGCGTTTGCGCGTCCAAGCGGAACAGCAGATGCTCGCGCGCCTCTTCGACCGTCAGCACCGGAGAGACACAGCAATCGCGCGGCTCGAGCAGCTCTACCCATGTGGCCAGGCGGTGCGTGGCGATGTGCTCGGCCATCTCGCGCGTCAATGCGATGGCATCCGGGCCGCCGATGGCTTGACCCAAGCTCCAGTGGCGCGATGCCCAATCGGGGCGGCCCAGCGCGCGACACAGCCGCTCCCAGAATTTCAATTCGAGCGCACCGACGGCTAGCCATCGCCCGTCGGCGGTTCGATAGACGTTGTAGCAGGGCACGCCGCCGTTGAGCAGCCCATGGCCGGCGCGCAATTGTTCACGGTTGCCCGGCGCGCCGCGATCGGCATTTTCGAGCGTCGCTTGCGCTGCGACATTGCTGGCATGGATCGAATGCGTCATCGAGACGTCGACGAACGCGCCGTCGCCGCCGCGCGAGACCTGCCAGAGCGCCGCCAGGATGCGCGTGACGGCGGGCAGGGCGCCGCCGAGCAAATCGGCGATCTGGATGTTCGGGACGATGGGCGTGCCGTCCGTCGCCGCAAGCTGATCGAGCACGCCGGCATAGGCGAGGTAGTTCAAGTCGTGGCCGGGCCGTTGGGAGAACAGGCCTGCCGAACCGTAGCCCGTGATCGCGCAATAGACGAGCCTCGGGTTGACCTGAAGCAGGCTCGCGTAATCGAGCCCGAGCTTTTCCATCACGCCCGGGCGGAAGCTCTCGACGAGCACGTGCGATTCGCGCACGAGCGCGCGCAACACGGTGCGTCCCGTTTCGGACTTCAGATCGAGCCGTGTCTCGCGCTTGCCTCGATTGACGAGGCGATAAAAGCTGCTGGGGATGCCGCTCGCGCGGTCGGCCGGTGCTTGCATCATGGTGCGAGCCGGATCGCCGGCGCCGGGTTCCTCGATTTTCAGCACGTCGGCGCCGAGTTCCGCGAGCCGCAACGTCGCGAGCGGGCCAGGCAGCAAGCGCGTGAGGTCGAGCACACGCAAGCCATGCAGCGGAGCATCGGTCGTCAACGTACCCTCCTTCCATCTTGACGGCTCGGCCCTTGCGCAATGGGCCGCGAGCGCCGCATGCCGTGGCGCGCCTAGCCGATTTGTTCGAGTTCCTCCTGCGCGTCGAGCCATTCGGCTTCGAGCGCTTCGAGGCGCGCGTGAACTTCGCCTTGACGCTTCAGTGCGCGGGTCAGCTCGGCCTTTTTGTCCGGCTCGTAGCTTGCCGGGTCCGCAACGAAAGCATCGAGTGTCGCCTTTTCCGCGTTCAGCGCGTCCATTTCCTTTTCGAGCTTCGCTATCCGTGTTTGCAGCGGTTTCTTCAGGTGCGCTAGCTTTTGACGTGCCTCGGCTTCCTGGCGACGTTGATCCTTGCGATTGCTCGGCGACGTTTCGCCGTCGAGCGCATTGGCGCCTGATGCACCCGGCACGCCGGCCTGCCCTTGGCTTGCCGCTTTCGCTGCTGCTCGCGTTTCGGCGGCGTGTTGCAGCAGCCAATCTCGGTAGTCGTCGAGGTCGCCGTCGAACGGCTGCAGCCGATGCTTGGCGACGAGCATGAACTGATCGGTGCTTGCGCGCAGCAAGTGGCGATCGTGCGAGACGAGAATCAGCGTGCCTTCGAACTGGGCGAGGGCCATCGTCAGCGCGTAGCGCGTCTCGAGATCGAGGTGGTTCGTCGGCTCGTCGAGCAGCAGCAGGTTCGGCTTTTGCCAGATGATCAGCGCCAGCGCGAGCCGCGCTTTCTCGCCCCCGGAGAACGGGCCGATCGGCGAGCTGGCCATGTCGCCCGAAAAATTGAAGCCGCCGAGGAAGTCGCGCAATTCCTGCTCGCGCGCCTCCGGGGCGATGCGGGCCAAATGGGCGAGCGGCGAATCGTCGGGCCGCAGCGTTTCCAGCTGATGTTGGGCGAAGTAGCCGATCGCGAGACCGCGGCCCGCGCGCATCGTGCCGCCGAGCGGCTCGAGCGTGCCCGCTAGCGTTTTGACGAGCGTCGACTTGCCTTGGCCGTTCGCGCCGAGCAGGCCGATGCGCTGGCCGTTTTGCACCGACAGCGTCACGCCGTCCAAAATGGGAATTTCGATCCCGTCGTCTCCGCGATAGCCACAGCGCACGTCTTCCATGACGAGCATCGGGTTGGGCGCGGCGTCGGGCGTGCGGAACTCGAACGTGAACGGCGACGCCGCGTGCGCGGGAGCGATCCGCTCCATCTTTTCGAGCGCTTTCATCCGGCTCTGCGCTTGGCGAGCTTTGGTCGCCTTGGCCTTGAAGCGGTCGATGAAGCTTTGCAGATGGGCGATCGTCTTCTGCTGCTTTTCGTAGGCGTTTTGCTGCAGCGCGAGTTGCTGTGCGCGCAGGATCTCGAACTGCGAGTAGTTGCCGCCGTAGCGCTTCACTTGACGATTCTCGAGGTGGAGCGTGACGTTGCAGACCGAATCGAGGAATTCGCGATCGTGCGAAATGACGACGAGCGTGCCGGCATAGCGGCCGAGCCAATCTTCGAGCCAGACGATGGCGTCGAGGTCCAGGTGGTTCGTGGGCTCGTCGAGCAGCAGCAGATCGGAGCGGCACATGAGCGCCTGGGCCAGATTCAGGCGCATCCGCCAGCCGCCCGAAAAGCTCGCCACTTGCTCGCGCGTTTGCGCGAGCGTGAAGCCGAGGCCGAGCAACAGCGCTTCGGCGCGGGCCGGCGCCGTGTAGCCGTCGGCGTCGGCGAACGCCGCGTGCGCGTGGGCCAGCGCTTCGCCGTCGTGAGCCGCTTCGGCGTGCGCGATGCGCACTTCAATCTCGCGCAGGGCGGCGTCGCCGTCGAGCGTGTATTCGAGCGCCGTTTTCTCGGCGGCGGGCGTTTCTTGGGCGACATGCGCGATGCGCCACGAGGGCGGCAGCGAGAAGTCGCCGGCGTCCGCATGGAGATCGCCGCGCAGCACGGAAAACAGGGTGGACTTGCCCGCGCCGTTGGCGCCGACGAGCCCGGCCTTTTCACCGGGGTTCAGCGTGAACGAGGTGGCGTCGAAAAGCGGCTTGACGCCGCGGGCGAGGCTGAATTGATTGAAACGGATCACGACGGGGCCGGCTGCTCGAAAAGCGCTATTTTACCGGTGGGACGCATGCGCGTGCCGATCCTGGCGGGCGCGGCGCGATTCTTTCGCATAGACTTGCGTTTTTCTCTCGGAGGCGGCTCGGTGAGTACGCTCTATACGTTTTCCACGCGCACGCTCGGCGGCGAGGCGGTCAGCCTCGAGCGCTACCGCGGCAAGGTCTTGCTCATCGTCAATACGGCCAGCGAATGCGGGTTCACGCCGCAGTACGCGGGCTTGCAGCAGCTTTATGAGCGCTTTGGCGGGCGCGGGTTCGAGGTGCTCGGCTTCCCGTGCAACCAGTTCGGCAAGCAGGAGCCGGGCGACGCCGCGCAGATCGGCAGCTTTTGCGAGAAAAACTTCGGCGTGACGTTCCCGTTGTTCGAAAAGATCGACGTGAAAGGGCCGCATGCGCATCCGTTGTTTCAGTACCTGACCGACGAGAGGCGGGGGCTGTTCGGCACGAAGGCGATCAAGTGGAATTTCACGAAGTTTCTCGTCGATCGCCAAGGCAACGTGCTCGAACGGTATGCGCCGAAAACGAAGCCGGAGGAGATTGCGGCGCGGATCGAGGCGTTGCTCTGACACGCCCTGCGAGACGTGACGTCGTCGCGGCAGTGAGCTTGGTGCGCAATGTATGGCCATGGGAGCCCAACGCGTTGCCACCAATGGCGCGTGGAAATTTGCGCGCTGAAGCATTGCGCTCCAGCCTAGGACGGGATAACCCCGCCTTGCTTACAAAATCGGCGAAAACAGTCGCGCCACGTGCATGACGATGCGACGCGCAGCCGGTGCGTCGCGATATTCGTGGTGCGTCACTTCCGTCGCTTCGCCGAAATCACGCTCTAGCATGGCCTCCACTTCTCGGGCGAAGGCATGATCGATCGTCAGCACCATGATCTCGAAATTGAGCCGGAACGAACGATTATCGAGATTGGCGCTGCCGATCGCCGCGGCGACGTCGTCGATCAGCACCACCTTTTGATGCAGAAACCCCGGCCCATAGCGGAAGATGCGCACGCCCGCGCGCACGAGATCGTAGGCGTACAGCTTCGAGGCCTCGAACACGACGTAGTGATCGCGCCGGCTCGGAATCAGAATGCGCACGTCGACGCCACGCATGACGGCCAGCCGCAGTGCCGAAAATACGGCTTCATCCGGCACCAGATAGGGCGTCGTGATCCATACGCGCGTCCGCGCGGCGTTGATCGCCTCGACGAAGAATAACGAACCCGTTTCCTGCTTGTCCGCCGGTCCGGGGGCAATGACGAGGCAGTGCATGTCGGCGTCGTCGGCCGCATCTTCCGGCTCGTGCGGCTCCTCCGCCTGCGACGGCTCCAGCTTCGGCAAGCGCTGCGTCGCCCAGTGCCAATCCTCGATGAAGACGAACTGCACGCTTGCCACCACCGGGCCGCGCACTTCGATGTGCGTGTCGCGCCATGGGGACAGCCGAGGATTGCCGCCAAGATACTCGACGCCGACGTTGTGGCCGCCCACGAACGCGCGTTCGCCGTCGACGACGACGATTTTCCGATGATTGCGGAAATTGAGCTGAAAGCGATTGACGAAACGCCGATTCGTGGCGAACGGGTGCATCTCGATGCCGCCCTCGAGCAATTCCGACACGTATCGCTGTGGCAAGTCGAAGCTGCCGATGCTGTCATAGAGGAAGCACACGCGCACGCCTTGCGCCGCCTTCGCGAGCAGCAGTTCCTTGAGCTTGTCGCCGAGCGCATCGTCGCGGACGATGAAGAACTGGATCAGCACGTAATGGCGTGCATGCTCGATCGCATCGAGAATCGCGGCGAACGTCGCTTCGCCGTTCACGAGCGTACGCACACGGTTGCCCGGCAGAAACGGCATGCCGGACAGATGCGTCAGCGCCCGCACGACGGCATGGCCGAGCGCCTCGGCCGGACGTCCCATCGACGAAGCATGGGTGTCCCAGGCGTTCGGATGGGCCTGCGTGCGCAGCAATTCGCTCTCGATGCGGCGCTTGTCGACATACCCCGAGAACCGGCTGCGCCCCAAGAAGAGGTAGGGAATCACCGTGACATAGGGCGCGGCCACGAGCGACACGGCCCACGCGATCGCGCCTTGCGACGTGCGCGTGTTGAGGATGGCATGGCCGGCGGCGATCACTCCGATCGCGTGGGCGGCGAAGATCAGGCTACCGAGAGAAAGCCAGTCGAAGTGCATGAGCGGTCGTGAACAGGCGTCTTGGGGTGTCTGCGAGGCGCGGCGCGATGCGTTTCGCGCGATCCAGGTGCATCTTACCGAAGCGCCGGATTGAGGGGCAGGTTAACCCGGAATCGGGCATGCGCGCCTGGCGAAATGCGCGCTTGTTCGGTCAAGCGTCGCCATAAAGTAGGATGCCCGCTGCAATCGACACTTGAGCGATGGCATAGGAAAACCAAATCGCATACTCGCTGCCCGGAAAGGGGCTCAGGAAACGGTCGATGCCGATCATGGCGTCGGAGGCGACGAATGCAAGGCCGCCCAGCGGTAGGGCGGGGCTAGCCGGCCGAGCAAGAAGTGCGAGGCTCGCCATCGCGCACAATGCGAGCATGTAGACGGCCACGGGCACGGCCAGCTCGCCCAAATGCGGGAGGAACACGAAATACATGGCGGCCGTGGCTGCGCAGAGCAATGCGACGGCTGCCTGCCGCCAGCTTGGCCGTCCACGCCGGGGGCCGCGATCGGCCGCCGCGCCGAACGCGCGGGGGGACAACAGGGCGCAATAGGCGAGGTGCGCAACGAGGAACGCGCCCAGCCCGCCGACGAACGAAAACCCGAGTTGCGGCAGCGCGAGCAGCGCGTCGCCCACACCCGATGCCGCGAGCGCCACCATCAGCCGCAGCCGTTCGCTCATCGGCTCGTGGCGTGCACACGCGAGGAACAGCAGCGCACACATCAGCACTTTGGCGGCGGCCTGGTCGGGATACGGCGCATCGCGCAGCGACACGCCGTAGGCGAGCGCCGCACCGGCCGCTAAGAACCACAGCCGGCGAGTTTGGGATGCGGCGCTGTCGAAGGTGCTCTCTACGTCGCCGTCATCGCCGTCATCGCCGAGACGGCCGTTATCGTAGGGGCCGCCACCATCGCTGAATTCGCCGGATGCGGCGCGCGCTCGGCCTTCCTCCCCGGTGGCCGGCTGGCCGTTGTTCTCGTCGTGATCGCATTTGCCCATCGGCGCTGGTTCGGGGGCGGGCATTTGGGGCGATGCCTCTCGAAGGGCGATCGACCGTCAAGCGGCCGGCAAATCGCTGGCCTGGATCAGGAACACCGTGTCGTCGCCGGCGCTCGTCGTCAGCCAAACCAGATCGAGCCCGCCGAACGCCGCTTCGACATTCGCCCGTTCGTTGCCGATCTCGACGACGAGCAGGCCATCGTCGGTCAGCCAGTTGCGTGCTTCCTTGAGGATGCGGCGCACGACGTCCATGCCGTCTTCGCCGCCGGCGAGCGCGAGTTCAGGCTCGTGCCGGTACTCGGCGGGCAGCGCGTCCATCGAGGCCTGGTTCACATACGGCGGGTTGGCGATGATGACGTCGTAGCGGCGCTCGGGCAGCGGGGCGAACAGATCGCCCTCGGACAGCGCGACGCGATCGTCGAGCGCATAATCCGAGACGTTCACATGTGCGACTTCGAGCGCAGCGGCCGAAATATCGACGGCGTCGACGTCGGCATTGGGAAACGCATGCGCGGCGAGAATCGCGAGGCACCCCGAGCCCGTGCAGAGCTCGAGCACCGCACTGACTTCATCGGGATCGGCCACGTACGGCTGCAACCCGTCTTCCAGCAATTCGCCGATGAACGAGCGCGGCACGATGACGCGCTCGTCGACGTAAAAGCGCAGCCCGTGCATCCAGGCTTCCTGCGTAATGTAGGCCGCCGGGACATGCTGCGTTGCGCGGCGCTCGACGACTTTCAACACGGCATCGATTTCCTCGTCGAGCAAACGGGCGTCGAGAAACGGATCGAGCGTATCGAGCGTATCGAGCGGCAAATGCAGCGTGTGCAGAACCAGATAGGCGGCCTCGTCATAGGCGCTCGCGCTGCCGTGGCCGAAGGCGAGCTCGGCTTGATTGAAGCGCGACACTGCGAAGCGCAGCAAGTCGCGAACGGTGCGAAACGGCGTACTCATCGCTTTGTCTCCTCGTGCCGTGCCGGGCGCGTCATGCGATCAACGCTTCGAGCACGCGCCGGTAGATGTTCTTCAACGGATCGACGAACGCGAGCTCGATATGCTCGTCGATCTTGTGGATACTGCCGTTCGGCGGACCGAATTCGACCACTTGCTTGCAGATGCGCGCGATGAAGCGCCCATCGGACGTGCCGCCCGTCGTCGACAGCTCCGTCGTCACGCCCGTTTCGTCCTTGATCGCGCGCTCGAGTGCTCCCGAGAGCTCGCCGCGCGGCGTGAGGAACGGGTGGCCGCTCACGGTCCAATCGAGCTCGTAGTCGAGCCCGTGCTTGTCGAGAATCGCATGCACGCGCTGCTGCAGTCCTTCGACCGTGCTGGCCGTCGAGAAACGGAAGTTGAACGTCAGCTCGGCACGGCCAGGAATGACGTTGCTCGCACCGGTGCCGCTGTGCAGGTTCGACACTTGCCACGTGGTGGGCGGGAAATATTCGTTGCCTTCGTCCCAATGCTCGGCCACGAGCTCCGTCAGCGCGGGCGCCATCAGGTGAATCGGGTTGCGCGCGAGATGCGGGTATGCGATATGGCCTTGCACGCCTTTGACGGCGAGCTTGCCCGACATCGAGCCGCGGCGGCCGTTCTTGACGACGTCGCCGAGCGTGTGGGTGGAGGTGGGCTCGCCGACGATGCAGTAATCGAGCGTTTCGCCGCGCGAGCGCAGTGCCTCGACGACCTTCACGGTGCCGTCGGTGGCCGGGCCTTCCTCGTCGCTCGTGATCAAGAAGGCGATCGAGCCGCGATGATTCGGGTGTGCCGCGATGAATTCCTCGCTCGCGACGACGAAGCCCGCGAGCGACGTTTTCATGTCGGCCGCGCCGCGCCCATAGAGCTTGCCGTCGCGATGCGTCGGCACGAACGGAGGCGAGCTCCATTGCTCGAGCGGGCCCGTGGGCACGACGTCGGTGTGGCCCGCGAACGCGAGCAGCTTGCCGCGCGTGCCGTCCGTGCCGCGCTTGACGGCCCAAAGGTTCGTGACGCCGTGCGATTCGATCGTCTCGCAAGTGAAGCCGGCGGCGTCCAGCCGTTCGATCAGCAGCTTTTGGCAATGCTGGTCGTCTGGGGTGACCGAGGCGCGCGCAATCAGTTGTTCGGTGAGGGCAAGGGTGCCGGACATGGGTTCAAAGGCCGTTTCGTGCGTGATGAAAAAATGCCGGCGGTCACAGGCCGGCAGGCGATGCTCGCATTGTGCCGCCGCGCGGCGACCGATTCCCAGTCCACCGAACGGATAGTGCCCTGTCCCGCAAGTTCCTTTGATATGAAATCGCCCAGTTGGCCGCCAGGCGGCGTCGCTCGTCGTTGCCATAGCGACGGCTATGGCGCCTCCTCCCTCCTTGCCTGACGACCAACTGGACCATTTCATTTATCAAAGAACTTACGGGACAGGACACTAGGTGCCGAGACTGCGTGCCGCATCGCACAGGGGCAGCGCGGCACTCGCGCTAGGCGAACAGCGCTGCGTACTCCTCGGCGGAAAAGCCGACCGATTTCACGCGGCCGTCCACGACGACGACCGGCCGCTTCACGATCGACGGCTTTTCGACCATCAGCGCGATGGCGCCTTGCCGCGTATCGGCGGCCGCCTTCGCTTCGTCGGACAGCGCGCGCCAGGTCGTGCCGCGGCGGTTGAGCAAGATGTCGAGCGGCACGTCGGCGAGCCATGCGTCGACGAGCCCCGCCGTGAGTCCCGCTTTCTTGAAGTCGTGGAATTCGAACGCGACGCCGTTCTCGTCCAGCCACGTGCGGGCCTTCTTGACGGTATCGCAGTTCGGAATGCCGTAGACCACGGTGCGCGCCGCGCTCATCAATCGCCTCGCAGCAGTTCGTTCAGGCCGACCTTGGCGCGCGTCTTCGCGTCGACCTTCTTGACGATCACGGCGCAGTACAGGCTGTGCGAGCCATCCTTCGCCGGCAGGTTGCCGGCCACGACGACCGAGCCCGGCGGCACGTAGCCATAGGTGACTTCGCCCGTTTCGCGATCGTAGATCTTCGTGCTTTGGCCGAGGTAGACGCCCATCGAGATGACCGAGTTCTCGCCGACGATCACGCCTTCGACGACTTCGGAGCGCGCGCCGATGAAGCAGTTGTCCTCGATGATGACCGGGTTCGCCTGCAGCGGCTCGAGCACGCCGCCGATGCCGACGCCGCCCGAGAGGTGCACGTTCTTGCCGATCTGCGCGCACGAGCCCACCGTCGCCCACGTATCGACCATCGTGCCTTCGTCGACGTAGGCTCCGATGTTCGTGTACGACGGCATCAAGACGACGTTCTTGGCGATGAAGGAGCCGCGGCGCGCGATCGCGGGCGGCACGACGCGAAAGCCGCCGGCCGCGAAATCCTCTGCCGTATAGCTCGCGAACTTCGAGGGCACCTTGTCGTAGAACTGCGAATAGCCGCCGGCGGACATCGGCGCGTTGTCCTCGAGGCGGAACGAGAGCAGCACGGCCTTCTTCAGCCATTGATTGACGATCCACTGGCCGTCGCGCTTTTCGGCGACGCGCAAAAGGCCCTTGTCGAGTTGCTCGATCGCATGCGCGACGGCTTCGCGCACTTCGGCAGGCGCCGCCTTCGGCGACAGCTCGGCACGGTTTTCCCAGGCGTTGTCGATGATGGTCTGAATGTGTTGCGACATGTCGGTAGTTTCGCTAAATGAAGTCGAGGGATGACGGGTGCGGGGCAGCGGCGCTTCGGCACGCGGCTCGGGTCTTGCGGCGCTTGCCGCGCGGATCAGCGCGCGAGGCCGCGGCAGAAATCGACGATGCGTTTGGCGCCATCGACGCATTCGCCCACGTCGGCGACGAGCGCCATGCGAACGAAATTGCGGCCGGGGTTCGCCCCGTGCGCGGTGCGCGCCAGGTAGGAGCCGGGTAGGACGGTCACATTATAGTCGGCGTACAAACGCCGGGCGAACTCGGTGTCGGTCAAGCCCGTGCGTTCGACGTTCGCCCACAGGTAGAACGCGGCGTCGGGCAGCTTGACGTCGAGCACCTCGGCGAGCATCGGCGTGATCGTCGAAAACTTCGAGACGTATTTGGCGCGATTTTCCCGCACGTGCGCTTCGTCGCTCCAGGCGGCGCTGCTTGCCGCTTGGTAGACGGGCGAGAGGGCGGCGCCGTGATAGGTGCGATAGAGCAGGAAGCGCTTCAGGAGCGCCGCATCGCCCGCGACGAAGCCCGAACGCATGCCAGGCACGTTCGAGCGCTTGGACAAGCTGGAAAGCATGACGAGCCGCTCGAAGCCGCGGCCGAGCAGATGGGCTGCCTGAAGGCCGCCCAGCGGCGGATTGGCTTCATCGAAGTAGATCTCCGAATAGCATTCGTCCGACGCGATCACGAAGCCGTGCGCGTCCGACAGCGCGAACAGCTCGCGCCAATCGTCGAGCGTGAGCACGGCGCCCGTCGGGTTGCCCGGCGAGCAGACGTAGAGCAGTTGCGTGCGGGCCCAGACGTCGCCGGGCACTTGCCCGTAATCGCAGGCGAAGTTGCGAGCCGGATCGCTGTTGACGAAATAAGGCTCGGCGCCCGCGAGCAGCGCCGCGCCTTCATAGATCTGATAGAACGGGTTCGGGCACAGCACGACCGCGCCAGGGCGCGTGCCGTCGACGACCGTCTGCGCGAGCGCGAAGAGCGCCTCGCGCGAGCCCGAGACGGGCAGCACTTCGGTGGCGGCATCGAGCGCGGGCAGGCCGTAGCGGCGCATCGCCCAGCCGGCGATGGCTTCGCGCAGCGCGGGAGAGCCGATCGTGGCCGGGTAGCTCGACAGCGTGTCCAGCGAGGCGACGACGGCCTCGCGGACCAGCGCGGGCGTCGCGTGTTTCGGCTCGCCGATGCCGAAGCTGATGTGCGGCAAGTCCGCGGGCGGCGTTGCGTCTTTCAGCAGCGCGCGCAGCTTTTCGAACGGATAGGGCTGGAGACGGTCGAGTAGCGGATTCACGTCGGGCTCGGCGGGAACGATGTGGGAGGGCGTCGAAACGCACCGAAACGCACGTGCGCGCTTGCGCGCGGACCGTGCGGAAAGGGCGACATTATAGCGTGGCGGGGGCGCGCCCGATGTGCCCGATGCGTGCGCGGCGCCTGCCGATATCCGCTCGATGTGCCCGGCCGCCGGGCAGCGCCCCGGGCCGGCGGCGGTGCCGCGGGTCTGCGATGGTATGATTGCCACTTGCTCGCGGGGCATGCGCTCGATATCGAGAGCGCGTGCCATTCGCGGCCTCAAAAGCATCGCGGCGACGGCCCGCCGCGCATGCGCCGCGGCGGCTTGGCCAACGGGCCGGCAGGCGGCGTCGTGCGCGGGCAAGGCCGGCCGCGTTTTTGTTCGACCCTTCAAAACAGCGATATCGCCGTGCGTCTGACCTCGATCAAGCTCGCTGGCTTCAAGTCCTTCGTCGATCCCACGCATTTCCAGGTACCGGGGCAGCTCGTCGGTGTGGTGGGCCCGAATGGGTGCGGCAAATCCAACATCATCGATGCCGTGCGCTGGGTGCTCGGCGAGTCGCGCGCGTCCGAGCTGCGCGGCGAATCGATGCAGGACGTCATCTTCAACGGCTCGACGGCGCGCAAGCCGGGCAGCCGCGCGAGCGTCGAGCTCGTGTTCGACAACTCGGAAGGGCGCGCGGCCGGCCAGTGGGGCCAATACGGTGAAATCGCCGTGAAGCGCGTGCTCACGCGCGACGGCACCTCGAGCTACTACATCAACAACCTGCCCGCGCGGCGGCGCGACATCCAGGACATCTTTCTCGGCACGGGCCTCGGCCCGCGCGCCTACGCGATCATCGGCCAGGGCATGATCGCCCGGATCATCGAGGCGAAGCCCGAAGAGCTGCGCGTATTCCTCGAGGAAGCCGCGGGCGTGTCGAAGTACAAGGAGCGCCGGCGCGAAACGGAAAATCGCCTGCACGACACGCGAGAAAACCTCACGCGCGTCGAAGACATCGTGCGCGAGCTCGGCGCGAACCTCGAAAAGCTCGAGGGGCAGGCCATCGTCGCGACCAAATTCAAGGAACTGCAGGCCGACGGCGAGGAGAAGCAGCGCTTGCTGTGGCTCTTGCGCAAGAACGAAGCCGCCGCCGAGCAGAGCCGCCAGCAGCGCCTGATTTCCGAAGCGCAGATCGATCTCGAAGCGCAGACGGCCAAGCTGCGCGAGGTCGAAGCCGATCTCGAGACGCTGCGCGTCGCGCACTATGCGGCCAGCGACGCGATGCAAGGCGCGCAGGGCTCGCTCTACGAGGCCAACGCCGAGGTCAGCCGGCTCGAAGCGGAGATCAAGTTCGTCATCGAATCGCGCAACCGCGTGCAAGCGCAGATTGCGGCGCTCACGGCGCAGCGCGAGCAGTGGCAAGCCCAAGCGGAGAAAGCGCGCGACGATCTCGAGCAAGCGGAGGAGCAGCTTGCCGTCGCCGAGGAAAAGGCCGTGCTCGCGGAAGAGGAAGCCGCGGCCAAGCACGACGAACTGCCGGCGCTCGAAGCGCGTTGGCGCGACGCGCAGACGCAACTGAACGAAGAGCGTGCCGGCATCGCACAGACGGAGCAGGCGCTCAAGCTCGAGGCCGCGCATCAGCGCAACGCCGATCAGCAATTGCAGCAGCTGCAGCAGCGCCACGAGCGCCTCAAGGCCGAGGCGGGCGGCTTGGACGTGCCGGACGAGGCGCAGCTCGAAGAGCAGCGGATGCAACTCGCCGAGCAGGAAGAAATTCTGAGCGACGCGCAGGCGCAGCTGACGCAGGCGCAAGAGACGCTGCCGCGCGTCGAGGCCGAGCGCCGCGCCGCGCAGGATCGCGTGCAAAGCGAGAGCGCGCAGATTCACCAGTTCGAGGCGCGGCTCGTCGCGCTCAAGCAATTGCAGGAAAACGTGCAGACCGAGGGCAAGATTCAACCCTGGCTCGACAAGCACGAGCTCGCGGCGTTGCCGCGGCTATGGAAGAAGCTGCACGTCGAGGCGGGCTGGGAAACCGCGCTCGAGTCCATTTTGCGCGAACGGCTCGCCGCGCTGGAAATCTCGAATCTCGACTGGGTGCGCGCGTTCGCGAGCGATGCGCCGCCGGCCAAGCTAGCCTTCTACGCGCCGCCTCAGGCCGGCGCGCCGCGCGAAACGCCGGCCGGTTTCACGCCGCTCTTGTCGCTCATGCGCATCGACGACGCCGGCTTGCGTGCCGTGCTGAACGAATGGCTGGGCCAGGCCTACGTGGCCGACGATCTGACGCAGGCGCTCGCGAAGCGTTCGCAGTTGCCCGAGGGGGCGATGCTCGTCGTGAAGGCGGGCCACGTCGTCACGCGTGTCGGCGTCCAGTTGTATGCCGCCGATTCCGAGCAAGCCGGCATGCTGGCCCGCCAGCAGGAAATCGAGAACCTCACGCGCCAGCTGCGGGCGCAAACGCTGCTCGCCGACGAAGCGAAGACGGCCGCGATTCGTGCCGAGGCGGCCCACACGCAAGCGTCGCAGGCCATGACCGATGCGCGTGCCCAGGTCGAGCGCGCGACGCAGCGGGTCCATGCGCTGCAGCTCGACGTGCTCAAGCTCACGCAAGCGCACGAACGTTATACGCAGCGCAGCACGCAGATTCGCGAGGAACTCGAAGAGATCGCCGCGCAAATCGAAGAACAGAGGGCGCAGCGCGCCGAGTCGGAGGCGAATTTCGAGCGCCACGACGGCGAGCTCGCGCAGTTGCAGGCGCGCTTCGAAGATAACCAACTCGCGTTCGAATCGCTCGACGAGCACTTGTCGGCGGCGCGCACGCAAGCGCGCGAGCTCGAGCGGGCGGCCACCGATGCGCGCTTCGCCGCCCGCAACATGGCAGCCCGCATCGACGAGCTCAAACGCAGCATCCAAGTCGCGCACGAGCAGAGCGAACGCATTGCCGGCACGCTCGAGGACGCGCGCGCCGAGCTCGAAACGATCAATGAGCAAACGACGCACACGGGCCTGCAAGAGGCGCTCGAAGTGCGGTCGCAGAAGGAGGCGGCGCTGTCGGCGGCGCGTCACGAGCTCGACGACTTGACGGCCAAGCTGCGCCAGGCCGACGAAACGCGCCTGACGGCGGAGCGCTCGCTGCAGCCGCTGCGCGATCGGATCACCGAGCTTCAACTCAAGGAGCAAGCGGCCCGCATCGCCGGCGAGCAGTTCATCGAGCAGTTGCAAGCTACGGGCGTCGACGAAGCGCAGTTGCAGGCGAAGCTGATGCCCGAGATGAAGCCGTCGTATCTGCAGGGCGAGGTGACGCGCATCAACAACGCGATTACGGCGCTCGGCCCCGTGAACATGGCCGCGCTCGACGAGCTCGCCGCGGCCAAGGAGCGCAAGACGTTCCTCGACGCGCAGTCGGAGGACTTGACACGCGCGATCGAGACGCTCGAAGACGCGATCCGCAAGATCGACCAAGAAACGCGCACGTTGCTGCAAGGCACGTTCGACGAAGTGAATCGGCATTTCGGCGAGCTGTTCCCGCGCCTGTTCGGCGGCGGGCAGGCGAAGCTGATCATGACGGGCGACGAGATTCTCGACGCGGGCGTTCAGGTGATGGCGCAGCCGCCGGGCAAGAAGAATTCGACGATCCACCTGCTGTCGGGCGGCGAGAAGGCGCTGACTGCCACGGCGCTCGTGTTCGCGATGTTCCAGCTCAATCCGGCGCCGTTCTGCCTGCTCGACGAAGTCGATGCGCCGCTCGACGACGCCAATACCGAACGCTTCGCGAACCTCGTGCGGGCGATGTCGGACAAGACGCAGTTCCTGTTCATCTCGCACAACAAGATCGCGATGGAAATGGCGCAGCAGCTGATCGGCGTGACGATGCAAGAGCAAGGTGTCTCGCGCATCGTGGCCGTGGACATGGAAACGGCTGCCGGTTTCGCCCAGAATACCGTCTAACGAGCGGGTCCGCGCCGGCAAGACGAAGACGGGCGCGGCCGCCATACAGGAATGCTTCATGGAGCGTGCATGGACGAGTTGACACTCGGATTGATCGGCGCTGGCGCCGTGGTAGTGGGAGGGGTGGTCGCATACAACGCGTGGCAAGGCGCCAAGGTGCGCCGCAGGATGCCGCGGCCGATGCCGGCCGACACCGAGCAGGGGCTCGCGCGCCACGAGCAAGGTGAGGAGGAGCGGCCGTTCATCGAGCCGGCGCGCGGCGGCGCTCGGCGCGAACCGGCCATGCCGGACGCCGCGCACGAAGGCGAAGCTGCTCGGATCGAACCGAGCTTCGGCGGGGCCTCCGCGCCGCTCGACATTCCGGCCGACATCCAGGCCGAAACGACGACGCCGAACGGTTTTACGCCTGAGCCGCAGCCCGAGGCGGCAGCCCCGGAATCGGCTCGGAACGACGCGCAGAGCGTGACGCCCGCGGCGACGACGATTTCGGCGGCTCCTCCGCATATCGTCGACCGGCGTATCGACTGCGTCGTGCCGATTCGCTTGTCCGGCTCCATCGCCGGGGAGAAAGCGTCGCCGCTCGCGCAGCGTCTGCGCCGCGCGGGCAGCAAGCCCGTCTATATCGAAGGCAAGCCGGAGGGTGGCGGCACGTGGGAATTGCTGCAAAACGCGCAGCGCTACGAGGAACTGCGCGCGGCGGTGCAACTGGCGAACCGCAGCGGCGCGCTCAACGAGCTCGAGTTCTCGGAATTCGTCTCGGGCGTGCAGCAGTTCGCCGATGCGATCGACGGCTCGCCCGAATTTCCCGACATGCTGGAAACGGTGTCGATGGCGCGTGAGCTCGACGGCTTTGCGGCCCAGTGCGACGCGCAATTGCAGATCAACGTGCTGTCCGACGGGGCTCCGTGGTCGGCCAACTACGTGCAAGCGATCGCCTCGCAAGACGGCCTGCTTCTCTCGCGCGACGGCACACGCTTCGTCAAGCTCGACGCAAAGCAGAGCCCCGTCTTCATGCTGCAATTCGGCGATACGAATTTCTTGCGCGACGATCTGACGTACAAGGGTGGCCAGATGATTTCGCTGATCCTCGACGTGCCCGTCGCCGATGAAGACATCCTGCCGTTCAGGCTCATGTGCGATTACGCCAAATCGCTGGCCGAGCGGATCGGCGGGCGCGTCGTCGACGATCAGCGGCGGCCGCTGCCCGAGCAAGCGCTGCTCGCGATCGAAAAGCAGCTCATGACGCTTTACGCGCGGCTCGAGGAAGCGGGCATTCCGGCCGGCTCCCCGGCCACGCGGCGCCTCTTCAGCCAGTAACGCACCGTTTACGCACCGTTTGCCGTCGGACGCACCCCGAAACAAGATCAACGACATGGCTCGCAAGCAAGACGAACCGCCTCCGCCCGCCGATCAACCGGCCGAACGCGCCGCTTGGCTGCGCACCGAACTCGAGCGGGCGAATTACCAGTACTACGTCCTCGATCATCCCCAGATTCCCGACGCCGAATACGACCGCCTGTTCTCGGAGCTGCAGTCGATCGAATCGGAGCACCCCGATCTCATCACGCCCGAATCGCCGACTCAGCGCGTGGGTGGAGAGGTGGCGAGCGGTTTCGCGTCCGTCGTCCATGCGTTGCCGATGTTGTCGTTGAACAACGGGTTTACCGACGAGGACGTGACGGCGTTCGACAAGCGCGTGAGCGATCGGTTGGGCCGCTCACCTGTCGAGTATTCGTGCGAACTGAAGTTCGACGGGCTCGCGATCGCCCTGCGCTACGAAGACGGCCGTTTCGTGCAGGCCGCCACGCGCGGCGACGGTTCGACCGGCGAGGACGTGACGCGCAACGTGCGTACCGTGCGCTCGATTCCGCTGCGCTTGAAGGGCGACCGCATTCCGCGCGTGCTCGAGGTGCGCGGAGAAGTCTTGATGTTCAGGCGGGATTTCGACCGCCTGAACGCGCATCAGCGCGACGCCGGGCAGCGCGAGTTCGCCAACCCGCGCAATGCGGCGGCGGGCAGCTTGCGCCAACTCGATTCGAACGTCACGGCCCAGCGGCCGTTGTCGTTCTTTGCCTACGGCATCGGTGCGCTGGAAGGGATGGAGATGCCCGACACGCACGACGCGCTGCTCGATTGGTACATCGAACTCGGCATGCCCGTTTGCAGCGAGCGCGCCACGGTGCAGGGCGCCGAGGGACTGCTCGCCTTCTATCGCCGGATCGGAGAAAAGCGCACGTCGCTGCCCTACGACATCGACGGCGTCGTCTACAAGGTCAACCATAAAGCCGATCAGGACGTGCTCGGCTTCGTTTCGCGTGCGCCGCGTTTCGCGCTCGCCCATAAATTTCCGCCCGAAGAAGCGCTGACGGAACTGCTCGAAATCGGTGTGAACGTCGGCCGCACCGGTGCAATCACGCCGGTTGCGCGCCTTGCGCCTGTTTTCGTGGGTGGGGTCACGGTCACGAACGCTACGCTGCACAACGAAGACGAGGTCCATCGCAAGGATCTGCGCTCGGGCGACACCGTCATCGTGCGCCGAGCCGGCGATGTCATTCCGGAGGTCGTCGGGCCCGTACTCGAACGCCGTCCGCAGGGCGCGCAGCCGTTCGTGATGCCCACCGCATGCCCGGCATGCGGCTCGGCCATCGAGCGGCTGCCCGGCGAGGCCGTTGCGCGCTGCACGGGCGGCCTCGTCTGTCCGGCGCAGCGCAAGCGCGCGCTCGAGCATTTCGCGCAACGCCGGGCACTCGACATCGACGGGCTCGGCGAAAAGATCATCGAGCAGCTCGTCGAGCAAAACCTGGTCCGGACGCCGGCCGATCTGTTCAATTTGGGTTTCTCGACGCTCGTGGCGCTCGAGCGCTTTGCCGACAAATCGGCGCAAAATCTGATCGACTCGCTCGAAAAGGCCAAGCAAACGACGCTCGCGCGCTTCATTTTCGCGCTCGGCATCCCCGACGTCGGCGAATCGACGGCGAAGGATCTCGCACGCCATTTCGGCTCGCTCGATCCCGTGCTGAACGCATCGATCGACGAATTGATGGAAGTCGAAGGGATCGGGCCGATCGTGGCCGAATCGATTCATCAGTTCTTTGCCGAAGAGCACAACCGCACCGTGATCGAGCAGTTGCGCGCTCCCGGCAAGGTCACCTGGCCCGAGGGGCCGCCGGCGCCGCGTGCGCCGCAGGGCGTGCTGGCCGGCAAGACGGTCGTGCTGACGGGCACCTTGCCGACGCTCTCGCGCGAGCAAGCGAAGGAAATGCTGGAGGCGGCCGGCGCGAAGGTGGCCGGCTCGGTGTCGAAAAAGACCGATTACGTGGTGGCGGGCGCAGAGGCGGGCAGTAAGCTCGCCAAGGCCGAGGAACTCGGGATTATCATTCTCGACGAAGACGGTATGCGCAAGCTCCTGGAGGGCGACAATCCATGATCCGTGACATTCTCAAGATGGGCGACCCGCGCCTGCTGCGCATCGCTCGAAGCGTCGAGCATTTCGACACGCCCGAACTCCATGCGCTCATCGCCGACATGTTCGAGACGATGCATCACGCGAACGGCGCGGGGCTCGCGGCACCTCAGATCGGCGTCGATCTGCAGGTCGTCATCTTCGGGTTCGGCCAGAACGAACGGTATCCGGATGCGCCGTCCGTGCCGGAGACGGTGCTCATCAATCCGACGATCACGCCCGTTTCACAGGATATGGAAGAGGGATGGGAAGGGTGCTTGTCGGTGCCGGGCATGCGTGGCATCGTCAATCGCTTTTCGATGATCCGCTATCACGGCTTCGACCAATACGGCCAGCCGATCGATCGCGTGGCCGAAGGGTTTCATGCGCGCGTCGTGCAGCACGAGTGCGATCATCTGATCGGCAAGCTGTACCCGATGCGGATCACCGACTTCACGAAGTTCGGTTTCACCGAGGTGCTGTTCCCGGATCTCGACCCGAACAGCGACGATTGATACTGCCCGCGACGGCGCCGCCGGGCGCCGTCCACGTGGGCCGCTACGCGAACGAGCGCGGCGTCGCCCGAGGCGCATGCGGAGAGGGCGATTTCGCGGCGCCCTCCCCAAGCGCTCGCTCAAAACGCCTCGTTCGGCAGCAAATACCGCCATTTGCCCTGCGGCAGTGCGCCAAGCACGACGCTGCCCATGCGGACCCGCTTCAATCCGACGGCGTGCAGGCCGACAAGCTCGCACATGCGGCGGATTTGCCGCTTCTTGCCTTCCCGCAGTACGAATCGCAACTGCTCGCCGTTCTGCCAGCTCACTTTCGCGGCTTTGAGTGCGACGCCGTCGAGCGAGAGCCCGAACCGCAGCAGCGCGAGCTTATCGGCGGGAAAGTGCTCGGCGACGTCGTTTGCATGTTCGCCGTATGTCACACGCACGAGGTATTCCTTCTCGACGCTCGAGTGCTCGCCGATCAACTGCTTCGCGATGCGGCCGTCCTGCGTGAGCACGAGCAGGCCGGTCGAATCGATGTCGAGCCGGCCTGCCGGCGCGAGTGCGCGCAGGTGGCTCGGCGCGAACCGCGTCGTCGCGCGGTCGCCTTCCCAGTGGTTGCCCGCCGTGACCAATGTGATGGCGGGCTGGTAGCCTTCTTCGGCTTGACCCGAGACATAGCCCACGGGCTTGTGCAGCAAAATGGTGACTTGACGCGATTGCGCTGCTTGAGCGTCGCGCGTGACTTCGATGTGCTGATCGGGGCGCACGCGCGAACCGAGCGTATCGATGCGCTCGCCGTCCACGCGCACCCAGCCGTTTTCGATCCATTCGTCCGCTTCGCGGCGCGAGCATAGGCCGAGTTCCGACATGCGCTTGGAAAGGCGCACGAGGCCGTCGTCGGCGTGGGGGCGGGCGGGCGTTCGCGAGTCATCGTCCGCCGGGCCGCCGGTTGGCGCGGCTTTGACCGGCTTGGCGATGCGCTGCGGCGCAGCCTTGCTGGGTCCGGCGCCCGCGCGCAACCGTGGCGCCTTGCTCGTCGCTGTGTCGCCGCGCTTGCCCGATACGGGGCGTGCCGTTTTGCGCGAACTCGCCGCGCCCGCGGCCGGCTCGCGAGCCGGCCGGCCCGGGGGGGCCCCGTTTCGCGACGGGCGATCGCCGCGAGGGCGGTCCTCGTTGGCGCCGCCGCGGCTGAAGCGGCGATCGGTGCCGCCGCTGGGCCGGTCGCCACCAGGGGCGCGAGCCGTCGGCCGGGCGCGCTGCTCGTCTCCCGCATGCGCGGCCCGCTCGCGCGGCGGCCGAGCATCGCGCGTCGAGGCGGCACGCGGCGCGCCGCGAGGCGCGTCATCGCCACGGCGGTCGGTCGGGCGCGCGCGCGGAGCGCTGCGCGGGGCGTCATCGCTGCGGCGGTCGGTCGGGCGGGCACGCGGAGCGCCGCGAGGCGCGTCATCGCCACGGCGGTCGGTCGGGCGGGCACGCGGCGCGCCGCGAGGCGCGTCATCGCTGCGGCGATCGGTCGGTCGGGCACGTGGCGCGCTACGCGGTGCATCTTCGCTGCGACGCGCTCCGGTGCGCGCGAGCGGTGCCTTCGTCGGCGCCTTCGCCGTAGTGCTGCCGAATCCGTCGCGTTTCGGCGCAGCGGCTTTACCGCCCGTGCGTGGAACGGCCGTCTTCTCGGCCGGAGCCGCACGCTCGCTTGGTGCAGGCCGTGGTGCCTTGCGTGCCGACGAACTGCTCGAACGAACGGGGGCGCGGCTCGGCGATGCCGGACGCGGATGCTTGGCTGTCAGTTTGACGCGCATAAAGTCTCACACTGCGATCGCGCGCAGCAGTTCGGTTTCGAGCTGAATCTGCAGGCGGTTATCGGAAAGGCCGCGTCCATCCAGCAGGAACACGTCCTCGACACGTTCGCCGAGCGTATTGATCCGCGCCGCATGGACGCCGACCCGATGCTCCGCCAGCACGCGCGCGATCGAATAAAGAAGCCCCGGCCGGTCGTTGGCCGACACGGACAGGATGTAGTACTGCCCGCGCTCGTCGGCTCGCAAATCGACGCGCGGGGTGATCGGGAACGTCCGCGACAGCCGCGAGAGGCGCCCCTTGGACGGCTCGGGCAGCGGAGCGTCGGATGAGAGCCGCGCGGCGAGCTGCTGCTCGACGAGGTTCGCGATGTCGCGATACTGCACGTCGTCGTCGGTGCGCGCGACGATGAAGTTATCGAGCGCGTAGCCGTGACGCGTCGTGCTGATGCGGGCATCGAGCACCGACAAGCCGTTGCGGTCGAAGTACGAACAGATGCCGGCGAACAAATCCGAGCGGTCGGGCACGTAGACGAGCACTTGCAGCGCTTCGCCGATCGGAGAGGGCCGGGCCCGCACGATCGGCGCTTCGGTGCGCACGTACCGATGCAATACACGGGTTTGCCACGCGATGTCGGCTGCATCGTGACGCAAGAAGTAGCCGACGTCGAGCTCGTCCCAGAGCGCGCGATGCGCATTCTCGGGCACCGTCTCGAGCCGCAGCAGGGCGAGGGCTTCCTCCTTGCGCGTCTTGAGTTCGGAATGCTCGTCGGGGCGTGCGCCGCCGAGCACGGCCAGCGTCATCCGGTACAGATCCTCGAGCAGCTTGCCCTTCCAGTTGTTCCAGACTTTCGGGCTCGTGCCGCGGATGTCGGCGACGGTCAGCAGATAGAGCGCCGTCAGGCGGCGTTCGTTGCCGACGAGCTCGGCGAACTGCTTGATGACTTCGGGGTCGCTCGTATCCTGTTTTTGCGCGACTTGGCTCATCGTCAGATGGTGCTGCACGAGCCACACGACGAGCGAGGCATCATCGCCGGCCATGCCGTGCTCGCGGCAGAACCGGCGCGCATCGGCCATCCCGAGCGTCGAATGATCGCCGCCCCGGCCCTTGGCGATGTCATGAAACAGCGCCGCGACGTAGAGTACCCACTGCCGCTCGAAGTTGGCCATCAACTGGCTGCAGAACGGGTATTCGTGCGCATGCTCGGCGAGCGCGAAGCGGCGCAGATTGCGCAGCACCATCAGAATGTGCTGATCGACCGTATAGACGTGATACAGGTCGTGCTGCATCTGGCCGACGATGCGCCGGAAGTTCAGCAGATAGCGACCGAGCACGCTCGTCTGATTCATGAGCCGCAGCGCGTGGGTGATGCCCAGCGGCTGCTTCAGGATCTCGATGAAGAGGCGGCGATTTTCCGGATTGCGCCGCCAGCGCGAATCCATGATGTCTCGCGCGTTGTAGAGTGCCCGCAGCGTGCGCGCGGAAAGCCCCTTGGTGCCTCGCGTCGTCTCGTACAGCAAGAAGGCTTCGAGAATGGCCGTGGGCGTGCGCTCGAACACGTCGTCGCTCGCGATCTCGATCATGCCTTGCTTTTCCACGAAGCGCTCGGACAGCACGCGCGTGATGCCACTCGTGCGCGGGAACAACTGCGCCTCGATGTTTTGGATCAGGATCGTCGCGAGCTGCGTGACGGCCTTTGCCGCCCAGTAATAGCGGCGCATGAGCTGCTCGCTCGCGCGGCGTGCGTGTGTCGCGTTGTAGCCGAAGCTTTCGGCCGTGGCCGTCTGCAGATCGAAGACGAGCACGTCCTGGCGGCGCCCGGCGATCACGTGCAGCCGCGCGCGCAGCATCTTGAGGAACGCTTCATTGCGGCGTAGCTCGCGCGCTTCGCGGGCCGTGATGAGCCCGCGCTCGTCGAGTTCCCGCCAACTGCGCCCGAAGCCCGCCGCGCGCGCGATCCATAAGATCAGCTGCAGATCGCGCAAGCCGCCGGGGCTTTCCTTGATGTTCGGCTCGAGGCTGTAAGGCGTGTCTTGAAACTTCGCATGGCGCTGGCGCATTTCGAGCACCTTGGCCTGGAAGAAGGCGCGCGCGTCGAGCGCGTCGTTCAAGCGCAGGACGACGCGCTGAAACAGTGTCGTGCTGCCCGTGATGCGCCGTGCTTCGAGCAGCGACGTGCGCACGGTGATGTCGTTGCCGGCTTCCTCGACGCATTGCCCGACCGTCCGCACGCTGCTGCCGAGCTCGAGCCCCAAGTCCCACGCCATGCCGATGAAGCGCTCGATGCGGGCGTCGAGCTCGGGCGGGGTGCCATCGGGCAGCAAGACGAGAATGTCGATGTCCGAATACGGCGCCAGCTCGCCGCGGCCGTAGCCGCCGACGGCCAAGAGCGCGGCCGCGGCCGGCAGCTCGCAGGCCAGCCATGCGCGCCGCAGCGCTTCGTCGGTCGTGCGCGAGAGCGCCTGCATGAGCGCATCGACGCGGCTGGCCGTCTTGAAACGTGCGAGAAGGTCCGCTTTTGCGGAGCGGTAGTCGGCTTTGACCGAAGCGGGGTCGGCGATGACGGCGGGGGCGCTCATAAGCTTACCGGCCAGGAGCCGGATGGTACGTGGGTAGGCGAAAGGCCGCCGCTTGCGGTTCGCGACAGGTTCGCGGCGGTTTCGTCGATTGCGGCTGCGCTCAGGCCGCGACGGCGATGGACGGCTTGGCCGGCGTGCCTGCCGATACGGTCAGCACGTCATACCCGGAGTCGGTCACGAGCACGGTGTGCTCCCATTGCGCCGACAGGCTGCGGTCCTTCGTCTTGACCGTCCATTGGTCCGGCATCGTGCGGATTTCGCGGCGGCCGGCGTTGATCATCGGCTCGATCGTGAAAATCATGCCTTTTTGCAGTTCGAGCCCCGTGCCGGGACGGCCGTAGTGGAGGATCTGCGGGTCTTCGTGGAACACCGTGCCGATGCCGTGGCCGCAATACTCGCGCACGACGCTGTAGCCGCTCGCCTCGGCGTGGCGCTGAATGGCGTGGCCGATGTCGCCGAGCCGCGCGCCGGGCCGCACCTGCTCGATTCCGAGCCACATGCATTCATAGGTGACCTGCGCGAGACGCTTGGCGAGGATCGAGCCCTCGCCGGCGATGAACATGCGGCTCGTGTCGCCGAAGTAGCCGTCCTTGATGACGGTGATGTCGATGTTCAATGCGTCGCCGTTCTTGACGACCTTGTCGCCCGGGATGCCGTGGCAGATGACGTCGTTGACCGAGATGCAGGTCGCTTTCGGGTAGGGCGGATAGCCGGGCGGCTGATAATTGAGCGGGGCGGGAACCGTGCCCTGCACGTCGAGCATGTAATTGTGGCAGAGTCGATCGAGTTCGGCGGTCGTGATGCCGGGCTGGACGAACGGGGTGATGTAATCGAGCACTTCGCTCGCGAGACGGCATGCAACACGCATTTTCGCGATGTCGTCTTCGTTTTTGATCGAGATAGGCATGAGTACGGGCCTGAAACCGGTAGGTACGTGAATGCCGCGATTATCGCACCATATGAGCCCCGTGGCAGACGGCCGCGGGGTGTTTCGTACGGCGAGGCGGGCGGTCGAGCCGTTCGGAAGCGCAGTGTCGCCAGGATGCGCCATCGGCGCCGCTGCCGCATCCAGCCATGCTGCATTGCGGCACGAGCGCGCCCGCTTGCTGCGCAAGCCATGCGTGGCTTGAGGGTGGACGCCGGCGCGTGATATACTCTCGGGCTAGTCGTTTGTAGTACATAGTCGCGCCTGAGTTGTACCTAAAGTTGTCGTACCCGTTGTACCCATTCGCAAGCCGGCGCACCCAGGGTGCCGCGCTGCGGCTCGCAAGCGCGAGTCGCAGCCGGTACGGCAGCCGGCTTAAGACCCAACCCTCGCGGAGAATTTCATGGCAGTCACCATGCGTCAAATGCTGGAAGCCGGCGTCCACTTCGGTCACCAAACGCGCTTCTGGAACCCCAAGATGGCCCCGTTCATCTTCGGTCATCGCAACAAGATTCACATCATCAACCTCGAAAAGACGCTGCCGATGTACAACGACGCGCTGAAGTACGTGCGTCAATTGGCAGCGAACCGCGGCACGATCCTGTTCGTCGGCACGAAGCGCCAGTCGCGCGATACGATCGCTCAAGAAGCGCAGCGCGCCGGCATGCCGTACGTCAATGCGCGCTGGCTCGGCGGCATGTTGACGAACTTCAAGACGCTGAAAGTGTCGATCAAGCGCCTGAAGGACATGGAAGCCGCGGTCGAGGCCGGTGAGCTCGAGAAGATGAGCAAGAAGGAAGCGCTGCTGTTCGAACGCGAAATCGCCAAGCTGCAAAAGTCGATCGGCGGCGTGAAGGACATGGGCGGCATTCCCGACGCGATCTTCGTCGTCGACGTCGGCTACCACAAGATTGCCGTGACCGAAGCGAACAAGCTCGGCGTGCCGGTCATCGCCGTGGTCGATACGAACCACTCGCCGGAAGGCATCGATTACGTGATCCCGGGCAACGACGACGCGAGCAAGGCTGTCGCGCTGTACGCCGAAGGCGTCGCGGATGCGATCCTCGAAGGCCGTGCGAATGCCGTCAATGAAGTCGTGCAAGCCGCGCGCGGCAATGACGGCGACGAATTCGTCGAGGTGGGCGGGGAGCAGTAAAAGCAACCCCGTTGCCGGCAAAAAAGGGGGCTTTCGATAGGCCCCCTTTTTTTAAGTGTCGGCGAAACGTGCGGCGCGATCGATGCGCCGCGAACGAATGCCTGCCGTTCGCATCGAAGTGCGGGCGGCGTGTGAAAGACAGACTCAAGGAGCGAATGATGGCGGCAATTACCGCAAGCATGGTGGCTGAACTGCGCGCGAAGACCGACGCGCCGATGATGGAGTGCAAGAAGGCACTGACGGAAGCCGATGGCGACATGGGCCGCGCCGAAGAGCTGCTGCGCGTGAAGCTCGGCAACAAGGCCAGCAAGGCGGCCTCGCGCGTCACGGCGGAAGGCGTGATCGCTTCGCACATCGCCGGCAACGCGGGCGCGCTCGTCGAATTGAACTGCGAAACCGACTTCGTCGCGAAGAACGATGATTTCATCGCGTTCACGAAGCAAGTGGCCGAGCTCGTCGTTTCGCAAAACCCGGCCGACGTCGCCGCCTTGTCGGCGCTGCCGCTCAACGGCCAGACGGTCGATGCCGTGCGCCTCGCACTCGTCGGCAAGATCGGTGAAAACCTCTCGATCCGCCGGTTCTCGCGCTTCGAAACGTCGAACAAGCTGGCTGCCTACCTGCACGGCACGCGCATCGGCGTGCTCGTCGAGTACACGGGCGCGGACGAGCAAGTCGGCAAGGACGTCGCGATGCACATCGCGGCCATGAAGCCGGTTTCGCTGTCGTCGGACGACGTTCCGGCCGAGCTGATCGCCAAGGAGCGCAGCATCGCCGAGCAAAAGGCGGCCGAATCGGGCAAGCCGGCCGAAATCGTCGCGAAGATGGTCGAAGGCAGCGTCCAGAAGTACCTGAAGGAAGTCTCGCTGCTGAACCAGCCGTTCGTGAAGAACGACAAGCAGACGATCGAGCAGATGCTGAAGGCGGCCGGCTCGTCGGTGCAAAAATTCGCACTGTTCGTCGTCGGCGAAGGCATCGAGAAGCGTCAGGACGATTTCGCCGCCGAAGTGGCCGCGCAAGTTGCCGCTGCGAAGCAGCAGTAAATCCGCGGTTCGGCCAGTACCCGTGGCGGGCGCCATGCTCGCCGCGGCGGGCTCGCTGCGGCGAGTTCCTCCGGGCGGGCCCCCGGCTAGCCCAGGCATTCCGGCTCGACCGGCGTTCCCGGGCGGCCGGGCTTGCCCGGGCTTATGTTTCACCCCTACAGTTCCACATTGTCGTGATCTCTTCGGCGCGATCGGATACCGCTATGCCCACAGCCTATAAACGCGTTCTTCTCAAACTCTCCGGCGAAGCTTTGATGGGCGACGATGCGTTCGGCATCAATCGCGCGACGATCGAACGCATGGTGGCCGATATTGCCGAAGTCGTGCGGTTCGGCACGCAACTGGCCGTCGTGATCGGCGGCGGCAACATTTTCCGCGGCGTAGCGGGCGGGGCAGCGGGCATGGACCGCGCCACGGCCGACTACATGGGCATGCTCGCGACGATGATGAACGCGCTCGCACTGCAAGATGCGATGCGCCACGCGGGCATCGAGGCGCGCGTGCAATCCGCGCTGCGCATGGACCAGGTCGTCGAGCCGTATATCCGGCCGCGCGCGATCCGCCAGCTCGAGGAAGGCAAAGTCGTCATCTTCGCGGCCGGCACGGGCAACCCGTTTTTCACGACCGATACGGCCGCTGCGCTGCGCGGCTCGGAAGTGGGGGCGGAAGTCGTTTTGAAGGCCACCAAGGTCGACGGCGTATACTCTGCGGACCCGAAGAAGGATCCATCGGCCACGCGCTACGCGACGATCAGCTTCGACGAGGCGATCGTGCGCAACTTGCAGGTGATGGACGCGACGGCGTTTGCGCTGTGCCGCGACCAGAAGCTGCCGATTCGCGTGTTTTCGATCAACAAGGCCGGTGCGCTGAAGCGGATCGTGCAAGGTGAGGACGAGGGCACCCTCGTCCACGTGTAAACTCTCCCGTATGAGAAGCGGGGCGGGTTCCGCCCGCGGCGCCGGGCGGTGCCGCGGGTGCGAATGCGCACAACGATGAAGTTTTGGAGGTCTAAATGAGCGTAGCAGAGGTCAAAAAGAGCGCCGACCAGAAAATGCAGCGTTCGCTCGAAGCGTTCAAGAACGATTTGGCGAAAATCCGCACGGGCCGCGCGCACACGGGGTTGCTCGATCACATCCAGGTCGACTACTACGGCTCGAACGTGCCTATCTCGCAGGTGGCCAATCTGACGCTCATCGATGCGCGCACGATCGGCGTGCAGCCCTGGGAAAAGAAGATGGTCGCCATCGTCGAGAAGGCGATTCGCGAGTCGGATCTGGGCCTGAACCCCGCCACGCAAGGTGATCTGATTCGCGTGCCGATGCCGGCATTGACGGAAGAGCGCCGCCGCGAGCTCACGAAGGTCGTCAAGAGCGAAGGCGAAACGGCGAAGGTCGCCGTGCGCAATTTGCGCCGCGACGCGAACGAACAGCTGAAGAAGCTCGTCAAAGACAAAGAAATCTCGGAAGACGACGAGCGCCGTGCGGGCGACGAAGTGCAAAAGCTCACGGATAAGTACGTCGCCGAGATCGACAAGCTCGTTCATTCGAAAGAAGCCGAGATCATGACCGTCTGAGCGTCGTCGTCTCCGACATCCGACTCTCGGCGCGTCCTTCTTTTTCCCGCAGTCTGAATCCCGGCGGCCATGACCTATACCAGCTCTACCGTTCGCGTGCCTGATGTCGCGGCTGTGCCGCGGCATATCGCGATCATCATGGACGGCAACGGCCGTTGGGCGACGCAGCGGCGCTTGCCGCGCGTGGCCGGCCATACGCGCGGCGTCGATGCCGTTCGCACGGCCGTCGAAGCGTGCGCCCGTGCCGGCGTCGAATACCTGACGCTGTTCGCGTTCAGCTCCGAGAATTGGCGCCGTCCCATGGACGAAGTGTCGTTCCTGATGCGCCTGTTCGTCACCGCGCTCGAGCGGGAAGTCGGCAAGCTGCATGCCAACGGCATCCGCTTACGCGTCGTCGGTGACTTGTCCCTATTCGATACGCGCGTGCAGGATCTGATTCGCCGCGCCGAGACGAAAACGGCCCGCAACACGCGGCTGACGTTGACGATCGCGGCGAACTACGGCGGCCGGTGGGACATCATGCAAGCTGCCCGCAAGCTGGCCGAGCAATCGGTCAGCGAAGGGCGGCCGGTTCAGATCGACGAATCCACGTTCGCTCAGCACCTTGCGCTCGCGTATGCGCCGGAGCCCGATCTGTTCATCCGAACGGGCGGCGAGACGCGCATCAGTAACTTCCTGCTCTGGCAACTGGCCTACACCGAGCTCTACTTCACGGATGCGTACTGGCCCGATTTCGATGCCAAGACGCTGTCCGATGCGATCGCGTCGTACGCCCGCCGGGAGCGCCGGTTCGGCCGCACGAGCGCGCAACTCGAGCCGCAATCGCAAGACGAACCTTCGCAAAGCGCCGATTCTCTTCCATGCTGAAAACCCGCGTCATCACCGCGGTCGTGCTGCTGGCGGTGCTGCTGCCGGTCACGCTGTTCGCGCCGGTGGCCGCGTTCGGCGCGCTGCTCGCGCTCGTGCTCGTCTTCGGCGCGTGGGAGTGGGCACGCCTGCTCAAGCTGACGGGGTTTGCGCCCGTGGCCTATGCGGTCGTCGCGGCGCTTGCGCTGGCGGCGAGCACGCGCTTGGGCCTGGGCGCGCGTGCGGCGCGACCGCTGCTCGAGGCGGCCGCCGTCTTCTGGATTCTCGCCGGTCCGTTCGTGCTCGTGCGAAAGCCGACGCTCGCCCATGGCCCCTGGCGGCTATTTCTCGTCGTCGCGGGCCTCGTGGTGCTCGTGGCCTGCTGGCACGCGCTCGTTGCCGCGCGCATTCTGGGCGTATCGTTCGTGTTGTCCGTGCTGCTGGTGGTCTGGCTGGCCGATATCGGCGCATACTTTGCCGGCAAGGCGTTCGGCAAGCACAAGCTCGCGCCCGCCATCAGCCCGGGCAAGACGTGGGAGGGCGCGATCGGCGGTTGGCTGGCCGTCATGGTCGCGGCCGTCGCCGTCATGGCGTCGCACGCATTCGATCCGACGCTCGTGTCCGCCCTCGGCGCGCGCCTGGGGCCGGTGCGCATGCTGCTCGTGCTGACGGTGCTCGTCGCCTTCAGCATCGTCGGCGATCTGTTCGAATCGATGCTCAAGCGTCAAGCGGGCATGAAGGATTCGAGCGCGCTGTTGCCCGGGCACGGCGGCGTGCTCGATCGCATCGACGCGCTGCTGCCGGTGCTGCCGCTGGCGATGCTGCTCATGGGCTAGCCCCAGCCAGGAATTTAGAGTAGAGATATGAAAAAACGTCTGACACTGCTCGGTTCGACGGGCTCGATCGGCGACAGCACGCTCGATGTCGTCGCCCGCCATCCGGAGCGCTTTTCCGTTTACGCGCTCACGGCTCACCGCAACGGCGACAAGCTCGTCGCCCAATGCTTGCGCTTTCGGCCCGAGGTGGCGGTCGTCGGCGACGCCGAAACAGCTGCGCGCGTCGAAGCGCAACTGAGGGCGGCCGGCTGCGACACCGCGGTGGCTCATGGCGCCGAGGCGCTCGTGCAGGCCGCGCAAAGCGCGCAATGCGACACGGTCGTGGCCGCGATCGTCGGTGCGGCCGGCCTTGCGCCGACGCTGGCTGCGGCCCGCGCCGGCAAGCGCATTTTGCTGGCGAACAAGGAGGCGCTCGTGATGTCGGGCGCAATCTTCATGGATGCGGTGCGCGACCACGGCGCGACGCTCTTGCCGGTCGACAGCGAACACAATGCGATCTTTCAATGCTTGCCGCGCGACGCGGCGGAGCACGGCGGCGTCACGAAGATCATCTTGACCGCGTCGGGCGGCCCGTTCCGCACGCGCGAGCCGGCCACGCTCGTCGGCGTCACTCCGGACGAAGCTTGCAAGCATCCGAACTGGGTCATGGGCCGCAAGATCTCGGTCGATTCGGCGACGATGATGAACAAAGGCCTCGAGGTGATCGAAGCCCATTGGCTCTTCAACCTGGCCGGCGACAGGATCGAGGTCCTGATTCATCCGCAAAGCGTCATCCATTCGCTCGTTTCGTATGCGGACGGTTCCGTGCTCGCGCAGCTGGGCAATCCCGACATGCGCACGCCGATCGCTCACGCACTTGCGTTTCCCGAGCGCGTCGACTCGGGCGTCCCGCAGCTCGATCTCGCACAGATCGCTTTGCTGCAGTTCGAGAAGCCCGACTACGAGCGCTTCCCCTGCCTCGCGTTGGCGATGCAGGCGATGGCGGCCGGCGGTGTCGCCAGCGCGGCGCTCAATGCGGCAAACGAAATCGCCGTCGACGCGTTCCTCGAGCGCCGGATCGGCTTCATGGACATCGCGCGCACGGTCGACGCCGTGCTCGGCGGCTTGAGCAATCGCACGCCGAGCGGGCTGGACGATGTCCTGAGCGCGGATGCCGACGCGCGGCGCGCGGCGCGCGACTTCATCGCCGGTGGTCGCGTGCTCGTCGCGCCTGCGGCGACACGAACGGGCTCCGTCGATCGCGCGGTGCAGTGAGACGCCGATGAACTTGCTGATCGAAGTCGCCGCCTTCGCCGTTGCGATCGGCGTGCTCGTGGTGGTACACGAGTACGGTCACTACAGCGTGGCGCGGCTTTGCGGCGTGAAGGTGCTGCGATTCTCGATCGGCTTCGGGCGGCCGCTTCTGAGTTGGGTCGGGCGCAAGACCGGCACGGAATGGACCATCTCGGCCGTGCCGCTCGGCGGCTACGTCAAGATGCTCGACGAGCGCGATCCGGGGCCCGGGATCGCGCCGGCCGATCTTCCCCATGCTTTCAATCGCCAACACGTCGCCAAGCGCATCGCCATCGTGCTGGCAGGGCCGCTCGCGAACTTCGTGCTGGCGGTGGTGCTGTTTTCGATCGTGTTCGCCACGGGTGTCACCGAGCCCGTCGCCACACTGGCTACGCCGCCGGCGGGTACGGTCGCGGCCCACGCGGGCTTCGAGGGCGGCGAGACCGTCATGGCGATCGGCGACGAGCGTGGCGATGATGTCGAAGCGGTCCGCTCGTGGTCGGATCTGCGTTGGAAACTGCTCGATGCGGCTTTCGACCATCGGCGCATCGTGCTTCAAGCGCATGACGGCCACGGCACCTACGACTTCCAAGTCGACCTGCGCAATCTGCCGCAAAGCGACCTCGACGACGACTTCCTCACGAAGCTCGGGTTCGAGCAGGGCGGCACGCTGACGGTCGCCGCGGTCGAGCCGGGCAGCGCCGCCGAGCGGGCCGGCCTGCAGGCCGGGGATACGCTGCGCACGGCGGGCGGCGCGCCGATCGACGGGGCGCAGGCGTTCATCGCCTACGTCAAGGCGCGAGCAGGGCGCCCGATCGTGCTTGGCATCGAGCGCGGCACGCCGAGCCAGCGGCTTTCGCTGACCGTCGTGCCCGAGGCGCAGGAGGATTCGCAAACGGGTGCGCGCGCCGGGCGCATCGGCGCCGCGCTGCAAACCCACGTGCAGACGGTGCGCGTGCGCTACGGCCCGTTCGACAGCGTTGCCCGCAGCGCGCGGCGCACCTGGGACATCGCCGTATATTCGCTGCGGATGTTCGGGCGCATGCTGACGGGCCAAGCGTCGCTGAAGAATTTGTCGGGTCCCGTGACGATCGCGGACTACGCGGGCAAGAGCGCGCAGCTCGGCTGGGCACCGTTTCTTTCCTTCCTGTCGCTCGTCAGCATCAGCCTCGGCGTGTTGAACTTATTGCCGATTCCGGTATTGGACGGGGGGCATCTGTTATATTATTTGGTTGAAGCCGCAACCGGCAAAGCCGTGTCGGAACGCTGGCAGCTCGTTTTGCAAAGGGCTGGTCTCGTGTGCATCGTCGTGTTGTCGGCGATCGCGCTCTTCAACGATCTGGCTCGTTTAATCCATTTCTAAAGTGTCCGGCGGTGCGCGCGTGGCGCGGCCGCGGCGGACAGATGCAGCTAAAAACTCTGGGGATGCACGTTGTTCAAACCTCATCGCTTTGTTCCTAAGACGGTTGCGGTCGCGGCGCTTGCCGCTCACGGGCTCGTCGTCCACGCGGCGACGGCGCCTTTCGTGGTCCAAGACATCCGGATCGAAGGCTTGCAACGGGTCGAGCCCGGCACGGTGTTTTCCTACCTGCCGATCAAGCGAGGCGATACGTTCACGGACGACAAAGCGTCGGAAGCGATCCGCGCGCTTTATGCGACGGGTTTCTTCAGCGACGTGCGCATCGCGACGGAGGGCGACGTCGTCATCGTCAACGTGGTCGAGCGGCCGGCCATCGGGGAAATCGATTTCTCGGGCCTGCACGAGTTCGACAAGGATGCGCTGACGAAGGCGCTCAAGAGCGTCGGGCTCTCGCCGGGCCGGTACTACGACAAGGCGCTCGTCGACCGCTCCGAGCAGGAATTGAAGCGTCAGTATCTGACGCGCGGCTTCTATGCGGCCGAAGTCACGACCACGATCACGCCGATGGACAAGGGCCGCGTGTCGATCCTGTTCGCCGTCAACGAAGGCCCGAGCGCAAAGATTCGCCAGGTCAATTTCATCGGCAACAAGGTGTTCAGCACGAGCACGCTGCGCAACGAGATGCAGCTGTCCACGCCGAACTGGTTCTCGTGGTACACGAAGAACGACCTCTATTCGAAAGACAAGCTCACGACCGATCTCGAAAACGTCCGGTCGTACTATCTGAACCGCGGCTATCTCGAGTTCAACATCGAGTCCACGCAGGTTTCGATTTCGCCCGACAAGAAGGACATGTACCTGACGCTGACGGTGCATGAGGGCGAGCCGTACACGGTGTCGAGCGTCAAGCTCGCGGGCAATCTGCTCGATCGCGGCCCCGAACTGCAAAAGCTCATCACGATCAAGCCCGGGCAGCGTTTTTCGGCCGAGAAGCTGCAGGCGACGACGAAGGCGATCGTCGACAAGCTCGGCGAGTACGGCTACGCGTTCGCGACCGTCAACGCGCAGCCCGAGATCGACCAGGTCCATCACAAGGTGGCATTGACGCTGCAGGTCGATCCTAGCCGCCGCGTCTACGTCCGCCACATCAACGTGACGGGCAACACGCGCACGCGCGACGAGGTCATTCGCCGCGAAATGCGCCAGCTCGAGAGCTCATGGTTCGATTCGAGCCGGCTCGCGCTGTCGAAAGACCGCATCAACCGCCTCGGCTACTTCACGGACGTCGACGTGACGACGACGCCCGTGCCCGGCACGTCCGACCAAGTGGACGTCGACGTCAAGGTCAAGGAAAAGCCGACGGGTGCGATCACGCTCGGTGCCGGCTTCTCGTCGACGGACAAGGTGGTGCTGTCGGCCGGCATTTCGCAGGACAACGTGTTCGGCTCGGGCACGAGCCTTTCCGTGAACGTCAACACGGCGCGCTCGTATCGGACGCTGACGGTCACGCAGGTCGATCCGTACTTCACCGTCGACGGCATCAAGCGGATCACCGACGTCTACTATCGGACGACACAGCCGCTCTACTACTCGACGAATTCGAGCTTCCGAATCATCACGGCGGGTGGCGACCTGAAGTTCGGCATTCCGTTCTCGGAAGTGGATACGGTCTATTTCGGCGCGGGCTTCGAGCAGAACCGGCTCGACGTCGACAGCTCGACGCCGCAGGTGTATCAGCAATACGTGACCGACTTCGGCCGCGTGTCGAACAACATCCCGTTGACAGTCGGCTGGTCGCGCGACGCGCGCGATAGCGCGCTCGTGCCGAGCCGCGGGTACTTCACGCAGGCGAACGCCGAATACGGCACGCCGATCGGTGCCGCGCAGTACTACAAGGCCGACTTGCAGGCGCAGTACTACTACTCGTTCGCGCGCGGCTTCGTGCTGGGCCTGAATTTCCAAGGCGGCTACGGCAACGGCATGGGCGGCAAGCCGTTCCCGATCTTCAAGAACTACTTCGCCGGTGGTATCGGGTCGGTGCGCGGCTACGAGCCGAGTTCGCTCGGTCCGCGCGATGCGACGACGAACGATCCGATCGGCGGTTCGAAGATGGTCGTCGGCAATATCGAGTTGACGTTCCCGCTTCCGGGCACGGGCTACGACCGGACGCTGCGCGTATTCACGTTCCTCGACGGCGGCAACGTCTGGGGCACCGAGGGCTCGAGCATCGGTGCGAACGGCCTGCGCTACGGCTATGGTGTCGGTCTCGCCTGGATCTCGCCGATCGGTCCGCTCAAGATCAGCTTGGGTTTCCCGGTCACGAAGCACCAGGGCGATCAGTATCAGAAATTCCAATTCCAGATCGGGACGGCGTTCTAACGGCGCCATACCCTGTCCAGCATCGAGAGGAAGATTTTGCAAACCGGTACGTTTATCAGACGCGTGTTGGGTACGGTGGCATTGGCGGGGGCCCTCGTGGCCGTGTCCGGCATCGCGCAAGCGCAAGAGGCCCGCATCGCGGCAGTCAATTCCGATCGCATCTTGCGCGAATCGGCAGCGGCCAAGGCGGCTCAGCTCAAGCTCGAAGCGGAATTCGCGAAACGCGATAAAGATCTGCAAGACATGGCGAGCCGTCTGAAGACGTTGTCCGACCAGCTCGACAAGAACGGTGCATCGATGTCGGCGACGGACCGCGCGGCCAAGCAGAGCCAGTTGTCGAATCTCGACAGCGAATTCCAGCGCAAGCAGCGCGAGTTCCGCGAAGACTTGAATCAACGCCGCAACGAAGAACTGGCAGCGGTGCTCGACAGGGCGAACAAGGTGATCAAGCAGATCGCCGAGCAACAGCACTACGATTTGATCGTGCAGGAAGCCGTCTACGTGAGTCCGCGCATCGACATCACCGATCAGGTGCTCAAGGCGCTGGCTGCCTCGAGCCCGGCCGCGACGAACTGAATGACGGAGTAGCACGCGAATGGCATTGACGCTCGAGCAAATTGCGCAGCGCTTTGGCGGCGAAGTCGTCGGGGACGCGGCCTGCAAGGTCGCGGGCCTCGCGCCGCTCGATCAGGCGCAACCGCATCAACTGGCGTTTCTGGCCAACCCGAAATATCTGTCGCAGGTCGATACGACGCAAGCCGGCGCGGTGCTGATCGCGCCCGCCGATCTCGAGAAGCTCGCATCGCGCGAGGGGCGCAACTTCATCGTCACCCCGAACCCGTACGCTTATTTCGCGCGGGTCGCCCAGTGGTTCATCGACTTGGCGGCGCCGAAAACGGCAGCCGGCGTGCATCCGAGCGCCGTCATCGATCCGAGCGCGCAGGTGGCGCCGGACGCCGTCATCGGGCCGCACGTGGTGATCGAAGCCGGCGCCGTCATCGGCGAGCGCGTGCGGCTCGATGCGCACGTCACGATCGGGCGCGGCGCGCGTATCGGCGAAGATTCGCATCTGTACCCGAATGTGGCCGTCTATCATGGCTGCAAGATCGGGCCACGCGCCATCGTGCACGCGGGCGCCGTCATCGGCTCGGACGGGTTCGGCTTCGCGCCTGATTTCGTGGGCGAGGGTGACGCGCGCACGGGCAGCTGGGTCAAGATTCCGCAGGTCGGCGCCGTCACGATCGGCGCCGACGTCGAAGTCGGCGCCAACACCACGATCGATCGCGGCGCGATGGCCGACACGATCATCGAAGACTGCGTGAAGATCGACAACCAGGTGCAGATCGGCCACAACTGCAAGATCGGGGCGTACACGGTCATCGCCGGGTGCGCCGGGATCGCCGGCAGCACGACGATCGGCCGCCATTGCATGATCGGCGGGGCCGTCGGTATCGCGGGTCACGTCACGCTGGCCGACTTCGTCATCGTGACGGCGAAGTCGGGCGTATCGAAATCGCTGCTCAAACCGGGCATGTACACGAGCGCTTTCCCGGCCGTCGGCCATGCCGAATGGAACAAGAGCGCGGCGCTGATGCGCAATCTGGACAAGATGCGCGAGCGCATCAAGGCGCTGGAAGCCACGCTGGCCGAGCGAGGTGGCAACGCCGCGTAAGGCAAGCGCTCGGGCACCGCACGGCGCGGCGGTGCCTGCAGGCGAGCATATTCGTCGCCACATCAGCATTCGCAGTCAATCACCCGCGCGAGAACATTGCGTGGAGCAGACACACCATGAGCACTGAAAAAATCAATCTCGACATCCATAAGATTCTCACGCTGCTGCCGCATCGCTATCCGATCCTGCTCGTGGATCGGGTGCTCGAGCTCGAGCCGCACAAGAGCATCAAGGCGTTGAAGAACGTGTCGATCAACGAGCCGTATTTCATGGGGCATTTCCCGCAGCGCCCGGTAATGCCCGGTGTGTTGATCCTCGAAGCGCTCGCGCAGACGGCGGCACTCCTGACGTTCGCCGAGGAGCCGCACGATCCCGAAACGACGCTGTACTACTTCGTCGGCATCGACGGGGCTCGCTTCAAGCGGGTCGTCGAACCGGGCGATCAATTGATTTTGAACGTGACGTTCGAGCGCTACATGCGCGGCATCTGGAAGTTCAAGGCGCGCGCGGAAGTCGACGGCGTTACCGCCGCCGAAGCCGAACTGATGTGTACGGTCAAGCACACGAACGAGTGACGAGAAGGGCGACTAGCGCATGAGCAGGATTCATCCCACCGCGATCATCGAGCCGGGCGCACAGCTGGCCGACAGCGTCGAGATCGGGCCGTATGCGATCGTCGGCGCGAACGTCACGATCGGCGAGCGCACGACGATCGGCTCGCATAGCGTGATCGAAGGCCATACGACGATCGGCGCCGACAACCGGATCGGCCACTACGCGTCGGTCGGCGGCCGGCCGCAGGATATGAAATATCAGGGCGAGCCCACGCGGCTCACGATCGGCGACCGCAATACGATTCGCGAATTCACGACGATCCATACCGGCACCGTGCAAGACGGGGGCGTGACGACGGTCGGCGACGACAACTGGATCATGGCCTACGTGCACATCGGCCACGATTGCCATGTCGGCAACCGCGTCATCCTGTCGAGCAACGCGCAGATGGCCGGGCACGTCGTCATCGGTGATTGGGCGATCGTGGGCGGCATGTCGGGCGTCCATCAGTTCGTGAAGATCGGCGAGCATTCGATGCTCGGCGGCGCGTCTGCGCTCGTGCAGGACATCCCGCCGTTCGTCATCGCGGCCGGCAACAAGGCCGAGCCGCACGGCATCAACGTCGAAGGACTGCGGCGCCGCGGTTTTTCGGCGGATGCGATCTCCGCGCTGCGCAGCGCCTACCGGCTGCTGTACAAGAACGGCTTGTCGCTCGAAGAGGCGAAGGTGCAGCTCGCGGATCTCGCATCGGCGGGCGGCGACGGCGACGAGCCCGTGCGCAAGCTGATCGCCTTCATCGAAGCTTCTCAGCGCGGCATCATTCGCTGAGCGATGACGCAATCCCATGCATTGCGCCTCGCGATGGTCGCGGGCGAGCCGTCCGGCGATCTGCTGGCGGCCTCGCTGCTCGGCGGCCTGGCCCGCACGTTGCCGGCTTCCACGCGCTATTACGGCATCGGCGGCCCCCGCATGGCGGCACAGGGTTTCGAGGCCCACTGGCCGATGGACAAGCTGGCCGTGCGCGGCTACGTCGAAGCGCTGCGCCACATTCCCGAAATTCTTCGCATCCGCAGCGAACTGAAGCGCCAACTGCTGGCGGAGCCGCCGCACGCGTTCATCGGCGTCGATGCTCCCGATTTCAACTTCGGGCTCGAGCAGCCATTGCGCGGCGCCGGCATTCCCACGATCCATTTCGTTTGCCCGTCGATCTGGGCTTGGCGCGGCGGCCGCATCAAGACGATCGCCAAGGCTGTCGATCACATGCTCTGCGTGTTCCCGTTCGAGACGGCGCTGCTCGAAAAAGCCGGCGTGCCCGCCACCTACGTCGGCCATCCGCTGGCGGACGAAATCCCGCTCGAGCCCGATGTCGCGGGTGCGCGTGCAGCGCTGGGTCTGCCTTCAGCCGGTCCCGTCGTAGCCGTTTTGCCGGGTAGCCGGCGCTCGGAGATCGGCTTGATCGGCCCGACGTTTTTCGCGGCGATGGCGATCATGCAGCGGCGCGAGCCGGAGCTGAAGTTCGTGATGCCCGCGGCGACGCCCGCGTTGCGCGAACTGCTGCAGCCGTACGTCGCGGCGCATCCCGGACTTGCGCTGACGATCACGGACGGCGATGCCCAGCGCGCCATGACGGCGGCCGATGCGGTGCTCGTGAAAAGCGGGACGGTCACGCTCGAAGCGGCGCTGCTCAAGAAGCCGATGGTGATCTCCTACAAGGTGCCTTGGCTGACGGGGCAGATCATGCGCCGCCAGGGGTACTTGCCATATGTCGGCCTGCCGAACATTCTGGCGGGGCGCTTCGTCGTGCCGGAACTGCTGCAGCATTTCGCGACGCCCGAGGCGCTCGCGGATGCCACCCTCGTTCAGTTGCGTGACGAGGCCAATCGGCGCACGCTGACGGAGGTGTTCACGCAGATGCATCTGACGCTGCGCAGAAACACGTCCGAGCGCGCAGCCGAAGCTGTTGCGCGCGTCATCGAAGCGAGGAAGCCGCGTCTATGACGAGTTCGCCATCGCCGCGCGTGAAGCGGGCCACCGCCGCGCCGGGGCCGCAGTCCGAAGCCGGCACGCCTGGGCCTAGCCGCGCGCGGTCTGGCATTGCATCGCAGGGCATGCTCGATTTCAGCTCGCCGCTCGACATCGTATGCGGTGTCGACGAAGCCGGGCGCGGGCCGCTCGCGGGGCCTGTCGTCGCGGCCGCCGTGATCCTCGATCCAAAGCGCCGCATCCGCGGGCTCGACGACTCCAAGGCGTTGAGCGCCAAAAAGCGCGAGGCGCTCTACGAGAAGATCGTCGAGCGATCGCTGAGCTTTTGCGTGGCCTCGGCGAGCGTCGAGGAGATCGATCGGCTCAACATCTTGCATGCGACGATGCTGGCCATGAAGCGGGCCGTCGAAGGGCTGTCGATGACGCCGACGCTCGCGCGCATCGACGGCAACCGTTGCCCGCAGCTCTCGGTGCGCAGTGAAGCCGTCATCGGCGGGGACGCGCTCGTGCCGGCGATCTCGGCGGCGTCGATTCTCGCGAAAGTCACGCGCGACCGCATGCTGCTCGACTTGCACGCCCAGTTTCCCGTGTACGGTTTCGACGCCCATGCCGGCTACGGTACGCCCCAGCACTTGGCGGCGTTGGCTGAGCACGGCCCGTGCGAGCACCATCGCCGGTCGTTCGCCCCCGTGCGCGTGGCATTCGAGCGGCTCGGCGTCAAGGTCACGCTGCCCAGCGGTGCGACCGTCGCGGCGTCTGAAATCGGCGACGACGCATTCGGTGAGGGCGCGCTCTCATGAAGGCGATCACGTCGCGCGACAATCCGTTCTACAAGCGTCTGAAGGCGCTCGCTGCTTCGACGCACCAGCAAAAGAAAGGCGGCCAGGCGTTGTTGGAAGGTTTTCACCTGGCCAGTGCCTACCTCGACGTCGCGGGGCAGCCCGAAACGTGCGTCGTGACCGAAGGCGCGTTGCAGCACGACGAAGCGCAGACCATCGTCGCGCGTGTTCCGGCAGAGTGCGTCGTCGTGCTGCCCGACGCGCTGTTCGGCCAATTGTCGAACGTCGTCAACGGCGTCGGCATGCTCCTCGTCGTGCGCAAGCTCGAGGCCGCGCTGCCCGAGCGTGTGCATGAGCGCTGCGTCGTGCTCGACGGCGTGCAGGATGCGGGCAACGTGGGGTCGATCCTGCGCAGCGCGGCCGCCGCGGGCGTGAAACAGGTATTCTGCGCGCCGGGGACGGCCTATGCGTGGTCTTCGAAGGTGCTGCGCGCCGGGATGGGCGCGCATTTTCTGCTCGAGGTGCACGAGGACGTCGAGGCCGCCACGCTGATCGAGCGTCTGGCCGTGCCGGCGGCCATTACCGATTCGCACGCACCGCAGGCGCTCTACGATTGCGATCTATCGGGGCCGATCGCCTGGGTTTTCGGAAACGAGGGGGCCGGGGTATCGGCCGCCTGGCGCGCGGCCGTCTCGCATCGGCTGACGATTCCGCAGCCGGGCGGCATGGAGTCTCTGAACGTGGCGGCGGCCGCCGCCGTTTGCCTCTTCGAGCAGTGCCGCCAGCAGCGCGCAATGCGCTGACTTTCTTCTTGCTTTCCGCCGGCTTTCAATAAGTCGGCCGGTCGAGCTTGATTTCCTGCAGGATCGTCGTCGCGATCTCTTCGATCGACTTGTGCGTCGACGACAGCCACTTGATTCCCTCGCGCCGCATCAGCGCTTCGGCCTCGTTGATCTCATAGCGGCAATTTTCCGGCGCGGCGTATTTGCTTCCCGGCCGCCGTTCGTTGCGGATTTCGGAAAGCCGCTGCGGATCGATCGACAAGCCGAACAGCTTTTCGCGATGCGCGATCAGCGGCGTGGGCAGTTTGCCGCGCTCGAAGTCCTCGGGGATCAACGGGTAGTTGGCGGCTTTCACGCCATATTGCATCGCGAGATACAGGCTCGTCGGCGTTTTGCCGCTACGCGAGACGCCGACGAGGATGACGTCGGCATCGGCCAGATTGCGGTTCGACTGGCCGTCGTCGTGGGCGAGCGAGAAGTTGATCGCCTCGATCCGCGTCTTGTATTCCTCGGTGTCGGCGTTCTGGTGCCCGCGTCCGATCGCATGCGTCGACTTCATCTCGAGTTCTTGCTCGAGCGGCTCGACGAACTGCTGGAAGATGTCGAGCACGAGCGCGTTCGAATTCTTGACGATCGCGTTCGAGGCGCTGTCGACGAGCGTCGTGAAGACGATCGGACGGCGGCCGTCGAGTTCGGCCGATTCGGCGATCTTTTCGATCGTGGCGTAGGCCTTGTCGATCGAATCGACGAACGGCACGCGAACGAGACGGAATTTTTGGTCGAATTGGGACAGGATCGAGTGCGCGAAGGTTTCGGCGGTGATCCCGGTTCCGTCCGAGACGATGAATACGGTAGGCGGCATCGGCAAACGCGTCAGAAGCAGCGGGCGCTGCGGGAAGAAACGCGATTTTCGCGCGTTTTCGCGGGCATGGGTGCCAGCGATTTACATTTTGTCATCCGCTTGTCGCGACAGCGCAAGCAGGGACGGAGAAGCAGGTTAGAATAGCGGCAACCTGTTGGATAAGCAATTGCAATCGGCGGCGCGGCGCGATTGCTTCTCCAACAGGTTTCGCGTGCTGCGCGGCAGGGCTCCAATGGGCTCGCGCGCACCAAGCCCACACGCGCGACCGAGTATTTTTTTCACACTTAGGGGCTTGTATGACTAACGCAGCAAACGTCACGAAGGATCAGGCGTATGTAATTCCGTTCGAGCAGCTACGGATGACCGATGTGGAGATCGTGGGCGGCAAGAATGCGTCGCTCGGCGAGATGATCAGCCAACTGGCCGAGGCCGGCGTGCGCGTGCCCACGGGCTTCGCCACCACGGCGCTCGCCTTCCGCGATTTCCTCAATCACAACAATTTGACCGAACGGATCGCCGCTCGGCTCGAGACGCTCGACGTCGACGACGTCAAGGCGCTGGCGGCCGCGGGCAAGGAAATCCGCGCGTGGATCGTCGATGCGCCGATGCAGCCGCGCCTCGAGGCCGAAATTCGCGCGCAGTTCGATGTCCTCCAAGCCAGCTCGCCCGAGGAGCTGTCGTTCGCCGTGCGCTCGTCGGCGACGGCCGAGGACCTGCCTGACGCGTCGTTCGCCGGGCAGCAGGAAAGCTATTTGAACGTGGTCGGCATCGAGGATGTCCTCGATCGCATGAAGCACGTCTTCGCGTCGCTCTACAACGACCGCGCGATCTCCTATCGCGTCCACAAGGGCTTCACGCACGCGGAAGTCGCATTGTCGGCCGGTGTCCAGCGCATGGTGCGCTCCGACGTCGGCGCGGCCGGCGTGATGTTCACGCTCGATACCGAATCGGGCTTCAAGGATGCCGTCTTCATCACGTCGAGCTACGGCTTGGGCGAAACGGTCGTTCAGGGCGCCGTGAACCCGGACGAGTTCTATGTCTTCAAGACGACGCTCGAACAAGGCAAGTACCCGATCATCCGCCGTTCGATCGGCTCGAAGCTCATCAAGATGGAGTTCACGAAGCCGGGCGAGCCGGGCCGCGTGAAAACGATCGACGTCTCGCACGAGCAGCGCAACCGCTTCTCGATCACGGACGAAGACGTCATCGAGCTCGCCAAATACGCCGTCATCATCGAGAAGCACTACCAGCGTCCGATGGACATCGAGTGGGGCAAGGACGGCCGCGACGGCAAGCTGTTCATCCTGCAGGCGCGCCCGGAGACGGTGAAGAGCCAAGGCCACGGCAAGGTCGAGCAGCGCTTCAAGCTGCGCGGTCAATCGCAGGTGCTCGCGACGGGCCGCGCGATCGGCCAGAAGATCGGCGCGGGCCGCGTGCGCGTGATTCACGATCCGTCGGAGATGGAGCGCGTGCAGCCGGGCGACGTGCTCGTCGCCGACATGACGGACCCGAACTGGGAGCCCGTGATGAAGCGCGCGTCGGCGATCGTCACGAACCGCGGCGGCCGCACCTGCCATGCCGCGATCATTGCGCGTGAGCTCGGCGTGCCGGCCGTGGTCGGCTGCGGCGATGCGACGGACGTGCTGAAGGATGGCGCGCTCGTCACGGTTTCGTGTGCCGAAGGCGATGAGGGCAAGATCTATGACGGCCTGTTGGAAACGGAAGTCACGGAAGTCTCGCGCGGCGAGCTGCCGCCGATCCCCGTCAAGATCATGATGAACGTCGGCAATCCTCAACTTGCGTTCGACTTCTCGCAGTTGCCGAACGCCGGCGTCGGCCTCGCGCGGCTCGAGTTCATCATCAACAACAACATCGGCGTTCACCCGAAGGCGATTCTCGAGTACCCGAACGTCGATCAGGACTTGAAGAAGGCCGTCGAGAGCGTTGCGCGCGGCCATGCCTCGCCGCGTGCGTTCTACGTCGACAAGCTGACGGAAGGCATCGCGACGATCGCGGCGGCATTCTATCCGCGGCCGGTGATCGTGCGTCTGTCCGACTTCAAGTCGAACGAGTACAAGAAGCTGATCGGCGGTTCGCGCTACGAGCCGGACGAGGAAAACCCGATGCTGGGCTTCCGCGGCGCCTCGCGCTACATCGCACACGATTTCGCGCAAGCGTTCGAGATGGAGTGCATGGCGCTCAAGCGCGTGCGCGAGGACATGGGCCTCGCGAACGTCGAGATCATGGTGCCGTTCGTGCGCACCGTGAAGCAGGCCGAACGCGTGGTCGGCCTGCTCGAGAAGTTTGGCCTCAAGCGCGGCGAGAAGGGCTTGCGCCTCATCATGATGTGCGAGGTGCCGTCGAACGCGATTCTGGCCGAGCAGTTCCTGCAGCATTTCGACGGCTTCTCGATCGGCTCGAACGACTTGACGCAGCTCACGCTGGGCCTCGACCGCGATTCCGGCATGGAATTGCTCGCCGTCGACTTCGACGAGCGCGACGAAGCCGTCAAGTTCCTGCTCAAGCGGGCAATCGAGACGTGCCGGCGCTTGAACAAGTACGTCGGCATCTGCGGCCAAGGCCCGTCGGATCACCCCGACTTCGCGCAGTGGCTGGCCGATGAAGGGATTGCGTCGATCTCGCTGAACCCTGACACGATCATCGATACGTGGCAAGCGCTGGCGAAGGCCGCGAAGTAACGTCGTCGCATTAGGGGGCCGCATACGGATGCTGGCCCCGCTTCGTGTTATAACGCCCCGGTAATCCGGGGCGTTTTCATTCGAGGGGACCATTTCATGGCGCCGAACGATTTTCTTTGGTGGATCGGTGCGGGGGCACTGATCGTCGCCGAACTGCTGACGGGCACGTTCTACTTGCTGATGATCGCGCTAGGCTTCATTGCCGGGGCGCTCGTCAAGCTGGGCGGAGGCAATCTCGCCGCGCAGTGCATCTGTGCTGCGGCCGTTGCGCTTGCCGCCGTCCTGCTCTTGCGGCGCACGCGCTTCGGCCGCCGCCGCCAGCGGCGCGATGCATCGGTCAATCCGGACGTCGTCTTGGACATCGGCGCGCCGGTCGAGGTGGCGGCATGGCGCGATGGCCAAGCGCGTGTGCCGTATCGCGGCGCTCAGTGGGACGTCGAACTGGCTCCGGGCGAACGCGAGGACGCTCGCTTCTACGAGATCGCGGCCGTGCGCGCCAACCGCCTCATCTTGGTCGAGAAAGGGCGCGCCTCGGCGCGCTCGCATCATCCGGTGTCAACAACGAAGGAGTGAACAATATGGACATGACTATCGTCGCGGTCGTGCTGCTCGTCGTCGTCATTGCGATCGTCGTTCAGGCGATCAAGATCGTGCCGCAGCAGCATGCGTGGGTCGTCGAACGTTTCGGCCGATATCACGCGACGCTCGTGCCGGGGCTCAATATCGTGATGCCGTTCGTCGATCGTGTGGCCTATCGCCACGTGCTGAAGGAAATTCCGCTCGATGTGCCGGGCCAGATCTGCATCACGCGCGACAACACGCAGCTGCAAGTGGACGGCGTGCTCTATTTCCAGGTCACCGACGCGATGAAGGCCTCGTATGGATCGAGCAACTACGTGCAGGCGATCACGCAGTTATCGCAAACGACGCTGCGTTCCGTCATCGGCAAGCTCGAGCTCGACAAGACCTTCGAGGAGCGCGATCTCATCAACCACAGCGTCGTTTCAGCGCTCGACGAAGCCGCATCCAGCTGGGGCGTGAAAGTGCTTCGCTACGAGATCAAGGATCTGACGCCGCCGAAAGAGATCTTGCATGCGATGCAGGCTCAGATCACGGCCGAACGCGAAAAGCGCGCGCTGATCGCGGCGTCGGAAGGGCGCCGGCAGGAGCAGATCAATATTGCGTCGGGCGGGCGCGAAGCGGCGATCCAAAAGTCGGAGGGCGAGAAGCAGGCCGCCATCAATCAGGCGCAAGGGGAGGCGGCGGCGATCCTGGCCGTGGCCGAAGCGAACGCGCAGGCCATTCAAAAGATCGCGCAGGCGATCCAATCGACGGGCGGCATGGATGCCGTCAACCTCAAGGTGGCGGAGCAGTACGTCAATGCGTTCGGCAACCTGGCGAAAGCCGGCAACACGCTGATCGTGCCCGGCAATCTGTCCGACCTCGGTTCGATGGTGGCCTCGGCCCTCGCGATCGTGAATCGAGGCAAGGGCGCCGTGGCCGCGGACGGGCGTTGAGTGTCCTGATGCCGCCTCAGCTTGCCGAGCGCATGAGGCGCGCCTTCTCGCGCTCCCAATCGCGCTTCTTTTCGGTCTCGCGCTTATCGTGCAGCTTCTTGCCCTTGGCGAGGCCGACTTCGCATTTCACGCGGCCGTCCTTGTAGTGGAAGTTCAGCGGCACGAGCGTGTAGCCGCGCTGCTCGACCTTGCCGATCAGTTTCTTGATTTCGTCGCCGTGCAAAAGCAGCTTGCGCGTGCGCACGGGGTCGGGCTTGATGTGCGTCGAGGCTTCGGGCAGCGGGCTGATGTGCGCGCCGATCAGGAACAGCTCGCCGTCACGGATGATGACGTAGCCTTCCTTGATCTGGCCGCGCCCGGCACGCAGTGCCTTGACTTCCCATCCCTCGAGCACGAGCCCTGCTTCGTAGCGCTCCTCGATGAAGTAATCGAAGAAGGCCTTTCTGTTGTCGATGATGCTCATGGAATATGGACGGCGCCCAACTCGTTTAAAATCACGATTTTAGCAAAGCGGCGCTCAGGCGGGCCGCCACGCTCGCCCAACTTTCGCCGCGTGCAGTGCTTCTTATGGCTGATGTCCAGAAAACCGTATTGATCCGCCACTCGGCGGAGCGAATGTTCGATCTCGTCACCGACGTGGCCGACTACCCGAATTTCCTTCCTTGGTGCGGAGGCGTGGAAATTCGCAGGCAGGAGGCGCACGAGATGGAGGCGCGCATCGACATCAACTTCAAGGGCATCAAGCAGCACTTTGCCACGCACAACACGCAAGAGCGGCCCACGCGCATCGACATGGAATTCGCCGATGGCCCGTTTCGCAAGTTCACGGGGTACTGGCGCTTCACGCCCTTGCGCACCGATGCCTGCAAGATCGAGTTCGCGCTGCACTACGAGTTCTCGAGCGTGATTCTCGAAAAGATCATCGGCCCAGTGTTCAATCACATCGCGAACACGTTCGTCGAATCGTTCGTCAAACGCGCCGACGAGCGCTACGGCCGGCCATGAGCGCATCGCTGTCCGTCGAGGTGTGCTACGCGCGGGCCGGCGCGCAAACATTGATCGCGCTGACGCTGCCCGCTGGTGCCACGGTGCGTGAAGCGCTTACGGCGAGCCAAATCGCGTGTAGCCATCCCGAAATCGACCTCGCCACCGCCAAGGTAGGCATTTTCGGCAAGTTGACGACGCTCGATGCGCCGCTGGCCGATCACGACCGCGTCGAGATCTACCGTCCGCTCATCGTCGATCCCAAGGTGGCTCGCCAGCGCCGCGTGGAAAAGACGCGCCGCGCCGGCTCCGTCGAAGGGCGCAAGTGGCTGCACAAGGATTCGCGCTGACGAGCCGCCTCCGTCAAGGATTCGCGCCGAGCGGCACGTTCTCGATCGGGGCTGCGCGCCCGGCGCCATCGTCGTGACGCCGGACCGCCCACATGACGCCCGCGAGCAATAGCGCGATGGCAGCCGCTTCGAGGGGGCGGGGCAGCCGCGCATCGTAGGCGAACCCGTATAGCTGCGCGAACACCGTCTCGAAAACGATCAACTGCCCAGAAAGCGTCAGCGGAACGCGCTTGGACGCGGCGTTCCACAAGCCGGTGCCGATCCATGACGCGCCCACCGCGAGCCCGAGATTGAGGAGCCAGAACAGATGCCAGCGCTCTGGGGCGTGCGATGCCGCATGGACCGTGTTGGAAGCGAGCGCGCAGACGGCCCAAAGACAGGCGCCGAACAAGCCCGTGGCCAGCCCCAGCAGCACGGACCACTCGTTGCCGTCGAAACGAGGATTGCGCCGCAGGTAGCGCGTGTTGGCGACGGCGAACCAAGTCCAGGCGAAGAGGGCGCCCGCCGCGCAGACGATGCCCACGAGCTTGCTCAGCAAGCCGCCTCCGCCCGACGGCGACGGCGCGGCGGCGAATACGTCGACGTTGATGCAGACGATTCCGGCCGCCACGAGCACGAGCGGCCAGCGCAGCCGCGCGAGCGGAACGGCACCCGTGTCGCGCCGTCCCGCCAGCGTGACGGTGACGGGCAGCACGCCCACGATCAGCGACGTCGGGCCGATCCCGACCCGATGCACGCCTGCCGTCAGAAAGACGTAGTAGACGAGATTGCCGACGAGGGCGAGTGTGCCGACCGCCTTCAGATCGGCGCCCGTGAGCTTGCCCGCCAGGCGGCGCGCCATGGGCAAGGCCGCGGCGGCGGAGACGAGCCCGTACATCATGCAACGCGCTGCGCCGAACGGCAGCGGCGCGAAATCGGGCAGCAGGCGCGGCACGAGAAAGACCGTCCCCCAAATCGCGCCTGCCAACATCCCGTACATCACACCACGCCGCATGCCGCGCTCCTTCGTCGAAGTCATCGATGGGGCCAAGCGTAAGCGGGGAGGGATTCGGCGTCTTGTTCGATTCTGCAATGGCCCGTTCGGCGTGTCGCTTGCGCGCGACGCGAGAAGCCTGTGCTTTTCGTCTGCGTTTAATGTGCCGAGCGCGCGCCGAGGGGCCGCCAAGGGGCCGAACACGCGCCGGAGGCAAACGAACGTCGCGCGAACACGGGGTGAACCGAAAAGCGAAACTGCTCGCGGCGTTTCCCCACAAAAAACGCTAACTTGCTGTTCGCACAGTGAAAAACCAGGGAGGTATCGCGTATAATTCGCTTTTGCGCCTATAGGATTTGCCATGCGTCTGATCCAAAAAGCACTCACGTTCGATGACGTGCTCCTCGTCCCGGCGTTCTCCGACGTTCTGCCGCGCGACACCAGCCTCAAGACCCGGCTGACCCGCAACATCTCCTTGAACATGCCGCTCGTTTCGGCTGCGATGGATACCGTCACCGAAGCACGGCTCGCGATCGCGATGGCCCAGCAAGGCGGGGTCGGCATCATCCACAAGAACCTGACGGCCGCCGAGCAGGCGCGCGAAGTGGCGAAGGTCAAGCGGTTCGAATCGGGCGTCGTGCGCGATCCGATCACGGTTCCCCCGCAAATGAAGGTGCGCGACGTGATCGCGCTGTCGCAGCAGCATGGCATTTCGGGCTTCCCCGTCGTCGAAGGCGCCCAGTTGATGGGCATCGTCACGAATCGCGACCTGCGTTTCGAAACGCGGCTCGACGAGCCCGTGCGCACGATCATGACGCCGCGCGAGCGCCTCGTCACGGTCAAGGAAGGCACCGCACTCGCCGAAGCGAAGGCGCTGATGCACAGCCATCGCCTCGAGCGTGTGCTCGTCGTGAACGACGCGTTCGAGCTGCGCGGGCTGATGACGGTCAAGGACATCACGAAGCAGACGGAGCATCCGGACGCTTGCAAGGACGAGCACGGCAAGCTGCGCGTAGGCGCGGCGGTGGGCGTGGGCGCGGACAACGAAGAGCGCGTCACGGCGCTGGCCGCGGCCGGCGTGGACGTCATCGTCGTCGATACGGCGCACGGCCATAGCAAGGGCGTGCTCGAGCGCGTGCGCTGGGTCAAGAAGAGCTTCCCGCACGTCGAAGTCATCGGCGGCAACATCGCAACGGCCGACGCCGCGCGTGCGCTCGTCGAATACGGCGCGGACGGCGTGAAGGTCGGCATCGGCCCCGGCTCGATCTGCACGACGCGGATCGTGGCCGGCGTGGGCGTGCCGCAGATCACGGCGATCACGAACGTGGCCGAGGCGCTGAAGGGCACGGGCGTGCCCGTGATCGCCGACGGCGGCGTGCGCTTCTCGGGCGACGTCAGCAAGGCGCTGGCGGCCGGCGCGAATGCGGTCATGATGGGCAGCATGTTCGCGGGCACCGAAGAGGCGCCGGGCGACGTGTTCCTGTTCCAAGGCCGTCAGTACAAGTCGTACCGTGGCATGGGCTCGGTCGGCGCCATGAAGGACGGCGCGGCCGATCGCTACTTCCAAGACAACTCGGCGAACATCGACAAGCTCGTGCCCGAGGGTATCGAGGGGCGCGTGGCGTACAAGGGCTCGGTAGGCGCGATCCTGTTCCAATTGATCGGCGGCGTTCGCGCGAGCATGGGCTACTGCGGTTGCCGGACGATCGACGAGCTGCATGAGAAGGCCCAGTTCGTCCAGATCACGGCGGCCGGCATGCGCGAATCGCACGTGCATGACGTCCAGATCACGAAGGAAGCGCCCAACTACCACGTCGAATAACCGCTCGAGCGCCGATGAAACCGCTGCTGCGCGCCGTTCTGATCGTCGATGCGGGGCTCTATCTGAGCGCCGGCGCGGCGCTGCTGCTTTCGCCGCTTGCCGGCGTGCAGCGGACGCTGCAGTTGACGCCGATCGAGCCGGCCATGGTCGGGCAAATGCTCGGTCTCGTGCTGCTAGGGCTGGCGTGGCTTTCGCTGCGTGGGGCCTTCGACGGTGCGATGACGATCGGGGTAGCCAAGATCGTCGGCCACGTGACGTGGCTCGCCGGCGCGCTCGTGCTGGCGTGGACGATCGGGCCGCACGCATTGTGGCTGCCCGCGCTCGGTATCGTCCCGAATCTGCTCGTTGGCGGCTTGCTCGTCATCGTCGGGCTCGGCGGTGCGCGTTTCGCGGGGGCGGTGCGCCGGCGCGAGGTCGAGAAGGCGGCGCAGGCCGCGACCGGCGCGAAAGCGGCGAAGAAGCGCGATGCGGCGGTGGCTGCATCGGCGGCTTCGCAGGCGCCCGCTGAGCCGGTGCTACGGCCGCAGCCGGCGGCCTCGGGCGATGAGGCGGTGGCGGCTGCGGCGCCACGCCCGGAGCGCCGGATCGAGCGTCCGTTTGCGCCGTCGCCGGAGCCGAGCGTTCGTGCCCCCGATGGGGCGGCCGAATCGGCGCGCGCCGGTGCCGCCAGCGGCAGCGACGACGTGCACACAGATCGTCCGGCGTCCGCGCCGCGGCCTCCGTTTCATGGTTGAGTGCGCTCGCTCCCGCGCTTTCGACACAACGTTAACTCCTGCTCGTGCGCGGCCGTTGCGCGGCGCTCGATGCTTGGCCATTCATTCGCAGCGCGACGAGCGCTGCGTTCGCATTCGTTCACTATCGATCCGTGCCAGCCATGCATGACAAGATCCTGATCCTCGACATGGGTTCGCAAGTCACTCAGTTGATTGCGCGCCGTATTCGCGAAGCGCACGTCTATTCGGAGATTCATCCGTATGACGTCGACGACGCGTTCATCCGCGAATTCGCCCCGAAGGGCATCATCCTTTCCGGCGGGCCGAGCTCGGTCACGGAAGCGGATGCGCCGCGTGCGCCGCAGGCGGTGTTCGAGCTCGGCGTGCCGGTGCTGGGCATTTGCTACGGCATGCAGACGATGGCCGAACAACTCGGCGGCAAGGTGGAGCTCGGGCACGTGCGCGAGTTCGGCTATGCCGAGGTGCGTGCGCGCAACCATACGAGCCTGCTCGAGGGGATCGAGGATTTCCGCACGCCTGAAGGCCACGGCATGCTGAAGGTGTGGATGAGCCACGGCGACAAAGTCACGCAGATGCCGGAAGGCTTTGCGTTGATGGCATCGACCGAATCGTGCCCGATCGCCGCGATGGCCGACGAAGCGCGGCGCTTTTATGGGCTGCAGTGGCACCCGGAGGTAACGCACACGGTCAAGGGGCGTGCCATGCTCGAGCGCTTCGTGCTCGGCATTTGCGGCGCGCAGGCTGATTGGGAGATGGGGCATTACATCGACGAGGCCGTCGAAAAAATTCGCGCGCAAGTGGGCGGCGAGCATGTCATTCTGGGCTTGTCGGGCGGGGTGGATTCGTCCGTGGCCGCGGCGCTCCTGCATCGTGCGATCGGCGATCAATTGACGTGTGTCTTCGTCGATCACGGCTTGCTGCGATTGAACGAGGCCGAGCAAGTGATGGCGACGTTCGCCGATCATCTCGGCGTGCGCGTGATTCACGTCGACGCGAGCGAGGCGTTCCTCTCGAAGCTCGCCGGCGTGACGGACCCTGAGCAAAAGCGCAAGATCATCGGCGCGGAGTTCGTGGAAGTGTTCCAGGCCGAGGCCGGCAAACTGACGGACGCCAAGTGGCTGGCGCAGGGCACGATCTATCCGGACGTCATCGAATCGGCCGGCAAGGGCAAGAAGGCGACGCACACCATCAAAAGCCACCACAACGTGGGCGGGTTGCCCGAGACGTTGAATCTGAAGCTGCTCGAGCCGTTGCGCGAGCTGTTCAAGGATGAAGTGCGCGAACTGGGCGTGAAGCTCGGGTTGCCGCCTGGGATGGTCTATCGGCATCCGTTCCCGGGGCCGGGCCTCGGCGTGCGGATTCTCGGCGAAGTGCGTCGTGATTTTGCCGATCTGCTGCGCCGTGCGGATGCGATTTTCATCGAGACGCTGCGCAATACGATCGACAAGGAAACCGGCAAGTCGTGGTACGACCTCACGAGCCAAGCGTTCGCGGTGTTCCTGCCGGTGAAGAGCGTGGGTGTGATGGGCGATGGGCGTACGTACGAGTATGTCGTCGCGCTGCGGGCCGTGCAGACGCTCGACTTCATGACCGCGCATTGGGCGCATCTGCCGCATGAACTGCTCGGGCAGGTGTCGAATCGGATCATCAACGAAGTACGCGGGATCAATCGGGTTGTTTACGACATCTCCGGGAAGCCGCCGGCGACGATCGAGTGGGAGTAGGGGTTTCTCGAATTTCCTTTTTGATCAATGAATTGCGATGACCGTTAGATTTTGCGAAACCAATTATAAATTTGCGGTCGCTGGTCAGTAGGTTATTGACGAATAAGGGCTTTCCTAGCGAGCGTTTGCGCCTGCGGAAAGCCCTAGCCACTGCGATTTGACGGTATTTTTGACGGTCATACGCGGGCAGCGTGCGCCTACGCTGGCTCGATACCGTCAGCGGTGTTGACGGTATACCTGACGGTATCCTCACGAGGTGTGATAGTCGTAGACGCCCGACGCATGACGGACGACCGCCGGAAACCGAACGCAACGTCGCCCTGGTCCGATCAAGATGCCAACCGGCGAGTCAGAATTGCTTTGATGGGGCTTTTCTCGGACGATCGTATGGTGCCGCGCCTCGTGTTTGACGTCTTTTGGCATGGGACCGGAACCGGCCATCAACGGCCGCTGGACGAACTTGTCTGAGGGTCTGCTCGCAGATTGGCAAGAGACGATCGATGAAAGCCGATCAACGCGTTTCCCAAGGTGCGACGCGCAAGACTGAAACGCACGGCGCAAGCTTGCTGCGCACGGCACACATTTGCTAGTACAACGAGTAGCGGGAATAGGTCTCGATTGGAATGATTGCCTGAGCGGGAACGTCGCCCCCAGCGCGGGCTGTTCTCAAATGTTCGACCGCAGTGCGAAGCAGGAGCCGAAGATCCTGTGTGAGCAAATAGTCGATGGTATCGGAACGCAATAGCGGCTCTGTTATCCGGTTTACTTCGTGCGTGATATAGACCGTCCGGCCCACAAGATCGTGTTCGCGCAGCGCCGCAGCCAATCCTTCGTTGCCGCCCGCCACGTTGTAGATGGCGTCGAGCTTGCCGTGTCCCTGTAGAAAGCGCATCGTCGCCTCATAGGTCGCAGCGCCGGAATCTGCGCCTTTGATCACCTCCACGAGGCTCACGTTCGGGAACCGTTGTCTTAGCAACGAACGGAAGCCAATCTCGCGGTCCTCGTGGCACGTATAGGAAAACGTGGCGACGACCACTGCGACGTCGGGTGCGGTGTGCGCCTGCAGATGCCGTCCAATGAGGAACGCAGCAGACTGACCCGCCGCACGGTTATTGACGCCGACATAGGTGTGACGGGCGTCGGCATCGACGTCGGTGATCAGTGTCACGACCGGTTTGCCGGCAGCCATGCATTTGCGCAGTGCTGCGGTCGTTGCAGCCGTATTCGTGCAGATGATCGCGATACCGTCTGCCTCATCGGCAGCCTTGTGTACCCTCGCGGCGACTTCATCGTCAGGCACGCCCACGCAACCCTCGACCTCCAGGCGCACGCCCGACGCCGCGAATTCCGCTTCGAGTCCGGCCGCGCTGCGCGTCAACTCCTCCGTAAACGCGTCGCCTGCCTGCGACAGCAACCTGAACACGTAGCTGCGCTGTCCCACGGGAGATGCCGGGCGCACCGGCGTCTCCGAAGCCAATTGCCTTATCGCTGCATCGATAGCACTGCGCGTGCGCGGATGCACCCCGGGTCGGTTGTTCAACGCACGATCGATTGTCGCCCGGCTGAGCTGCGTCATTTCCATCAGTTGTTTCAGTGTCGGCTTGCCCATCGTCGCCCGGTCCTGGTCGTCGCAGCGCGGCATTGCCGCGCAGGCATCATTTTGCCTCAAAAATGAGTCTTTTGAGGCTTATCCGAAGGCGCATCGCCAAATCCGGCAAAAACTCGCTTTCGTCTCAGGGAATATCCTTTTTTGCCTCAAAATGATGCATCTATGCGTTTGACATTGGCTCAAAAAGAGCCTTAAATGCGCTCAAGGATGATCAATGCATCACGCAGATCATCACGACGGTTAACATCAGGCACAGGGTCCGATTCATGTCCAACCAGCAAGACGGCAGGCAAACGATCACCATGGACGACTGGTATAAATGCCGGCTCGACAGGAAGGTGCTCAAAGAGGTCACGCGGCGTAACGACACCGCCGCGTTGCTGCATTTTGGCGGTTTCATTGCGTTGGTGGCGGCAAGCGGGGCGTTCGCGTGGCTGTCGCTCGATACTCCCTGGTGCGTACCGGCGTTCTTTCTTTACGGAACGCTCTATGCCTTCGCGGAGGCGATGGAGCACGAGTTACGTCATCGCACGCCCTTCAAAAGCGAATGGCTGAACGAGTCGGTGCACTGGCTGATCTGCTTCATGACGTGGCGCGAACAGATCTATAGCCGCTGGTCGCATGCGCAACATCATACGTACACGCACCTGACAGCAACCGTCCCATCCGACGTTGAACTCGCGGTCAAACGGCCGCCGAACTACCTGAAACTCGTTACCGATTTTCTGCGTGTTTCGCACGGCATTCATCACCTAGGCAATATCGTTTTGCACACTTTCAGCATCGTGTCGAAGAGCGCGAAAGCCGTCGTGCCGGTCACCGAATATCGTGCAATGTGCCGCAATTCACGCGTGATTCTGCTGCTCTACATTGGCGTGGTCGGGTCGTCCATCGCCGCCCATAGCTGGTTGCCCGTGGTGTTTCTTCTGTTGCCGCGTGCCTACGGCGCATGGCTGCATGAATTGCTGGCGATTACCCAGCATACGGGGTTGCGCGAAAACGAACTCGATCATCGCGTTTCGACACGAACGATCAAGCTCAACCGGATGCTTCAATTCCTTTACTGGAATATGAACTATCACGTCGAGCATCACATGTTTCCTAACGTGCCGTTCCATGCGTTGCCGAAGCTGCGTGAGGCAATCCGGGAGGATCTGCCGCCTGCCTACGACGGCCTCTTTAGCGCGTGGAGAGAAATCCTCCACGTGTTCAGAATGCAGCGGCGCGATCCTGACTTTATGGTGACCCCCCTCGTGCCCGGCAAGCTGCCCGCCGCGGCTGCAGGCCAAACCGTCGGTACGCCGCCTGGCGCGGTTGAGGCTCGCTGAGCCGCGGAGATACGCCAATGAACATCCTGCAATGGCATCACGTCTGCGCGTGCGATGACATCGAAGAAGAGGACGTCATCGAGTTTAGTCACGACGGCAGGCTGTATGCGATCTATCACACGCCGACCGGCTTTTACGCGTCGGCAGGCCTTTGCACCCATGAAACAGCGCGCCTCACGGAGGGGCTCGTGTTTGGCGACATTATCGAATGTCCGATGCACATGGGACGCTTCCACATTCCGACAGGCGCGGCGAAAGGGGCGCCCGTCTGCATCAATCTCGCCATTCATCCCGTGAAGGTCGAGGACAACAAGGTTTTCATCGGGTTGCCAGCGGATTGACTGTGGCGACGCGCGGTTGAGGCAACGCATGAATGGCCGATGTCGCCACATCGGCACATAGACCATAACCAAGGAGACAGCCATGAAACATGCTATTGGAAAGATGCTCGGCCTGAGCGCCGTTGTGTTGAGTCTGGGACTCTGCACGAGCGCCTGCGCGGACCCGGTTGCCCATTTCGATTTCATCACGCACGCGCCGGATTCCGACGCGTGGTGGAATACCGTCAAGAACGGCATCACGCAGGCCGACCAGGATTTCAACGTACGGACCGACTATCGCAATCCGCCAAACGGTGACATCGCGGACATGGTGCAACTGGTCAATCAGGCGGCAGCACGCAATTATGACGGCGTGGTACTCACGATTGCCGACTACGATCTGCTGAAAGGAGCCGTCTCGAAACTGAAGGATAAAAATATCCCTTTCATTACCGCCAATACCGGTACGGAGCAGCAGAGCGCTGACCTCGGTGCACTCATGCACGTGGGCCAGCCGGAGTACCTGGCTGGCAAGGAAGCTGGCCTGCGTGCGAAAGCCGCCGGCATCAAAACGTTTCTCTGTGTGAATCACTATGCCACCAATCCGCTCTCATTCGAGCGTTGCCGTGGGTTTGGCGAAGCCATTGGTGCCGACTCGAAGGCGTCGTCGCTCGACGTCGGCACGGACCCAACCGGCATCGAAGCGAAGGTAAGCGCATATTTGCGGGCGCACCCGGATACGCAAGCCGTGTTGACGTTAGGACCGACTTCTGCGGACCCGACCATTCGCGCCGTGACCAAGCTGGGGCTTGCCGGGAAGATCTGGTTTGCCACCTTCGACATCGATCCTGACGTCGCGCAAGCAATCAAGGACGGCACCATCAAGTTCTGTACCGACCAGCAGCCGTATCTGCAGGGGTACATTCCGATTGCCATGCTCGCAATCATGCACAAGAACCACAACACGGATGTCGTCGCGGCTCGCGCGGAGCTCGAGAAGGACCCGAACTTCATCAAGCGTCTTCAGGCCTATGGGCTGAAGCCAGTCTACGAGGCGCGCAACATCAGCTCAGGACCGGGCTTCATTACGCCGCAGAACATCGAGCAGGTCTCGGCGCTGGCTGGCCGCTACCGCTAAGCGCAACCGGGAGCCGCTGATGAGCACAACGGAGCCGATGGTGATCGTCGGCGCGGGCCAGTGCGGAGCGCGTGCGTCGCAGGCGTTACGCGAGAACGGCTGGGACGGCGCCATCACGCTTTTCGGCGACGAAGGTTTGTTGCCCTATGAACGGCCGCCGTTATCGAAGTCGGTGCTGCTGGGGCAAAAGACGACCGCCCAGTGCGCGATCTACGACGAGGCGTTCTTTCGGGAACAGCGCATCGATCTGCGTACCGATGCGCCTGTGGCTGCGATCGATCGCGTGGGGCACAGGGTGGTGCTTGCCAGCGGCGACACCCTCGGCTATCACCGCTTGCTGATTGCGACGGGTTCCCGGCCACGCCGGCTGGATCTGCCGGGGGCGACGCTCGCCGGCGTACATATGCTGCGTAGCGTGTACGATGCGCATGCGATCAGCGCCGAACTGCGCCCGGGTCGCCGCATCGCGGTGATTGGGGCGGGTTTCATCGGCCTTGAAATTGCAGCGACAGCGGTAGCACTCGGTTGCGAGGTCGTCGTGCTCGAAGGGGGGCCGCGGGCGTTAATGCGTGCGGTGCCTGAAGTCGTGGCGCAATGCCTCGTTGCGCAGCATAGACAACGAGGTGTAGACGTCCGCTTCGGTGTACGTGTGGAACGCTTTGTCGGAACGGCGTGCGTAAGTGGTGTGCAGCTTGTCGACGGCACAACCCTGGCGTGCGACGCCGTGATCGCTGGCATTGGCGTGACGCCGTGTACTGAACTTGCACAGGCCGCGAATCTTGACGTCGAAAATGGCGTCGCAGTCGACGCGACGTTATGCACGAACGACCCACGTATTTTCGCGGCCGGGGATGTTTGTTCGTTTCCCCACCCGCTGTTTGGCCGCCGGATTCGGCTCGAATGCTGGAAAAACGCTGAAGACCAGGCGCGTGTCGTCGCGCGCAATATGCTCGGCCACGGCGAGGCCTGTTCGTCAGTGCCATGGTTCTGGTCCGATCAATACGACATGACGATCCAGATCGCCGGCATGCCTGCGCTTGGAACGACGACGGTGGCACGCGAGACGGGTGCGGCGTCGCGCGTGTTCTTCGCATTGAGCGGCGACGGCGTGCTTGTCGGCGCGAGCGGAGTCGGACAGACTGGCGAAATTGCGCGGGATGTGCGCTTCGCACAAGAGCTGATTGCGCGGCGCGCATGCGTGGAGCCTCATCTGCTTGCCGATCGCGGGACGAAGCTCAGGTCGTTGCTCGCCGCGGAGGCGCAATGAAGCGACGACTGCTCGTGTTTCAGTCGCTGTGGGCCATGGAGCGTCGCCACACCGATGGCAACGAACGCACACTCGAAGAGAACGTGCGGATGATTGCCGACGCCGGCTTTGACGGCGTAAGCGCGCACTATACGAAGCGTGCGGACGTTCGGCGGCTGGCCCGGTTGCGTGCCACATGCGGACTGCACGCGGAAGGTCAGTGCTTTCCACGCACGATAGACGATTTACAGCCCGTGCTCGAAAATGCCGTCGAATCCGGCGTGCATCACATCGACCTGCAGCCCGACGTACGTCCTCGCACCGTCGCAGAATGCGTAACGCTGCTCGACGGCTGGCAGAGACTGGCCGAACAGGTCGATTTCCCGGTCTACATCGAGACGCACCGCGATCGCATGACCACGGATCTCTATTTCACGCTTGACCTGCTCGACGCGCGGCCCGATCTAAAGCTGCTTGGGGATATCTCGCATTACCTCGTTGGACGCGAATTCTCGTGGCCCGTGTCCGACGAGAATCATGCGTTGATGCACCGTATCCTGGATCAGTCGTGGGCCTTTCACGGGCGCGTCGCGAGCCGCGAGCAGGTGCAGATAGAGCTATCGTTCGAGCCGCACCGGATGTGGGTCGATCTGTTTCTCGGCTGGTGGGGCTATGGCTTCGCGTCCTGGTGCCGACGGGCGGGCGCGGACGACACCCTGGCCTTCACGTGTGAACTCGGCCCCAAACCATACGCGATCATCAACCGCGACGGTAACGACACGACCGACCGCTGGGCGGAATCGCTGCTGCTGCAGGACATGATCCGCAAGGTGTGGGCAGAGGTTCAACGCGACGTTCGACCAACGGGCCACGCAAATCACGAACGACAAACGCTTCAGCAGAGGAATGCAGTATGAAGACACAAGCAGCAATTGCATGGAAGGCCGGCGCGCCGCTGACGATCGAGGAAGTCGATCTCGAAGGACCGCGCGACCTGATGAAGAAGGGCGAGTCGATCCGCTCGGTGGTGTTGTACTGAGGCGATGCGCTGACCGTCTCGCTTTGCTTGAACAGCCAGGTGTCAGTTCGCTGGTGGCTCCACCTGCTAGCGATTTATCCCATGAAGTGTTGAGTGGGCGATATGAGCCCAGTGCTCATATCGTTTTTCTTCGCGTAGTACCTCGACTGACCCAAATACAACCGGTTGCAGCCCATTGATCATAGCTTTTAAGGGGCTGAAACGGGTCGAAAAGACACATTCGCCGCTCGGGAGAGCGGAGCATTACTGTCACGTTCGAATATGGAAACCGATGAGGATTTGCAGCTGATCTTCGCGCCAGGGTCGTCGCTCGGTGGCGCACGTCCAAAAGCATCTGTCATCGATCAATACGGCCACTTGTCGATTGCCAAGTTTCCGAAGGAGACCGACGACTACAGCATCGAGACCTGGGAGGAAATCGCGCTGCGATTGGCTGAGCGCGCTGGTATCTCCACTCCGCATCACGAACTCCTCGACATAGCGGGCAAGGCCGTGCTGCTATCGCGTCGCTTCGATCGCGCGGGGAATATTCGCATTCCCTTTCTCTCGGCCATGTCGATGACGGGATCGCGAGACGGCCAACGCGGCAGTTATCCCGAATTGGTTGACGCACTGACGCAACACGGGGCGAAGGCGCGGGCCGATGCTGCACAGTTGTATCGCCGCGTGACGTTCAATGTGCTTGTGTCCAATGTCGATGATCATCTGCGTAACCACGGTTTTCTGTGGGCGGGACACGATGGCTGGCAATTGTCACCAGCCTATGACCTCAATCCCACGCCGACCGATGTGAAGGCGCGCATCCTGACAACAAACATTGATCTCGACGAGGGAACGTGTTCGGTTGGCCTCCTCGAAAATGCCGCGGAGTTCTTTGGATTGTCGCTGAGACAGGCTCGAGCGACGATCCGGGAGGTGTCGGAAGTGACCCGGACGTGGCAATCGGTTGCCGAGGAAGTCAGTTGCAGGCGCGCGGAGATCGCACGGATGGCAAGTGCATTCGAGCACGATGACCTTTGCGCCGCATTAAAGTTGTGACGGTATCGAGGACGGCGTTCGGACGGGCCTGACCCCCGGGAGGCGTCGCCCGGCATCTTCCTTCGATACGTTTGGGCGTCCGGTCAACCGCAAGACCGCCGCTCCATTGGCGAGCCGGAAAAGGCGGAGCAACGCGGACGTTGCCAAATATGCATCGACGCCGGCAAACGCTGCTTGCAGGCTCCATGACCTGTAGAACCGTTCAATAGACCGATGCCATACCAGGTGGTCGGTGCTTGAAGCGTCGGTGCACCCAGTAATATTGCTCGGGAAACTTAACGACCTGCTCCTCAAGAAACGCATTCATGCGGCGTGCGTCGACCACATCGCTCCCCGATGGGAAGTCCGCGAGCGGCTCGAAAATCGTCAACTTGTACCCTTGATAGTTCGGGAGCACCTCAGTCACGAACGGAACAACCCGCGCGCGCCCCAGTCTTGCGAGACGCGAAACGGCCGTTAGCGTGCAGGCGGGAACGCCGAAGAAAGGGACAAAAACAGAGTTGTCGACGCCCTGGTCCATATCCGCCGCGAGCATGACGGGTTTGCCGGAACGCAACAATGCGACGATCTTTTTGGCGCTGGTCGCGCGCTCGATCATTTCTGCCCCGAATCGCCCGCGTTGCCGCTTGGCCAGCGCGCATAGGGCCGTGCTTGACATACGTGTGTACAGTGAGGCAACGGGCAGGTGCGTCGAGTAGAGCATGCAGCCGACCTCGATGCCCACGAAGTGAAAACCCATGAAGATGGTAGGCGGGGCCGCGTCGTCGTCGAGATCGATTTTGCTTTCGATCTGGACGATATCCCGGATCGCCTGCGCACTGCCAAACCACTGGATGCCGCGCTCGAGATAACTGCGAACAACGTGGCGGAAGTGCTCTCTTGCGAGCTTCTGATGTTCGCTGCTGGTCTTCTCGGGGAAGCAAAGACGCAAGTTCACCAGGACGATATGCTTGCGGCGGCTCGGAAGCGCATACAACGCGGTGCCGATAATCATCCCGAGCCTTGCGACGAATTTGTAAGGAAGTACGGAAAGTGTTCGTAGCAATGCCACGATGAGCGCATGGCTGAGGCGTTTCAAAGATTGCGCCCTATGGATGGTTAAGTTTGGAAAGCGAAGTCAAACGCCGGGCAGGTGACCTTTGTGCTGGAGGTGTCAGAATTTCCGTGTTCAAGGCGGGGTTGAGATTTACACGGATGGCCGAACGAATCGATCCGCGTAAAGGATAGCGAATTGGTTCATGGCCTGCTTCCAATCGTGAGCGGAACGACTCCACCCGGCCGTGATGTTGCGCAGGGCAAGCCAGATGAGTTTCGTGGCGGCGTCATCGGTCGGGAAGTGGCCTCGCGTCTTGATGATCTTGCGTAGCTGCGCGTTGATATTTTCAATGGCATTGGTTGTGTAAATGACCTTACGCACCGCTGGCGGGAACGCGAAGAAGGGAATGACGCGATCCCAGGCGTTGCGCCACGCGGCGCTGACCGTCGGGAATCGTTGCCCCCAAGGCCCTTGGGCAAACGCGTCGAGTTCGGCCTGAGCGGCTTCCGCGCTCGCCGCCGTGTAGATCGGGCGAATCGCCGCAGCCAGCCCCTTACGATCCTTCCAGCTCGCGTAATCAAGGCTATTTCGAATCAGGTGAACGATGCAGGTCTGCAGCGTGGTTGCCGGAAACACGACGGCCAGTGCCTCTGGCATGCCCTTCAGGCCGTCGGTCACGGCGATCAGAATGTCGTTCACGCCGCGGGTCTTCAAATCGTTGAACACCTTCATCCAGAACTTAGCGCCCTCGGTGTTCTCGATCCACAGGCCCAGAATGTCCCGTGTTCCGTCGGGCAGGACACCCAGCGCAAGGTAGACGGCCTTGTTGCGTACGACAGCATCTTCGCGGATCTTGACGCGCAAAGCATCGAAGAACACGACCGGATACATCGGTTCGAGCGGCCGTGACTGCCAGGCCGTGACTTCAGCCATGACCTCGTCGGTGACCGAGCTGATGAACTCGGGCGAAACCTCGGTGCCGTACTGTTCCTGCAAGAAGCCCTGGATCTCGCGTACTGTCATGCCCCTGGCGTACATGGCGACGATCTTCTCGTCGAAGCCTGTAAAGCGTCTTTCGTGCTTGGGGATCAATAGTGGTTCGAAGCTGCCGTCGCGGTCGCGCGGCACCTCGATGCGGATCGGGCCGTCTTCGGTCAAAACGGTCTTGGCGCCTTTGCCGTTGCGCTGGTTGGTGACTGCGGCCGGTTTGGCCGCGCCCGGTGAATAGCCCAGATGATGGTTCAACTCGCCGCCGAGCGCGCGCTCAATCAACGCCTTCTTCAGAGCCATGGTCGCGGCATTGATGGATTCGGCCGTCATCGGGCCGTTGCCGAACTGCTCAAGCAACTCGGCAGGAATCGCCGGCAGATCTACCGGTGGGGTCTTGGGTTTGCGAGGCATATTTTCTCCTGGGGAGCATCATATGCCTTGAACACGAAATTACTGACAGACCCTTTGTGCTCGCCGCAACTTCATGAAAATCTTTTCTCTCGAGATACCAACCGTGGACCGTACAGCCCGAAGCGTGACCACCGGGTTGTTGGGACGGCTCGCGAATATAGAGAGTGTAACAGGCGGCTCGGATGCGACCTACCTCCGAAGAGTCTAGTCGTGAGTCGTCGCCGCCATCCGCTGCTCCAGCGCCGCTCTGACCCAGCCGAACCCGATGCGCTCCTGTTCGAGCCGCAATCCGTGCCGAATCCGGTTGTCGCGCAGGTCGTCAAAGAGCTCACTCTCCTGCGTCGTGAGTCGCGGCAGATCGCGTATGACCTGATCATCTTCGTCGCCCCAAAACGCTTCATGCGCCATCAGCGTCGCACGATCCATCAAGAACGACCCCACATGCGGAAAGCGGCTGCGCAATTGATCGAGAATGGCAAAGCCGTGCGTGTCTATGTCGCCCCAGTAGTGGAGCGCGCAGCCTGTGAGCCATCGTGCTGGTTCCAGAACTTCCCACCCGTAGCCTGCTCCGAAGAGTACGGTCGACTGCGGAACGTCGGGGAACGCTCTCATGATGCTTGCGTCAGTATGGAAGTTATCGCGCTGCGCCGGCCTTTCGTGCAGCCTGATCGATCAGGCTCGCAACGTCGTCCGGGCGATCTTGCGCGGCGAGGAAACCGATGAGGATTTGCATCTGATCTTCGCGCCCGGATGATCGCTTGGTGGCGCACGTCCCAAGGCTTCCGTCATCGACCAATACGGGTTCAAGCCCCAAATTTCATTGAAATGACCTCTTTCAGCGTCTGCTGAAATTCGCTCATCTATTGAAATTCCTGCCGGACTTTCATAAGATATGTTGTTTTCAGCGTATGTTGAAAGGGGCAAATATTGTGAAAGAGATCGACGCCCGGGTTAGCGAAGCACTGCGAGAGGTGCTTGAGAAGATTCCGATTCTGCAGGTCGAAGGTATCGAAGCCGAGGCGATGTCCGGCGATTGGGAGCCGGACTTGATCGCCCGGTTGCTAGTGGACGGTCGGCCCCACCTACTCATCTGCGAGTACGAGTCGAACGGGCAACCACGGTACGCCCGATCCGCGCTGCTGGAGTTGCGGAACTACGTTGCGCACCGAGTCCCCGCGGCGACGCCCGTCTTGATCGCCCGCTACATCTCACCCGCAGTGAGACAGATGTGTGAGGAGAAGGGCGTGGGCTATCTCGACTTGGAGGGAAATGCCCGGATCACCTTCGGTGGCGTTTTCATCGAGCGCGCAGTGGCGGACAAGCCAGTGGCGGAACAGCGCGAACTCAAATCGCTGTTCAGGCCGAAATCTGCGCAGGTGCTGCGCGCCATGCTGCGTGAGCCAGGCCGGGCATGGCGGGTTACCGAGTTATCGGAAATCTCTGGAGTCAGCCTTGGACATGTCAGTAATGTGCGCACCGGCTTGATTGATCGGGAATGGGCACGGGTCTCGGACGATGGCCTGGTCCTCTCGGAGCCCGATGCACTGCTGGACGCTTGGCGGGACAGCTACACAGCGCCACTAGGTGAGCGGCTGCATTTCTACACGCCACTGCATGGCGGCGCACTTGAAAACGCGGCACGAAGCGCTCTGCGTGCGAACAACGGCCCCGGGTGTGCAGCCTTCGCATCGTTTTCGGCGGCGCAGTGGCTTTCTCCGTATGCGCGCACCGGCTCGCACTACTTCTTCGCCGACGCTGAAGGTCTGCACAAGCTCCAAGCGGCGCTGAAGCTCACGCCTAGCTCGAAGGGGGAGAACGTGGTGGTCACTGTGCCAAAGGACTTGGGACTGCTCGCCGATACCGTTGAACCTGCGTCAGGCGCTGTGTGTACGAGCCCGGTTCAAACCTACCTTGACCTCTCCATTGCCGGCGAGCGTGGCGCCGAAGCTGCGGATCACCTGCGACAGAAACGACTCTCATGGCGCAAATGACACCCCCGAAAGAACCGCAGTCCGCGGCTGAGTACGACGACCGCACGACCGCGGCCGTGAAGTCCGTGCTGATCGAAATCGGCCAGATCCTTGGTAGTTTCAAGGGCAAGTTCGCCATCATAGGCGGCGCGGTCCCCTGGCTGCTGCTGGCCAGCGAAGACATGCCCCACGTTGGCACGCTCGAAGGGCGGCTAGGCGTTGACCTCTGCCGTCGATGACCACGGCGTCCAACGATGCGCCACGATCTTCGTCGTCGGTCCGGTTTCGGCCACAACCGGCCGGTTGGCGCCGAGACAGAATTCCGCCGTGTCGGGTCATCGAGCGGTGAGGACGCGCGCCCAAGGCTCATCGATGTCGACCAGACCCAGCACGGCGACCACGTTGTCGAGCATTCCGGCGCCGAGACGCTTGCCGCCATTCTGTAGAGCGTCGCCAATCAGACTGGCATTCGTGTAGTAGTCTTCGTTGTCGCAAGCCGATCAGTGGCGAGAGTAACGTGTGAATTACGATGGCGGATTGACCTGGGAACGAGAGCCCGACTTATACAGGACGCAATCGAATGAAAATGGATGCATTTGCCTTCGGCACGACCAACTGGGGCGAAGTCGAAAGAACGGAGCACCGGGGGGAGACCGGCGTAGCTTATTGGCGCACACGGTTCTTCGGTGAGAAGCCGAATCAAATCCGGGTGAGGATGGTCGAATATGCCCCCGGGTACCTCGCAGATCATTGGTGCCAAAAAGGACATATTCTTTTTTGCCTGGAAGGCGAGCTGGAAACGACGCTCGAGGATGGGCGGAAGTTCGTTTTGACCGCGGGTATGAGCTACCAGGTCGGCGACAACGCGGAGCCGCATCAGTCCTACACCAGGACGGGTGCGAAGCTCTTTATTGTGGACTGAGCGGTGCGTTCGGTTGCAATTTGATCGCGCGAGAAGTCGGGTTCAGGCGCGCAGATTGCCCGTATGGCGAGTGTCTTCGAGCGCGTGACCTGAGCGCTGCATGACGGTTGTGATGGAATCTTGCGGCGCCGATACGCTCCCTTGTCAGACGACGAACCGGCCAAGCTGCCATAACCCGAGCCCGGCTAGTAGCCCGGCCGAACAAAGGTTGACGGCCCGTTGCCAACGCGCGTCGAAACGGTCGCGCAACCAGTTCACGCCGGTCGACAAGATCAACCACCACAGCGCCGAGCCCGCCAGAACGCCCGCGACCATGACCCAAGGGGATGCCGCAGGCGCGCGGCCGGCCAGCGCACCGAACACGGCCATGAACGAGAGAATGGTCGTCGGGTTCGACAGCGTAAGCACGAACGTGCCCGACACGTAACGCAGCAGCGTGCCGGCGGGCGGATGGTCATTCGCACTGCGCGCCGCCGGCTGGGTGGCGATGCGCCAGGCCAGCCATAGCAGGAAGCCGCCGCCGAACAGGCTCAGCCACATCCTGAGGCTCAATAGCCACGCTATGAGCCCTTTGATCCCGAACGCGCCGATGGCGCCGTACAAAGCATCGGCGAACGCGGCCCCGAGTCCGGTCGCCAGTCCGGCTGCACGGCCGTGGTCCAGCGTCCGTTGGATGGCCAGCAAGCCGATCTGCCCGACAGGCGCGGCGATCGATAGTCCGATCAAGAACGATTGACCGAACAGGATCGGAGAGGTGGAAGCGAAGAGGGTATCCATGCGGAGAATTATCAAATCGCCCGGATGGCTTGCACAGAATGAAACATCAACCGAAAATCGATTTCATCTTCGATTTTTCAGGTAAAAGCCGATCATGACCGAATCGCTGCAACTCGACGCCAAGGCCTGGGCGCTGCTGACGGCGTTGCAGGAGGACGGCCGCGCGCCGCTCAAGACGCTGGCACTTGCCGCGGGGCTGTCGGTGCCCGCCACGGTGGAAAGACTCAAGCGCCTGAAGGACGCCGGGGTGGTGCGCTCGCTCGGGGCCGAACTCGACCCGGCGCTGGCCGGCTATCCTGTGCGCGCCATCGTCGGAATCACGGTGCAGCAGCCTGGTAAGAAGCCCTTTCTGGAGAAGCTGCGCCGCGCGCCCGAGGTGCTCGAGTGCCATCACGTGGCGGGTGCCGACTCCTACATCGTGACCGTCGTGTCCCAAAGCCTCGAGCACTTGGAGCAGTTTCTCGGCTCGATCAACGGCTATGGCGAGACCCGCACCTCGATCGTCTTCTCCACGCCCGTCCCGCGCCGCGGCCTAGTGGCACCGGGCACGTCACGCTGAATCGATGAATTCGCTCGGCCGCATCGGCGCTTCTGCGAATTTCATCTCGATCGCCTATGATCTCGGGCGCGCCGCAACTTTTTGCTCGCCCAATGCACTCACGGCAGGGCCCGATGGAGGGCCGCCATTTTTGCTCGGCGTCGCTCGGCATGCGGGGCCGCTTCCGATCCAACTTTCATTCATTACAGCCGTTCAGACTGCCGCACAATTCATGACAACACCCGCCAACGTCTCATCGCCTCCAGTATCGCGTGCTGGATCGTCGTCTACCGAGCGCTTCACGCGTATCGCAATCATCCTGCATTGGGCCGTTGCGGTCGGCATTATCTGCAATGTCGCGCTTGCATGGTCGGTCGATTACCTGCCCGACGATTGGGTGCGCCCCGTCATCGACACGCACAAGTCGATCGGCATCACCGTGCTGGGCCTCGCGCTGCTGCGCATTCTATGGCGCGTTTCGCATCGGCCGCCGAGCTTGCCGGACGCTTTTCCCCGTTGGGAGCGCACGGCGGCGAGCGTTGCGCATGGTTTGCTCTATCTGCTCATGCTCGGTTTGCCGCTATCGGGGTGGCTGCACGACTCGGCCTGGAAGGATGCCGCCACGCATCCGATGACGCTGTTTCATCTCGTGCCATGGCCGCGCATCGGTTTCGTGATGCACCTCGAACCTGGCTTGAAAGAGCACATGCACGACGTATTCGGCGCCGTGCACGCCTGGTTCGGCTATGCGCTATATCTGCTGCTCGCGCTTCACGTCGGTGGTGCGCTCAAGCATGAATGGATCGACCGCCAATCCGTTTTACGGCGCATGTGGCGATGAGTTCGACGCCGCATTGCGAGGCGCCTCGAAAGGCAGAGGCACGGCAGCGCCGACAGATCGAACAGATCGTAGACACGCAACCGATTCACGAGCCCGGGCACGGGCACGGCCCCAACGAGGACCGGGCGCGCCACACGACACCGGGCGCGGGGGCTGCTCTGAGCGACGCGTTCGTTCGCGCATCGCCGCGATTGTCGCCGCGCGGCACGTCTCTCTTTGCGGTGCTGATTCACGGTGGAGTAGTCCTGCTGTGGATCGGCTTGTTCGCGCGCGCGTTTGCGTTGCGCGGGCTCGTCGCGTGGGCGGTCGGGATTGCCTACGTCCTTTACGACACGCTGCTGTTGGCCTTCGTGACGTTCAAGACGCTGCCTTTGCTGAAGTCGCGTCGAGAAGCGCCGCCGCAGGGCGCGGCGCCGACGCTTGGCGTGATCGTCGCGGCCTACAACGAAGCGGCGGTCCTCCCTCTGACGCTTGGCGCACTGCTCGAGCAAGAGGCCATGCCGCAACGAATCGTCATTGCCGACGACGGTTCGACGGACGGCACCGCTGCGTTGCTGACGCGCGAATACGGGCTCGTCGAACCGCCCGAAGGGCAGGTCAGTGCACCGAGCGCGCGCTATCCGAACTTGTGTTGGCTGCGTCTGCCGCATGGCGGCAAGGCGCGAGCCCTGAATGCCGCCATCGCGCTGCTCGATACCGACACGGTGCTCACGGTCGATGCGGATACGCATCTTGCCCGCGATGCCTGTGCGGCGATGCGCGATGCCTTCGCTCGCGAGCCCGAGCTCGTCGCGGCGACCGGAATCATTACGCCTGTCTGCGCGCGCACGATGACGGGGCGCTTCTTTCAGTGGTTTCAGACCTACGAATACATCCGCAACTTCATTTCGCGCTTTGCGTGGATGCGCACGGACAGTCTGCTGCTCGTCTCCGGGGCATTCGCGTGTTTCCGGCGCGATGCGCTCGCCAGCGTTGGCGGGTTCGATCCGCAGTGTCTCGTCGAAGACTACGAGCTGATCCATCGTCTGCGCCGCTATGCGGTCGAGCATGGCAAGCGCTGGCGCGTGCGCGTGATCGGTTCGGCCCATGCGCGCACCGATGCGCCGGGAACGTTGCAAAGCTTCCTGCGTCAGCGGCGCCGTTGGTTCGCGGGATTCCTGCAGACGCAGTATTGGAACCGCGACATGACGGGCAACCGGCGCTACGGCGCGCTCGGGCTTTTGATGATGCCGGTCAAGGCGATCGACACGGTGCAGCCGATCTACGGGCTGACCGCCTTCGCGCTATTGCTCGGGTTTCTCGTGACGGGGCGCCTCTCCGTCGTGCTCCCGATCTCCGGCGTCATTGCGGCCAAGATCGCGGTCGATCTCGCGTTTCATCTATGGTCCGTCTACCTTTACCGGCGCTGGACGAACGATCGTCGAAGCTCGCGTTTGCCGATGGCGATTCTCGCGTCGATCATCGAGCCGTTCAGCTTCCAATTGCTGCGGCACACGGGCGCTACGCTCGGCTGGCTGCATGTGCTGATCGCCCGGCATAGCTGGGGCGTGCAGGAGCGCACCGGGCTCGTCGACCGCAAGGATGCGCCGTGAACGGCGCTATTGTGAACGCCGGTCTAGATCCGACACTAAACGACGGCGTTCCGAGATCGAGCCATTGAGCGGCCGGATCTTTGAGCGAACTCGGCGAGAAGTCACGCTCATGGCGCGATCGTGTACCGCAGGATCCGGTCGCGCGAAGATTCGAGCAAGCGCGTCATCGCGGCGGATGCCGCTTCGGCTTCGCGCGCCACGATGTGCCGGCGCACGGCATCGTGCAATTCCAAGTCCTCGCTCGGTTGGGCGGCCTGGCGCTGCATCATTTCCGACGACACGCGCAGTGCAGCCTTGATGGCGTTGCCGATCGTGATGAACATGCCGTTTTGCGATGCCGTGATGATCGCGAGATGAAATTCGAGGTTCGCGTCGGCGGCGGCTCGGATGTCCGCGGCACCATGCGGCGCTGCTTGGCTGCGCGCCGCCGAGAGCTCGAGGTAACGCCGCTCGATGATCTGGAACGACTCCTCCTTGCCGTGACGCGCGGCCAGAAAGCTCGCACGCGGCTCGAAGCAAATGCGCATTTCGAAAATATCTTCGACGATCTTCGAGTCGAACTGCGCATTGAGCCGCCACGCGAGCACATCGCGGTCCAGCAAGTTCCAATCGGAGAACGGCAGCACCCGTGTGCCGATTTTTGGCGAAACGGCAATCAGGCGCTTGCCGGCCAGTTGCTTGATCGCCTCGCGCAGCGTCGTTCGGCTCACGCCGTACGCACTGCATAATTCGCTTTCCACCGGCAGCGCGTCGCCCGGTGCGAACTCTCCCGAGACAACGCGCATGCCGATTATCTTGGCGATCTGCGTCGTAATGTTTCCAACGATCGGTTCGCGCTCGAACATCAGTTCCCCTTCATGGACATCGTGCACAAGCGTGTCCGCGCTGCGTTATTTGGCGGTCGTCACGATCACGTTCCACGAGCCCGGTTTGAGCTTCGCACGCACGCGCTCCCCATCGACCGACACGGCATCGTTGACTGCCGGCGCCACGGTCGTTGGCGCGTCGGCCGTGTTCACCGCCTTCATGTTGGGATGATACAACTCGATGGCGTGATCGAGCCCGCGTGCATGGCCGAGGCCGCGCAACTCGATGTCGAGCTCCATTTCGTCGCTCAAGTGACGGTTGAGCGCGAACACGGCCGTTCTACCCGTGGTGCGGTCGTCCACGACCGCGGCGCACAAATACGGAATCTCGGGAAACGTCTCGGCTTCGTAGCTGGCCGATTCGATCACGGGCTTAAGAACACGTCCATGGCCGAATTTCGATGCGTGCGAGAACGGATGGAAGATGGTCTGGCGCCATGCGCGGCCGCCCGGCTCCGTCATGATGGGGCCGATCACGTTGACGAGCTGGGCGAGGCAGGCCGTTTTCACGCGATCGGCGTTGTTCATCATCGTGATGAGCGCGCCTCCCACCAAGATGGCATCTTCGTGGTTGTAGACTTCCTCGATCAGCCGCGGCGCCTCGGGCCAGCCCGGCTTGCGCAGGTCATTGATGGTGCGCGCCTTGTACCAGACGTTCCATTCATCGAACGAGAGCATGATGCGCTTTGACGAATGCTTGCGCGCCGCCACGCTGTCCGCGACGGCCGCGATCTCTTTGATGAACAGATCCATGACTTCGATGTTGCCGAAGAACTCCGCGGTCGAGTCGCGCCGGTTTTCGAAGTAGGTATGCAGCGAAATGAAATCGACTTGCTCGAAGCAATGATCGAGCACGCGATCTTCCCACGCGCCGTAGGTGGGCATGTCATGCGTGGACGAGCCGCAGGCCGCCAGTTGGATCGTCGGATCGACCGAGCGCATGAGCTTGGCCGTTTCCAGTGCGGTGCGACCGTATTCCTCTGCGGTCTTACGGCCGATTTGCCAGGGGCCGTCCATCTCGTTGCCTAGGCACCAGAACTTGATGTCGTGGGGCTTCTCGTGCCCGTGCTCGCGCCGCAGGTCGGACAAAGCCGTGCCGCCCGGGTGATTGCAGTATTCGATGAAGCGGCGCGCTTCGTCGGGCCCGCGCGTGCCGAGGTTCACGCCGTACATCGGCTCGATGTCGAGCGACCGGCACCATTCGATGAACTCGTTCGTGCCGAACTGATTGGTTTCCGTCGAAAACCAGGCGAGATCGAGGCGGCGCGGGCGCTTTTCGCGCGGGCCCACGCCGTCTTCCCAGTTGTAGCCGGACAGGAAGTTGCCGCCCGGGTAGCGCACGATCGTCGGGCCGAGCTCTCGCGTGAGCGCCATGACGTCGCGGCGGTAGCCGCGCTCGTCGGCTTGAGGATGCCCCGGCTCGAAAATGCCCGTGTACACGCAGCGGCCCATGTGTTCGACGAAGACGCCGAACACGCGCCGATCGAGCTCGGAGATGACGAAGTCGCGATCGACGATGAGGCGGGAAGCGATCATGGTGTTCCTCTATTCGATGATGTTATCGCGCGAGCAAAGCGTTGGTGCGCTGTTCCGCTTCCTTTTGCACGTCCGCGACGGACTTGCCGGTCGAGAGCATGCTGCTGATCTCCTCGCCCACGATTGCCTGAATGGCGAACTGGCGCGGCACCGTGTTCGGCAGCGCATAGCCCGTCGTGGAGATTTCCTTGATCTCGGCGCGATGCGGCAGTGCATTGAAAGCGGCGCTCGTGATGATCGATTGGCGCGAGGGCAGGTGCCCCGTGCGAGCCCAATCGCCGTCGTGGTCATAGAGGAACTTGAGAAATACGAAGGCGGCATGGCGCGTTTTCTCATCCTTCGCGCCGCCCTTGAGCATGACCCACGAATGGCCGTCGGCCCACACGGCCTTTTTCTGGAAGAGGTTCGGGAACGGCACCACGTCATAGCCGTCGGCGAGCGCGGTGCCGGGCTTCTTCGATAGATTCGTGAAATCCTCGATCACCCATGTCCCGCACATGAGCACGCCTGCCTTGCCGTTCTCAAAGGCTTGATTGGCGGCACCGTAGTCGAGCCCCGGCGTGATGTCGCCGGCTTTCATGAGCTTGTCGTAAAGCGTGAGCGCGTTCGTGGCGGCCGGTGTGTGCATGTCGATCTTCGACGGGCCGTTCGGAAAGAGCGTGCCGCCTTGCTGATAGACCCACGTATAGAAGGTGCGCGTTTGCGCGGCCGATTCATTGGCGATCGGCACCGTGAAATAGGGCAGCCCCGTTTTGTCCTTGAACTGCTTCGCTTGCGCGAGCAGTTCGTCGGGCGTTCTCGGCAGTATGGGCTTGCCGCTTGCGTCGACGAGCCCCGCCTTCTTGAATAGATTCACGTTGATGTGCCAGAGCCACGAATGCGTGTCGAACGGCAGCGCGTAGGTCTTCTCGCCGAAGGTGATGGCACGATGGGCCTGGCTCGTGAAGTCGCTCTTGTCGATGCCGACCGATTTGAAGCCGTCGTCGAGCGGCTCGACGAGATTGCGCTTGACGTAATCGCCGAGCACGGATTCGTGCATGACCGAAATCGTCGGCACGTCGCGGCTCAGGATGCGCGCGTCGAGCTGCGTATAGTACGGCGTCCATTCGATGATTTGGGGCTTGACGACGATGTCTTCCTTGTTCGTCGCATTGAACTGATTCACGAGCGTGGTGATGATGCCGCACTCGCCCGAGGCTTTGGTCACGTCGGTGACATGGCCATATTCCGCATCGCATGCGCCGAAAAAGCGCGACAGTGTGATTTCGGTCTTGGCGTGAGCCGGTGCTGCGACGGCTGCCACGCCGAGCGCGGCGAGCACGAGTGCGCAGCGCACCAACGATCTACTCATGTCTTCTCTCCTGGGAAAGCTGGCGGCACGCGATCCGTTCGTGCTCACCGTCAGTCTCGTTAGTAGAACTAATCAATGGAAATCGCCGCAAAGCTGCGTTTGGCAGGGCACACCTTCGATTCGACCGGGGCCGAGTCGCTTTTTGCCAGCGCTGCTCTGCGGCTAACGCACTGCCGTGCCGGACACCGCCGCCACGATGTACTTCTGGAAGAACAAGTACAGAACGAAGATGGGCAGGCCGGCGAAAATCGCCTGCGCCATCAGATAGCCAATGCCTTCGGACTGTGCGAAATTGCCTTGCGTCGACGCGAGGCCGATCGTCAGCGTATACATTTCAGGCTTCGATGCGGAGACGAGCGGCCACAAGTAATCGTTCCACGCGCTGAGGAACGTGAAAATCGCGAGCGTGGCTTGCGCCGGCAGGGAGAGCGGAAGCACCACGCGCCAGAACACCTTGAAGCGCGACGCGTTGTCGAGCAATGCCGCCTCCTCGATCTCGACGGGAACGGCCTTGAAGTACTGGGTCATGAGGTAGACGCCAAAGGGGGACGCGAGGCGGGGCAGGATCAGCGCGCCGTAGGTGTTGTGCCAATCCAGCGTCGCGAAGATATGGTGCAGCGGAATGACCAAGGCTTGCTCGGGCACCGCGAGACCGCACAGGCACATGAGATAGAGCGTGCGCCGGCCGGGAAACTCGGTGCGCGCGAAGCCGTAACCCGCAAGCGATGCGATCACGAGCGTGAGTAGTGTCTGTCCGACGGAAACGATGAGGCTGTTGACCAACCATCCGCCCACGGCCGACGTGTGAAGGATGTTCGTATAGTTGCGCAGCGTGAACGGAGGCGAGAAGAGCACGTCGGTGTGCTGTTCGAGGAACGCGTTGGGTTTGAACGAGAGGCACAGCACCCAGATCAGCGGCGCGATCCAAAACAGCGCGAGCAAGATGACGGCGCCGAGCATCAGGCGGTCGCCCAGGCGTCCGGCCAGGGTGCCGCGGGGGCGCGTCTCGAAAGCTAGCGTGCTCATGCCTGCTCCTTTTTGCGCAACAGCCAGGCCTGTGCGACTACGCCGATCAGCATCAGCGCGAACAGCACTTGCGCCGCCGCCGCGGAATAGCCGAACGACCATTGGCGAAAGCCGGTTTCGTAGATGAACTGCACGAGCGGGCGCGTCGAGTTGTTGGGACCTCCGTCCGTGAGCAGTTGGGCTTGGCCGAACAACTGGAACTGCAGCACGGCCTCGATCACCGCAACGAGCGCCACGGTGCGCCAAATCGACGGCAGCGTAATTCGGGTGAACGTGCGCCAGCGGGTGGCGCTATCGAGCGCCGCGGCTTCGTAGAGCTCTTGCGGAATCTGCTGCAGGGCTGCGAGAAAAAGCATCATCGGCAGGCCCATGATCCACCAGAGCGTGACGACGGCGATGGTGGGCAGCGCGGTGGCCTCGTGCATCAGCGGCAGGAACTCGGGCAGATGGAGTGCGCGGCTCGCATCGGCGAGCAGCCCATTGCCCGGCATCAAAACGAGTTTCCAAACGAGCGTGACGATCGTGACCGAGAGCACGGAAGAACCGAAAAAGAGCGCGCGCAGCGCCGCGCCGAGGCGGCCGGGCCGATTCAGCGCGAGCGCGAGGGCCAAGCCGAGCACGACGAAGACGGGCACCGTCAGCAACACGAAATAGAAGGTGTTGCGAATCGCACCGCGGAATATCGGGTCGAGCGTGAGGTCGAGGTAGTTGCGAACGCCGATGAATTCGCTCGTGCCGGCCAGCAGATCCACGCGTTGCAGGCTGAGCCACCAGCCGAAGCCTAGCGGCACGACGAGGAGCAGGACGTAGACGGTCACGAAAGGCAGCACGAACAGCGCATTGGCCCACGGCGCGTGGGCGTTGCGGTGCCGGACCCCATGCTTGTTGGGGAGCGGCATGGCGAGCGAGCGGTCAGACGCCATGCCATGCCTTGCCGGTTTCGTCGAACAGGTGCAAATGCGACGCATCGAGGTTCATGCGGATCGTATCGCCGATCTTGAACTCGAGATCCCTGGCGGGCGGCAATTGGGCCACGAGCAATTGACCGTTGGGCATGCTCACGTGCGCCAGCGAACGGTCGCCGAGTCTCTCGATCACTTCGGCGCGGCCAACTAGCGGCCCTTGCGGATCGAGCAGCACGTGCTCGGCGCGCACGCCGAGCGTAAGCTTGCCGGCCGGCAAGCCGGAGGCAGCGATGGCCGACGGCATTCGAACGCCCTCGAACGGCAGCGAGACCGTGAGCCGGCCGCCGTTCTCGCCTGCGCGCTCGACGTCGATGAAGTTCATGGCCGGTGAGCCGATGAAGCCCGCGACGAAGCGCGTCGCGGGCCGCTTGTAGATCTCGAGCGGCTCGCCGATTTGTTCTATCCGGCCGCGGTTCATGACGACGATCCGGGTGGCGAGTGTCATGGCTTCGACCTGATCGTGAGTGACGAAGACCATGGTCGAGTGCAGGCGCTGATGGATCCGAGCGAGCTCGAGGCGAGTGCGTGTGCGCAGCGCTGCGTCGAGGTTGGAGAGCGGCTCGTCGAACAGAAAGGCGTGAGGCTCCTTGACGACGGCGCGGCCGATCGCGACACGTTGACGCTGCCCGCCGGAAAGCTGCGCAGGCCGGCGCTGTAGCAGCGGGCCCAGCTCGAGCATGCGGGCCGCCTCGCCGATGCGCCGCTCGACATCGGCCGCGCGCACGCCTGTATTGCGCAGGCCGAACGCCATGTTGTCGTAGACGGTCATGTGCGGGTAGAGCGCGTAATGCTGGAACACCATCGCGACGCCACGCTTGCCCGGCGGCTGCTCGTTGACTTGCCGGTCGCCAATGCTGATCTGGCCGTCGCTGACCGTCTCGAGGCCCGCGATCATTCGCAGCAACGTCGATTTTCCGCAGCCTGATGGACCGAGGAAGACGAGGAATTCGCCCGAATGAATATCGAGGTCTAGGCCGGTGATGACCTCGGTTTCGCCATAACGCTTCGTCACGCCGCTCAATCGAATGCTCGTCACGGTGTCTCCTGGGGAGTGATCGCGTACCGCCGCATTAGTACGTTGATATTATGAAAATATCGATGCGATGACCCATCCGTGTAAACACTGACCGCCGCGATTCGTTCAGTCGTTCGATTGGGCCCGGTTTTCCTTGCCAAGAGCGGGGAGAGGGGCGCCGATCGCGCGTGGCACAGTCGCTTTTTGCCGTGTTGATTCACGGGGGCGTATTCCTGCTCTGGATCGGATCATTCGCGCGAGCATTCGTGCTGCGTGGGCTTGTCGCGTGGTCGGTGGGCATTGCGTTCGCGGGATTCCTGCAGACGCAGTATTGGAACCCGGACATGACGGGCAACCGGGCGCTACGGCGCGCTCGGGCTCTTGATGATGCGGGTCAAGGCGATCGACACGGTGCAGCCGATCTACGGGCTGACCGCCTTCGCGCTATAGACCGCAACGATGCGCCGTGAACGGCGCTATGCTCGCTCCGCGTAGAGCGATAGCGGGACCTTCGAATCCTTGAGCGCGAGCAGCCGTTTCTCGATGAGGGTCCACGATAGATGAGCGAGGAGAAAGCTGACGGCAAACGTCAGCACCGCCCCGATCAGCGGACCCGCGGCACCGAAAATCGGGGCGAGCCGATCATGCTTGCCGATGTTCGGCACGAAGGGATGGAAGAGATAGAACCCGTAGCTGATTCGCCCGAGATAGGCGAGCGGCCGCCATTCCAGCAGCCGCGTGGCGATGCCGTCCTGGTTCTGCGCGATGGCCAGCACGATGAGGCCCGTAGATCCGATCTGAGCCAGTTCGGTCAGCGCAAGATCGAAGCCCCGCACGTGCAGACCGAGCAGATCCCGCAGAAGGATGACTGAGAGCACGGCAACGCTGATCGCACTCGGAAGCGCGCCGAAGCGCCGCTCGCCGGCGGAATAGAAATAGCAGAGCCCGCCGAACAGCAAGATTGCGAAGTTGTTGAACGAGAACGTGTGGATCATCCAGTCGGAATACCCGGAGACGCGCAAGTAGATATGAAGCAAGACCGCCATTGCGCAGAGGAACAAGCAGAGCTTTACGTGATGTCTGGCCGCGAAGAGAAGCAATATCGGCGCGGCTAACAGGTAGAACTGCTCTTCGATCGAGAGGCTCCATAGATGCGTCAAATACGCGTCGTAGTCCTGGTGAATGCAGCCCAGCCAAATGTTCGAGAGGTAGGCGTAGGCATAGGGCAAGCCCTGGATGTTGCTGATGCTCCAGTTCTTATGCATGGCGACCGATGACAAATCGATCGCTGTTACTAATATAAGGACGATGTAGTAGATCGGAAAAATTCTCCACGATCGACGCCAAAAGAATTTTCTGATTTCGGTGGAGAAATCGGAAATCCCTCTGTCGCATGCGAGCCTGGAGCGGCTAAGAATTCCGATGATCAAGAAACCGCTGAGGCAAAAGAACATCCATACCCCTTCTCGGCCGAGGTCGATTCCCTTGATCGGCAGCTTGTGATGCATGAAGACCATGAGGACCGCGATTGCTCGCAAGCCGTCGAACCCGCGAATCCTGGAATTCATTCCTGAAACTCCCCGTGAGATCGTGACCCACCGAGAATCATAGCCGACAAAGCGCCGCGATATGCCGTGCCGAACCACCTAATTCGATCGTCCGGTTCAAATTGGCGAATAACGACTAGCCCATTCCCTGCGACGCGGATGCGCCTAGGCTTCAATGGCCGAAGCGGTGAGCCGCCTGGGCTCACGGGCATACCAGAGCGTGTCGTTCGGACGGTTGCGGCACGGGTTGGCACATTCATCTGGTTTTCCGGCCGATTAGTGCTAATTCATCGTTCTACCGGGGTATCGATGCATCGGCTTCGAAGGGCATAAAAACAGACGAGAAGGTTCGATGACGTTACGGACCGTTACGTAACGTCGAGCCCCATTGTCGGTTCCGGCGGAGCCGTTTTTGGCGGTTTGTTATGCATTGAAAATAAATTGCCGATCGAAAATAACGGTTTATCGAAGTGGCGTGTTTTGCGAAAAAACCGCCAACCGCGTTGGCATACTTTCTGCAAACGAGTGGCCCGCTCGTTATTCCGCACGAAATTCGATAACCAAGCGAGAGCTCAAGCATGACATCCGCCCCGAAGCTGTCCGCTCTCTATCTGTCGTCGCGCCCGCCATTTCCGCCGGCCGGCGGCCGTGAGCGTTTGATCGCACAAAACATCCGCTTTCTGGCCGCGGAGTACGAGTTGCACGTCATCGTGTTTTGCCGCAAGGGCGAGCGCCCCGATCTTGGCGAACTCATGCGCATGGGGTGCCGCTCGGTACGTCTTGCGCGGTTGCCCGGCGTGGCGGAGATTGCGCTCAATCTCTTGACGCGGCGTCGCTACTCGTTGCAAGAGAGCCTGTTTTTTTCGCGGCGCAGCCGAGAACTCGTTCACGAACTGGCGGTGAGCGGCATCAGCTTCGTCATCGCCGATATGCTTCGCACCGGCCAGTACTGCGAGGACCTGCCCGTGCCGAAGCTGATCGACCTGGACGACCTGCTCTCGGAACGCTATCGCCAATTCCTCGCGAACGGCTACCGGCAGGCGGTATTCGGCACGTTCTCACAGCGGGTTCCGAAGCCCCTCGTGATGCTGGAGCCGCTGCTGCGACGTCAGATGCTCGAATGGGAGCGCAGGGTGCTGGCAGGCCGCGAGGCAAACGCGCCGCATCGCTTCGATGTGACGCTGCTGACCTCCGACGAGGAGGTGGCGCGCCTGCGTCTGGCGAGCCACGCCACGCAGATCTACGCGAATCCGCAAGCCACGCCGGTACCGGCGGCGGCATGGCAGTGCGACGCCGGTGCTAGCGCGGGCCGCGTCGGCTGTTTCTTTCTCGGCAATATGCGCACGTCGCAGAACCTCTCGTCGCTGCAACTGATCGCGGACGACGTCATGCCGCTCGTATGCGGCGAGGGAATCGACGTTCACGTGCACGTCGTCGGTGATTTCGACGATCGCGCGGTCGCCATCGCGCGATCCACCGGCGATCGCATCACGCTGCACGGCTTCGTTTCCGACTACGTGCCCATTGCGCGCAGTTGCAACGTTGCGCTGCTGCCGGTCGTCGAGGGCACCGGCGTGAACACGAAGGTGCTCGATGCGATGGCTTTGGGCATTCCCGTCATTACCACGAGGATGGGGATCAAAGGGATCGGCGTGGAACACGATCGAGAGGTGCTGATCGCGGACACCGCGCTCGAGATGCATCGAATGATCGTTCGGCTCGCCGAAGACAGCACGCTGGGCGTACGCCTGTCCGCGGCGGCACGGGCCTACATCCTCGATCATCACGATCCGATGCGGTTGCACGAGCAGTTTCGCGAGCATGTAGCGAAAGCCATCGAGTCCGGGCGTGCGCGCTTGGCCGATCGCGCGCGCGTGTTGTCGGACGTGTTGCTCGCACCGCATGCGGCCGAAGCGCCCGTATCCGTCGTCGATCAGAGGGCGACATGAGCGCTCGGATGCATCGAATGGCACTGGTGATCGCAGGCGCCGTGGTCCTCGCCGGCAGCGGTGGCGCGTGCGCGCAAGCGATGTCGACGAGGGGCTCGCCTTCATCGCACACGTCGAGCGTGTCGCCCCCGCCACAGACGCTGGGCGCGCTTGCGTGGATCGAGAAGACCCACACCCGGCTGGGGTCGTTCGATTCCGCGCGGGCACCAAGCGCATCTCAGCGGTCTTCGTCGTCGGCCGGTACCCCGATGGACAAACCTGGCGGCAGCGATGCCACGCTCGGCGCTCGCAAAGGCACGTCGTCGCCGCTCGCGGCTGCCGATCCGCAGTCGATCGACGCCCCGAGCACACTGCAGCGGCTGCCCAGCCTGCTTCCCGCGTCTCCTCTCGCGGGCGCGGGCACATACGCGCATTCGCAGAGCGGCACATTGAGAATGAACCCCGTCGGCAGTCTGCTGCCGACACCTAAGGCTACCCAGGGGCCATGCCTCGGCGTCATCGGTTCCGCGCAATGCGCGAAGCAATGAAACATCGAATTCATTGATACAGGTGGATTTCTATGAGGGCTCCGGCATATGAGCATTTCGAACGTTCTCGTCGTCTGCACCGCGAACGTGCGTCGTAGTCCGATCGCCGCGGCCGTGCTGAGCGGGACGGCGCCATGGCTGACCGTGAGGTCGGCCGGCCTGCATGCGCAGATCGGCCATCGCGCGGACCCGCACGCCGTGGATCTGTTGGCCGAGCGAGGCATCGATCTGTCTGCTCATCGCGCGCAGCAGTTGAACCGCCTGCTGTGCGCGCAGGCGGATCTGATCTTCGTCATGGAATCCGCCCAAAAGGCCGAGCTCGAGCACCGCTATTCGGTCTTGAAGGGGCGCGTATTCAGGCTGGCGCACCACCACGGGGCCGACATTGTCGACTCGCATGCGGCCGGGCGGACTGCGCTCGCTCCCCTGCTGGATTCGATCGAAGCGGCGGTCGAGCGTTGGAGCGCACCTTTGGCCCGCTTGGCCGGTGCACCGCGCAGGCGTGAGAGCCGAGCCGGAGAGGGAGTCAGGGAAGAGGGGGCGCAGGCGCGCACGATTTCAATTCGACGAGAGATGGCGGTGTAACCATGAACAAACTCGATCCAAATTTTCAGATCGTCGAGGCCGATGCCGATACGCTCGATCTTTCTTCGATGGTCAATATGGCCGTCGAAAACCGCAAGATGATCATATTGATCGTCTGCGCCTGCCTGCTGTTCGGCACGCTGTATTCGGTTCTGGCCCGCAAGGTCTATCGCGCCGACATCCTCGTTCAAGTCGAGGACAACTCGAGCGCGACCACGACAGGCAGCCTGCTGTCGAGCATCGCGCCGCTGCTGAACATGACGTCGACGGCCGACGGAGAGATTCAACTGCTCGGCTCGCGGCTCGTCGTCTCGAAGGCCGTCGACGACACGCATTTGTACATCGATGCGCAGCCGCAGTATTTCCCGCTGATCGGCCGCTTGATCGCCGAGCACAATCCGACGATTTCGACGCCGGGTTTGTTCGGCCTGGGCGGCTATGCCTGGGGGGCGGAATCGATCGACGTCGACGCATTCAACGTGCCGAGCCGGATGGAAGGCCATACGTTCGAGATCAAAGCCTTGCCCAACGGCCGCTACGAGCTGTCGGGCCGAGCGCTCGATCAGAGCGTCCAAGGCGTCGTCGGACAGCCGTTGAAAGTGTCGACGCCGCTCGGCCCGATCGAGCTTCACGTGAACAAGCTCATCGGGGAGCCGGGCGTGGTGTTCGACGTGGTGCGCAACTCGCGTCTGCAGACGATCGAGGAGCTGCGGCAAAAGAAGCTCGTCATTACCGAGCCGGGCAAGGATTCGAACGTGCTCCAGGCCACCTATGACTCGTTCAACCCTTTGCTCGCCAGCCATTTGCTCAACGAGATCGGCAAAGAGTACGTCGCACAGAACGTGAAGCGCAAGGCCGAAGAGGCGCAGCACTCGATCGATTTCCTGAACAGTCAAATGCCCGTGCTCGAAAACGAGATGCACGAGTCGGAGGCCCGTTACAACGACATTCGCCGTCAAGCGAAGTCGATCGATCTGAGCGACGAAGCCAATCTCGTGCTGCAGCAGTCGGTCGACGTCGAAACGCAAATGAGCGCGCTCAAGCAAAAGCGCGCTGAATTGGCGCAGCAATTCACCGATAACCATCCGGCGATTCGCGCGATCGATGCGCAGCTCGCGCAGTTGTCGCTGCGCGAGAAGTCGATCGAAGGGCAGATCGCACAGCGTCCGGCCATCGAGCAAGGGGTGTTGCGCACGATGCGCGACATGCAGGTCGATCAGCAGTTGTACCTCGAGTTGCGCCAGAACCTGCAGCAGCTCAACTTGATCAAGGCCGGCAACATCGGCAGCGTTCGCGTCGTCGATACCGCACCCGTCCCCGAGGCCCCCGTGTGGCCAAAGCCGTTTCTGATCATTCCGATCGCGGCGCTCGGCGGCCTGTTCATCGGATGCGCGGTGGCTCTCGTGCGCAACAAGCTCTCGCGCCGCGTGAACGATTCGTACGACGTCGAACGCCTCGTCGGGCTCAACGTCTATGCGTCCGTGCCGAACAGCCTTGCGCAGCGCCGCATCGACAAGCTGGCGCGCCCGACGCTCGGCGAAGTGCGCCTGCTCGCGACGCGCGCCCCCAACGATCCCGCCATCGAGAGCTTGCGCAGTTTCCGCACATCGCTCGAATTCCTGATGTTGAACGCGCCGAACAATCGGATCATGTTCACGGGCGCGCTGCCGGATGTCGGCAAGTCGTTCGTCGCGGCCAACTGTGCGGCGCTGCTCGCGTCGTCCGGCCATCGCGTGCTGCTCGTCGACGCCGACATGCACAAGGGTGAACTGCATCGGTATCTCGGCTTGGAACTCGGGGGAGGCTTCGCTCAATTGCTCGATGGTGCGGACGAGCACTCGGTGATCCAAATGACGAGCGTGCCGAACATGGACTTCATTTCGGCGGGATCGACCGGAGCCAACGTGGACGGTCTGCTGCAGCGGGCGACCCTCGGGCGGATCTACGAACGCTTGTCGTCGAACTACGATTACATCATCGTCGATGCGCCGCCTCTCCTCGCGGTTGCCGATCCGCTCGTCTATGCCCCGCATTGCGGAGCCGTATTCTTGGTGGCGCTCGCGGGGGCGACGCGCGTTGCGGAATTGGACGAATCGCTGAAGCGCTTGCGTCTGGTCGGCGTGCACCTGCAGGGCGCCGTTCTCAATCGCGCGACCGCGCCGCTCGGCAAATACGGCTACGGCGCGGGCGTCTACGGTGCGGCGAGCAGCTATGGCTACCGCAAGCTCCTGGGCGTCTCGCGATGACGAGGCGCTCGATCAGCGCGGCCGAGCGCCGCACGCGGCGCAAGCTCCGCGGGCTATTCGTGCTGTTCGCGCTCGGCGTCGCGACGCAGCGCCTGGCGCTGCCGCTCGGGGCACAGGCGCAGTTGCCGGTCGCATTCCTGATCTACTGGTTCGCCGTGTTCTGGCTTGGCCTGGAACAGGTCATCGCGCCGCTGAAGACCATGGCGCTCGTGCTCGGGCTCGCGTTCGGTGCGGTGTTGACCTGTTCGATGCTGGCGGTAGGCATTCCGCAACTGTCCTCGCTCGCCTACCTGCTGGGCCTATACGTGCCGTTTGCGTGCGGGGCGACGCGCGCCATCGAGCCGCATCATATGCGTCGCGCCGCACGTTTTTTCGTCTCCATGATGATTGCGTTCGCGCTGCTCGCGATCATGCAGTTCGTCACGCAGCGGTTCATGCACATTCCCTACGTGGATCCGTTAGGGAGCCTGCCCGAGTCCGTGGTGCTGCAGGGGTACATGACGTCGTATCCGATCTTCTATGGTGCGGATCTCTATAAATCGAACGGGTATCTGTTCGTCGAGGCATCGCTCCTCTCGCAGTTTCTCGGGCTGGCGATCATCATCGAGTTGAGCTTGTTCAGGCGCTTGTTGCCGCTCGCCGTGCTCGTCGCCGCGTTGGCCACGACGTTCTCGGGCACGGGAGCATTGTTGATCGCCTCCGTGAGCCCCGTGCTGTTCATGCGCTATTGGTCGAACCCGCGCACGATCTTGCTGGGCGCGCTCGCGATCGCCGTGATGGGCACCGAGATCGCGACGCATCCCGAGCTGCTGAGCCGGCTCGGCGAATTCGGCGGACGCGATACGAGCGCATCGGCCCGCTTCGTCGAGCCTTATTTGATGATGGTGCGCGAATCGTTCGGCGACCCGGCCAGCTTCCTGTTCGGGCATGGCGCGGGCGCTGCCAACCGGCTCGTCACCTCGAGCGACTCGCTCGTCAATTTTTCGGCTGTGCCGAAGGCGGTCATCGAGTACGGCTTGGTCGGCGGCGGGGCGCTCTTGCTTGCGATCGTATTTCGGATCGCGCGCTCGGGGCAGCCCTCAACGGTGATCATTGCATTGATCGTCATGCACTATTTCCTGTCGGGCGCGCTGCTGCAGCCGATCTCGGTGCTGCTGCTGTTCTTCTTCATCGCAACCGGTGCCCGGCCCATCCGCTCGGAGCGAGCGGTGCCCGCTGCGTCGCCCGTGTTGGCGGGGAGCCAGGCATGAGCCCGACGACCCAGCAGGCGCTGGCGGGCCAGCGTCTGCTCGTGATATCGCACGTGCGCGACGACGTGGGCGCGAACGGTGGCGCCGTTTATACCGCAGGCCTGCTCGCGTTGTTGCGGCGCGTGTTCGCGGACGTGCGGATCGAGTATGTCTATGCCGAGGCGCCACGACACCGTAGGCTGAGGATCGCGGCGGCTTTCTTGCGCGCCGCGTTTTCCGGGCTCGCGGCGAAAATCGAATATTTCCGCGTGAACGACGCAAAAAGGCGCATCGGCGAGGCCATCGCGCAGCATGCGCCGAGCCTCGTCGTCTTCGATCACCTGGAAACCATGCTGTATGCACCGCTTGTGGGCGGCGACGTCAAAACGCTGCTCGTTCAGCACAACGATGAGGTCAAGCTCTACGCGGAGCGTGTCGGCAACGGGCGGCCGCGCTGGCTGCGTGCCGCTCTGGGCCTCGAGTTGCGCCGCCTCGAGCAATTTCAGCGTGCGGCGTATGCGCGCTGCGGCAACGCCGTTTTTCTTTCCGCGGACGAAGCCGCGCAAGGGGCGCACGCCGGCGTGCGCAAGATCTTCACGTTGTTGCCTTCGTTCGATTACGCACCCATCGATGCGAAGGATAACGACGATGGGCGCGTGCATTTGCTGTTCGTGGGCAATATGCAGTGGTGGCCGAACGTCGACGCGCTCGAGTGGTTCATCGAAGAGGTCCTTGGCGCCGTGCCGGACGACGTCGTGCTGCACGTCGTGGGGCGAGGCTCGGAACAGTGGGCGGCCCGGCACCCGCAACTGATCGCGCACGGATTCGTCGAGCGCCGCACCGACGTTTGGGGCATGGCGCCGATCTTCATCGCGCCCGTACGGCTCGGTGCGGGGGTCAACATCAAGGTAGCGGAGGCCCTCTACAACGGCCGCGCGCTCATCGCCACGCCGCAGGCCCTGCGCGGCTTGGCGCTGGGTGCCGATGGAGCGGTCGCGAACTGCGCATCCGCCGCCGAGTGGATCGACTTATTGCGCGACGGTGCCAAGCTGCGCGCGCTCGCGCGCTCGCAGCCGTTGCAGCGCCATCGCGATCTATTCGCTCGAGGGCGCGTAGAGCCGCGCTTCGCCGAGTATCTGACGAACCTTTGCTCGAGCCCCGGGAGGTCGATGCGATGAGCTCCGTGGCTCGAAAAGGATTGGCCCAGTTGATGTCGTCGGCGGTCATGGCGCTCTTGCAGCTCGCACAGATCGCCGTCGTGGCACGCACCTTCCATGGCGCGCAGCTCGGCGTCGTCGCGCTCTATTCGATGATGATCGCGCTGGCGACGGTCCTGTGCGACTTCGGCTTGCAAAGCTTCGTCATTCAAGACAAGCGGGAGCGCGAGGCGACTCTTGCCGACGTCGCAGCGGCGCTGCCGTGGTTCGTTTGCGTGGGTATCGGGATCTGCGCGATCGGCTACGTCGGCGTTCATTTCATCGCGCGCGACGCCGCCGAGGCGAGCGGTATCGGCCGTGCTCTGCTGTGGATCGCACCGGCGATTCCGCTCGCGATCTTCATGGGACCGTTGCAGGGCTTCGCCGTGCGCGATCTCGACCTCGAGCGCTTGGCTTTCGCCGAGGCGGCGGGCAAGTGCGTAGGGGTGGGTGCCACGGTGCTCAGTGCCCGCTTCGGGCAGCACACCTCGTGCGTGATGATCGGCTTTTATGCGGCGCTGATCGTCAAGCTCATTTGCATGCAGCACACCGTGCGGCACATCGTGACGATTGGTAAGCACGTGAAGGATGGGCATCACAAGGGCAGTGCGAAGGCGACGGCCTCCTATGCGCTCGCACAGTTGTTCGGCCAGTTCGTCAACGTGCTGGGTGGGAAAGCCGATGAGGTGATCGTCGGCGCGACCATGCCGCTCGCCGTGTTCGGCGTCTACTCGTCGATGAAGCAGTTCGTCTTGCAGGCGAGCGCATTTATTTCCCCCATGATGCGGCGCACGACGATGCCGCTGTTCGCGGCATGGCGGGCCGACGCGCCCGAGCGGTTCGGAGAGTTCGAACGCGTGGTGTGCTGGTCCACGTCGCTCTACGCCTGTTTCTTTCTTGCACTTGCACTCAACGCGGGGCTCGTGACCAAAGTGCTCTATGGGCACGCGTTCCTCGGCTATTCCGATTGGCTCGCGTGCCTTGCGCTGCTTTGGTCCGTGCGAGCGTTCGAGGGGGGGACTATTTCGGCCTTCTTGCAAAGCACGGGGGCGCCGTTCGTCGACGTGGGCTATGCGATGCTGCAAACGGCCGTGCAAGCATCGCTGCTTCTCGTGACGGCACGCTACGGCATCGAGCGAATGCTGCTGGTCGTCATCGCCGTTCAAAGCGTCATCGCCGTGATCGGGCACTTCGTCCTGCTTGGCAAGCGGGCTCGCATGGGCGCGTCCGCCGTGACCTTCAAGCTGCTGTTGCCGACGGCATGCTTCCACGTGATCGCGCTGTCGTTGGCCGCGCTCGAGCGGGCATTCGAAATCGTTTGGCTGCAACCTGTTTTCGGCATCGTACTGGCCGGCGCGATCGCAGCAATCACGGCCTGGGTCACTGGGTATCCGAAGCTACTTCCACAAGCGAGAACAAGATGGACGTGATGAACACTGCCCTGGTCGTATTCGCGTACAAGCGACCTCAGCACCTGGCGCAAACGCTCGCGGCCCTGTCCGAGAGCGTCGGCGCCGATCGTTTGGATCTCTTCATCTTCTGCGACGGCCCGCGCAAGAGCGCGGATGCGGACGCGGTCGCGCGCGTTCGCGACGTCGCGCATCGCGCAAAGGGCTTTCGCTCGCTGCAGGTGAAGGCATCGCCGGTCAACCTGGGGCTCGGGCGCTCCGTGATCGAAGGGGTCAGCGCCGTCCTCGCTCGGTACGAGTCGGTGATCGTGGTCGAGGACGACATCGAAGTGGCAAAGGGATTCTTGCCCTACATGCAAGCGGGTTTGCAGGCGTACGGCGGCGATCGGCGCGTCTTTTCAGTGGTCGGGTATGCGCCGCCGGTGAGCGGGGGAGAGCGGCATGGCGACGCTTTCTTCGTGCCGCGCATCGGCGCGTGGGGATGGGGGACTTGGCGCGATCGTTGGCAATCGGTGGATTGGGCATGCTCGCAATACTGGTCGTTCATGAACGACCGCCACCGCCGCGCCCAGTACACGCGCGCCGGCCGGGACATGCTCGACATGCTCGTCAATCAAGTCGAGGGCGAGGCGGAGTCATGGGCCGTGCGCTTCGACTTCGGCCGCTATCTCTACGGAGATGCGCTCGTGCTGTACCCGGCGCGCTCGCTCGTGTCGAACACGGGAATGGACGGCAGCGGCGAGCATCGCGCGGCCACGACGCACTACGAGGGGGCGTTGAGCGATCAACTGCGCTTCGAGATGCCCGCGCAAGTTCGCGAAGCGCAGGACATGACGCGTGCGTTCGCGCAATTCTATCCGCGCCCGCTGCACAGCCGGCTGGCGATTTGGGCGCGGCGCCTACACTTGCATGGGCCGGCGCGAAAGGTCTACCGATTCGTCTTCAACTAGCGAGCCACGATGAAAATTATCGTTGCGGTGCCCGACATCACCTTCAACGGCGGGGCCGAGCAAGTCGCGCGAGATATCGGAGCAGCGCTCCTCGAGCTGGGCGAGGTCGTGATCGTCAGCGTGTTCTCGCATGCCCGCGATCGGCCGTCCGCGAATGCGCGCGGTTCCGAAGACGGCGGCCGCGTTGCCGTGGTGCACCTCGGGATGAGTCGTCCGCGCAATGCATTGGACAAAATCTTCATCCGGCTCACGCTGATGCGCAATGTGATGCGTGCGGTGCCTGATGCCGACGTCGTCATCGGCAACAACTTTTTCCGTTACTTTGCGCTGCGGCCGCTGTCGAAGCGGCCGGTGTGCATCGAGGTCCAGCATCTTTGCTACGAGGAAGAGCGCCCTCGGTGGATTCAGCTGTTGATGCGCGACACGCTGTACAAGCAGCTCGACAACGTGGTTGTACTGACCGAGCGCGACCGCGCGCTGTTCGCCCGGCATGGCGTCACCAACGCGTCGGTGCTCTACAACGCAGTGCACTTGCCGCAGACGATCGGCGATCCCGCCGCGCGGCCCAAAGTGGTGGTGGCGGTCGGGCGGCTCACCGCGCAAAAGAACTTCGCGGCGTTGATCGAAGTCTGGGCCGACGTGGCCGACCGGCTGCACGACTGGTCGCTCGCGATATACGGGGAAGGCGAGCAGCGCGACATGCTGCAGGCGCTGATCGACGCGAAGGGGATCGGGCATTGCGTCACGCTGGCCGGCTTTCGCAGCGACAAACGCGACATTTACGAAAGCGGCTCGCTCCTGTGTTCGGTATCCCGATACGAAGGCTTTCCGCTCTCGCTTTGCGAGGCCGCCGCATACGGCTTACCCGTCGTGGCGTTCGATTGCCCGTCGGGGCCGCGCGAGCTCCTTTCGATGGGAGACCTCGGACGGCTCGTGGAGCTGGACGACAAGGCAGGCCTTGCCAACGCCTTGATCGAGCTGGCAGAAGACGAAACGCTGCGCCTGCGGTGCTCGCGCAACGGGCGCATGGCGGCGCGCGTGTTCGCCTTCGACGCATTTGCTTTGCGCTGGCGGCAACACGTCGAGCGGCTCGTGCGCACGCGGGTCTCGCCCAACCAATTCGCCATCGATAAGCCAATGGGAGCCCATCCGATGAGTAGTCCCGCAAAACCGCGGCTTGCGGCTGCACGCGCCGCAGGCCCATCGCGCTCGGTGGGGGTGAAAAGCACCGTTCGCGCATCGGCACACGGCATGCTGCGCCGCTTGAAGCACATGCTGCCCGATGAGCTGTACTTGTACATTTGGCATCGAGTGAAGGTCGGACGGTTCCCCAATCTGAAGAACCCCACGACGTTCAACGAATGGATCTTGCACCGAAATCTGAACCCCCAGCCCCAGTGGACGGAGTTGGCCGACAAACTCGCCGTTCGCGAATACGTGAAGAGCAAGATCGGCGAGAAACATCTGGTTCCGTTGCTTGCGGCGCCTACCGTCTTCACGCGCGAAGTGTTCGATTCGCTGCCCAACGCGTTCGCGATGAAGGCGAATCACGGATGCGGATTCGTCAAGTTGGTCCGGGACAAGTCGAGCACGTCGTTCGAGGAACTGAATCGCATCGCCGAGAAGTGGCTGGCGACCGACTACTATCTCGTCACGCGCGAGCGGCACTATCATGCGATCGAGCGCCGGATTTATTTCGAAAAATTGCTGCTCGATCGCGCGGGCAGGGTGCCCTCGGACATCAAACTGAACATGTTCGGGAGTAGCCCGGACGGCCCGATCATCTACGCGGGCGTGGTCTCCGATCGTTCCGGCGATACCCGCATCGCGATGTTCGATGCGCAGTGGAACCGGCTCGACCTCGCGCTGGGCGAATACCGCCCCAACGAGGTGTCCGTACCGCCGCCGGCCAACTGGGAGGAGATCAAGCGAATCGCCATGGCATTGGCGGAGGATCTCGGTTATGTGCGAGTCGACCTCTACGCGCCCGATAACGAGGTGTACTTCGGCGAGTTGACGTTCACGCCGGGCGCCGGTGTATTTCCCTTCCATCCCGATCGATTCGATCACGATTGGGGGCGGCTCCTCAAGGAAATGATGACGGGGCATCCGATGAGCGGCATCCGTGTGCAGTTCGGCTCGACATGACGACGCAACTTAGGGAATGCTCATGAAAGCTTCTACGCTTGGACGATTCACCGTTTGCGCCGCGCTCGCGGCGAGTTTGTGCTCCACCGCCCACGGTGAAGCCGCGCTAGGATTGCACGCGGGGAAGGATACGCAGATCGCGCAGTACGAGGAATTCAGCAACTGGCTCGGCAAAACCGTGCTATACCGCGTGACGTTCGACAGCGACGATTCATGGAACGCGATTGCATCGCCGTATTTTCTGAGTGCGACGCGCCAGTGGCTCGCGTCGAATCCGCAGCGTCACGAAGTCGTCTCCGTGCCGCTCGTTCCGAAGGGCAGCGGCTCCGATACGCTTTCGGAGGTCGCGGCCGGAAAATACGACAGCTACTTCCGGCAACTCGCCCAGAATCTCGCCGGCAAGACCGGTGCGCCTGATCGCATCATCGTGCGGCTCGGCTGGGAGCCGAACGGCACTTGGTATGCGTGGTCGGCGGTGAAGTCGCCTGACGCTTACATCAAGGCCTTCCGCCGCGTCGTGCAAACCATGCGCTCGGTCAGCAAGGATTTGCGCTTCGAGTGGAACGTCGCCAGAACCGGGGCGAAGGGTTTCGATTGGACGAACGCTTACCCGGGCGACGATGTCGTCGATATCGTCTCGATGGATGTCTACGATCAGTACATTCACGATTGGGATGATCTCCTCAACGGACATCAAGGCCTCGCGTTCTTCCGCAGCTTCGCGCGGCAGCACCACAAGCCCGAAGCGTATGCGGAATGGGGGTTGTCGAACGGTTCGCACGGCCACGGAGACAACCAAGCATTCGTCCAGCACATGCATGAATGGTTCGTTTCGGGCGATGTGCTGTATGCCGCCTACTGGAATACGTCTTCCGGCGGCCCCGATGCGGCGATCGAAGGCCGCGACGCCGGGAAGGTGCCGAACTCGGCGCAAGTGTTCAAAAGTCTATTCAGCCGATGACGGTGCGCACCTGGTGCGAGCGGGGCAACCCTTCGCGCCGGGCGCAAAACGAAAACGCGGATAGATAACGAAAATAACCGGCAACAAAACGCGGGTAGACTAACTGGGGCTGAATCGCCGCGCGTTTCTTAATTG
>NZ_JBQCIF010000088.1:0-65587 GCF_051953955.1 Trinickia sp. | reverse complement strand
ATGCCGCCGAGCAAGGCGCTTTGCCGACGCCCGAGCGTCGCGCCGGCGGAACGCGCTGGCTCGCCGCACCTTCGGTGGCCGTGCTCGTCCTCTGGATGACGATACCGCTCGCCATGACGATCTGGTATTCGTTCACGCGCTACAACCTGCTCAATCCCGACGAAAAAGGCTTCGCCGGATTCGACAACTATCTTTACCTCGTCACCGACCCCTCGTTCGTGCCGTCGATCGTGCACACGCTCGAATTGATCGGATGGGTGCTCGTCATCACCGTCGTCGGGGGCATCTTGATGGCGGTGCTGTTCGATCGGAAGTTCATCGGACAAGGGATCGCTCGGCTGCTCGCGATCGGCCCGTTCTTCGTCATGCCGACCGTGAGCGCGCTGATCTGGAAGAACATGATGCTGCACCCCGTGTACGGCGTCGTGGCGGCTGTAATGCGCGCGCTCGGCATGCAGCCGATCGATTGGTTCGCCACGTATCCGCTCTCGGCGATCGTCGTCATCGTCGCTTGGCAATGGCTGCCGTTCGCGTTCCTCATTTTGTTCACGGCGATCCAATCGCTCGACGAGGAGCAAAAGGAAGCGGCGCGCATAGACGGCGCCGGGCCGTTCGCGATGTTCTTCTACATCACGCTGCCGCATCTGCGGCGCGCGATTTCCGTGGTCGTGATGATGGAGACGATCTTTCTGCTCTCGATCTTCGCCGAAATCTACACGACGACCTCGGGCGGGCCGGGCAATGCGACGACGATCCTGTCGTACTTGATTTATGCGCTGGGCTTGCAGCAATTCGACGTCGGCCTTGCGTCGGCCGGCGGCATTCTCGCCGTGGTGCTCGCGAACGTCGTCGCGTTCTTCCTCGTGCGCATGCTCGCGAAGAATCTGAAAGGGGAGTACGAAGCATGAGCCATCCGACCGCACCCGCCGCGCGAGCGATGCGCTCGCCACTCCCGGCGCTCGATACCCTCAGGCGCGCACTGCCCGGGCTGCTTGCATGGCTGATCGCGCTAGCCCTGTTCTTCCCGATCTTCTGGATGACGATCACGGCGTTCAAAACGGAGCGCGACGCCTATTCGATGGCGATGATCTTCGTGCCGACGCTCGACAGCTTCCGCGAAGTGTTCGCCCGCAGCGATTACTTCCTGTTCGCCCGCAATTCGATCCTGATCTCGGCGGGCGTCACCGCGCTTTGCCTGCTGCTCGCGGTGCCCGCCGCCTATACGATGGCGTTCTTCCCGACGCGCCGCACGCAAAGCCTGCTGCTGTGGATGTTGTCGACGAAGATGATGCCTTCCGTCGGCGTGCTCGTGCCGATCTACCTGCTCTGGAAAAACGCCGGGCTGCTCGATACGGTCTCGGGCCTCGTCATCGTCTACACGCTGATGAATCTGCCAATCGCCGTTTGGATGGCTTTCACGTACTTCAACGAGATCCCGCGCGACATTCTCGAGGCTGGGCGCATCGACGGCGCCGCGACCTGGCAGGAGATCGTCTATCTATTGATGCCGATGGCGCTACCGGGGCTCGCGTCGACCGCGCTGCTGCTCGTGATCCTATCCTGGAACGAAGCGTTCTGGAGCATCAATCTCTCGAGCTCGAACGCGGCGCCGCTGACGGTGTTCATCGCATCGTATTCGAGCCCCGAGGGCTTGTTCTGGGCGAAGTTGTCGGCCGCGTCGTTGCTCGCGGTCGCACCGATCCTGCTCGTCGGCTGGCTATCGCAAAAGCAGCTCGTGCGGGGCTTGACGTTCGGAGCCGTCAAATGACGGGAACGACGATGGCAGACGCAGGATCGTTGCGACGCGACCGCGTGCTCATTTGCGATTGCGACGGCGTGCTGATCGACAGCGAGGCGGTCGCCGCGACGATGCTCGTGCGCGAACTGCAAGCGCGCTGGCCGCATGCCGACGTCGAGCCCATCGTGATGCCGCTGCTTGGGCTGCGCATCGAGCGGGTGCTCGAGGCCAGCGCCGCGGCGCTCGGCGAATCGCTCGCGCCGATCGAGATGGACGCCATACGGCGCAGCGTGGAAGCGGCAGCACAACAGGCGCCGGTCGTCGCCGGCGTCGAAGCGGCGTTGACGCGGATCGCGCTGACGAAAGCGTGTGCGAGCAACAGCTACACGGCGTATGTTCACGCCGTGCTCGCGCGCACCGGGCTCGATCGCTTTTTCGGCTCGCATGTGTTCTGTGCCGATCGCGTGCCGCGACCGAAGCCGGCACCCGACATCTACATCGCGGCCGCCGATGCGCTCGGCGTGCCGAGCCCGGCGTGCATCGTCGTGGAAGACAGCGTCGCGGGCGTGGCGGCGGCGAGCGCGGCGGGAATGTTCGTGCTCGGCTTCGCGGGCGGCACGCATGCGGAGCAAGCCGGACATGCGCACGCCGATGCGCTCGTGCAGGCAGGCGCGCAACACGTATTCGACGACATGGGCCGCTTGCCCGCGCTCGTCGACCAATGGATGAGCGGTGACGCCGCTGCGGCGCGCACGGCGACGAACGGGAAAGGAGACGCATCATGGCAAGCTTGACGCTGCGCGGGATCGCGAAACGGTACGACGAGCATGAGGTATTGCGCAACGTGAACCTCGACATCGCGGACGGTGAGTTCGTCGTCTTCGTGGGGCCGAGCGGATGTGGTAAGTCGACGTTGCTGCGGATGATCGCGGGGCTCGAATCGATCAGCGGCGGCGAGCTGATGATCGACGCGGCACGCGTGAACGACGTGCCGCCGGCCAAGCGCGGCATCGCGATGGTGTTTCAATCGTATGCGTTGTATCCGCACATGTCGCTGTACGACAACATGGCGTTCGGCCTGAAGCTTGCCGGAGCGAAGAAGCCCGAAATCGACGAGGCCGTGCGCAACGCGGCGAAAATTCTGCACATCGATCATTTGCTCGATCGCAAGCCGAAGCAGCTCTCGGGCGGGCAGCGCCAACGCGTGGCGATCGGGCGGGCCATCACGCGCAAGCCCAAGGTGTTCCTGTTCGACGAGCCGCTGTCCAATCTCGACGCCGCGCTGCGCGTGAAGATGCGCCTCGAGTTCGCGCGGCTTCACGACGAGTTGAAGACGACCATGATCTACGTCACGCACGATCAGGTCGAAGCCATGACGCTCGCCGACAAGATCGTCGTGATGTCGGCGGGCAACGTCGAACAAGTGGGCAGTCCCAATCGCCTATACCATGCGCCGGCGAATCGGTTCGTCGCCGGTTTCATCGGATCGCCGAAGATGAATTTTCTCGACGGCGTGGTCGAGCAAGTCGGCGGCGACGGCGTGCTCGTTCGGTATGCCACGGGCGAGATGCAGCGCGTCGCGGTCGAGACGCGCGGGACGGCCAGTTCGGGTGCGAGCGCGTTGGCGCGCGGCGCGCGCGTGACGGTCGGGATTCGGCCCGAGCATCTGCATGCGCAGCCGAACGCATCGGCGGGTGCAACGTCACCTATGCAAGGCGTCGTCGCCCGCACGACGACGGTCGAATCGCTCGGCGATGCGGCTTATCTGTATGCTGAAGCCACGGTGGCGGCGGACGGGTTGATCGCTCGGATCGCGCCGCTCGAGCGTCACGAGCGCGGCGAGTCGCTCGTGCTCGGCGCCGCCCCCGAGCATTGTCACCTGTTCGACGAGCAGGGACTGGCCTACGATCGAAAGATCGTGGAAGTGCTGTCGGCGGCTTGAGGGCGGTCGAGGGGCGCGAAGCCGCTCGAGCCCACCGCCGCAGCGTTTACCAGGACCAGCGCACTCCGGCGTTTCCGCCCACCGTGCGCACGTGCTCGCCGTCGAGATTCGTTCCCCAGCTCACGGTAGCGAAAGCGCTGCCGTGCTTGGAGAACTTCGTCACGACGCCGGCATCGATCCGGCCCATGGTCTGGTTCACCGGCGTGGCGATCGTCGTTGCGCCGTCATACGTCTGATGGTCGACGTTGGCGAACGCGTGCAGCGCGTTGAACGCCACATAGGGCTGCCAGGCGGCGCCGAGCGCGTCCCAGCTGCCGGCGAAGCGCAGGCCGAATCGGGCGAGCACGGTGTTGCCCCCGTTGAATTGCACGTTGGAGATGCCGTCGTTCAGGTCGTTGATCGACAGATGCTGATAGACGATCTGAGCTTGCGGCTCCATCGTCAGCCCGTGCCCGATCGAGATCGGCATGCCGCCTTCGATCGACGCCGTGACAGCGGTGCCGTGCGTGCTCGCGTGGACGTTGTCGGCCGACGTCGTATCCGCGCTGAGTGCGCTGCCCGACAAGACGGTATCGGTGTACCAGCCCGTCGGACCGATATGCGTCCAATAGCCGGCGAGGGTGTATTCGTTGACCGAAAGATGCCCGACGTCGACGCCTGACAAGCCCATGACCGAACCGTTGACTTCGCCCGTTGCACGGCCCATGCCGAGATAGAAACCGTAGTGATTGCGGTGGCCGCCCTGCACGCCATCCGCGTAGATGTCATGGCCGATCTGCGCGCCGCCCATCGTGCCGTCGAATTGCGGGGTCACGTCGCCGGCTTGGGACAACACGCTATGCGCGCCCCAGACGCGGCCCCATCCCGCGGGTAGGCGGCCCGTTTCGCTCAGCAGCATTTGATCGCCCTGGCGCAGATGGAACTCATCGAGCTGCATCCAATCGAGCTGACGCATCACGGGAGGGATCTGCGCGTACAGTGCGACCTCGGGACGATACAGCGTGATGGGCGCGCTGCCGGCGGCCGGCAATGCCGGGGTGCCGACAGCGGCCGTCGCTGTGGCGTCGGCCGCGATGGGCACCGTGTTGCGCAGATACCAGTTCTGCGAACTGCCCGCGGTGACGCCGCCTTTCGCCAAGTAGTACGCGTAGGCGCCCGACTTGACCACGCCGCCGGGCAGCGAGAACGCGCTTGCGTCGCTCGTTGCACCGTTGGTTGCCTGCACGACCTCGATGCCGTTCGAGACGGTAGGCGCACCCGTGCCGCCCACGTTCGTCACCTTCAGCGTCGTCCTGCCCGTTGCCGTGCCGGCATTGATCACGAGCTTGTCCGATGCTGAGTTGTCTACCCCGAGCACCGTGTTCAGCGCGATGGTCCCGCCGTTGCCGACGTAGCTGCTCACGTTCAGCGTATTGCCGGCTTGTCCGTTGCCGCCGATTTGCACGAGGCCCGCATTCGTCAACTGGCCGTTGATGGTGAAACCACCTTGCGCTTGCGCGTTCGCGATCGTCGACGACAACGCATTGGCCACGGCAATCGTGCCGTTATTCGTGACATCGCCGCGCACGGTGCCGTAGCCGCCCAGTGTGGCGCCCGTGGACACCGTTGCCGGACCCGCGATCGATGCGGCCGCGTTCGAGGCGTCGCCGACGACGAGCGTGCCCGCGGCGACGGTCGTGCCGCCCGTGTAGCCGTTCGTGCCGTCGAGCACGAGCCCGCCGCTACCGGCCTTCGTCAGCGCGCCCGCGCCCGTGATGCCCTGTGCGATCGTCGATTGAAAACCCTGCGTGTCGATCGTGCCGCCGTTCGATGTGATCGAAACGGCGCGCGTCGCCGCGAGGTCGAAGCTGCTGCCGAGTTGCAGGGCGCCACCGTCGAACGTGAGGCTGCCGGACGTGCCGCCGAGCGCACGGTCGGCGGATATCGACACCGCACCCGCTTTCAGAATGGTCCCGCCCGTATAAGTGTTGCCGCCGGCGGCCGTGGGCGCGAGCGTCAGCGTGCCCGCACCGTCTTTTTCGACGGCGCCCGTGCCGCTGATCAGGCCCGAGTAGGTCCCGGCCGTGTCCTGCTGGAACTGCACGAGGCCGTTGTCGGTCACGGCATTGGTGAGGCTTTGCGCGCTGGCCCGCAGCGTGCCGGCTGCATCGACGAGCATCGTGCCCGTATAGCTCGAGTTGTTGCCCGTCAACACGAGCGTGCCTTGCTGGACCTCGGCCGAAGTGATGCCCATCGCGCCGATCGAATTCGTGATCGTCCAAGTGCCGGTGTCTTGTTTCTGCAGCGTTTGGAAATTCGTGATCTTCGTCGGCAGCGTGTCCGAGCCCGCACCGCCCAGCGTCAGCAGATTCGCGCCGCCGCCGCCGTTGATCGTGCCCGACACGCTCGAGCCCGTTTCGAGGTTCAACGTATCGTTGCCGCTCGCGAAGACGAGGTTGCCGATGACCTGGCCGAAGTTCGTGAAGACGACCGCGCCGCTGCCGGAGGCGCCCATTACGTTGCCAGGCGCTTGAATGATGCCCGTGGCATTGTTGATGACCGTGTTCGAGCCCGTCGTATTCTGGAACCAGATTGCCGCGGAATTGACGCCGCGGATCGTGCCGTTGTTGACGATCGTGTTGCCGGTGCCTTCAGGATTGACCGCTTCCGCTTGTCCCTGCGTGCCGTTGGAAAGCACGGTGGCGCCCTGTTCCACGGTGAGCGTGCTGTTGTTGCGGAAATCGATCGTGTTGCCGCCCGTGCCGTATGTGCCATTCGTTGCGACCGCACCGTTTTGCACGAGCGCGCCGGATTGAACGAGGACGGTCGCGTTATCCCCTAGTGCGATGGCGCTGCTGTCGCCGACGACGATCTGAGCATTGGGGCCGACCGTCACCGATGATCCCGATGCCGTCGTCGGCCCGGTCCCGATCATCGTGGTCCAGGGTGACGGCGCCGATGAATCGCAGGTGGTCGCCGAGCCGACCGTCGTGCAGTTTGCATGAGCGAGCGCCGGGAGCAGTGCGACGTAGCCGAGCACGGCAAGCGTCATCGCCTTCGGGCGCAGGGGCCGGTTCGGAATCGGATGCGCATCGGCGTTGCGGCCTGGTGACGGTTGAAAACGAAGTTCTTTCCGCATAGGGACCTCTACCTTTGGCTGTTTTTATTTCAATATGTGAAGCACAGGGGGTATAGGTGCTTCATTGGGCAACCGAAATGTATAAGAGTCCGCAGCGGTCGATTGTTAAATACGTTTGCCAACGCGTAACCATTTTTTGAGCTTTCGAAGTCGCTGAAATCCGGCAAGGCAAGCGACACCTGAACGCAAACGTTTGCGGATCGAAGCGATGGATCGAGGCGGCATTCACGCGCTCGAGATCAAATATTTTTAAGAATCGATATATCGTGGTTTTGAATCGACGGCGTGCCGGGCTGAAATGACCGGTGCATCGCTTGCCGATGCGAAACGCGGAAGAAAGGGACCGGCAGACCTGCGCTCCCGCGCCGCACGATTCGGCACGGTCATGTCGATTTCGACGCTGGCCGTTCGTCGAGTAGGATGGAAGGGGCCGTCCCTTCGCCTTTTGGAGCTCATCATGCCCACGAATACCGTTCGACTGCACCGCGTTCTGCGTTCCACCCCGGACCGGATCTACCGCGCGTTTCTCGACGCCCCGGCTTTAGCGAAATGGCTTCCCCCGAACGGCTTCACGGGCACCGTGCACCACTTGCAAGCCGAGGTGGGCGGCAGCTACAGGATGTCGTTCACGAATTTCACGACGGGCGACGGGCATTCGTTCGGCGGTGAGTATCTCGAACTGGTGCCGCATCAGCGAATCCGCTACACGGGCAAATTCGACGATCCGAATCTGCCTGGAGAAATGCAGACCACGGTGTCGCTCGCGCAGACGCCTTTCGGCACCGAAGTGAATATCGTGCAGGAAGGCATACCGGAGGTGATTCCGGTACAGGCGTGCTACCTGGGGTGGCAAGAGTCGCTCGCCTTATTGAAGCAGCTCGTCGAAGCCGAGATTCGGCCATAGAAACGACTGCGGAAACGACTGCGCCGGCGCGCCTCAGCTCGGCTCAGCCCAACGCCGCGCGGGCGCACGCTTCATCGGTCACGAGCCCAGAGAGCCAGCCGCCCTTCAGAACGGCCAGCACGGCGCCGTGCTTGCGCTGGCCGCCCGCGAAGCCGATCGTCGGGCGTTTGGGCGGCGAATCGAGCGGCACGCTGGTCACGCGCCGGCCCGTCGGCGATGCGACGCGTTTACCGTCCGCATCGATCGGCAGGCCCAGCATTTCCGCCACGGCACCGCCCTTCGTCAATTCGCCGACCTCGCTGGCCGTGATGAAGCCATCGACGTGCAGCGGGCACTTCGGGCCGATGTCGCCGATGCCGACGAAGGACACGTCCGCTTCGGCCGTCAACGATTCGACGATTCGATAGAGCCGGTGATTGACCCACTGCGCGCGCTCGGCTTCGCTGTCGGCGATCAGCGGTGCCGGCAGCAGAAAATGCTTGCCGCCCGTTTTCTCGGAGATATGGAGCGCAACGTCGTATCGGTTCGATGAGCCGTCCTGCGCGATCGCGCCGACCATCGAAACGAGCCGATGCTGCGGCCGCTCGATCTGGCCCAACTGATCGGCGGCGGCCTTCAGCGTTCGGCCGCTGCTCACCGAAACGATCATCGGCTTTTCCTCGCTCAGATAGCGCTCCATCACTTGAGCACCCGCGACGGCGAGCTTGCGATCGACGGCTTCCGGCGTGTCGTCGTCGACAGGCACGACTTCGCACATCGATAAGCCATAGCGCGTCTTCAACTGCTCGGCGAGCGTCAGGCAATCGGCGAGCCGGTGCTCGATACGCACGCGCACGAGGTTTTTCTCCACGGCGAATGCGACGAGCCGCTGGGCGACGGGGCGCGATACCTGCAGCTTTTCCGCGATTTCGTTCTGCGTATTGCCCGCGACGTAGTAAAGCCACGCCGCGCGCGTGGCCAGGTCGAGTTTTTCGTTGGATTTGGACACGGTGTCAAGGGCCGGTACTGGGGAAGCTGCGAAACAGCATATCAGGCAAGCCGGGCGCGCGAAGGCTCGAATAGCGGCCGCACGTGCCGATACAGGTCGCGGTACCCCTGCAGGCGCCCGCGCAGTTGCTCGTGTCGCTGCGCGTTCGGCGTGAATTGCGCGACGACGGGAGGCTTGGTCAGCACGGTGCGCGGCTCCCCGCCGGCCGCAAGCCAGCCGAGACGCGCCGCCCCGAGCGCGGCACCCGTCTCGCCGCCGCCATGTTGACGCGTCGGCGTGGCCAAGGCATCGGCGAGCAACTGCGCCCAAAATGCGCTGCGCGCGCCGCCGCCGAGCAGCGAGAGCGCTCTCGGCGCCGTGCCGGCCGCGGCCAGCGCGTCGAGCCCGTCGGTCAGTGCGAGCGTGACGCCTTCGAGGACGGCATAGCCGAGCAGTGCGCGATCGGTTGCGTGCGTCATGCCGAAAAAAACGCCCTGCGCGTAGGGATCGTTGTGCGGCGTGCGCTCGCCCGAAAGATATGGCAGAAAGATCGGGGCCGACTCGAGCGCGTCGGGCGCGAGCGCGGCGGCTTCGCCTACGAGCGTCGGCTCGTCGGTGCCCGTCAGCTTGCACACCCAACGTAGACAGCTCGCCGCCGAAAGCACGACGCTCATCTGATGCCATCTATCGGGAATCGCGTGGCAGAACGCATGCACGGCCGAGGCCGGGTTGGGCGAAAAGCGGTCGCCTACGACGCACAGCACGCCCGACGTGCCGAGCGAAACGAAGCCGTCGCCGGGCTCCGTCGCGCCGATGCCGATTGCGCTCGTCGCGTTGTCGCCTCCTCCGGCCGCAACGACGACCTCTCCGCTCAAGCCCCACTCGCGCGCCACGTCGGCGCGCAACACGCCCGACGGCGCGCTGCCTTCGGCCAGCCGAGGCATCTGTGCGCGCGTCATGTCGCAGGCGGCGAGCAGCGCGTCGGACCAGTCTCGGCGCGCGACGTCGAGCCACAGCGTGCCCGCGGCGTCCGAAGGATCGGACACTTTTTCGCCCGTCATGCGCAGCCGCAGGTAATCCTTCGGGAGCAGGACGCAGGCCGTTCGAGCGAAGAGATCCGGCTCGTGCCGCGCGACCCACAGTAGCTTCGGGGCAGTGAAACCGGGCATCGCCAAGTTGCCGGCCACCTCGTGCAACTCAGGGGCGCGCCGCGTGAGCTCGTCGCATTCCTCGACGCTGCGCATATCGTTCCAGAGGATCGCGGGGCGCAGCACGCGGTCGGCCGCATCGAGCAGCACGGCACCGTGCATCTGGCCAGACAGCCCGATGCCGCGCACTTGCGCAAAGGCGTCGGGACAGACAGCGCGCAGTTTCGCAATCGCTTCGCAGGTGCCGCGCCACCAATCGGCGGGATCTTGCTCGGCCCAGCGCGGATGCGGGCGCGAGACATGGAACGGCGAGCCGGCCGTGGCGAGCACACGCGCCTCGGGCGACAGCAGTAAAACCTTTACTTCGGACGTGCCTAGGTCGATGCCGAGGTACATGGCGGACGGCCCCTTGGTCGATGCGATCCGTGACGGAGTCGAAAAGCGCGAATGCGCTACTTTAGCCGCGCGGCGCGGCGCGCGCCAACGTTCGTCAGCGCGCAGGCCCTTTGTCGCGCGATGCTAGCCAGGCGTCGACGCGTTCGAGCGCCGCCTCGATCACGCGTTCGAGCCTCGGATCTTGCGCCATGCCGCCCCAGAGCGCGCGCGATGCGCAAAACCGTGCGAGCGGATCGGGTGCATCGAACCATGCGTGCACGGCGGTTTCGTCGAGCAAGCCGTCCTGGTAGACGTAGGGCAGACGGCCTGCCCTCCACCGATCGAGGAAGCGAAAGAACAACGCGGGCAGAATCGCGGTGGCGTTCGGCTGAGCGTTGCGCGCGAAGCTCTCGGCCAGCGTCGGCGCGATGAAGCCCGGGATCTTCGAAAAGCCGTCGGCCGCCACGCGCTGATTCGTGTCTTGGATGTAGGGGTTGCTGAAGCGATCGAGGACGACGTCGCGATATCCGGCCAAGTCGAGTGGGCTCGGCGTCAAGCACGGGATGACGTCCTGCGTGACGTAATCGTAGGCGAAGCGGCGCACGTCCGCGTCGAGCGTGCCTTCATGAATGTAGGCGTGCCCGACGAGCGTGCCAGCCCATGCGATGCAGCTGTGGCTCGCGTTCAGAATGCGGATCTTCGCTTCTTCATACGGCATGACCGATTCGACTAGCTCCGCGCCCACGCGCTCCCATGCCGGCCGGCCTGCCTTGAAACGGTCTTCGATGACCCATTGAATGAACGCCTCGCCCATGACGGGGCAGGCATCGGGGGTGCCCGTCGCTTCGAGCACGCGTGCGCGGACGTCGTCGGTCGGGCGCGGCGTGATCCGGTCGACCATCGAGTTCGGGCAGGTGGTGTTCGCCTCGAACCATTCGCCGAGCGCCGTTTCGCCGCGCGCGGCGAGGAACGCGCGCATCCCGGCTTCGAAGCGCTCGCCGTTGCTGCGCAGGTTGTCGCAGCTTTGCAGTGTCACCGGGCCCGCACCGCTCGCGCGGCGCGCGTCGAGAATCGCGGCCAGCGCGCCGTAGATCGTCGCGCGCCCCCCGGCCAAGTCCGCGGCCAGATCGGGGTTCGACGAATCGAGCCGATCGTGCTCATCGAGGTAATAGCCGCCTTCGGTCACCGTGAACGAAATGATCTTGCAGGCGGGATCGGAGCCCGCTTCGACGATCGATTCGAGCGTCGGCGACCACGGCAGCACGCGTTCGATCGAGCGGATCGTCTCATAGGCGCGCTCGCCCTGCGGGGTCACCGTTTCGAGCGTGTAGACGCCGTGCTGTTTCGCGAGCGCGTCGAGCGTCGCGTTCATGTCGCCGCGAATGTTGCCGACGGTCAAGGACCAACGCGGCTCGCCAGCGGCCGTGGCGGCAGACAACCGATGCAGATACCAGGCTTGGTGAGCGCGATGGAACGAGCCTACGCCCAAATGCAAGATCACGTTCGAGCCGGTGCTCATGGTGTTCGTCTCCTGTGTGGACGCGAAATCGGCCCCGAGGGCCGGCTTGCGCCTCAACAACGTTGAGTGCGACGGCCGAGGCACCGCCGCATCCGATATGATCTTTTGTTCTTCGACTGAGCGAATGATCGGTTCGTGGCGCGCGAATGTCAAGGCGCGCTGCAACGCAGGGCGCAGGCAAGTCACCGGAGTCGTGGTTGCGGCGGCGGGGCGGAAGCGGTGAGGGCGCGAACGCACCCCCGTATATCGGGCCGCGGCTAAACGTGGGTTAACGGCGGCGCAACAAGCTGGCGCCGTAGACGAGGGCGGAAAGGGCAGTGATCCAGAAACTCGTCGGCCAATCGGTGTAGAACGCCAGCGTCACGCCGAGCCACGCCTGAGCGAGCGCGAACAAGGCCGCCAGCGCGACACCGCTCGCGAGCCGCGTCGACAGGTTCTGCGCCGCGGCGGCGGGACCGACCATCAATGTGAACACGAGCAATACGCCGACGATTTGGGTGCAAGCTGCGACCGCCAGTGCCGCGATGGCCAGAAACAGCATGGAGACGAGCCGCAGCGAAACGCCCTTGGCCTCGGCCAACTCTGGCTGCAGTGTCGCGAACAGCAGGGGCCGCGTGATCGCGCCAAGCGCGATGAGACTCGCCGCGCCGATGCCGGCCAGCACGAACAGTGTCGCATGCGTGACGCCGAGCACGTTGCCGAACAGCAGCGCCGTGACTTGCGTGGCATAGGCCGTGAAGAAGTGGAGGAACAGCAAGCCGCAGCCGAGGGCGAGCGACAGCACGACGCCGATCGCGACGTCGCGGCCGGCGAGCCGCTCGCCGAGCGCGCCCATCGACACCCCCGCCGCGAGCGTGAAACCGATCATTCCCCAAAGCGGCGAAATTCCGAGGAGCACGGCGCCCGTCGCGCCGGTGAACCCGACGTGCGACAGCGCGTGGCCGGCAAACGTCTGCCCGCGCATCACGAGAAAGTAGCCGACGATGCCCGCAAGTACGGCGACGATGCCGGACGCCGCGAATGCGTTCACCATGAAGTCGTATTCAAGCATCGTGCGTGTGTCCGTGTGAGTGACCGTGGCCATGATCGCCGTGACTGCCGTGGTCGTGCGCATGTGTATGCGGGTGATGCCCTCCGCCGTCGGCGTCGTTCTCGTGTTCGTGGTCGTGCTTTTCGACTTCGACGTCGCCCGACATCACGAAAATGCGGCCGTTCACGCGCATGACGTCGATCGGGGAACCGTACAGCCGCGACAGCACGGGCCGCGTGATGACTTCGTCGACGGTGCCGAGCGCGGCGCTGCCTCGGCCGAGATAGAGCACACGGTCGATCGCATTGAGCAGTGGGTTCAGTTCGTGCGCCGAGAACAGCACGGTGATGTGCAGTTCGCGCTGCACGCGCCTCACGAGTTCCACGACGCTGCGTTGGTGGTGCGGATCGAGGCTGATGAGCGGCTCGTCGAGCAGAAGCAGTTGCGGCTTGCCAAGCAGGCACTGCGCGAGCAGCAGGCGCTGGCGCTCGCCGCCCGAGAGTTCCGACAGGGGCCGCGCGGCGAGCTTGCCCGCATCGACGAGATCGAGGACGCGCTCGACGTCATCGCGCGTGGCGGCGTTCGCGATCGGCAGGCCCCAGCGGTGTCCGTCCGCGGCCATCGCGACGAAGTCGCGCCCGAGCACACGCCGGCTCGCGAGCGCGCTGCGCGTCTGCGGCATGTATCCGATCGATGGATTGCCGCGCGCGACGGGCAGACCGCCGATGCGAATGGCACCGCTTGCCACGGGCACGAGGCCGAGCACGGCGCGCATCATGGTCGTCTTGCCGGCGCCGTTCGGTCCGAGCACGCCGATGAATTCGCCTTCGCCGATCGTGAGGCTCACGTCGCTGAGAATCGTGCGGCCGGCCAACTCGAGCGATACGCGGTCCAGTTCGAGCGCAGGGCGGGGCGAATGCGCGTGAAGGCCTGTGATGGCCGGCAAGGACCCGCTGCGCTCGCTCTCGTCTTTCATGTCAATGCTCTCCGAGCGCTTGCGCGAGCGCATCGACTTGCGCGCTCATCCACTGTTGATAGGTTTTGCCGGCGGGCTCCGTTTCGGTCACGCTGACGGTGGGCACGTGCGATTGCTTAGCCAGTGCGAGCATTCGCTGCGTCAATTTGCTGACGGCTTGCGCGTTGTAGATCAGCACGCGCACCTGCTTGCCGCGCAAATCTTGCTCGAATGCGGCGATGTCCGACGCCGCCGGTTCGGTATCGTTCATGACGGACAACTGAAACCGAGCATTGCGCATCGTCAGGCCGATGGCATCGCATAGGTAGCCGGCGACAGGCTCGGTGGCGGTGACGGCCGTGCCGGGATGCTTCGCCTTCAATGTCTCGATCTTCTCGCCGATCGGGCGCAGCGATGTCAGAAACTTTGCTAGGTTCGCGTCGTATTCGGCCTTGTGCGCCGCATCGACGCGATCGAGCGCATCGACGACTTGCTTTGCCACCGCAGGCATCGTCTGTGGGTCGTACCAAAGGTGCGGGTTGTCGCCGGCTTTTTTCCCGACGAGAGCGGCGGCCACGATCACGACGCGTTTGTCGTTCTTCGACGCGGCGAGCAGCTTCTCCATCCACGGATCGTAGTCGGCGCCGTTGTAGACCACGATCGCCGCGCGATGCAGATCGCGCGCGGTTTTCGGACTCGCTTCGAACAAGTGCGGATCCTGATCCGGGTTGCTGAGAATGCTCGTCACGGCTACGTGGGTGCCGCCCAATTGCTTCACGACGTCGCCGTAGAAATTCTCGGCCGCGACCACTGGAATCGGGGCGTTTTGCGCGAGCGCGGCACCGCTGAACGCGAGCGCGGCCAACCCCAGCGATGCACACGCGAGCAATCGGCGGCTGAGCGTTGCCACGCGACCCGTATGGTCGATCGATTTCATTCGTTCTCCTGATTATTGATTTCGAGGAAGCGATTCGATGCGGCAGCGCTCATCGCCGGTGCGTGTGTTCGCCGCGCTTGTGCTGACAGTCGCCGCACAGTCCGCTCAGTTCGACGACTTGCTTGTGAACTTCGAAGCCATGGGCCGGCGGCGTGGACGAAAGCCGTTCGGCGAGTTCTTCACCGGGGATTTCGAGCGTGTCGCCGCAACGCTCGCAGATGAGGAACTGGCTTTGATGCGGCTTGCCGATTTCGCAGCACGCGACGAACGCATTGCGCGATTCGATGCGATGAACGAATCCGTGCTCGACGAGAAAATCGAGCGCGCGATAGACGGTCGTGGGCGGCACGCGGCCGCGCTCGGGCTCGAGAGCGGCGAGCAAATCATAGGCGCCGATCGGCTTGCCGGCGGCGGCGACGAGCGCGTAGACCTGGCGGCGCAACTGCGTGAGGGCCAAGCCGTGCTCGGCGGCGTAGGCGTCGGCGCGGGCAAGGCGAGCGTTCAAAGCGTGGGTGTCGGAGGACATGGCGTCGTCACGAGAGTCGATGCTGCGATGATATAACATATCTTTCCGTTGAGGGTGATGAGGCGAGAGAGGGGCCCCGTCCGCTGTTGTCTCAAAGTGTGCGCGCAGTGGACAGTGCGGTGATGAACACCCCTCCACGCGCCAGCGCCCCGGCTTATCCTTTGGCGGTCGCTATCCGGCTCAAATGGGAACGGGGCTGGGCGAACGGACGCAGGAACCCCCGCAGTAGGCCACTCATGGATACGAAAAGATGAGCGGTAAACTCCACCCGCGGCAGTCCAGATATAGGCAGACGGGGAAAACAAAAAGCCGCCCGGGTAACGGGAAATGGAGCAATGGGCACGACAATCAACAATACTTGGTTCAATTGACCAAGAAAGTTGCGCGTCAAGCCGACCGTGCCAATGCGATGAGCTACGGCCGCAATCGTTCTGGCCTGGGCCGCCCAGCCGGGCCACGGACACAACCGGACACGCCGCATTGGATTCGGCCGCGGGACCTCGATATCCCGGATTGGATGACGTTCGATCGGAATGTGGCTAGCTTGAGCTTGCGCCCCGGTGACAGCATGGTGCGCGGCTCGTGGATGGGGGTGACGTTCTACTCGTTGCTGCGCTTGGCGGGGAGCGGTCCCGCGCTGCAAATCCTGCTGCTGGCCGCCTTCGCGCCATCGGCATTCGCCGACGGTCGCGATAACGATTCGTGGCAGCGCCCGGGATTTGGGACGGATGATGACGCTGCCCGATGGCCCCCGAATGCCGACGTTGGGGCAGTTGATACGGATCTCGCGCCGCGGCAACCCGATGCGGGCATGTATCCGGTTGGCGGCGTGCCATTCCCGAACGATAGGGCGCGTAGATTCGCCCCGCACCACCAGCACCACCCGCCTCGCGGACATCACCATCATCGCGGTGATGCGGCGGAACGTGAGCGGCAATTCGGGTTTTCGCGAACCGATCCGAGAACGCTATTCAGACAGGCCGTGGACGCATTCCCCTATCGAATGGATTTCGCCGGCGAGATTTTAGCCGAAAATGATGTCGATCCAGATGAATCTCACGAGCAGGTCTGTAATTTTATTACGGGTTCCGTGTTGTTCGATAAGTACGTGAGCGACAATGGGATTCCGAGTCCATTGGGCAGCCATTCGCGCAAGTCGAATAAAGTTGCGGTCGTTGAGAACACGAACATCATCAATGCAATGTGGGATTGTAATGGAATTCCGGATTACGTGAGAAAGGTGGATGGCGATGACGTGAATGATCGTTTTGCGGGGCGTGTCACCGAAAAAATATCTTTCGCTTCACAATCCATGTCAGACGAAATTCTGAAGGCGTTTCGTGAGCAGGGATTCAATGCGAAGGATGGTGTAATCGAATATTCGATTAATATCAAACGCCGCTCGCTGCTGGGAGATCCATTGATCATGCCTGTGCTCTGGCTGGAGGCGAGCAAGTGCGTATTATTGGAAATACCCATTTCTGGCGATCGATCTATGTGGGCCGCCATCGTGCCGGATCGAAAAGCGCCCGTGCATTTCTTTGGCACGTCGAAGCACAATGCGTTATCTTGGCTCGGTAACAAGCACAACATCATATGGCTTTTTGAGAGGGATCTTTGGCGTAATTTCGTTTCGCGATCATTTGGGCGTGCTCATCTTCGCTTGGTGCACAAGGGTGAGCGAAACCTTCATGATGCCGTAGGGGATGCGAGTCATAAAATCGTGCAAACCGCGCAGCATCATCGGCGTCATGAAAAATTTCAAATGACGGAGCTGGAAAAGAAAACCGACATGGTCGAAAGACTGATTCCCGGAGTGTCGGAAATCCTGGACTGGGAGGACGGCGATTATGAGCACTTGCTCATGGACCTGGCGATCGACCTTGCCGCAGCGGGAGGCCCGGAGGCTTTCAAGGGCGTCGCCGCGCTCGCGGAAGAGGGGCTCGCCAGAGAGGCGGAAGCGCTCGGAGCGAACGCAATGGCCCGAAACGCCGAAGAGGCTGAGGCGAGGGAGACGATTGCAGAAGCTCGGGCGATCGACCAGGAGACGACGCGAATCGAACGGATGTTTTGCCCTACGACCAACGGATGGAAAGGGGGCCGCGGTCGGCGATCCGCCTGCTCTGTGTTGAGTTGGCATCGATCGACGATTTCTAAAACGGCGGAGGGGAGGGTGTCCAACTTGATCGATAAAATCGAATCCGATCCCAACCTCGTCACGTTTATCAAGACGCCGCGCGGGCGCTGCGAGGCTGCGTTGGGCCGCACGATGGAGTTGGCGCGTAGAGCAGGCTACGAGCCGAGGGCGGTGGGGAGCTTCTTGGTCGCCGGCACGAACGCTGAAAGCACGGGAAATCATTTCGCGACGCTGATAAACGTCGAGGGCATTGAGCATGTCATCGATCCCACCGCGGGTCAATTCCGTGAATACGGTTTTACTGGGCCGTTTGTCGGGACGAAGGAAGAATGGTTGCGTACGATCGTATCCTCCGAGAAAAAGCCGGTGCTCATCTATGGGGTGTATGACAACGCTTCGGATGCGACGCGTCAATTCAGCCACACCAACGCGCTAGCCGCCGATCCACTCGATCCCCCCGTGGGCGCAGAGGTGGCCGGCGAACCTGAGTGGTATCGGAACGCCAAAAAAAGACCGGAAGAAGTGGGGGTATTAAAGCAGAAGCAGGAAGCAGCCAAAAAGGTATTGGAGGCCAAGCAAAGGAGTGCACTCGGAAGCGGAACGCTGAACGCCCTGAGAGAGCACCCGGAAAACGTGCCGTTGGAGCTGTTGCAGAAACCGGAAATCGTGGAGAAGCTACTCGAGAACAACCCGAAATTCTTGAGGTATTTTGCGGAAAAAGACAAGGCGTTCTTGGCGAAGCTCGTGCGAGATCATTCACATGCCGTGAGAAAGATCGTGAACGGCAATTTGGCGCTCCTGCAAGAGTTTCCGGAACTCGCGGAAAGATTCGGGGGCGGCGCTTGGAATCGGGTCAGGGACACCCTGTCCAGGGGCAGGAAATACGTCGTTCGGAGACCGGGGGCGGATTGAGCTGCGGATGTGACGCGAGCGGTGTCCGGCCAGGTGCCGAGCACCGCTGAAGAGCGGTCCTCGGATGCGGACCGATGCGGGCCCCTGCGGAATGTGCAAGCCCCGATCACCAACTCGCCCGCTTGAACAGCCCGAGCTTATCGGCGCGAAATAAGCGAGCCGGCCTTTGATTGCCTCCCTGATATTCATCGGTCGCGATCAAGACTCCGGCTTCGTCGACGGCGTGTCCGGCCTGCACATCCCCCACTTTGATGCCGAGCCTCGAACGAAAGGTCGCGCGTGTGACGGTTTCGCCGAATACGGCTTCATAGGTGTGCTGCAATTGAGTGAGCGTGAATTTCTCGGGCAGCAGCCAGCATGGCAGCGTCGAGTAGCTCGACTTGTTGCGCACGCGCTCGACGGCCGCGCCCACTTGATCGGAGTGATCGAACGCGAGTTTGGGAATATCGTCCACGGAATAGAACTCGAAGACGTTGGACGGCACGCCCTCCAATTCCTCGAACGGCACCAGTGCGACGTAGCTGACCGCAACCGACCACCCGCGTGGATCTCGCCGCGGGCCGGCGAACGTCCGCAATTGCTCGACATAGCGCGGCGCGAGCCCTGTCTTGCCTCGCAGCGTGCGCCGTGCCGCGTCTTCGAGCGAATCGTCCTCGTCCGCATGGATGTATCCGCCCGGCAGCGCCAATGCGCCGCGAAATGGCTCGTTGGCACGCCGGTGCAGCGCGACCATCAGGCGTTTATCCGTCAGGGTCAGCAACACTACATCGACGCTGACATCCGGCTTCGGGTATGCCCTGGTCATCATGTTTCCTCCTTGCTTCGATACCATGCAAATATTTTAGCAATGATAGTTGCAAACACCGACTATGTCGGCCTATACTGCGATCCAAGTTAGTCGATGTTTATAACTATGTGGAGAGGGCGATGATCAGCATCACCGCGGTGGCCAACACGAAGCAGTCCCCGGACACTACCGGGCCCGCTCGCAATCCCGTGGAAATGAAGGTCTTGAAGTTTCCGGGCGGCGAATTGCATGTCACGATCGAAACCGGCGTTCGCGCCGACGAGTTCGAGTTGAAGGCTCATCTTCGCGATGCCGATGCGGTGATGACGCTGCTGCTGACGACCGACGCACTGCGCCGGGCCTATCCGGGCGCGCCGATCGATTTGCATCTGCCCTACGTCCCGTACGCGCGACAAGACCGTGTCGCGAATTTGGGCGAGGCGCTCAGCGTGCGGGTGTTTGGCGATCTGATCAATGCGCAGCATTACCGCCGCGTCGTGATCCAGGATCCGCATAGCGACGTAACGCCTGCCCTGCTCGATCGCGTGACCATCGAGGACCCGCTGCCGGCCTTGCGTCGTGCGCTCGATCGGATTCGCGCGACGAGTGCGAACGTCGCGCTCGTCGCACCCGATGCCGGTGCGCGCAAGCGCGTCTTGAAGCTCGCCGCGCAGCTCGCGTTGCCTGTCGTTTTCGCCGACAAAATCCGCGATACCCGCACAGGCGCGATTACGGGCACCGAGATTCAGGGCGATCTGCCCGATGGTGCGCTGCTGGTCGTGGATGACATCTGCGATGGCGGCCGGACCTTCACCGAACTCGCTCAGGCTATGCGTGAAAAGCAGCGCGGCGGCGGCACCCGCCAACCGCTTTACCTGTATGTGACGCACGGTATTTTCAGCAAGGGGCTCGATGCCTTGCTCGAGGGCTACGAGATCGTCTTCACCCGCAACAACTGGACGAGCGACGCGCGCGCCATCCAAGTTTGAACCCACAACGACATCGCACCGAGGAGAAATAGCATGAACGGACTCATCCCATTCAATCTCGCGGATTTCTATAAAACCGGCCACCCCGCGATGTATCCGCGTGAAACGACGAAACTCGTGGCGAACTTCACGCCGCGTTCGGCGAAATACGCGCCCGTCTTGCCGCAGTTCTATGACAACAAGATCGTTTGGTTCGGCTTGCAAGGTTTCATCAAGGAGTATTTCCTCGGCGTGTTCCAGCGCGAGTTCTTCCAAGCGCCGAAGGCCGAAGCGTTGCGCAAATACAAGCGTCGCATGGATACGGCGTTGGGCCCCGATGCCGTCCCCGTCGATCGGCTCGCCGCCCTGCACGATTTGGGCTATCTGCCGCTCGAGCTACGCTCGCTTCCCGAAGGCTCGCGTGTCAACGTCAAGGTGCCGCCCGTCGTGTTCGTCAATACGCACGCGGATTTTCCGTGGGTCTCCACGTATTTCGAAACGCTTTTCAGCGCGGAACTCTGGAAGCCTTCCACAGTGGCGACTCTTGCGTTCGAATTCCGCAAGCTTTTGACGTACTTCGCCAAATTGACGGGCGCACCGGAAGCGTTCGTCGACTGGCAAGGTCATGACTTTTCCATGCGCGGCATGAGCGGCGTGCACGACGCCATGCGCTGCGGAACCGGACACTTGCTTTCCTTCACGGGCACGGACACGATTCCCGCGATCGACTACGCCGAAGACTACTACGGTGCCGACGCCGATAAAGAACTGGTCGGCGGCTCGATTCCGGCATCCGAGCACAGTGTGATGACGTTGCGCATTTTGTTCACGCTCAAGCGATTGGCCGCAGCGACGAGCGATGCCGCGCTGACAGCGTCGCCATTCAAAGGGCTGTCGGAGGACGAGGCCGCGGCCGAAGTGGCGCGCCTTAGGAAGGAATTGGCCGCGACGGGGTACGAGGAAAAGGGATTGCGGCGACTGGCCGAACGCGAGGTGATCCGCGAGTTCGTCACGCGCGATTATCCGGCGGGAATGGTGTCGCTCGTGTCGGATTCCTTCGATTACTGGAACGTCATCACGGTCATCGCCAAGGAATTGAAGGACGACATTTTGGCCCGCAAGCCGAACGCATTGGGGCAGAGCCGCGTGGTGTTCCGCCCCGATTCCGGCGATCCCATCCGCATTCTGGCCGGCTACGACGACGGAGAGCTTGCCCGCAACGCGGACGGTACGTTCCGGAAGGAAGGCGACAAATACGTGGTGGCGGCATCGAATCTCGCGATCACCGAGGCCGAACGCAAAGGCTCCGTGCAATGCCTGTGGGACATCTACGGCGGCACTGTGACGGAGAAAGGATACAAGATGCTCAACGACAAGGTCGGCCTGATTTACGGCGATTCCATTTCGCTGCCGCGTGCTTACGAAATCATGAATCGCTTGGCGGCCAAAGGCTTCGCTTCGAGCAACGTCGTATTCGGCATCGGCTCGTACACCTACAACATGCTTTCGCGCGATACCTTCGGCTGGGCGATGAAGGCGATCTACGCGGAAGTCGGTGAGGAGCAAGTCGATATCTATAAAGATCCGGCGACCGACGACGGCACCAAGAAATCGGCGCGGGGGCTGCTGCGCGTCGAAAAGGACGGCAGCGATTACGTCCTTCACGAGCAACAGACGCTGGAGCAATTCGAGGCAGGCGAATTGAAGCCCGTCTTCCGCGACGGAGAGTTGCTCGTCACGACGACGCTGGCTCAAATTCGCGCGCGCCTCAAGGCTTCGTGGGTTTGCCCCGAACCGGGCAGCTTGGCGATGTGATGCCGCAAGCGGTGCCTCACATGTCGGTGAGGCGCCGCTTGCTTGGATGATGGATGCAACGAACCGTTTGTTAGGTGCGCTGGGCCGCGCGGTGATCCTACAACACCGTCCTCACGTGCCAAAGCTCCGGAAACAGCACGACGTCGAGCATCTTGCGCAAATACGGCGCACCGCTCGTTCCGCCCGTTCCTTGTTTGTAGCCGATGATCCGCTCAACCGTCGTGACGTGCCTGAATCGCCATTGACGAAAGGCGTCTTCGAGATCGACGAGCTCCTCGGCCATCTCGTACAGTTCCCAATGCTGCGACGGATTGCGATACACCTCGAGCCATGCGGCCTCCACCGACGCATCGTAGGTCGTCGGCAGCGTCCAGTCGCGCTCGAGCCTTTCCGGCGCAATCGCGAAACCACGCCGCCCGAGTAGCCGCACGACTTCGTCATAGAACGACGGCGCCTCCAGTGTCGCCTTCACTTCGGCGAGCACGTCGGGCCGATGCGCATGCGGCTTGAGCATTTGCGCGTTCTTGTTGCCGAGCACGAACTCGATCTGCCGATACTGATACGACTGAAAGCCCGATGACGCCCCTAGGTACGGCCGCATCGCCGTATATTCGGACGGCGTCATCGTCGCCAACACGTTCCAGGCCTGCACGAGCTGCTCCAGGATGCGCGAGACGCGCGCGAGCATCTTGAACGCCGGCGGCAACTCGTCGCGCTGCACGCAACCAAGCGCCGCGCGCAACTCGTAAAGCGCCAGCTTCATCCACAACTCGCTAGTTTGATGCTGGACGATGAACAGCATCTCATTGTGGTCGGGCGAATGCGGATGCTGCGCGTGCAGAATCGAATCGAGCGAAAGGTAATCGCCGTAGCTCATCGATTTTGAAAAATCCAACTGCGCGTCGTGCCAGCCCGCCTCGCCCGTGGGCACGTGCGGTGCCGCTTGGGCCGATGCCTCGCCAGCCGGCTCGCTGCCGTGTCCGAACGGGCAGCCTCGAGAGGCCTGCGGCGTGGGCTCGGCCGTTCCCGGTGCATCGGGCAAGCGCATGTGTCCCGTGGTCATCTTGGACTCCTCAGGTAACGGAATGACGTGCCGCGAATTCCGGCGCGCGCCAGGCTTCGGTTTCGAGGATGTCGCGCAGCGTCTCCACCGCATCCCAGACATCGACGAAGCGCGTATAGAGCGGCGTAAAGCCGAAGCGCAGCACATGCGGCTCGCGATAATCGCCGATCACGCCGCGCGCGATCAACGCTTGCATGACTTCATAGCCGTGCGGATGCTCGAAGCTCACGTGCGATCCGCGCTGCGTATGAGCACGCGGCGTGACGAGCGTAAGCGGGTGGCCGGCGCAGCGCGCCTCGACGAGATCGATGAATGCGTCGGTCAGCGCGAGCGATTTACGCCGGATCATCTGCATGTCGGTCTCGAGAAACACGTCGAGCCCCGCTTCGACGAGCGACATCGAGACGATCGGCTGCGTGCCGCAGAGGAAGCGGCCGATGCCGTTGCCGGGCGCATAGACGGGGTTCATCTCGAACGGCGCCGCATGTCCCCACCAGCCCGACAGCGGCTGGGCGAGCGCGTCTTGGTGCCGTTTGGCGACCCACGCGAACGCCGGCGATCCCGGCCCGCCGTTCAAATACTTGTAGGTGCAGCCGACGGCGAAATCGGCATGCACGCCGTTCAGATCGACCGGGACGGCGCCGGCCGAGTGCGCGAGATCCCATAGCGCTAGCGCTCCCGCGCGCTGGATGACCTGCGTGAGCGAGGCCATGTCGTGCATGTAGCCCGTGCGGTAGTTCACGTGCGTGATCATCGCCAATGCCGTATCGTCGCCGATGGCCTCGGGAAGATCGGCCGGATCGTCGACGAGGCGCAGCGAGTAGCCGCGATCGAGTTGATCGATGAGCCCTTGCGCGATATAGAGATCGGTCGGGAAGTTTGCACGCTCGGAGACGATCACGCAGCGGCTCGGGTCGCGCTCATGGGCCATCCGCAGCGCCGCTGAAAGCAGCTTGAACAGATTGACGGAGATCGTATCGGTGACGACGATCTCGTCGCTAGCCGCGCCCACGAGCGGCGCGAGCTTGTCGCCGAGGCGGCGCGGCAGCGCGAACCAGCCTGCCGAGTTCCAACTACGGATGAGCCCTTCGGTCCACTCGTGGGCGATGACGGACTGCGCGCGCGCGGCGGCGGCGACCGGCGGCACGCCGAGCGAGTTGCCGTCGAGGTAGATGACGTCCGGTGTCAACGTGAACCGGGCGCGTAAGTGGGCAAGGGGATCGTCGCCATCGAGCGCGATCGCATCGGCACGAGTTTTCATGGAATCGTTGGAAAGAATGGTGCAATAAAAATGGATTAGGCTCGGTTCGGCTGGGCCGGCGCGGTCGCCACGGAACCGGGGCCGCCGCGCAGTACCGCTCGCACGGGGCTTGCGTCGAGCGTCGTGAACTTCAGCGGCAGAGCGATCAGCTCATAGTCGCCCGGCGCGACGGCATCGAGCACGAGGCCTTCGAGGATCGACATTCGATGCGCGCGCACGCGGGAGTGCGCATCCATCGTTTTCGATTCCTGCGGATCGAGCGAAGGCGTATCGATGCCGATCAGCACGACGCCGCGTTCGGCAAGAAAGTCGATCGTTTGGGGGGCGACGGCGCAAAACGCTTCGTCCCAGCGCGTGACCGGCGCCCGCTCATAGGTGCGCAGCAGCACCCGCGGCGGCAGCCCTTCGGCAAACGGTGCCACGTGCTCCGGCAAGACGAGCGGCGCGGTGCCGATGCAGTGAACGACGCGGCACGGCCCGAGGTACGGCGCGAGCGGCACGAGCCCGATCGCGGCGCCTTCGGCGTCGTAGTGGAGTGGGGCGTCGGCATGGGCGCCCGTATGCGGCGAGCACGTCAGGCGTGCGATATTGACGGGCGAGCCCGCCTCCATTCGCCACACGCGCTCGATTCCGACAGGCGTATCGCCCGGCCACACGGGCGTCCCGGGCTCGATCGGCGGTGAGATGTCCCAGATCGTCTGCTGCATGGTTCCTCCTTGCGACGATGATAGGCAACTTCACACGCAAAGTGCTTGCGAAATTCTCGCCACAAAAGAAGCAGACTAGAACATAATTCGAGATAAACCTAAAAAGGGGGCCAAAAATGAACGCGATCACGCTCGACGCCACCGATTGCCGTATTCTGAGCGTTCTGCAGAACGAAGGCCGCATCAGCAACCTCGATCTGGCCGATCGCATCTCGCTGTCGCCGTCGGCGTGTTTGCGCCGGCTGAGGCTGTTGGAAGAACAAGGGGTCATCGAACGCTATCGCGCGTGCTTGAATCGCGAAGCGCTTGGTTTCGAGCTCGAAGCTTTCGTCCAGGTTTCGATGCGCAATGATCAGGAAAATTGGCACGAACGCTTCGCCGAGGCCGTCCGATCGTGGCCGGAGGTGATGGGTGCGTTCGTCGTCACAGGGGAGAGCCATTACGTGCTGCGCGTGCTCGCGCACAACCTCAAGCACTACTCCGAGTTCGTGCTGACCAAGCTCTATAAGGCGCCCGGCGTGATGGACATTCGCTCGAACATCGTCTTGGAGACGCTGAAAGAGGATTCGGGTGTGCCGGTCGTCTTGACGCCGGCGGCGGCGCGCTGAGTTGCGCCGCCGTCGACTTGGGCTGAGCGAGTGAGCGATTGATCGATTGAGGGAGCGAACCTGCGCAGACGGCGGATTCCGCCGCACGGGCGGGTTCGCCGAGCTCCGCGGCTGCGGTTCGGCTCAGGTTCGGCTCAGGCCGCGCTTCAGAGCGGCTTAACCCCGTGAAATGCGCCGCCATGAAAAATGAGCGGCGCGATCTCTTCGGCATCCGGGCGTACGCCGCACCGTTCCACCTCGCCGACGAAAATTACGTGATCGCCCTCTTGGTAGCGGCTGCGGTTGTGGCACTCGAACCACGCGAGCGCTCCCTCGAGCACCGGCATGCCCGTATCGCCCGCCGCATGCGAGACGCCCGCGAAACGATCGCCCTTGACCGTCGCGAAACGCCGGCACAGGTCGAGCTGCGAAGCGGCGAGCACGTTCACGACGTAGTGGCTGTTCGTCTGAAAGACGGGCATCGACGCCGATTTCGTCGCCAGCGACCACAGCACGAGCGGCGGGTCGAGCGATACCGAGTTGAACGAGCTTGCGGTGATGCCGATCAATTGTCCAGAGGCGGCACGCGTCGTGATGACGGTTACGCCCGTGGCGAATTGACCGAGGGCACGGCGAAAAGCGGCGGCGTCGAAGTTCGGGGGGCTTGCGCGCTTCGTCATGCCGCGGCTCCGGCGCCGAGCGCCACGGCCGCGCACGGCCTATGCCGGCCGGCGGGCAAAAAGAATGAATCCAAAATCGAAACGGTGGCGTAAGTGATCGAGTAGTGGAGATTCTAATGGAATCGGCCGAGGTTGCCGTGCCGGGCCGATCTTAACGGCCGGCTGGCCGGCGGGAAATACGTCGGCTCACATCTTGTCCCGAAACGCACTAAGCTTGTTTTTTGGAGCGCAATGCGCGCGGGAAGGCGCCGCCGGATCCACGCGCAAGAACGAGGAGAGAGAAAGCAATGAGTCAGACAACCGAAACGGCCACGCTGGGCGGCGGATGCTTCTGGTGCCTCGAGGCCGTCTATCTCGACGTCGAGGGCGTGGTCGGCGTCGAATCAGGCTACGCGGGCGGCAAGCTCGAGCGGCCGACTTACGAGCAGGTCTGCGACGGCGGCACCGGTCATGCCGAGGTCGTGAAAGTCGAATTCGATCCGGCCCGAATCAGCTATCACGAGGTGCTGAAGATCTTTTTCTCGATTCACGACCCGACCCAGCTCAATCGGCAGGGCAACGACGTCGGCGAGCAGTATCGGTCGGTCATCTTCACGCACGGCGACCGGCAGCGCGAGATTGCGCTCGAATCGATTCGCGAGCTCGAGCGTGACGGCGTATTCGATGCACCGATCGTCACGAAGATCGAGCCGCTCAACGGTAACTATTGGCCGGCCGAGGCTTATCACCAGCGGTATTTCGCCCAGCATCCCGAGCAAGGCTATTGCGCGTTCGTCGTCGCGCCGAAAGTCGCGAAATTCCGCGCCAAGTTCGCGAGCTGGATGCGCCCGGGAGCCTAGGCGCAGCCGCGAGGCGGCAGCCGGTGCGTTGCGCGCTTCGAGCCTCGACGAGCGCGGAGCGGCGGTCAAGCCGCAGCCGCGGTGGCGCCGCCCGAGGGCGGCGCCTCTTCCCGCAGCCGGGCGCAGGCCGCGGCGATTTCACGCGCGAGTGCCGCGCACGTGAGCGGGGCGGAGCCCTCGGCTTTGTTGTTGGTCACGATCAGCACCGGTTGTCCCGCAATGGCGTAACGCGCGGCCAATTCCGCTAGCGCCGAGCGCGTTGCAGGATCTTCGTCGACGAGCCGATTGAACGGCTCGTATTTCGCTTTCGCTTGCTCGTATTTGAACCCGCCGTGCAGGCTCCAACGCACGATCAGCGGTCCGCACGGCGCATCGCCGTCCAGCAGGGCGAGGGCCGCCGCTTGGCGCAACGGATCGGGCATGCGCGCATGGAGCCCGACGCAGTAGCGCACGCCGCGCTCGCGCAACATGCGGATGAGCCGTGGCGTCAGGAGGCAAGCGTCGCGAATTTCCAATGCGTAGCAGGGGCCTGGCTCGCCGCCCTCGTCCTTACCGTGGGCGGAAAGCCGCGGCAGCGCGTCGAAAAACGCGGCAAGCCGTTCGACGAATGCGGCCGGGTCGGCCAGGATGCGCTCGGGCAGCGGCGGAAACTGGAAGACGAGCGAGCCCGCTTTGGCGCCCAGTCCCTCCAAGCACGGCGTGACGAATTCGCTCGCGGCGAGCTCAGCATCGAGAAAGCAAGGGTTCTGCGCGATCGGCTCGCCGCGTTCGGCCCGCAGCGTCGCATCGGTCACCGAGGCCGGCGCCTTGACGATGAAACGGAAATCGTCAGGAACTTGCTGTGCGTATCGGAGGTAGTCCGCGACCGAAAGCGGCGCGTAGAACGACCGGTCGATGCTGACGGTGCGCAGCAACGGATGCGCGCCGTAGGCCGCGAGACCGTCGCGAGCGAGCTTCGAATCGCTATAGGCCTCGCCGTAGACGATTCCCTCCCAGCCCGGAAACGACCACGATGAAGTGCCGAGCCGCACCTCGCGCGGCAATGCCTCGGCGCAGTCGAGCACCTCGGGCGAGGGCGCTGCGGGCAGCACGCCCCGCGCGCGGCGGGCGGGCTTGGCAGGAGGGGCCGCGCCGGCCGTCTCGGAGCCGGTTTCGTTCGATGCGGTGGGCGACGTGGGCGCCGGCTGCGGCGAGCCGGCGTCCATGCCCCCGAACAGATCGAATTGCGAATCGTCGTTGCTGTCTTTGCTCGATGCCATCGAATACGGTGCGCCTAGGCTGATTTTTTGGCCTAGGAACGAGTGGGCGCTGCGCGCTAGAGCGGCCGATCGTACATGTAGCGGCGCGACCAAGGCAACGTCTGTGCGCTCCGTCCTGCCCGGCGGCATACGATCTGGAACAGCGACACGTCGTCGTGCTCGAACGCATAGGCGCATCCCGCCAGGTAGACGCGCCAGATGCGGAATTTCTCGTCGTCGACGAGCGTTTTCAGCTTGTCGGCATGCGCTTCGAAGTTCTCCGTCCAGATTTCGAGCGTGTGCGCGTAATGACGGCGCAGGCTTTCGATATCGACGGGTTCGAGCCCGCCGCGCTGCATCGATTCGAGCGCGAGGCTGATGTGGGGCAACTCGCCGTCGGGAAACACGTACCGATCGATGAACTCGCCGCCGCCGAGCGCCGTTTCGCCGCTATCGTAGTCGGTCGACGTGATCCCGTGATTCATGGCGATGCCGTCTTCGGCGAGCAACTCGCGGATCTTGCCGAAGTACAAGGGCAAGTTCTTGCGCCCGACGTGCTCGAACATGCCGACGCTCGTGATGCGATCGAATTGTCCGTCGATCTCGCGATAGTCTTGCAAGCGGATTTCGATCTTGTCGGCCAAGCCGGCTGCCTTGACGCGTTCGGTGGCGAGGTCGAACTGGTTCTGGGACAGTGTGACGCCGACGCAGTGCGCGCCGAACTTGCTCGCCGCTCGCAGGACGAGGGCACCCCAGCCGCAGCCGATGTCGAGCAGGCGCTGGCCGGGCTGCAGCTGAATCTTTCTCAGGATGTGATCGATCTTCTTGAGCTGCGCCGTGCCGATGTCTTCATCGCCGTTTTCGAAGTAGGCGCATGAATAGACCATGTTTTCGTCGAGCCACAGCTTGTAGAACTCGTTCGAAACGTCGTAGTGATATTGGATCGCCTTTTTGTCGGACGTCTTCGTGTGATTGAAGTAGCGCCGCACGCGGGCAAGCCTGCCGGCGCTCGTCACGGTGTTGCGGGCCAGCGAGTAGCCGATCGTGATGATGTCGGAGAGCTTGCCTTCGATGTCGATCTTGCCCTTGACGTAGGCTTCGCCGAGGTTGTCGAGGCTCGGCTCGAGCAGCAGCGGCAGGGCCGAGGCCGAGTTGACCTTGAGCGTGACCTGCGGCGCCGCGAAGCTGCCGAAATCGAGCTGCTGTCCATTCCATAAGACGAGGCGTGCCGGCAGGTTCGTCTTGTTGCGCACGTCGTCCACCCACTGCGCCAGCTTTTTCTCCCAGAACATGCGTTTTCTCCGTGTACGTTGAAAATGCAAAGCAGAGCAAAGCGGCCGTGCGCGGCCCACGTGAGCCGCGTACGGCGAGTTCCTGCCCGGACGGCACCGCAGGGCGCTGCACGGGCGGCGCATTCATCGGGCCGGCGCAGCGCGTCAGCTTGCCGTCACGGCGATAGCCGCGAGAGGCGCCAGTTGCCGGCGCTCTGACGTGTATACAGAATCCGGTCGTGCAGCCGCGAGGGGCGTCCTTGCCAGAATTCGATCGTTTCGGGCATGAGGCGGTAGCCGCCCCAATGCGGCGGCCGCGGCGGCTCATCACCGAAACGCTCGGCGAACGACTTCTCGCGGGCCTCGAGCAGCGCGCGGCTTTCGATTGGCCTACTTTGATCGGATGCCCAAGCACCGATCCGCGAGCCGAGCGGGCGCGAGTTGAAATAGGCGTCGCTTTCCTCGGCGCTCGTCTTCACCACGGTGCCTTCGATGCGCACTTGGCGCTCGAGCTCGATCCAATAAAAGAGCAGGCTCGCATGCGGATTGGCCGCTAGGTCTCGTCCCTTGCGGCTTTCATAGTTCGTGAAAAAGACGAAGCCGCGTTCGTCGACCCCCTTGATCAGCACGATTCGCGCAGACGGATAGCCGCGCGCATCGACGGTGGCCAACGTCATCGTATTCGGTTCGGGCAGCCGCGCGTCTTGGGCCTGCTTGAACCAGGCTTCGAATTGGCGGAACGGGTCGGCGTCGACGCTCGTTTCATCGAGCGAGCCGCGTGCGTAGTCTTTACGGAGATCGGCGAGAGTAGTCATGTTCTTATGCGACCGCTACACAGTCGGGGTCAGTATAGCCAACTCGCGAAAAACGTGCCGGGTGTCGCGCAGGCCGTATTGCAGCCGGCGAGCGGGCTCGAGCATTGCGGCCCGTGCGGCCTCGATGAGGCACAATACAGGCCTTGCTCGCCCGATTCGTACGCATCATGTCAAGCCCTAGCGCCACCGCGATCCATTCCGATCTTACTCCCGCGCGCAGCGGCATAGATGACCTCGCTCAAGCGGACCGCACACGCCGGTTCGGCGGCATCGCCAGGCTGTACGGCCCGCATGCGCTTGCCGCGTTCGAGCGGGCCCACGTGGCCGTCATCGGGATCGGGGGCGTGGGCTCGTGGGTGGCCGAGGCGCTCGCGCGCAGCGCCGTCGGCGCGCTGACCTTGATCGACCTCGACAACGTGGCCGAAAGCAACACCAACCGGCAGATCCATGCGCTCGACGGCAACTACGGCAAGCCCAAGGTTGACGCCATGGCCGAACGCATCGCGCTGATCGATCGCGCCTGCGACGTGCGCCGCATCGAGGATTTCGTCGAACCGGGCAATTTCGACGCGCTGCTCGGCGGCCGCTTCGATTATGTCGTGGACGCGATCGACAGCGTGCGCACGAAAACGGCGCTGATCGCTTGGTGCGTGAACCAGGGGCAGCCGCTCGTCACGGTCGGCGGCGCCGGGGGGCAACTCGATCCGACGCGCATCCGCATCGACGATCTAGCGCTGACGATCCAAGATCCGCTGCTCTCGAAGGTGCGCGCGCAGTTGCGCAAGCAGCACGGGTTCCCGCGCGGACCCAAGGCGAAATTCAAGGTGAGCGCCGTCTATTCCGACGAGCCGCTCATCTATCCGGAGGCGGCCGTCTGCGACATGGACGACGTCGCCCAGCACTTGGATACGTCGCCCGGACATGCCGGCCCCGTCGGGCTCAACTGCGCCGGCTTCGGCTCGAGCGTATGCGTGACGGCGAGCTTCGGTTTTGCCGCTGCCGCGCACGTGCTGCGCGCGCTGGCGAAGGCGGCGAGCTGAGCGGCGGCTCGGTCGCCCGCTTGCGCGGCGCGTCGGTCGCGCAAGCCGCCCGCCACCGGCCTTTGCCGGCGCGGTGTGTCAGTGCAAGGTCGCGCTGAGCCTGCGGCGCCATTCCGAAACGAGTTCGGGCTGATGTGCCGCCAAATCGAAGACGGAGAGCATCGTCTTGCGGCCGACGTCGTCGCGGAAGCTCCGATCGCGCTTGACGATTTCGAGCAAATGCTCGAGCGCCGGCTCGTAGGCCCGCCGCGCGATCAGCGCGTTGGCCAGGTCGAAGCGCGCCTCGAGATTGCCGGGATCGCTCGCCACGGCGGCCTCGAGAGCGTCAGTCGGCGGCAGATCCGTGGCTGCGTCGAGCGCATCGAGCCGCGTTTTCAGTGCGTTGTAGCGCACGTCGATGCCTTGCGTGGTTTTCGGCGAGAGCAGCGTGGCCTCGCGGCGCGCGTCGTCGACTAGATCGTCGTCGAGCAGGAGCTCGATCAAATCGAGCCGAGCCTCGTCGTAGCCGGGGTCGAGCGCGAGCGCCGCTTGCAGGTGGTCGCGCGCCACGTCGCGCTGGCCCTCGTCGCGCGCGAGCAGCGCGGCGCGATGCTCGGCCTGTGCCGGGTTCGGCACGAGCCGCTCGATGAAAACGCGCAACTGGCTCTCCGGCAGCACGCCCGTGAACTGTTCGACCGGCCGGCCGTCCACGAACGCGACGACATGCGGAATGCTGCGTACCTGAAAATGCGCGGCAAGCTGCTGATTTTCGTCGACGTTGACTTTGACGAGCCGCCAGCGGCCGGCGTATTCGTGTTCGAGCCTTTCGAGCAGCGGGCCGAGCGATTTGCAGGGGCCGCACCACGGCGCCCAGAAATCGACCACGACGGGCGCATGCTTGGAAGCCTCGATCACGTCTTTCTCGAAAGTGGCCAAAGTGGTGTTCATCGCATCCTCATGGGTTACCGATCCTACCGATCCCGCAGATGGGTGCGGCATGCGCCATTTCAACCTTTCGGCGCATGCGCCGGGCGCTCGGGCAGCGGGATCCATTCGGTCTCGCCGGGTACGTATCCCATAGTTTGGGCACTCCAGGCGGCCTTGGCTTCCGCGATTTTCTCGCGCGAGCTCGCCACGAAATTCCATTCGATGAAGCGCTCGCCGTCGAGCCTTGCCCCGCCGAGCAGCATGACCGTCGCGCCGGCGCGGCTCGCGAGCGTCGCCGTTTCGCCCGGTACGAGCACGGCCATATGATGGACGTCGAGCGGCTCGCCGTCGATCGCGAGATCGCCGTCGACGAGATAAACGCCGCGCTCTTCGTGCTCGGGCGTGAGCGCGAGCGCGCCGTCCGGGTCGAAGCGGGCTGCGACGTAGAGCGTCGGCGAAAAGGTGCGCGTGGGCGCTCGAGCGCCGAAGGCGCTGCCGGCGATGACGGTGAGTGCGACGCCGTTGCGCTCGAACTGCGGGAGGCTGGCGGCCGCATGATGCTCGAACGACGGCTCGTCCGCTTCATGCGCGAGCGGCAGTGCAACCCACGTCTGAATGCCGTGCAGCGTCTGGCCGCGGCGCCGTTCGTCGTCGGGCGTGCGCTCCGAGTGGACGATTCCGCGGCCGGCCGTCATCCAATTGACGTCGCCGGGCGTGATCCTTTGCACGGAGCCGAGGCTGTCGCGATGAAGCATCGCGCCCTCGAACAGATAGGTGACGGTGGCGAGCCCGATATGCGGGTGCGGCCGGACGTCCACCCCTCTCCCCGGCGCATAGTTCGCGGGGCCCATGTGGTCGAAGAAGATGAACGGGCCGACGAGGCGAGCCGCGAGCGCGGGCAGAACGCGGCGGACCTCGAGGCTGCCGATGTCGCGCAGCGTCGGCTTGAGGATGGCTTTGACGGATGGCGGCACGGCGCACTCCCTGTGGGATCGGGGCTGATCATTGTACTGCCCCGGATCGATCGGGACACCGATGCGCGTCCGTCTCACGCCATCCGATTTTTCGCCAACGGCGGGTTCGCCGCGAAATACCGCTTGATGCCTTTGAGGATGGCGCTGGCCATTTCGGCACGGTAGCCGTCGTCGTTCAGCTTCCTCTCTTCATCGGGGTTGCTGATGAACGCCGTTTCCACGAGGATCGACGGAATATCGGGCGCTTTGAGCACGGCGAACCCGGCTTGCTCGACCGATCCCTTGTGCAGCTTGTTGATCTCGCCGACCTCTTTCAGCACGAACGAGCCGTAGCGCAGGGAGTCGCGGATCTGCGCCGTCGTCGACATGTCGAATAGCGCGCGGTTGACCGACTCGTCCTGCGTTTTTACGTTGATGCCGCCGATCAGGTCCGACGAATTCTCCTTGTTGGCCATCCAACGCGCCGCGGCGCTCGTCGCACCGTGCTCGGACAGGGCGAAGACGGACGAGCCGCGCGCCTCGGGCGTCGTGAACGCATCGGCGTGGATCGATACGAACAGATCGGCGCCGACGCGCCGTGCCTTTTGCACGCGCACGTTCAGCGGCACGAAGAAGTCGGCGTCGCGCGTCATCATCGATCGCATGTTCGGTTGCGCGTCGATCAGCGCGCGCAATTTCTTGGCGATGTCGAGCGCGACGTGCTTCTCGTAGGTGCCGGAACTGCCGATTGCGCCGGGATCTTCCCCACCGTGGCCCGGATCGATCGCGACCGTCAGGAGGCGCACCGTCTTGCCGGACTTCGGCGTCGTGAACGCGTAGGCTTCGCCGTCGCCGCGACGGGACAGGCCGTCGTCGGCCGCGCCGGCGCTCGGCTCGGATGGCGGGCTCTTGCGCTGAGCGAGCGCCGGCGGTGCGGCCGAAGGCTTCGGTGCCTTGTGCGAGCGGCTCTCACCGGGCGCCGCCGGGGCGCTGGAAGTGCCCGGCGCCCCCGGCGGCGTGTTCTGCGCGTAGCGCTCGAAGAACGCGTCGCTGTTGTCGGGCTGCGAAGGTGGAGCCGTCGGCGCCGCGTTCGGCCCGGCAAGCGGCGCCGGTGCGTTTTGCAGCGAGTCCTCGCGGCCGGCGTTCTCGTCCAAGCGCTTTTCCTTGCGCTCGGTCTCCGCCAGCAACTCCATCAGCGGATCGGGGGCGACGGTCGGATACAGATCGAGGACGAGCCGGTAGCGATAGCTGCCGACCGGCGGCAACGAAAACACCTGTGGCTTGACCGAAGCTTTCAGGTCGAACACGAGGCGCACGACGTGCGGCTGGAATTGCCCGACGCGCACGGCCTTGATCTGCGGATCGTTCGGCGTGATCTTCGAGACGAGATCGCGCAGCGCCTGATCGAGATCGAGACCGTTCAGGTCGACGACGAGGCGATCGGGGCCCTGCAGCAGTTGCTGTGTCGTCGCGAGCGGCTGGTCCGATTCGATCGTGACGCGTGTGTAGTCGCGCGCCGGCCACACGCGCACGCCGAGCACGGAGCTCGCATGCGCGAGGCGCGGCAGCGCGAGTGAAGCGGCGAGGCCGAGAATGATCGACGAGGCGCCTGCCCTGAGCACTTGGCGGCGGCGCCAATTATGCGTCGCCGTCGCGGCCGATTCGATCGACTTGAACGGTTTGATCAACATCTTTCGAGACATGCTTTTCCTGATTCGCTGTACGCGCGGGCATCGAGCAGGCGCCGGTCGTCGCCCTGGGGCTCCAGGGCGAGCACGAGGTCGGGCGTGCCGAGCAGCGCACCGGCTTTTTGCGGCCATTCGACGAGGCAGATCGCACCCCTGTCGAAATATTCCCGAAAGCCGGCGTCGAGCCACTCCGCCGGATCGGCGAAGCGATAAAGATCGAAATGGTAGAGCTCGAGTTCCCCCGCTTCGCGCGCGAGCGAATACGGTTCGACGAGCGTGTAGGTCGGGCTGCGCACGCGGCCGGTATGGCCGAGACCGGCTAGCGTGGACCGCACGAGCGTCGTCTTGCCGGCACCCAAGTCGCCGAGAAGCTGCACGTGCAGGCCACTGAATCCGGGCGCCGCACGCACCTCGTCGATCGCATGCGCCAAGCGCGCGCCGAACGCGTCGGTGGCCGCGAGATCGTCGAGCGCAAAGCTGCGTTCGAGCTGCGCTTTCGCAAGCGGGAAAGACGGCGAAGCGGGCACGGCAGGCATTCTCGTAAAATAGCGGGATGAAACGAAGTCCGGAACTGGCTGCGCTCGGCACGCACGCGCAACGTGAAGCCGATCGTGCCGACGATACTGCCGCGCGCCTGCCCGATGCCGCGCTCGCGGCACTCGCGCGCCAGATCAAAGCGTGGGGCCGCGAGTTGGGCTTTGCCGCCGTCGGCATCAGTGACACCGACCTCTCCGATGCCGAAGCGGCGCTCGCCGCATGGCTCGAGGCGGGCTGCCACGGCGAAATGGATTATATGGCCAAACATGGCGTCAAACGTGCGCGGCCCGCCGAGCTTGTGGCCGGTACGCGACGCGTCATTACGGCTCGCATGGCCTATCTACCCGCGGCGACGCCGATTCGAAACCTCGATGAAAGCGCATCGTCAGACCCGGCCCCCGGCGCAGGCGACACCTGGCGTGCGCGCGAGCTGGCACGTCTTGCCGATCCGCAGGCGGCCGTGATCTCGATCTATGCGCGCGGGCGCGACTATCACAAGGTCATGCGGGCGCGGCTGCAGCGGCTGGCCGAGCGGATCGAGCGCGAGATCGGCACATACGGGTACCGCGTCTTCACCGATTCGGCGCCGGTGCTCGAGGTCGCGCTTGCACAAAAGGCCGGTATCGGCTGGCGCGGCAAGCATACGCTGCTGCTCGAACGCGATGCGGGCTCGCTGTTTTTTCTCGGCGAGATCTACGTCGACATTCCGTTGCCCCCCGACGCCCAAACGGAACCCGAGCGCGCGTCGCGCGACGCCGGCGCTCATTGCGGGCAGTGCACGCGCTGCATCGATGCGTGTCCGACCGGCGCGATCGTCGGGCCGTACCGCGTCGATGCGCGTCGCTGCATTTCCTATTTGACGATCGAGCTTGCGGGCAGCATTCCCGAGGCGCTGCGGCCGTTGATCGGCAATCGCGTCTACGGCTGTGACGACTGCCAACTCGTCTGCCCGTGGAACAAGTTCGCCCAGGCAGCGCCCGTCGACGACTTCGACGTGCGGCACGGGCTCGATCGCGCAACGCTCGTCGAGCTGTTCGCTTGGAGCGCCGAAACGTTCGATGCGCGCATGCAGGGCAGTGCGATCCGGCGCATCGGCTACGAGCGATGGCTGCGCAATCTGGCCGTGGCGATGGGCAATGCCTTGCGTGCGGGGCGTGCCGAGCCGAACGCGCTGAATCCACGGAATCAACGGAATCCACCGCATGCCCCGAGCACGCCGTCCGCTGAACGAGGCGCCGTGCGAGGGCGCGGTGCGCACTCGCCTGCCGCGCTCGATGCGCAGGCGCGCGATCGCATCGTCGCCGCCTTGCGCGCGCGTGCCGACGATCCGTCGGCGCTCGTGCGCGAGCACGTGCAATGGGCGTTGCAAGCGGCGTAAGCTAGCGGGGCAGCGCCTAGTCACTTTTCGGAGAGGATGATCGATGTACGACGCCGTGGTCAGTGCGCCGTTCGGCAAAGTGGGGATCGAGGTCGATGCCGCCGCCGGTGTCGTCCGTGCAATTTGCTATCTCGAGGATGCGGTGCCGGTGCGCGCGCCCGAGTCAGCGATCGCCGAACGCGCCGCGCGGCAGATCGAGCGTTATCTGGCCGATGCGGCCGCGCCGTTCGACTTGCCGCTCGCCGATGCCGGCACGCCGTTTCAGCGCCGAGTCTGGCAGGCCATGTGCGAAATCCCGCTCGGCAGTGTAATGACCTACGGCAAGCTCGCGGCGCAGGTGGGCGGCGTGGCCCGCGCGGTCGGGCAGGCGTGCGGCGACAATCCGTTTCCGCTCGTGATTCCTTGTCATCGCGTCGTCGCGGCGAACGGCCTCGGCGGGTTCTCGCATCATGCGGGAGACGGCTTCTATCCGCGCGTCAAGCGTTGGCTGCTCGCGCACGAAAGCAGCCAGTTGGCGCTCGCGCTATGAGCGAGACAAACGATTTCGCCGCGATCGATACGGCGGATGCCTCCCCGGCAGCGGGCGCGCGCGATGACGCGCCGGCCGATCCTGCGTTCCTTGCGCTGCAGGCTGCCAACGTTCGATCGATCGACGCGTTCGGCGATGCTCTTTGGCTCGAGCACGGCCTCGCGCGCAATACGCTCGATGCCTACGGCCGCGATTTGCGGTTGTTCGCCGATTGGCTCGCTCGCACGCATGGCGTCGGCATCGACGCGGCGAACGAGGGGCACGTCAACGGCTACCTTGCCGCGCGCAGCGACGGCAAGCCGACGTCCGCCAATCGTCGCCTTTCCGTATTCCGCCGCTACTACGGGTGGGCGTTGCGCGAGCATCGCGTGAGCGCCGATCCGACGATGCGAATCCGGTCGGCGAAGCAAGCGCCGCGATTCCCCGCCACGTTGACCGAGGCGCAGGTCGAAGCGTTGCTGGCGGCGCCCGACGTCGCTACCGAGCTCGGCCTGCGCGACCGGACGATGCTCGAGCTGATGTATGCGAGCGGGCTGCGCGTGAGCGAGCTCGTGGACCTAAAGACGGTGGAGGTCGGCCTGAACGAAGGTGTCGTGCGCGTGATGGGCAAAGGTTCGAAAGAACGCCTCGTGCCGTTCGGCGAGGAGGCGCACGGCTGGATCAGCCGGTATTTGCGCGATGCACGGCCGGGGTTGATCGGCGCACGGGCGGCCGATGCGCTGTTCGTCACGGCGCGCGGCGAGGGCATGACGCGCCAGCAATTCTGGAACATCATCAAACGCCATGCGCGCGCGGCCGACGTGAAAACGCCGTTGTCGCCGCACACGCTGCGGCATGCGTTCGCGACCCACCTCATCAATCACGGTGCCGATTTGCGCGTCGTGCAACTCTTGCTCGGTCACGCCGACATCTCCACCACGCAAATCTACACGCACGTTGCCCGGGAGCGCCTGAAGACGCTGCATGCGGCCCATCATCCGCGCGGGTGAGGACACACGCACGAGGCAGGGGGCGGCTCGCGCGCGAGGCAGCGTGAAAGAGCGCGGGGCGGTTGCGCTTACCTTACAATGCGCCGATGAGCAAAACCAAACATGTTTCGGAGACCCAGGCCACGCAGTTCTTGCGCCGGCACGAAGTACGCTTCGGCGAGCACCCCTACGAGTACGTCGAGCATGGCGGCACGGCCGAATCGGCGCGCCAGCTCGGCGTGAACGAGCATCATGTCGTGAAGACGCTCGTGATGGAAGACGAAAACGGAAAGCCGCTGATCGTGCTCATGCACGGCGATCGCACCGTTTCGACGAAGAACCTGGCCCGTCAGATCGGCGCCAAGCGCGTCGAGCCGTGCAAGCCCGAGGTCGCCAATCGCCACTCCGGCTATCTCGTCGGCGGCACATCGCCGTTCGGCACGAAAAAGACGATGCCCCTCTACGTCGAATCGAGCATCCTCGAACTCGATTGCATTTATCTGAACGGCGGGCGCCGGGGGTACCTCGTCAGTCTCGCCCCTGCCGTGCTGACGTCGCTGCTCGGCGCACGCCCCGTGCAATGCGCGAGCAGCGAATGAGCCGCACCGTTCTGTAGAATGAGCCGCCCGCGCACGTCCTGCGCGATGTCCGCCAAGTCGAAATAGAAAGAGTCCCGCCCATGTCATTGCTGATCGCCACCGTTGCCGCCTATCTGATCGGATCGATCTCGTTCGCCGTGATCGTCAGTGCCGCCATGGGGCTGGCCGATCCTCGGTCATATGGATCGAAGAACCCCGGCGCGACGAACGTGCTGCGCAGCGGCAACAAGACCGCCGCCATCCTCACGCTGCTGGGCGATGCGTTCAAAGGCTGGCTGGCGGTCTGGCTCGTCGCGCGCTTCGGGCCGCGCTTCGGCCTCGACGATACGGCCGTCGCGTTGGCCGCGATCGCCGTCTTCCTCGGGCATCTCTACCCGGTCTTCTTCAAGTTCAAAGGCGGCAAGGGGGTGGCGACGGCTGCCGGCGTGCTGCTCGCGATCCATCCCGTGCTCGGCCTCGCGACTGCGCTGACCTGGCTCATCATTGCCTTCTTTTTCCGCTACTCGTCGTTTGCCGCGCTCGTGGCGGCCTTGTTCGCGCCGCTGTTCGATATCTTCCTATTCGGCCCCAATCCGATTGCGTGGGCGGTGTTCGCGATGAGCGCGCTGCTCGTTTGGCGGCATCGCGCCAACATCGCGAAACTGATCGCCGGCACGGAAAGCCGCATCGGCCAGAAGAAGGGCGGCGCGCAAGCCGGTGCGAAATCGGGCACGAGCAGTACGCACGCGCGCAAGCACTGAGAAAGGGAAGGAAAACAGGCACCCACGCCTCCATCCACCTAATGGGGGGAGCGCTAGCTCGAGCGCCGCTCAGCAACTGTCTACAACCGGCGTTCAGGCCGGGGTCCCGGCTCACTGCTCTGAAGGGCGGGGTTTCAAACCGGAGTCAGGTCTGCGATGAGGCGGGGCGGTCCTGCCGGCAATGCGTGCTGGCCGAGGCCCCGCCCGCAGGGACTCAATCGCGGAAGTTGTTGAAGTCGAGCGGCGTATCGGTCACGTCTTTGCGCAGCATCGCGATGACGCTTTGCAGATCGTCCCGCTTGGCGCCCGTCACGCGCACGGCGTCGCCCTGAATGCTGGCTTGCACCTTGATCTTGCTGTCTTTCACGAGCTTGACGATCTTCTTCGCGAGATCGCCCGACACGCCCTTTTTGATCGTGACGACTTGCTTGACCTTGTCGCCGCCGATCTTCTCGATCTTGCCGTAGTCGAGAAAGCGTACGTCGACGTTGCGCTTCGCCATTTTCGACAAGACGACGTCCTTGACTTGGCCGAGCTTGAAATCGTCGTCGGCGAACATCGTCAGTTCGCGCTCCTTTTGCTCGACCCGCGCATCGGACCCTTTGAAATCGAAGCGCGTGGAAATCTCCTTGTTCGATTGCTCGATCGCGTTCTTCACTTCAATCATGTTGGCTTCGCAGACGACATCGAACGACGGCATATTCATTTCTCCCGACTATGTTTTGGACGGCAGCCGCGCACCAACGCCGGCTGCCGCATGCATGGCTTTCGTACCCGCGCGCAGGCGCTGCGCCGCGGGCACTCGCTATAATCACGACCGAACGCTATTTTACCGACGCCTTTCTTCCGAGAAAACGCCGAGCCTCCAACGTGCCGCGAGCCATGTTCGCATTGTGCGATGGTTGCCCCGGCCGTGCAGGCAACCCCTCCTTTCGCCGATGTCTTCTTCCGATCCGCTATCGCCATTGCTATTGCCCGACTATTCGCTACGTGCGTACAACACGTTCGGCTTCGACGCGCGTGCGCGCTGGTTCTGCCGCATCGAATCGGCGGCAGAGCTCGTTGCCGTCCCGCGCGACGCACGCTGGGCCGCGTTGCCGCGTCTCGTGCTCGGCGGCGGTAGCAACATTGTGCTCACGCGCGATTTCGACGGTGTCGTCTTGCTCGTCGCGCTAACCGGCAAACGTCTCGTGAGCGAGGACGAGGCGGCTTGGTACGTCGAAGCGGCCGCCGGCGAGAACTGGCACGCGTTCGTGGCCTGGACGCTCGCGAACGGTTTCCCGGGCCTCGAGAACCTCGCGCTGATTCCGGGCACCGTCGGTGCCGCGCCGATTCAGAACATCGGTGCGTACGGCCTCGAAATGGCAGAGCGCTTCCATTCGCTGCGTGCAATCGAATGGGCGACGGGTGAAACGGTCCAGTTCGATGCCGCGCAGTGCAGCTTCGGCTACCGCGACAGCGTCTTCAAGCGGGAAGGGCGGGACCGCTTCGTGATTACGTCGGTGACGTTTCGTTTGCCCAAGGCCTGGGCCGCGCGTGCCGACTACGCCGACGTGGCGCGTGCGCTCGACTCGCGTGCCGCCGGCGCGTCGCCGCAGGCGATCTTCGATGCGGTCGTGGCCGTGCGTCGCGCGAAGTTGCCGGATCCGGCCGTGCTCGGCAATGCGGGTAGCTTTTTCAAGAATCCCATCGTCGATGCGGCAACGTTCGAAGCCTTGCGCGCGCGCGAGCCGCAGATCGTCTCGTACGCACAGCCCGATGGCCGCGTGAAACTCGCGGCGGGCTGGCTCATCGATCGTTGCGGCTGGAAGGGGCGTGCGATGGGAGCAGCCGCCGTCCATGAGCGGCAGGCGCTCGTGCTCGTCAATCGCGGCGGCGCGACGGGAGCACAGGTACTCGCGCTCGCGCAGGCAATCCAAGCAGACGTGCGCGAGCGGTTCGGCGTTCAACTGGAGCCGGAGCCCGTCGTCATCTAACGTTCGGGCTCGCGGCGGTTCGATCCGTCAGTGATTGAGCTTGCCGAGCAGCAGGAATTCCATCAGGGCCTTCTGAACGTGCAGCCGGTTTTCGGCTTCGTCCCAGACGACGCTTTGCGGCCCGTCGATCACGTCCGCGCTGACCTCCTCGCCGCGGTGCGCCGGCAGGCAATGCATGAACAGGGCGTCGGGGCGTGCGCGGCTCATCATGTCGGCATCGACGCACCAATCCGCGAAGGCAGCCTTGCGCGCCTCGTTTTCGGCTTCGAAGCCCATGCTGGTCCAAACGTCGGTCGTGACGAGATCGGCGCCTTCGCAGGCTTCGTTCGGATCTTCGAATTCTTCGTAGAACGGCGCGCTGTCGGCCGCCACGAGCGCCGGATCGAGCTTGTAGCCGGCCGGCGTGGACAGCCGCAGCTTGAAGCCGAGAATTTGCGCGGCCTCGATCCACGTATAGAGCATGTTGTTGGCGTCGCCGACCCATGCCACCGTTTTGCCCGCGATCGGGCCCCGGTGTTCATAGAACGTGAAGATGTCCGCCAGGACCTGACACGGGTGGTACTCGTTCGTGAGGCCGTTGATGACGGGCACGCGCGAATTTTCGGCGAAGCGGCGGATGATGTCCTGCCCGAAGGTGCGGATCATGATGATGTCGACCATCCGCGAAATCACCTGGGCTGCATCTTCGATCGGCTCGCCGCGGCCAAGCTGGGTATCGCGCGTGCTCATGAACACGGCATGGCCGCCGAGCTGGAAGATGCCGGCTTCGAATGAGAGCCGCGTGCGCGTCGAGTTCTTCTCGAAGATCATCGCGAGCGTGCGGTCGTGCAGCGGGTGATAGGTCTCGTAATTCTTGAATTTGCGCTTGAGGATGCGGGCGCGCTCCAGCACGTACTCGTAGTCGTCCCGGGAGAAGTCGTTGAACTGCAGGTAGTGTCGGATCTGTTTGGCGGCCATAAAACAAATACGGCGGGCTTCACCCGGTGCGCCTGCACCGGACGGCGCCGCCGTCGGATGTGGTAACTACAGGCAGCATAAAGGATTTTTTTCCGTTTGACGAGGCCGTCGGGCGGCCATGCCCCGTTTGTGTGCAGTGCGGCAAAAGTCGCTTCCAGTGGTATAATCGACGAGTTTTCCCAAGCCCGGCGGGCAGGCTTCGGGCAAGTCACATGGGTTTTTTACATGGCCGAAGCATCCCACACTGAATACTTCATTCAAGGCATCACGAAGAGCGGAAAGAAGTTCCGCCCGAGTGACTGGTCAGAACGTCTCGCGGGTGTCATGTCCTGTTATGGACCCGGTGCTCAAGGCCCCAATGCGCGGCTGCAGTACTCGCGCTACGTGCGTCCCACCCTTCTCGGTGATCTGAAATGCGTCATCGTCGATTCGCGGCTACGCGACATCGAGCCGATGGCCTTCGATTTCGTCATGAATTTCGCCAAGGACAACGACCTCGTCGTGACCGAGGCGTGCGAACTGCCCGACGACCACGGCGCGGTGCAGAAGAGATAGGTGCGCGGAGGTAGATGCGCGGAAAGAGAGGCGCCTGGAAACAGGCGCACGGGCGTACGCAATAGGCGCACGCAAGGCGAACGCAAAAAAGCCCGCAACGAATATGCGGGCTTTTTTCTTGGCGGGCAGCAGCTACCGACAGCGAGTTCGCCGATGGCGCCGCTGGTCAAGCGAGGGCCGGCATGCGCCTCTCGCCCCTCGCCGGCTTGGCTTCTTAAGCGACTTACTGAGCCGCTGCGGCTTGCAGGCCCTTGATGGCTGCAGCCAGGCGGCTCTTATGGCGAGCGGCCTTGTTCTTGTGAACGATCTTTTTGTCGGCGATGATGTCCATCGTCTTCGACGATGCGCGGAAAAGCTCCGCTGCCTTGGCTTGGTCGCCGGCTTCGATCGCCTTGCGGACAGCCTTGACCGCCGTGCGGTACTTCGAGCGCAGGGCCGAGTTGTGCGAGTTCGCTTTGGCGGCCTGACGGGCGCGCTTGCGTGCTTGTGCGGAGTTAGCCATGAAAGTTCCTTGTCCTGTACTGTTTCGGCGCCCGGCCGGTAGGCCGATCGAGTGCCGCTTTTGGTCCAAACTTCCGGAAGCGATTGCCCGAAAGTGCAAATACAACCGGCGTAGCGTGCTCGTGGTTTTCGCGAATTCGCCGCGAACACGGCGGCAAGCAAGCCACTTAGCCTGACGCCCGCCGTTGGGGCTGCCTTGGCGTGCCTTTTGTGCCTCTTAAGCCGCCCTCTCAGCCAGCAACCCGGGCCGACCACAAACGAGGAAAGGCCGGCTTCAGACCGAGGTTGAGCTCGAAGTCGAGCTTCGAAACGCGCGAGTATAGCAACAAAATCAGATAGATGGCAAGCGTCCGGCGTGCACCGGCGTCGCCCCGGCGCAAGAATGCGCGTCGCTGCAACGCAGCGCGCCGAGGCTGGTCGAAGAGGGCCGGATATCCGTTCGGCCGCGAGGCCGAAGCCTCGAAACCCGCCTCGTCGGCGGCGGCGCGGCCGACCAGTCATTGACGCGGGGCGGGCCGCCGGTGCCCGTATAATTGCGCCCCATCATGAATCTTTTCCGAGCCCTGCTGACGGTCAGCGGCTTCACGCTGCTGTCGCGCGTGACCGGTCTGGCCCGCGAAACGCTGATCGCCCGCGCGTTCGGCGCCAGCCAATACACCGACGCATTCTACGTCGCCTTCCGTATTCCGAATCTGCTGCGGCGCCTGTCCGCCGAAGGGGCATTTTCGCAGGCGTTCGTGCCGATTCTGGCCGAGTTCAAGGGGCAGCAGGGGCACGGTGCGACCAAAGCGCTCGTCGATGCGATGTCGACCGTCCTCGCGTGGGGGCTGGCTGTCGTCTCCGTGCTGGGGGTGTTGGGCTCGTCGTGGGTCGTCTACGTCGTCGCGTCGGGTTTGCGCACCGACGGCCAGGCGTTCGTGCTCGCCGTGACGATGACGCGGATCATGTTCCCGTACATCATCTTCATTTCGCTGACGACGCTTGCGGCCGGCGTTCTGAACACGTATGGCAAGTTCTCTCTGCCGGCCTTCGCGCCCGTGCTGCTGAATCTCGTCTTCATCGTTGCCTCCGCGTTCGTCGCGCCGCACATGAAGACGCCTGTCTACGCGCTGGCATGGGCCGTCATCGTCGGTGGCGTGCTGCAATTCGTCGTGCAGTTGCCGGGGCTCGGCAAGATCGACATGGCGCCGCGCATCGGCCTGAACCCGTTTGCCGCGCTTGCGCACCGCGGCGTGAAGCGCGTGCTCGTCAAGATGGTACCGGCAACGTTCGCCGTGTCCGTCGCACAGCTCAGTCTCATCATCAATACGAATATCGCGTCGCATCTCGGGCCCGGCGCCGTCTCGTGGATCTACTACGCCGATCGCCTCATGGAGTTTCCGACGGCGCTGCTCGGGGTCGCGCTGGGCACGATCTTGCTGCCGAGCCTCGCCAAGGCGCATGCCGACGAAGATCCGCACGAATATTCGTCGCTGCTCGATTGGGGGTTGCGCGTGACGTTTTTGCTCGCCGCGCCGAGCGCGCTCGCGCTATTCGTCTTCGCCGTACCGCTCACGGCCGCGCTATTCGATTACGGCCGCTTCGACGCGCATTCCGTCATCATGGTCGGGCGCGCACTGGCCGCATATGGGGTCGGGCTCATCGGCTTGATCCTCATCAAGATTTTGGCACCGGGGTTCTACGCCAAGCAGGACATCAAGACGCCGGTGAAGATCGGCGTGGCCGTGCTGATCGTCACGCAGTTGTCGAACTATGCGTTCGTGCCTCTGCTCGCGCATGCGGGGCTTACGCTCAGCGTCGGGCTCGGCGCTTGCGTCAACGCTTCATTGTTGTTCATCGGTTTGCGCCGGCGCGGGATCTATACTCCATCGAGCGGGTGGCTGCATTTTCTCGTGCAACTGGCGGGGGCGTCGCTGATCCTGGCCGGTGCGATGCACTGGTGCGCGATCAATTTCGACTGGATCGGCATGCGTGCACATCCGTTCGCGCGGATTGCGCTGCTCGCGGCCTGTCTCGTTCTGTTTGCGGCGCTATATTTCAGTATGCTTTGGCTGATGGGCTTCAAATACGCGTACTTCAGAAGGCGTGCCAAGTGACGGCCATGACATCCGTAATCGATTACTTCGCCACCCTCGTTGCCGACGATGACAGCCTGCCTCTCACGGAGACGGCGATTTCGCTCGCTCAGGATGCGTATCCCGATCTCGACCTCGAAGGCGTGCTCGCGGAGCTCGACGAACTCGCGCTGCGCTTGCGGCGGCGCCTGCCCGAGGGTGCTGATTTGACGGAGAGAATTGGCGCGCTGAACCGCTTCTTCTTCCGCGAGCTCGGATTTGCCGGCAACCTGAACGACTACTACGATCCCGACAACAGCCATCTGAACGTCGTGCTCAAGCGCCGGCGCGGCATTCCGATTTCGCTGGCGGTGCTGTACTTGGAGCTCGGGGAGCAAATCGGGGTGCCCGTGAAAGGCGTCTCTTTCCCTGGACATTTCCTGCTGCGCGTCACGTTGCCCGAGGGCGACGTCATGCTCGATCCGACGACGGGCCAGTCTCTCTCCGAGACACAGATGGTCGATATGCTCGAGCCGTACATCTCGCACACGGAGCAGTCGGTCGGCAACGCGTTGCGCATGTTGCTGCAGCCCGCAACAGCGCGGGAGATCGTCGCGCGCATGTTGCGCAACTTGAAATCGGTCTATGTGCAGTCGGAGCGGTGGCAGCGGCTGCTGGCGGTGCAGCAGCGACTCGTGGTCCTGCTGCCCGGCAACATCGAGGAAGTGCGCGACCGCGGCTTCGCCTATGCGCGGCTAGAGTATTTGCGTCCGGCGCTCGAGGATCTCGAGCGCTATCTGGACGATCGGCCCGACGCCGAAGATGCGATGGCGGTGGAATCGCAGTTGAACGAACTGCGCCAGCGCACCAATCAGGGCGATGATTGAGTGCGCCGGGCCGATTACTTCGGCTGCATCCGAATCGCGCCGTCGAGGCGAATCACTTCGCCGTTGAGCATCGGGTTATCGAAGATCTGCTTGACGAGCATCGCGTATTCGCTGGGCTTGCCGAGACGAGGGGGAAACGGCACCATCGCACCGAGCGCATCCTGCACTTCCTGCGGCATGCCGAGCAGCATCGGCGTTTCGAAGATGCCGGGGGCGATCGTCATCACACGGATCGCGTTGCGCGAAAGATCGCGTGCGACCGGCAGCGTCATGCCCGCAACGCCGCTCTTGGACGCCGCATAGGCCGCTTGGCCGATTTGTCCGTCGAAAGCCGCAACCGACGCCGTATTGACGATCACGCCGCGCTCGCCGTTCGCGTTCGGCTCGTTCTTCGACATTTCGAAGGCCGCGAGCCGCAGCATGTTGAACGTGCCGATCAGGTTGATCTCGATCGTGCGCTGGAACTTGTCGAGCGGGTGGGGCCCGTCCTTGCCGACGGTTTTGACGGCCGGCGCGACACCCGCGCAGTTCACGAGCCCGACGAGCTTTCCGAGCCGCGTCGCCGCTTCGACGGCCGCTCGAGCGTCGGCCTCGCGGCTCACGTCGCATTTGACGAACGCGCCGCCCAGCTCGCTCGCGAGCGCTTGACCCGCATCTTCGTTCAAATCGGCGATTGCGACTTTGCCGCCATGTTCGGCGAAAAGCCGTGCCGTTGCCGCGCCGAGGCCCGACGCGCCGCCGGTGATCAAAAATGCGTTGCCGCGAATCTCCATGCTGGGGCTCCTTTCGTTGTCTAAGAAGTAGGGTCCCGCCGCCGTTCAGCTCGTGACCGGCCGGCGTGCGGACCGCGGACGATTGTAATCGCTGCTGCCGCACTTCGCGGGCGTAAAAAAACCCGCCCTTGGGGCGGGTTGTGCCGAACCGATTGTCTTACTTCAACGCCTCGAACACGCGCTGACGAATTTCGTCCACGCTGCCCAGCCCCGAGATCCGGCGATACTGCGGCGCGCTCAAACCGTTTTCGACACCGCGCTGCGCCCATTGCTGGTAGTAATCGATGAGCGGCTTCGTTTGCGCCACGTAGACGTCGAGACGCTTTTTCACCGTCTCTTCCTTGTCGTCTTCGCGCTGAATCAGCGGCTCGCCCGTGACGTCGTCCAGCCCTTCCGCTTTCGGCGGATTGAACTTGACGTGATAGGTGCGGCCCGACTGCGGATGCGTGCGGCGCCCGCTCATGCGAACGATGATCTCGTCGAACGGCACGTCGATTTCCAGCACGTAGTCGATCGCGACGCCGGCTTCCTTCATCGCTTCAGCCTGCGGCAGCGTGCGCGGGAAACCATCGAACAGATAGCCGTTCTTGCAGTCCGCCTCGAGCAGCCGCTCCTTCACGAGGTTGATGATGAGCGCATCGGGGACGAGTTCGCCGGCGTCCATGTAGCGCTTGGCTTCCACGCCCAGCGGCGAGCCAGCCTTGACGGCTGCGCGCAGCATGTCACCGGTCGAAATCTGCGGAATCCCGAATTTTTCCTTGATGTAGTTCGCCTGGGTACCCTTGCCGGCGCCCGGCGCGCCCAACAGGATCAAACGCATGCTGTTCTCCGAATCGTATGTGAATGCTGCGGCGCGAAACGCAAAGCGCACATCCGAAATGCCGACGGCATCGTGCTTCCGACCGTGGCGCCGCTGGCGGCGCAAAGGCGCATCGGCCGCGCCCGCGGGGCTCGGCGCATCGTCGGAACGACGCAGCCGGCAGCCGGCGGGGAATGAAGCAGGCAAACGGGGACCGGAGGCGAAGAGTGCGAATGCTCGCGCAATCGGCCCTGATTATGCCATGCGTCAGCGGGCGTTAGCGCTTTGAACGTCAGGTGTTCGTCAGAAAAAGCATCCGCACGCGCTCGAGATCGGCCATCGTGTCGACCCCGGGCGCCGGTGCCTCGTGCGTCACGCGTACGGCAATGCGCTCGCCGTGCCACATGGCGCGCAACTGCTCGAGCATCTCGGCCTGCTCGATCGGAGCCTGGGCAAGCGTGGGGTAAGTGCGCAGAAAGCGCGCACGATAAGCATATAGGCCGATATGGCGCAGCACGGTATCCGCGTGCGGCGCGGGCATCGCCGCGACGTCGATCGCATGCGCGCCGCATTGCGGCCCGTACGCATCGCGCTGCCAGGGGATCGGCGCGCGCGAGAAGTAGAGCGCCACGCCGCGCGCGTCGAGCACCACCTTCACGACGTTGGGATTGAATACATCGGCTGCATCGGCAATCGGATGCGCGGCCGTCGCGATCGCGCAGTCGGGATGCTCGGCCAGGTGCGACGCAACGTCGCGTATGAGAGCCGGATCGATCAGCGGCTCGTCGCCTTGCACGTTGACGACGATCGTGTCGTCGGCAAGAGCGAGCTGCGTCGCGACTTCGGCGAGCCGATCGGTGCCGGACGGATGATCGGCGCGCGTGAGCAGCGCATCGCAGCCATGCGCTTGCGCGGCTGCCAGCACGCGGGCGTCATCGGTGGCGATCAGCACGCGCTGCGCGCCGGCTTGCCGGGCACGCTCCGCCACGCGTACGACCATCGGCTTGCCGGCGATGTCGGCAAGCGGCTTTTCGGGCAGCCGGGTGGAAGCAAGGCGAGCGGGGACGACGGCGATGAAAGGCGGCGCGTCGCGACGGGCGTTGGCGGTCATCGAGGGACGAGAAAAAGCTGAATGAAGTGCGCGCGAGAAGCGCGCGTCGTGCTTGCTATGCGCTTACGCGCCGCCCGCGGGATCGAGCGGTTCGACGGGCGTGCCTTCGACGGTTTGGCGCGCTTCGTCGACGAGCATGACGGGAATGCCGTCGCGAATCGGATAGGCCAGCTTGTCGGCGTGGCAAATCAGTTCTTGCTGAGCTCGGTCGTAGGTGAGCGGCCCCTTGCAGATCGGGCAAACGAGAATTTCAAGCAGGCGAGCGTCCACGGAGTTTCTCCACAACCAGAGCGATGAGGCGAGCGGGCAGCGTGGCTTCGACCGGAACGACCCAGATGCGAGCGTCACGCCAAGCGCCCAATTTTACCGCATCCTTCTCCGTCACCAGGATGGCATCGACGGTCTCGTCGACGAAGGGATTGTCGCGGAACGCATAGTGATCGGGCAGAGATCGGGTGATGGGCGACAGCCCGGCCGCCCGCAGCGTCGCGAAGAAACGCTCCGGCGCGCCGATGCCGGCGGCGGCCAGCACGCGCGTGCCGGCGAATTGCGCGAGCGGGCGCCGCAGGCTCGGATCGTCGAGATGCCATGCGTCGCCGGGAGTAAGCGAGAGTGCGAACGTGTCGGGCCACGGCGGCAGCGCGCGCTCGAACGGGTTGTTGACGAGCGTGGCGTCCCGGCGCCGCGACAGCGGTTCGCGCAACGGGCCCGCGGGCAGCAAGAAGCCGTTCCCGGCCAAGCGCTGATCGAAGACGACGAGCTCGACGTCGCGCTCGAGGCGGTAATGCTGCAGGCCGTCGTCGCTGACGATCACGTCGACGTCGACGTGCGCCGTCCTCAGCGCTCGCGCGCATGCGGCCCGGTCGGGCGACACCCAAACGGGCGCGCTCGTGCGGCGTGCGATCAAAACCGGCTCGTCGCCCACCTGGCTTGCCGACGAGGCCGACGTGACGGGTCTCGGCTCGTGGGCCTTGGAGCCGTATCCGCGCGAGACGACGCCCGGTGTGAAGCCCGCCGCGCGCAGCGCTTCGACGAGTGCGATGACGGTCGGCGTCTTGCCGGTGCCGCCGACGGTGACATTGCCGACGACGACGACCGGCACCCCCACGTCCACGCGCCGGCGCCAGCCGAGCGCGAACGTCGCGCGCCGGATCGCCGCGATTGCGCCGAACAGGGCGGCGAGCGGCGCCAAGGACCATGCGAAGGCGCCGCGGCGCTGCCATTCGCGCGTGACGTAAGCTTCGGCGCGTGCTTTGAGTCGGTCGGCCATGCGATCCATATATGCGGCGTCGGGAGGTCGAATGATCGGAGGATGGACCGGCACTGTAGCGTGCCGGGCGAGACCGCGGCAAGCGGCCCCGCGCATGCGAGCCCTTCCGCGCGCTTCGCACCGTCATGGCGCACCTGTGGATAACTCTGTGAAGAACTTCTGCTGCCAGGGTCCGGAAGGCCGATAAATAGGACTTCTTATCGGCTACGTCCAATGTTATGTGGATAAATTTACTTTGAAAATCAAATACTTGTGACGCACGTTCGCGCTTCTCGGCGGTTCTCTTCGTCATTCTCGGCCATCGGGCGCGGCGCTCCTGTATGTGGGAAACCTTGCACGCGATGGCGAGTGCACTGGACGGCGGCCGCGCGGCGGTCTATCGTCTGAGCGGCTCAAAAAAGGTTCTGCATGCAATCTCGTCCTCCGTTTTCGCCAAGCGGCCCAGCGGCGCCGCATTCCGCCGCCGCATTCGATGCCGACGTGGCTGTGCCCGTTTCAGTGCTCAACCGTGCGATCGGCACGATGCTCGAGCGCTCGTTTCCGCTCGTGTGGGTGGCCGGCGAAGTCTCGAATTTCACGCGGGCCGCGAGTGGCCATTGGTATTTTTCGATCAAGGATGCCGGGGCGCAGATGCGCTGTGTGATGTTTCGTGGCCGTGCGCAGTACGCGGAATTCACGCCGCGCGAGGGCGACAAGATCGAAGTGCGCGCGCTCGTGACGATGTACGAGCCGCGCGGCGAACTGCAGCTCAACGTGGAGGCCGTGCGCCGCACGGGCACGGGCCGTCTTTACGAGCAATTCCTGAAGCTGAAGGCGCAGCTCGAAGCCCAGGGGCTCTTCGCGCCCGAGCGCAAGCGGCCGTTGCCCACGCACCCGCGGGCGATCGGCGTCGTGACGTCGCTGCAGGCGGCTGCGCTGCGCGACGTGCTGACGACGCTCGCGCGCCGCGCGCCGCACGTTTCGGTCATCGTCTATCCGACGCCCGTGCAGGGTGCGGGGGCGGCCGAGAAGCTGGTGGCGATGATCGAGACAGCGAATGCGCGACGGGAAGTGGACGTGCTGATCGTCTGCCGCGGCGGCGGCTCCATCGAAGATCTTTGGTCGTTCAACGAAGAAGGCGTTGCCCGCGCGATCGCGCAGAGCACGTTGCCGGTCGTGAGCGGCGTTGGGCATGAGACGGATTTCACGATCGCGGATTTCGCGGCCGACGTGCGCGCCCCGACGCCGACGGGCGCGGCCGAACTCGTGAGCCCTCAGCGCACGATGCTGCTGCGCGAGCTCGATCAGCGGACGGCTGCGCTCGCGCGGGGATTCGGGCGGCTCATGGAGCGGCGCGCGCAGCAGCTCGATTGGCTGGCGCGCAGGCTCGTGAGTCCCGCCGAGCGGCTGCGGCGCCAGCGTATGCATCTTCAGCAACTGCAGGCGCGGTTGGCATCGGCCGGCGCGCGGCCGGTGCGCGACGCGCGGGCGCGCTTCGCGCTCGTGCGGCTTTCCTGGCAGCGCTGGCGGCCCGATCTCGCGCCGCCGCGGGCGGCGTTGGCCGCGCTTTCGCGACGGCTCGACGCCGGCATCGAGCGGCAACGCGAGCGCCGTGCGGCGCAGGTGGGCACGCTCGCGGCCCGCCTCGAGGTGTTGAGCCCGCAGCGCACGCTCGAGCGTGGCTACGCGGCGCTGATCGACGCGCAGACGGGGCGCGCCGTCCGCTCGCCGTCGGCCTTGATGCGCGAGCGGCGACTGACGGTGCACGTCGCAGAAGGGGCGGCCGACGTGACGCTGAAGGATGTGCAGCCGCGACTGACGGACGGGTTCTAGGCCGCGTTTTCGATGACGGCGCCCCGATGCGTCGTTCATCGATCCCCTTCGAAACCGGGTGTGCAGCCCTCATCGTCGGTCATCTTCGCCGATCCGTGCGACGAAAGGCACGAATGCGGGAGCATTTTTTACGCCGATTCCGGCGCGCGGCGGTCAATGCTGCGCATAAAGGCCGCTGGTTTGCGGGGTTATTCCAAGTCGCCTACAATCCATTGCTCTACAGCTTTAGTCGCCTACTTCCCCATAACACAGAAGGATCAGCACCATGGAACATACGCTCCCGCCGCTGCCGTACGCGAAGAACGCGCTCGCTCCGCATATGTCGGAGGAAACGCTCGAGTTTCACTACGGCAAGCACCATCAAGCCTACGTCACGAACTTGAACAACCTGATCAAGGGCACCGAGTTCGAAAACCTGCAACTCGAAGAGATCGTCAAGAAGTCGTCGGGCGGTGTCTTCAACAATTCCGCGCAAGTCTGGAACCACACGTTCTTCTGGAACTGCCTGAAGCCGCAAGGCGGTGGGGCGCCGGCGGGGGCGCTGGGCGACGCGATCAACGCGAAGTGGGGTTCGTTCGATGCATTCAAGGAAGCCTTCTCGAAGGCTGCCGTGGGCAACTTCGGCTCGGGCTGGACGTGGCTCGTGAAGAAGGCTGACGGCTCGCTCGACATCGTGTCGACGAGCAACGCCGCCACGCCGCTGACCACCGACGCCAAGGCGCTGCTGACGATCGACGTGTGGGAACACGCTTACTACATCGACTATCGCAATGCGCGTCCGAAGTTCGTCGAAGCGTATTGGAACCTCGTGAACTGGGACTTCGCCGCGAAGAACTTCGCTTAAAGTCCGCTGCTTCGCTGCAGCAACGAGCGTCCTCCACGTGAGGGCTCGGATTGCCGAAAAACCCTCGCCATGCGCGAGGGTTTTTCTCTGGGCCGCGCGTATGGCCGCGGTCCACTTCTGACGATCTGGATAGGCTGCATGTCGAATGCCTCGAGCCTTGCATGCTCGTTCATCTGTTTGTCATGCACGCGAAGGCGTTGGCGGCACGCAACGCTTTCGTGTGCACTGCGCTTGACAGTGTTGGCAGTCGCGTATATTTAATCGGAAATTGAATTACGAGCTTCGGATTTTCGATTTTTTGCTTGGTAGTCAAAATTCGCGGTGCGATGGTATTGCATTCTCATACTCGTAAGCTTGGTTATTCGATTGTTCGAAATTGGAATAGAGGGCTGACCTACATGAATAAACGTATTGCCCGCGCTTTGTTGAGCGGCCTATTTTTGACTGTCGTGCAATCGGGTTTTGCGGCGGGAGCGAGGCGTCCGGAGCGTCCGTTCGACGGCGATTGGGTGCACAAGTACTCGTGCGAAGAACTCAGCGCGACGCCTAATGCCGTCCAGCAATGTAAGAAAGCGGGCACGGCCGATTCGTTCGAGCTCTATGGTCTCACACAGGACGGGAGCCGCATTTGCGGCATGCATGTTGCCACGGCAGACTTGACGAGACGTGTCGATGACGCGGAGTCTATCTCGGTGTACGGCGTCGTCAAGAACGGTGTTGCGACGGTTCGTTTCAAGAGTGCTCGATCCGATGACGATAGCGACTTGGGTGAGGCCACGCTCAGACGGGTCGGTGACACGCTGATCTGGACCAAAATTAAGGGATTGAAAAGCGAGGATTTGTTCCCCGACCACGTCGTGCTGTCGCGTGCCGCCAGAAGGGATTCTCCCTACGAGCCGATAAAGTGTGGTGACGCCATCGAGACTCAGTGAAGAAGACAAGAAGACCCGATCGCATCGCCGGTCGGGAACCCGTGTTGAGGCAGCGCGCTTATCGAATGCGGGAAACCAAATGCGTAGGCGCGTATGCATCGGACTAAGTAAAGATGCCATCCAATTTCGATTCCAAGTACCAAGCCGCACTGGTTGCCGATATCCGGACGATGCTTTTTCACACCGAGCTCAGCGCGGACGCCACGAAAATAGCGAGTTTTTCCAATGCGGGGTTAGGCGGTAGCACGTATTCGTTCGGCGTGCTCCAGTTCGATGTCGGCAACAATTCAGCAGCTCGCATCTTTCTGTCGAGTATTGGTTTCAAGGACGATGAGATCAAGGGGTTATCCAAGCAAGCACCTGTTACGGCATCTGCACTTCGCGAATATGACGCTAGACTGAAAAGCCACGAAGATGAACTGCAGGAGTTCACCGACGCCCAAATTCTCGGCTACGTCGAAAAACTCAGCTCAGTAGTCGATTTCGTAAAGAGCCGGAACGCCGCAGCAGCGGCTGCGATTCAAAACAGTCCTGATCTTCAGCTCTCCCTGGTGGATTACATCAATCAATTCGGCCTGTCCGGCCTTGACGATAAAAAGCCGACCTCCAATTCGATGCTGGCCTATTTGTGCGGGGAGCCGGTAAATTTGCGCGGTGGCAAACTACCGGTCGTAAACGTGCCAACCGTCGACGATATCCAGGCTTACATCGACAACACCGCCTATGCGCAAGCCAACGCGCGTGCGGCCGACACGCGCATGAGCCGTTACAACATGGCGATTTACGAAATTGCGTCGTCGTCCACATCGACCTTCAATACGGTAAATACCGCGGCGACGCCGACCGTGGATCTAGCCCAGCACCAGATCGAAGCACCGACGCCGGCGCCGACAGTCGCTGCACGCCCAACCATGTAGACCGCTGCAAAGCGTGCATCGGCCGGATGCATGCGCGTCTCGGGTAACAGGCACCGCGGACGACCTTACTGGCGTCAAAGCGACGTCCGCCGCGCCACATCCGCCAGCGCGACGCGATCGGTCAACACGTCGTCGATGAGGCCGTACTCTTTCGCCGCTGTAGCCGACATGAAGTTGTCGCGATCGGTATCCTTGGAGATCCTCTCGATCGGTTGGCCCGTCCTTTCCGACAGTATCTGGTTCAACCGTTCGCGCTGGAACAGCATCTCTTTGGCTTGTATCTCGATATCGGCGGCGGTGCCTTGATTGCCGCCGGACGGCTGGTGGATCATGATGCGCGCATTCGGCAACGCGAAGCGCTTGCCCTTCGCGCCGGCGGCGAGCAAGAACGAGCCCATGCTGGCCGCAAATCCGGTACAGAGCGTCGACACTTGCGGTTTGACGAACTGCATCGTGTCGTAGATCGCCATGCCGTCGTACACGGAACCGCCCGGCGAGTTGATGTAAAAGAAAATATCCTTGTCGGGATTCTCGGATTCGAGGAACAGCATCTGCGCGACGATCAGGCTCGCCGTGTCGTCGGTGACAGGGCCGACCAGGAACACGATGCGCTCGCGCAGCAAGCGCGAGTAGATATCGTAAGCGCGCTCGCCGCGCCCCGATTGTTCGATGACGGTCGGCACGAGCTGGCTATGGGGGTAGGAAGACATGGCGCTCCTCGCGTGGGGAATCGACGATGGCCGCTGATCGAGCATACGCTTCGCAAGCGGTCTTTGCTGTGTTGACGCACGGCCGAGGAGCGATGTGACGGGTGGCCCTGACGAACTGACGGGAACCGGCGTGCGTCCGCCGACCTCCTCTTCGTTGCCGCAAAAAACGTCGAGGCGCGCGTCACATCTTGGCGCGCTCGGCCGTCAAGATAGCGGAGGCGCACGGCGCGCCGACTGCTCGACTTTGGGAGCTCATCAATGACGCAAGAAGAAAAAGAGAAAACATCGGGTTTCGAGGCCGCCCGTGCGCGGCTCACGTCGATCGCCTATCGGATGCTCGGCAGCCGTGCCGAAGCCGAGGACGTCGTCCAAGACGCATGGCTGAAATGGCACGCCGCCGCGGCGGGCGATCTACGCACACCGCTCGCCTGGCTGACGACCGTGACGACGCGCCTTGCCATCGACCGCATCCGGCGCCTGCAATCGGAACAAGCGGCGCGCACGGGCGAATGGGTGATGCAGCCGTGGCTCGACGAGCTCGCGCCGTCGGCCGAGGACGAAGTGCTGCACACCGCATCGGTGTCTGAAGCGGTGGCGCTGCTTTTCGATCGGTTGTCGCCCGACGAGCGCGCCGCGTTCGTATTGCGCGAAGCGTTCGAATTCGACTATGCGCAAATCGCGGAGGTGGTGGGCAAAACCGCCACACATTGCCGCCAACTCGCCCACCGGGCGCGGCAACGCTTGGCGAGCGGGCAAGAGGGCATGCCGAGCCAGAAGGCTCGCGATCGAATCGAGGCGGACGAACGACGCATGGGCAACGTCGAGGGCTTGCGCGCCGCGATTCATGGGGCCGACGCGTCCCTCGCGATGCGGTGGCTCGCCGATGGCGCGATGAGCGATGCCGCCGCGGGCGGGCGGGCGGGCGCGGCCATGCGGTTCGCCGCGGCAGCGAGCGCAGATGCGGATGCCGCGATCGAAGCGCATGCGCTGCCTCCCGATTGGGGCGCCGCGTTCGCGCTCGTGTGTGCCTGCGAAGTGGTGGGCGTGGTTCGCTTCCATGCCGGCGATGGAAGCTCGGGCGATCCGCGCGGCGCCTTTACGCTCGTGACGAGCGGTGCGGAAGTGGATGAATTGAATCGACGTTTCGGCGCGCGTGCGATCTCGCGATTGCTGGCGGGGATCGCAGGCGCGTCGTCGACCGCAACCCTATGCGCGGCGTAACATTGCCGGCACGGCACAGGGCAGCTACGGGGCTACGGGGTCACCGCCCATGCGACGCCGCTTCCCAATCGATATCGACGCACAGCACCTGCAGCCCCTGCCCGGTTTGCGCGGCAACCGACGCCGTGACGCACAAGTGCGCTTCGTTCAGCGAGAGATACGGCGCCGTGACATGCACGGGCCCCGGCGCATGAACCGCTGCGGTGAAGTACGGGCGATGGGCCCAATTCGCGCCCTCCGAATGCAGGAGCGGCTTGAAACGCTTTGCCCGACGCGAGACGCGGCCACTGGGCACCACGTTGTCGCCGATCTGCCGGCCTTGAGCGTCCAACACGAAACATCGCGCCGTGTCCGATAGCTTCAACAGCCCGTCGCATGCCGCCTCGACGGCAGTGCCTGCCACGAAACACGCGCACGCTTCTTCCAGCGACTTCACATACGGCGCAAGGCGCTCGGCTTGAGCCTGCTCGCGGGCGGCGATGCGCTTGCGCAAGGCCGCCGACAACGCGTCGACGAGTCCGGCCGCAGCCTGCGGCTCCACCGGTTGAGCGCTCGGCTCGGCAAAATAGCCGCCTTGCACGAAGTCGACGTTGCATTCGAGCGCGATCAACGCATCGCGCTCGGTCGTCAAGCCGCCCATCAATACGAGTTGCCCCGATTCGTGCAGCAGCGAAACGAGTTGCGGCAGCACGCGTTCGAAGTGTGAGTGCTCACTTGCTTGCGCGAGGATACCGCGATCGAGCGAGACGATATCCGGATGCAGATGCCATACGCGGTCGATGTTCGAGTGCTTCGCTCCGAAGCCGCCGAGCGCGATCAGAAAGCCCGATTTGCGCAGGCCGTCGACGATTTCTGCGAAGCGGCCCGTCTCGCCGCCCGCTTGCTCGGGAACCTCGAGCACGACGCGCTGCGGCGGCAGGCCCAGCGACTTCAGATTGGCGAGGAGCGCATCGCCGTAGCTCGTGTCCATCAGCGCGGCCGGATGCAGGCTCAGGAAGAGCCATTCGTCGTGACCGTCGATTGCGCTGAAATTCCCCAAATGGAGCGACTCGGCCAGACGCCCGAGCTCGAGCAGGTCGCCGCGCCGCGCGGCCTGCGCGAAGACCTCGCGCGAGGGCACTTGGCGGGCGTGCTCGTCGTGCGCGCGCAGCGAGGCGTGATAGCCGATCGCGCGGCGATGCGAGACCGAGAACACCGGCTGGAAAACGCTGAAGACGGTATAGCCGCCGTAGACGACGGTGCGGCGGCTGCCCTCGTCGTCCGCGACGGGGCGAGGCGGTTGAAAGCCGGGAGGATCGAGGTCGATCATGCTCATGGGGAATCGGACGGAGGTGAATACGAGCGCTATGGTGCGCCGTCATGCGAGACGTCAACGTCAACTGCTAACTGTACAGCATACGACAGCAAGATCTATGCGAGATGTCAAAGCGCCGCGTGACGAGCATGCGCGGGGCGCCGCGCCTCGAGCATGAGGCGTGGGCGCACAACGCCGGTGCGGTGCACGCCCCGTTGCGGCGTTTGGGCGGCTCGGCTCACGGTGAACGGCATCGGTTGGGAGGCGCGTCAAGCGGCAAGGGTGCGGTCGTTGCCGTCCCGGGCAGGCATCGCGTCGACGGACGCCAACTGTCTCGCGCGCGCGAAGAACGCGTGAGCGCGCCGATCGTGCGCATAGGCCGCGTTGATGCGAATCCACGGGCTCGATTCGCCGTGCGGCCGGAAGTAGCTGCCGGCCGCGATCGTCACGCCGCATGCGGCCGCGCAATCGATCAGCATCTGCGAATCGTCGATATGCGGCACGCGCGCCCACACGAACTTGCCGCCGGCGGGCGGTGCGAACAATTGCCAGCCGTGGGCCTCGAGCGTGCGCGTCGTTGCGCCGAGCGCGTCGTCCATGCGCCGCCGCAGCCGCTCGAGGAACTTGCGATACGCGCCGCGCTCGAGCATGGCCAATGTGACGGCTTCGGCGAACTGTGAGCCGCTGATGCTCGTGAGCATCTTGACGTCGCCGAGGTCCTTGATCGTCCTGCGGCTTGCGGCGACGAAGCCGATGCGCAGCGACGACGACAGCGTCTTCGATAGCCCGCCGATGTAGACGACACGCTCGAGTTGATCGAGGGCGGCGAGGCGGTCCGTCGTGTCGGCTTGGAAATCGGCGTAGATGTCGTCCTCGACGATCGTGAAGTCGTGCTCGTGCGCGAGCTGCAGCAGCCGAAAGGCAACCGATGGCGCCACGACGGTTCCCGTCGGGTTATGAAAAACCGAGTTGACGAACAGCGCACGCGGGCGGTGGCGCTTGAGCTCAGCTTGCAAGACTTCGATGTCGGGCCCGGTGGCCGTGCGCGGAATACCCACGACGTTGATTCCGTGCAACTTTAGGAGTCCGAATAGATTGTAGTAGCCGGGATCCTCGACGAACATCGTGTCGCCGGCGCGCAGCATGTACCGGACGATGAGGTCGATCGCCTGGCTCGCGCCGGAGGTGATCAAGATCTGTGTAGCGTCGGCGCGGATGCCGAGCGGGGCGATACGCGACTGTAAGTGTTCGCGCAGCGAGGCGTTACCGAGCGGCGTGGCGTAGTCGATCAGCGATCCGGGATCGGTTCGCGCGACGTGACGGACGGCCTGCGCGATGCCGTCCATGTCGCGCCAAGCCTCTGGGATGAATCCGCTGCCGAGCTTCAGCGTGCCGCCCGGGTGATTGAATTGCTCGAGGATGTAGTTCGATTCTTCCTCGGCACGGCGCGGGTCCGACGCCCCGCAACGATCGAGGGCGGCATGCGCGCGAGCGCTCACGTAAAAACCCGAGCCGTGGCGCGACTCGATGAGTCCGAGCGACACGAGCCGATCGTAGGCTTCGATCACCGGGAATCGGCTGATGCCGCAATCGTGCGCGAGCTGGCGGATCGACGGCAACTTGGCACCTGCGTGCGCGTCGCGCGAGCGAATCCAACGGTCCATCGCCGCGACGATCTGCTCGGTCATCGGCACGCCGCTTTCGCGGTCGATCTCGATCTTCATGCGCGTCCCTCGTTCTCCGACTGTTCGGCATTTCGACTGAACAGTTCGGGGAAAACTGTTCGGTACTGTGCATGTGATTGTAGTCGGCGCATCGCAATAATGGCTAGACGAAATATTTTTGAAGGAGTACGGCGATGCGCGAGATCCGGACATTCGAAATGGGCTACGACGAACCCGCCACGGCCTGGCGCGTGGACCGCTCACTCGTCGTGGAAGTGGCACGAGGCACGCTGTGGCTGACGATCGAGGGCGATGCCGAAGACTATTGGCTCGACGCAGGCGAGTCGTTCCTCTTGCCTGCGGGGGCGCGCGCATGGATCGGCTCGGGGCGCGGCGACGTGCGCTTGATCGTCGTGGGCGCCGGCACGCGCAGGGACGTTGGCCTGCAGGCAGCGTTGGCGCGGCCGCGGCTACCGGCGTCCGGTTCTCGCTGGCGCTTGGCCGCCGCTTGATGGCTGCGCCGGGCCGGCATCGCCGATCAGTCTCTGGGTTCCAGGCCGATGTAGCGGGCGCGCGGGCGAATGAGCCGGCCGTCTTCCATCTGTTCCATCGCATGCGCGATCCAGCCAGCCGCCCGGCCCAACGCGAACAGCGAGAAGGCCGCACCTTGCGGCAACGCAAGCACCCGTTCGAGGGCGGACAAAGCGAAGTCGATCGTGGGAGCGAGCCCCGTCGCGTCGCGCGCGGCTTGCACGATCGCATCGATTCGAGCGAGGGCGTTGCGCTCGGCGCGTGTGGCGGCCTGATCCGCCAGTCGCTCGAGCAGCACGGCCGCGCGCGGGTCGCCGCCGGGATACAGCATATGGCCGAAGCCGGGCAAGATCGTGCGTTGCTGCGCATCCGCGCGCGCGAGTCGTGCCGCCATGTAGCGATCGACATCGCCGGCTTCCTGCGCTTCGTGAAAGAGCGCCGTCACGAGCATCGTCTCTCCACAGTGACGCGGCCCGGCGAGCGCAGCGAGCCCCCCGATGACAGCGCCGACGAGATGCATCCCGGTAGAGGCGATGCATCGAACCGTGAACGTGGACGCATTCAGTTCATGATCCGCACAGACGACGAGCGCCGCGCGCAATAAGTCGAAATGCCGCCGCCGAGTGACGCCCCACGCGGTGCCAAGCTGCTTGTGCAGCGGCTCGCGAGAAAGCGGTGCCGCCGCCAATGCGGCCGCGAGAATCCGCATCAGCATCACGCCGAGATCGACTTGCGCCTGCTCGCCCGAGGCATACAATCGCGGCATGTGTGCGGCGGCCACCGATAGCATCACGAGCGCGCGATCATGCGGTGCGCTGGCCCGCGTCTGTCTGATCCAACTCTGCCATAGCGATGGCGAGATCGTAGCGTCGGGCGCATCATCGAAACGCGCGGGATCGCAGTCCCATAGAAGCGAGGCGGCTTGTTCCAGTGTGGCGCCGCGAGCGAATTCGATGGCGTCGCGCCCCCGATACAGCAGGCGGCCCTGCGAAATCAAGGTAATGCTCGATTCCAGCACGGGCACGCCCCAATCCAGTACCTTCTGCGCCACTTTACCGGCCCGCTTACCGTCGGCTTTGCGGCGCGCGAGCCGTCGCACTTCGTCTGCCGCATAGAGCCGGCGCTTGCCGGCATCCTCGGGTGCCGAGCGCAGCATGCCTCGGCTCACATAGGAGTACAACGTCGGCACGCTGATGCCGAGGGCAGCGGCGGCCTCGGCCGCGGTCAGGTAAGTGGGCATAGGCGTGGGTTGCCGAGAATAATTCAAAGAAATCGATATATGTTGATTATCTGAATCAAGATTGATCGACATCGGACCCGATTCTAGACTCGTCGACACCTCCACTCACTTCTTTTCACACCATGACCGCTTTTAGCGCACTCGAACATCTGTGGTCTTTGGCCGGTTGCGACGAGACTGCGTTGGATGACATTCGCTTGATCGGCGACGATCCGGGCTTGCCTTCGGTCTATCGTGTCGGCGCGCTCGCCGGCGCATCGATCGGCGCGCAAGCGCTGGCCGCCGCGCAATGCCATCGATTGCGAACGGGGCTACGGCAACGCATCGAGGTCGAGCAACGACGCGCGCTTGCCGTGTTCCGCAGCGAACGCTATCTGCGTATCGACGACGGTGCCGCACCCGAGTTGCGCGACCCGTTGATGGGGTTTTACGAAACGCGAGACGGACGCTGGATTCAGTTGCACACGAATTTTCCGCATCACCGGCAAGGCGTCGTCCGCGTGCTGGGTTGTGCCGACGATCATGCCAGCGTTAGCGAAGCGATTCGCGGCTGGGACGGTGCCGCGCTCGATCAAGCCCTCGCGGATGCGGGGCTGTGTGCAGCCTTGATCCGCAGCCCCGACGAATGGGCGGCATTGCCGCAAGCGGTGGCGCTCGCCGCACTGCCCCTATTCGAAATCGAACGGATCCAATCGGGCCATGAAGCTGACGCACCGCCGATGCCGATCGGGCGCACGACGTGCGGCATGGCCGATAGCGGCGGCTCGGGCTCGGCGTTCACGCGACCGCTCGCGGGCGTCCGCGTGCTCGATTTGAGCCGGATCATCGCGGGCCCCGTGGCGGGGAGAACGCTCGCGCAGCACGGCGCCGACGTGTTGCTCGTCAATGGCCCGCATTTGCCGAACATCGCGCCGCTCGTTATCGATAACGGTCGAGGCAAGCGCTCGGCAGTGCTCGATCTGCGGCAAGCGCACGAGCGGGCCACGCTGCACGCACTCGCGAACGAGGCGGATGTCTTCTTGCAAGCCTATCGCCCCGGCGCGCTGGCGGCGCACGGGTTCTCGCCCGAGGCATTGGCACGCACGAGTCCTGGAATCGTCTACGTGTCGATTTGCGCTTACGGGCACGCCGGCCCGTGGGCACAGCGGCGGGGCTTCGACAGCCTCGTGCAATCGGCGAGCGGCATCGCCTGGACTGAGCGCGCGGCGGCCGGGGGAGCGGCGCCCAAGCACCTACCATGTCAGGCGCTCGATCACGCGACAGGTTATCTCGCTGCGTTCGGCGCGATGGTGGCGTTGATGCGTCGCGCGGTCGAAGGCGGCAGTTGGCACGTGCGCGTTTCGCTGGCTCAGACCGGACGGTGGTTGCAGTCGCTCGGCACGATTGCCGATGGATGGCGGGCCCCCGACGTGTCGCTCGACGACGTGCGCGATCAGATGCAAACGATGGCTTCGCCGTTCGGCAAGGTGCTGGCTGTCGGGCCGGCCGAATCGATGTCGGCCACGCCGCCGCGATTCGATCGCCCGCCGGTGCCGCTCGGCACTGATGCGGCGAGCTGGTCCTCCTAGCGGTTGCGCCTCGATGCGTTGGGCACTCAGCGCTTAGCGCAGGCGGCACGAGCCGCCTTCTACGCACGCCTACTTGCGAAGCTCTGCTACGAAGTCGTAGTAATCGTTGCGGCAATAGGTGTCGGTCAACTCGATCGCGCGTTGATCGGCCGTGTAGCCGATCCGCGTGATGAGCAGCAGTGCATCGTGCGTTGCGATGCTCATCTGCTGCGCGATTTCTTCGGTCGCGTTCACGGCGCGGAAGTGCTGCAGCGCGCGCACGATCCCGAGGCCACGCTGTTCGAGATAGCTGTAGAGCGAATCGCCGATCGCATGGGGATCGGGGATGATCGACGCGGGTAGCGTGGAGTTTTCGACGGCCATGACGATCCCGTTGGCGAGCCGCAAGCGCTTTAGCCGCGTGACGGCTGCGGCCGGCGACAACCCGAGCTGGATCACTTCGTCGCGGCTCGCAGGTTGGATCTCGCGCGAAATCCATTTCGAGCTCGGCGTGAAGCCGCGCCGGCGCAGCATCTCGCTGAAGCTCGACAGGCGCGAGAGCGGATCGTCGTAACGCGGCGTGATGAAGCTGCCGGCGCCTTGGGTGCGGCGGATCAACCCTTGCTCGACGAGCAGTGCGATGGCTTTGCGGGCAGTAATGCGCGACACCCCGAGCGCGTCGGATAGCACGCGCTCGGACGGCAACGCTTCGCCGGCGTTCCAGCGATTCTCGTGAATGGCGTGGCCGAGCTTGCGCGCGAGCTGAAGGTAAAGCGGCGTGTCGTTGTCCGGGTCCGGGCGTAAATCGCGCCAGCGGTCTTCGGCGGAAGCGTTGTTCATGGAATGTGCGCGGCGAGGGGCAAGCGGCAATTTTATGTCATCGGGCGATCGTCAGGGCCGGTTATCGGTGGGATCGACGGCGGCAGCGCGCAGCGGATACTCACTATGGGGAGACGAAGGCGCAAACGACGTCAGCAGTGGCTAAACTAAATCGGCTAGCCAATCGTCGAGAGGGAGGGTTCTATGACGCGCAACGATGCTTTCGTCACGCTGCCCGACGGTGAGCACATCGCTCGCCTGGGACAAGGCACTTGGGAAATGGGTGAGCGGCCCGAGCGCCGCTCCGCCGAAATCGATGCGCTGCGCGCCGGCATCGATCTCGGCATGACGGTGATCGATACGGCCGAAATGTACGGGGACGGGGCGACCGAAGCGTTGCTCGCGGAAGCGCTCGCGGGGCTGCGCGAGCAAGTGTTCCTCGTCAGCAAGGTCTATCCGCACAATGCGAGCCGGCGCGGGGTCGTGGCGTCGTGCGAGGCGAGCCTCGAACGCTTGAAAACCGATCGCCTTGATTTGTATCTGCTGCATTGGCGCGGCGGCATCCCGCTCGAGGAAACGGTCGAAGGCTTCGAAGCGTTGCGGCGCGACGGCAAGATACGGCATTGGGGGGTGAGCAACCTCGACGTCGACGACATGGAGGAACTCGTCGAGGCCGGCGGGAAGGCTTGCGCGACGAATCAGATTCTCTACAACGTGGCGCGGCGTGGGCCGGAGTTCGACTTGCTGCCTTGGCTCAGGGCGCGTCGCATGCCCGCAATGGCCTACAGTCCGATCGATCACATGCGTTTGCCCAAGAATTCGGCACTCGGCGATATTGCCCGCGAACGGGGATTGTCCGCTGTGCAGATCGCGCTTGCATGGGTGCTAGCTCAGGCCGATGTCTGCGCGATTCCGAAGGCCGGCACCGTCGAGCACGTGCGCGCGAATCGCCAGGCGCTCGATGTCGTTCTGAGCGAACGAGAGTTGAGGATGATCGACGACGCGTTCAGGCCGCCGCGTCGGAAGGTGCCGCTCGAAATGTTGTGATCGATGCCGGCGATGCCTGGTGGTCGTCGGTGCGTTCGCGGACATTTCGGCCATGCGCGTTGGATTGCTTGGTTGGTCCGTGATGATGCATCTTTGAGACGCGGGCCCGGAGCGGGGATGTGTTGCGGACCTCGAGGGGGAGCGGAGCATTGTCGAGGGCGGGGTTGTGCCGGCGGATGCTGCTCTCGCGCAGCGCCGCGTCGATGAACGACGCGGCGTGCCCGATTCGATGCTAGTGGCCCCGGCCTCCGCCCGAGCCGTTGCTGCCATTGCCGTTGCTTCCGCTTCCGCCGGAACCGTGGCCGGAGCCGGAGTTGCCGTTGCCCGAACCGTTACCGCCTGACCCTTGGCCGCTTCCCGAGCCGCACCCGCAGCCGGAGCCACCGTGCCCGCCGTTGCCCGAGCCACCGGTACCACCGTGTCCGCCGCCGGAGCCGCCGGAGCCGCCGGAGCCGCCGGAGCCGCCGGAGCCGCCGGAGCCGCCGGAGCCGCCGGAGCCGCCGGAGCCACCGGAGCCACCGGAGCCACCGGAACCGCCGGAACCGCCGG
>NZ_JBQCIF010000087.1:0-26728 GCF_051953955.1 Trinickia sp. | reverse complement strand
GTGCAAGACGGTCTCCAGATCGACAAAGACGGGGCTGGCACCATTCGGTATTATGTTCTCGGCATTCAGATCGGTGATGCCGAGAGCGGCGGAGAATGCTGAGAACGTGCCGATGCGAAGGAAATAATTCGCTATGTCGCTTTGATAACGGCAGTTCTGCGGTACATGCCACGATGTCCAGCCCCATGCGTCGGACGTCAGATATGTCGGAAAAACCCACTCGCTATCGCCTAGCCAAAGTGTTACCTTAGCCTTGATGAAATCACTCGTCCGAGCCTCGATATCGATATTACGTGGCTTCCAAGCGAATGCTGGCTTGCCATTGGTGTAGAAAAGCACCACATTTTTTCCGCAGTCGTGACTTTCGCCTGTTAGTACGAAAATGTGCGATATTTCGTCGACGCCCCCAACGGGCAAAAGGCCGGTGTTGATTAGGCGATGTAGGTCTACTTTCAGCGAATGCGCCGCGAGCGAAAGGTTCGCCAACTCTTGTTTGACAATGGTGTCTATCAGCTCTCGTAATTCGGGGTATTTATGGAGCGCTGATAAATAGTCAGTGGCGCTCACGGACGTAAGCCACATGTCAGATGAATTATCTGACCACGATTGCTTACTGCAAAACTCGGACTTAAGTGACAACTCTGTTATCGCATTGAGCTTTCCGGTAAGATGTGTGAGGAAGGCGTTCGTTAGCTTTCGATATGCGGATGTGTGAGGGACGCTCGCATCTGCGCTCTCTGCGAGTAGGATAAAATGTTCAAGAACTGAACGGTGGATTCCTTTGTACGACAGATTTCCTTGAATTTTTTTTGACATGTCTTCTTTCGCCGATGAGCGGTATCGAAAAACGCGTCGTAAGTCGCCGCAATGATTTTTGCAGTCATTGCGGCGACTTGAGCATCTCGTAAGTTCAGCTATAGAGAATCTTTGCGCTACTGTGGCTCGCTTCAATGCACGTGCCGCGCTTTATGGATGATGGCGAAAACGAGGCAAAGCAACGGGCTGCCCAGCACTGTGTGCATAAACTCGTATCGCTGAAAAGTAGGTCATTAAAGTAATCGTGCTGAATCGCTTCAGGTGACATCAAGCTCGCGGGCGGTGCGTACTCTGCATGGCGCGATTCGGTGAGGCTTGCTGCACGTCCTTGGTTGTTCGTGATCGACATGTTTAGTCTCCCCCTCGAGGGTGGTTAATGGACCGTGGGTGCCGGCCAATGCGAGGTCTGCAGGAAGGGGGAAGCGACGGTCGTGGCGTGTTTGACTTCGGACTCCATGTGCTCGACGGCGATGTCATTAACTGGCCATCGTTCGGCTAGCTTCGCCTTCGTCGTGTCCGCCGTGCAGGCTGCCCGGTATCGTTCGCTCCGCCTCCGTCCCGCTATCGAACGATTGGCTGAGGAAAGGCTAATTGGAGGTCGGCAGATGTTGGTTCGGTTGGTCGAAAAATCCGACTCTTTCACCCCCGCCAGGACCTTCGCAGCGGCGGCGGTAGCGGGAACGACCTCGCCTGTACGTGAGCTGCCGCCGACGTGCAGGCGCACGAGGCGGGACTCGCGGTCGATATCTAACCCCCGGCCGCTATGCCGACGGCGGCGGCTCGTTCCGGCTGCTCGGGACGAAACCGACTTGCAGGCCGAAGCGCTTTGCGATGCTGGTAAGCGACTCGACCGTCGGACTGCCGGTTCCTCGCTCGATATCTTGAATGACCCGGCGGCCGACGCCACGGTGCGCGGCGAACTCCGCTTGGGTCAAACCCGTCATCTCGCGCATCGCCTTCATGGCCTCCCCAATTGTCATCTCGCCTCGACCGATCCTCTCGTGGGAGACGCGGCGCATGGCGTTCTGCTCGTTACGGGTGGGGCGCGTCTTACGAGGCATCGCGGGTGTCCTGTGGCGGTTCGAGCGCTTTGAGTTGCCGAACCTGCGTATCGATGGACGGAATCAGGAATTCGACGATGTCGGAATCCACCCCGTGCAGATCCATAATGTCGGGCAACCGTTCGAGCTGCGCGGCGAAGCGGCACAGAGCCGCGCCTAGCGTCAGGCGTTCGTCGCCGGGAACAGGCAGTGCGGCGAGCACGTCGCCCCAATCCGTCAATTCCATTCGTGTGTCCGGCCGGTACCATCTCAGCGCTCGCGGGATCAACTGAGAGTCCAAGTACAAGGGCGCAAAGTCGAACAAGGGCGTGAGCTGGACCTTGCCTCCCGTGAGTTGGACAGCTGTGTTGCGAGCGTGGTTATCGGTGTTGCGCATCGCCAAATCGAGCACGTCGCGTTTGATGAACTCGAGCGTCTCGGCCGCGGGATCGGTCACGACGCGGCGGATCGCCGCAACGACCTCGAACAGGCTCGGACGCAAGTCGAAGCCAGGGAGCCGCAGAAGGGACGCCACGCTTTCCTGACGCAGGCGAGCGACTTTCCCACCGTGCGCAATCCGATCGAAGCGAGGGGGCAGCATGATATCGCCATGAAGCGTCGGCACCTCGGGATGCGTGCGGACCGGCGCTATGGTGACTCGCATGTAATGTGCTTCGCAAATGTGGCATGTCTGGCCCTCTCGGACGCCATGCATCTTATAAGTGGCTTTTTGAGGAAAGGCGTGCAGGACGTCGGAGCGCAGCCCTGGGTCCGGTCGATACGCGCGGCGAGCGACGACCCGGCGAATTGCGCAACGCGTGGTCTGCGGGCCGCGGCGGCTGGCCGTCTCCGGCCATCCAGACGCCAGCGGTCCCGCTTTCCGGGAAGCTGGACGCCGCCCCGCTCATTGATTGAAAAAAATAAACAAAATCAATAGCTTATGGGTGCGTGCACCTTGGCATCGACCTTGCAATCGATGGACCCCACGAATGGCCGGCTTGGCCAATCGACTTATTCTTAGCTGGGAGACATCGATGCGTCCTCTGAAGAAACCTTTTTATCGAATCCTCTATGTGCAGGTCATCGCGGCGATCATCGCCGGCGTCGTGCTCGGTCATTTCTCGAGCGCCCTCGCCGTCGACATGAAGCCGTTCGGGGACGCATTCATCAAACTCGTGAAGATGGTCATCGGGCCCATCATCTTCTGTACGGTCGTCACCGGCATCGCCGGCATGCAAGACATGAAGAAGGTCGGCCGCGTCGGCGGCAAGGCGCTGCTCTACTTCGAAGTCATCTCCACGTTCGCGCTGATGCTCGGCCTCATCGCCACGCACGTGCTCAAGCCGGGCGCGGGCTTCAACGTCGACGTCCACTCGCTCGACGGCAAGGCCGTGGCCTCCTACGCGGCGAAGGCGCACGGCCAGAGCGCCGTCGACTTCTTCATGCACATCATCCCGAGCACGATCGCCGATGCCTTCGCGCAAGGCGAGATCCTGCAGATCCTGCTCGTCGCCCTGCTGTTCGGCAGCGTGCTCGCCTCCATCGGCGAGCGCGGCAAGCCCGTCACCGACTTCATCGAAAGCCTCTCGCAGGTGCTGTTCGGCATCGTGCGCATCGTGACGAAGCTGGCTCCGATCGGCGCGTTCGGCGCAATGGCCTTCACGATCGGCAAGTACGGCGTCGGCTCGCTGCTGCCGCTCATGAAGCTGATCGGGACGTTCTATCTGACGTCGATCGTGTTCGTGCTCCTCGTGCTCGGCACCGTTGCCCGGCTCGTCGGCTTCAACATCGTCCGCTTCGTCGCCTACATCAAGGAAGAGATGCTGATCGTGCTCGGCACGAGCTCGTCGGAGGCCGCGCTGCCGCAACTGATGGGCAAGCTCGAAAACCTCGGCTGCTCGCGCTCCGTCGTCGGTCTCGTCGTCCCCACGGGCTACTCGTTCAATCTCGACGGCACGAACATCTATATGACGATGGCCGTGCTGTTCATCGCGCAAGCGACGAACACGGATCTCTCGCTCATGCAGCAGCTCACGCTGATCGCCGTGGCCATGCTCACGTCGAAGGGAGCGAGCGGCGTGACGGGCGCAGGCTTCATCACGCTCGCGGCCACGCTGGCCGTCGTGCCGACGATCCCGCTGTCGGGCATGGTGCTGATTCTCGGCATCGACCGCTTCATGAGCGAGTGCCGCGCGCTGACGAACATCGTCGGCAACGGCGTGGCAGCCGTCGTCGTCTCCGCTTGGGAAAAGGAGCTCGACCGCTCGAAGCTGCGCGCAGCGTTGGGACGCGGCACCCGCGCCATCGGCGCCGAAGCGGAGACGAACACGGCCGGCGTTTAATGCCTGCGGGGCGGCGGCACCAGGCGGCTATGCCACAATAGGTCAAGTTTTCGTCCGGAATCCGCCCATCGTGACGCGCCGCCTCATCGTCGTTCTCGCGCTTGCCGCGGTGCTCCTCGCCGTATGCATCGCCACTTGGCGCATCACCTGGCTGCGCGGGATCGACGTTCTACAGCAGCAAGCCGCCGTGCGGGCCGACCGCACGGCCAGCGCGCTCGGCGATACGCTCGAGCGCTATGAATCGCTCTCCTACCTGTTGGCCAGCCACCCTGTCGTCGGCGAGGCGCTCGATAGCGGCTCGCCCGACGCCATCGCGCGAGCCAACCGCTATCTCGAAGACGCGAACGCACACGCGCACGCCGACGTCACCTACATCATCCGCGCCGACGGCCTGTGCCTCGCGGCGAGCAATTGGGGCCGGCCCGATAGCTTCGTTGGTTCGCAATACCGATTTCGTCCGTATTTCATCGATGCGATGCATGCCCGCATCGGCCGCTTCTTCGGCATCGGCACCGTTTCGCACGTACCGGGCTACTACATTTCGCAGCCCGTTCGCCACAATGGGCGCATCGTCGGCGCCGCCGTGCTCAAGCTCAATCTCGAATGGTTCCCGGGTGCGGACGACAACGAGCCGGTCCTCGTCGTGGACAAGCATGGCGTGATTTTTTTGTCGTCGGTCCGAGGCTGGAAATATCGCGCGGTGCAGGATCTGCCGAGCAGCGTCGTGGCCGCCATCGACGCGACGCGCCAGTACGACGGGGCGCCGCTCGCGCGGTTGCCGATCCGACCCGCGCGGGCGCTGGATGCGGCCGGCGCACGGATCGTGCGCATCGGCGCGCACGGCCCGTCGCCGTATTACCTGCTGGCGCAGCGTCCGATCGCCGCGCCCAACTGGCAGTTGATGACATTGGCGCCGGTGAATTCGGTCATCGACGACGCGCGCAATGCGACGGCGGCCGTAGGCTTCGGCTATATCTCGTTGTGCTTGCTCGGGTTTTACTGGCGCATGCGGCGCGCTCGCGCGCGCGATAGGGAGATGGGGCGCGCGCGGCTGCAAGAGGCTTACGCGGAGTTGAACCGGCGCGTCGAGGCGCGCACGGCCGATCTGTCCGCCGCGAACGCGCAATTGCAGACCGAAGTGGCCGAGCGCACGCGCGCCGAAAATGAATTGCGCGCGGCGCACGCGGAGCTGCTGCAGACGAGCAAGCTCGCCGCGCTCGGGCAAATGGCCGCCGGCATCACCCATGAGTTGAATCAGCCGCTCGCGGCGCTGCGCACGTTCTCGGACAACACGCGCGTGCTGATCGAGCGCGGCGCGCTTCCCGAAGCACACGAGAATCTCCAAGCGATCAGCTCACTCACCGATCGCATGGGAAAGATCACGAACCAATTGAAGCTGTTCGTCGGACGCTCGCAGCCGAGCAATGCTTGCTCGCCCGTCGCACGCGCGCTGCGCAACGCGCTGCAATTGCTGCGGGAGCGATTGCAACCCGTGTCCGTTCAGGTGCGTATCCGCGAGGCGGGCGCCGAACCGCCCGAGCCGCGGGACATGGAGGCGCCGGATGAGACGAGCGCGTATCGTCCGTTGGACCTGGATGCCGAGCACTCCGCGCTCATCGCCTATTGCGACGGTTTGCGTCTCGAGCAGGTGCTGATCAACCTCGTCGGCAACGCGCTCGATGCGCTCGAGTCCGTGACGGCGCCTCGCTTGACGATCGATGTCGACGCCGGCAGAGACACGCTCGCGATCGCCGTGCGCGACAATGGCCCCGGCGTTCCCGCGGACATCCTGCCGCGGCTGTTCGAGCCGTTTTTCACGACGAAGGAAGTCGGCAAGGGGCTCGGCCTCGGGCTGGCGATCGCATCGTCGATTGCGCGCGATTGCGGCGGATCGCTCGTGGCGCGCAGCGGCGCGGGCAAGGGGACCGTGTTCGTCCTGACGCTGCGCCGCGCGGTTTCGCCGGCGCCGGTCATGGCGGCTCACCGCGATGCCGCATCGCCCGGACAGGACACTAGCGCAGCATGAATTTCTCGGAGCAGTTCGACATCACCATGAACACGACCGCCACGGCAGACAACGCGCAAGTGATCTTTATCGAAGACGACGAACTCGTGCGGCGGGCGAGCGTGCAGAGCTTGCAACTGGCCGGGCTCGCCGTCAGTGGCTATGGGTCCGTGGAGGCCGCGAAGGACGCGCTCGGCGTGCTCGACGAGCGGTTCGCCGGCGTGATCGTCAGCGATGTCCGGCTGCCCGGTGCGAGCGGCCTCGATTTGCTCGCTCAGTGCCGCGAACAGGCACCCGATGTGCCGGTCATCCTCGTCACGGGGCACGGCGACATCTCGATGGCGGTGCAGGCGATGCGCGACGGCGCGTACGATTTCGTCGAGAAGCCGTTCGCGGCCGAGCGCCTCGTGGATACGGTGCGGCGCGCGCTCGAGCGGCGGCGCCTCGTGCTCGAGAACGTCGCGCTGCGCCGCGAGCTCGCCGCGCGCGACGCGCTCGTCCCGCGCATCATCGGGCGCAGCGCGGCTATCGGAGAGGTGCGGCGGCTGATCGCCAACATCGCGCCGACCGATGCGCCGGTGCTCGTCATCGGCGACACGGGCGCCGGCAAGGAGCTCGTGGCGCGCAGCCTGCACGAGTTGTCGCCGCGCGAGGCCAAACCGTTCGTGGCCGTCAATTGCGGCGCACTGCCCGAATCGATGTTCGAATCGGAGATGTTCGGCTACGAACCGGGCGCGTTCACCGGCGCCGTGAAACGCCGCATCGGCAAGCTCGAATACGCATCGGGCGGCACGGTGTTTCTCGATGAAATCGAGAGCATGCCACTGTCGCTGCAGGTGAAGTTGCTGCGCGTGTTGCAGGAAGGCACGCTCGAGCGGCTGGGCTCGAACCAGCCCGTGCGCGTCGATTTGCGCGTGGTGGCGGCGGCTAAGGGCGACATGCAGGCACTCGTCGCGGCAGGCACGTTCCGCCGCGATTTGCTCTATCGGCTCAACGTCGTGACCATCGAAGTGCCGCCCCTCGTGGAGCGGCGAGAGGACGTCGTGCCGTTGATCGAACACTTCGTGCTCGAGGCCGCCGTGCGTTATGGCCGCCCCGCGCCTGTCCTGACGCCGCGCCAGCGCGCGGATCTCATGGCGCGCGATTGGCCCGGCAACGTACGCGAGTTGCGCAACGCGGCCGACCGGCTCGTGCTCGGAATCGAGGCCGGTTCGAGCGCGGGCAAGGGCGGCGGCGCGAGCGCATCCGGGTTGAAAGAGCGCGTCGAGCAGTTCGAGCGAGCGGTGATCGCCGAAGTGCTCGAGCAGCACGGCGGAGCCGTTTCCGCAGCTGCCGACGAATTGCAGATCGGCAAGGCGACGCTTTACGAAAAGATCAAACGATATGGCCTCGCCGCGCGCGGCGAGGCTGGGAAGGAAGGGGGCTAGCAGCCGCCGGCGGTATCACGACTCGCCGTTGCAGCCGGCCGGCTGCCGAGGGAAGACGAACGGTTCGCCGTTGAGCGGCGATCCCAGACCTGATGCCCGAGGTCTTAGGCCTCAGGCCGCTCCGAGCGCCTTTTGCAGCAGTTGGTCGAGTTCGGCGAACTGCGGCTCGCCGACGTAGCGCTTCAGGATCTTGCCGTTCTTGTCGACGACGAACGTGGTCGGCGTCATTTGGACATTGCCGAACTGCTTGGCGGCGGTGCCGTCATCCATCGCGACCTTGAAAGGTAACTTGCGCGTTTGCGTGTAGTTGACGACGTACATCGGCGCATCGTATTGCATCGCGACGGCGACGAACTCTAGGCCGCGGCCCTTGAAGCGGTTGTAGGTGTCGACCATCTGCGGCATTTCCTTGATGCAGGTTTCGCAGTCGGTCGCCCAGAAGTTGACGAGATAGACCTTGCCCTTGAGGTCGGCCGTCGACACCTTCTGCCCGGACAGCAGCGTGAACGTTGCCGCGGGCACCTGCTGGCTGCGGCCGAACGTGAAGTAGCCCGCGATCGCGATCGCGGCGGCCACGCAGGCAAGCGCGACGTAGCGCAGGGCTCCGTTGCGGCGGGCAGGGGATACAGGTGTTTGGCTCATGGTGACGACCTCGTACGGACGATCGCGGCGGGCAATTCGGACGATTGCAGGGCGGCTGGATGAGGGGCTGCCCGGCCGGCGCGATTCGGCGTCGGCTATTTTACCCTCATTCCTCGGAGACGGCCGACGGCTGCGACCGCGAGTCGCAAGAGGGCTCGGCTGCGCCGTGAACGATAATGTCGTCTTCGGTCATGTGCCTCGTTTTCCTTCCACTGCGTTTCTTCCATGCATCTGCCATTTTTCAGTCGATCCGGCGGCCGGCGCTTACCTATGCACCGCCGCTTGTGCGCCGTTCGGGCGGCATTCGCTTTCCACCGGCCTGACGTGTTCGCCGCCTCGCTGCGCAGGCTTTCGATCATCGGGCTGCCGGCACTGGCGGGCATTGCGCTGGCTACGGCGTGTTCGCCCGCTTATAACTGGCGGACGGTGACCGACGGGGCCGAGGGCTATGCCATCGACTTACCGGCCAAGCCCATCGCCGACGAGCGGCAGGTCGACATTGCGGGCAACGCATTGCCGATGCACGTGCGCGCGGCCCATACGGAGGGCGCCGTCTTTGCGATCGCGGTCGTCGATCTGCCGCGTGACGACGGCGTGCTTCGTCAAGCCGTGGCCGATGGCCTGCGTACCGCGCTTGCGCGCAATCTCGGCGCGTCGGCCGTCGAGCGCCCGATGCAGGTGCCTGTGGCAGGCGGTGCGCCCGTGCCGGGCGTCGACGTCGTCGCGACGGGGCGGGCCGGCGAGGCGCACGAGCAGCGGACGATCCACGCATGGATCGCAGCACGCGGGCGGCACGTCTACCAGGCAGCCGTCATCGCCGTGCATGCGCCTGCGCAGGAACAGGCCGATCAATTTTTTGGCTCGTTCAAGCTCCAGTAGCGTGAGCCGGACGCCGGCGACGACGCTGCGCCGCCCGGGGACCGAGCGAAAGCCCTGCATGCGAGTGAAGGTTCCGCCGCAAGAAACGATGCTAATTCCTGGATTTCTCTTAGGTTTTTAAGCTATCCACAGCCGCTGTGGATAACTCTGTGGGAAACTTGCTGCCGCTCGTCCGATAAGCCCACCGGGCGGGCGTTTCGACAGGTTGCCTAACAACGCGGCAGCTTAAAAAACCCATAAAAATCAAAGTGATGGGGATCAACGTTGAGGCGCTGCCTGCAAATGGGTGCCGGACGTGACGAATCGCGGATGTGTGTATAAGTCAAGTCTTGACAGTAAAAAACTTTGCCCCGGTCGCGCGATTTGCGGCAAGCGCGCCTGGAACGAAGCGATCCTGCGCTCGCCCGTTCGGCGAGGCATGGCACCACGCCGGGCGTGCAACGGAAGCGCTCACCCGGATCGCCGTGCCCGGCGCAGTCATTGTGCAACACCACGCCGCTATCGGCGGCGCTCACTCGCGCGTCGGTGACCACTGCGCCATCTCTTCGGCGATGAACGTCGCGAGCGGGGCGATTTCGTCGCCGACACTCGCCTGTTCGAGCGCCTTCATGTACTCGGCGCGGCGGCCAACACGAACCACCGTCCACGGATACCCGCCCGATGCGAGCAGCACATTCATCAGAAATCGGCCGATGCGCCCATTTCCGTCGAAGTACGGGTGAATGAACACGAACAGGTGATGCCCGAGCACCGCTCGCACAGCCGGGTTCGGCTCCTCTCTGATCAGGTCGAAGAGCGCCTCGAGGCAGTCGAGGATCGCGTCGCGCGGCACGGGCGTATGCATCGAGTTGCGGATGAAAATCGGCCCTGTCCGATAGCCCGCCAACTGATGCGCTGCGAGTATCCCCGCCTGTACCGACGGCCCGAAAAGTTGCGCGTACCAGTTGTGGTGGTCGTGCTCCACGATATCGCCGGCGTTATCCCCGGCGAAAAGGCGCGCAATACTCTGCTTGATCGACTGAAACGCAAGAAAGTACCCGCGCGCTGCAAGCGTGTTCTTTTCCTTCTCGTGTTCCGGGTCACCTTCAGGGTCCCAGTCTCCACGGGCCACCCGCTCGATGAGCTCGTCCGTGACCTGGTAGCCCTCGATGGACAGCGAGTTATACGCGTCAGAGACGTAACGCTCGTCGACCTGCGCCAGATAGCCTGCGGCGTCCTGGCCGATCCCCGGCGGCTGCGGAAACGCGGCTATCACCGCGCTCCGCCATCTCGCCCACATGGAGCGCAGCCGGAGCACGTACGGTGAGCGCTGGCGGCTCGGCGTGAGGGACGGCTCCTGCCTTTCGAACGGGTTGACTGGTTTGATGGGCCGGCCCGCCGCGGCGAAGCTGTCGACGATGCGTTTCGTCTCCTCTGGACGACCCATGAACGTGAACGCGCCCGCCAGCCGTGCGGCCGCGGCGGTCTTCCCGTCGTCAGCGAGGAGAGTGGTCAGAACCTCACTCGCATTTCGCACGAGCATCAGCGCGATTTCCGCATCGGCCGCGTTGTTCACGAAGAACTGCGGGCCGACCAGACATAGCGCCTCCGCAACGGGCCACACCTGAAGGCCGCGGATCTCTACCCTGGATTTGGGCACGCGGTTTTCGTCGGCGTAGACGAACACGGACTTGTTGGCGGGCAAGTTGAGGTAGTACGAGCTTCCTTCCTTGACCACGGCAACCACCTGCGCCGGTATCGTGGTGTTCCCGGTGTGCAGCAGCAGTGAAGTTTCGGGGTTCAGGCAGTAACGCTTGGCGAAGCGCTTGCCCAGATAGCGCGAGATGAATGCCCAGTACGTTGCGTACCAGCTCGTCGACTCCCCGTCGCCGTCGCCCGGATTGCTGCAGAAGTACCAGCCCTTCATGATCGAGCGTAGAAAGCCGGTGTCGACGAGCAGGGTGCGCTGCTCCTCGGTCACGTCCGTGTGCTCGACGACGCCATGGTGCTTGTCCTGCAGCTTTTTGAGGGCCTTGAGTGCAGACGCGAGCTTGGCGGACTGTTTGGTCTTGGAGGAAGTGGCCATGGATGACGTCGTGGGTGGGGCGCAAGGAATTACCTTGGAAGACACCCAATTTTTACATTGACATGTGGGGACGGTTTACATTGATACAGCGGCGCCGTTTACATTGGTATGTTGCCATCATCTTACATTGCTATGCAATCGATCCCCGTTTATAAGCACATGATATCACGTAGTTTATTCAGGTTAAACGTGGGTGATATTTGAGGCCAATCGATGCAAAAATCTAGGCCAAAACACGATGGTTTTTGCGCGAACGAGCATCAATTTTTGCGAAAACAGGGGCTCGTAGGTCGATGCAAAGTTGATATGACCCCAATTATCAGAGCGCCGAGTAGCGACCCGGAGAACATGAGGGGTGCGGCAATGACGCTGCGCTCGCGCTCGTAGCACCCGCCATTCATCGCGGGCGTTGCGCGTGGCTGCTCCGTGACGGAATCGGAACGTCGTCGTCGATCAAGACACGGCGAGCACGCGCCGGTATTGCACGGCTTCGGCGACGTGAGCGGCGCTCGGCGTATCGGCACCGGCCAAATCCGCGATCGATCGCGCCACTTTGAGCACGCGGTAGTAAGCCCGCGCGGACCAGCGAAAGCGCTCGCACGCTTCTCGCAGCAACGCCTCGGCTTCGGCACCGAGCCGGCAGACGTCGTCTGCTTCTCGGCCGGAGAGATCGCGATTCGTTTTGCCTTGGCGTGCGAGCTGCCGCTCGCGCGCCCGCGCGACGCGCGCGGCGACGGTGGCGCTCGGCTCACCGCATTCCGCTGCGCGAGCGCTCAACTCGGCCGGTGTCAGCGCCGGCAACTCGATTTGGATGTCGATGCGATCGACGAGCGGGCCCGACAGCTTGCGCAGATAGCGCGTCGCCATGTCGGGCGTGCAACGGCAGCGCCCGCCCGGATCGCCGCGCCAGCCGCACGGACAAGGATTCATCGCCGCGACGAGCTGGCATGCGGCAGGAAAGTCCGCTTGCAGCGCGGCGCGCGAAATCGTGATGCGGCCGACTTCGAGCGGCTCGCGCAGCATTTCGAGGACGTGCCGGTCGAATTCGGGCAATTCGTCGAGGAAGAGGACACCGAGGTGGGCAAGCGTGATTTCGCCGGGCTGCGGCGGGTTGCGGCCGCCGACGAGCGCGGCGGCGCTCGACGAATGATGCGGCGCGCGAAACGGCCGCTGGCGCCAGTGCGCAGGCGAGAACCCATGCGCGCTGGCCGACAGTAGCGCGGCAGAGCTGAGCGCTTCGTCGTCCGTCATCGGCGGCAGCAAGCTCGGCAGCCGGGCGGCGAGCATGGATTTCCCCGCGCCGGGCGGGCCGACCATCAATAGATGATGGCTCCCCGCGGCCGCCACTTCGAGCGCGCGCCGCGCGCCGTATTGGCCGATGACGTCGGCCATGTCGGGCGGCGCCATGCTCGGCTCCAGTCGCTCGGGCGCGGGAGGGGCGATCGGAGCGAGGCGAGCTTCGCCCTCCCCGCATAGGTGCGCGCACAGCGAAGGGAGATCCGCTGCTCCGAATACGGCCACGCCCGGTACGAGCGCTGCCTCCCCCGCGCTGGCCGCCGGCAGATACAGCTCCGGTAGATCGCCTGGCGGCTCGGCCGAATCACCCACCGGCGTGTCGCCCCTCGCGCCGCCTTCGGTGCTGGCAGACGATGCGGGAGCGGCCATCAACGACGGCAAGCCGCGATGGCTGCGGGCTGTTCCGCATGCCATCGCGAATGCCCCCCGCATGGGGCGCAGCGCGCCCGTGAGCGAAAGTTCGCCGGCGAACTCGCGCCCCGCGAGCGCCGCGGGCGGAATTTGCGCGCTGGCCGCGAGGATGCCGAGCGCGATGGGCAGATCGAAGCGGCCCGATTCCTTCGGCAAATCGGCAGGCGCTAGATTGACGGTGATACGGCGGACGGGAAAATCGAAGCCGCAGTTCTGCAGCGCGGCGCGCACGCGCTCGCGGCTCTCGCGCACCTCGAGATCGGGCAGACCGACGATGGAGAACGACGGCAGCCCGTTGGCAAGATGAACTTCGACGGTTACTTCGGGCGCACGGCCGGCAGCCGGCGCACGCGAGCGCACCACGGCAAGCGACATGAGGTCTCCTGGAGACGGCGCCGCAATCTTGCCGCGCAACGTGCAAGCACTGTAGCAACGCCCACAGCGCCTCACCAGTAGCGAAGGGCATCGTTGGCCATTTGGCCGACGTTCGACGCGTTCAATCGCCATCGTCTTCCGAATCTGAATGAACGTCGTCGATCAAAATGCCGGCCTCCTCCTTATTGATCTTCCGTAAGTCACGTTTTAAGAAGCCGGTTTCATTGAGCAATTCCTCGTCGCTCCACTCGATCGCATCATCCACCGCCTCGTTGAAGCGCGCTTGAAATACCTCGCGACCACGGCCCGAACGTGCTTTTGTCGAACCGAGCATCGAGGATGCCGGTATATCCCGTTCGGTGATGAATGCCCGGCTTCCGGCTTGACTGAATGGATCGGGCTTGAGGCCGGAGCCCTCCGGCTCCTTGATCAAGACTCGGGCCACGGCGCGTCCCCGACTTTGTGCCCCCGAATATTGCCATGCCAGTTTTGGGTCGGTCGGCAGAATCGGTTTCCGGCTCATGACTCCGAGTGGGCGATAGCGATGGCGAGCCAGTGATTTTTGGCATTTTGCGCTCCGCTGAGAAAATATCGGAGCGGCCAGAATATCGTTTTGCGAGTGTGTCTCGAGTGCGAGACGCGAAGGCGCGAAGGGTAATCCGAATGGTGCCTTCGGATGAAAATGCATTTTAGGTTTGACATTTATACTCGCTCGCTTCAGCGAGTAAAAATCGATCGACAGAGGGTATTATCGTAGGCGTTGTCCGGAAGACGCGGTCGAACGGGATTCATGCCCATGGCGCATGTTATGGCGTTTACAACGTTTCAAGCGAGGGTTGACGAAGGCTTAGCGTTCGGAAACGAAAAAAGCGCCATTGCGGAATTCGGCGCGCACATCACGGCAATCTATATGGCATCTCGTTGAAAAGGACGGCATTTGAGAGGCGCCGTCAATGCAAAGCCAACCGATCGCTCTGGCCATGCCTGGTGTGGTGTCGTGGAGGCGCGCGCCCGTCGTTCGGCAACGGGCGCGCCACCGCTTGCTCGGCATGCGGCGATTCAGGCCCGAGGCCTCACGGCTCTTGCGACGCGGCCAGCCGCTGCTCGAGTTCGGCCACGCGCCGTTCGAGCTCTTCCAGGCGTGTGCGGGTTCTGAGCAGCACTTGCGTCTGCGTATCGAATTCCTCGCGTGTGACGAGATCGAGCTTCGAGAAGCCTTGAGACAGCATGGCCTTCACGTTGCGTTCGACGTCCTTCGCGGGCGAATGCTTGAGCAAATCGCTCATGCGGTGCTGAAAGTCCTGAAATAGATCGTTCGGTTGCTTCATGTTCTTCTCCTTCATTGCACAAAAGATGTGCAGCTTTCTCCCCGGCTTGCGCTGATGGCGCACCATGAACGAACTTGGTGCGTGCCATGGCGCGCGCTCGTGCATCGACGGGCGCCCTTGGTGCGTGCCCGAGTATCGGGCGTGCGAACACTCTAGCAACGATCGACCGGCCGCGCCAGCGCAACGGCCCGTCGCTGGCTGTTCGGCCGGGTCTGCCGGCGCAAAGATGTGGGCCTCGGCGCGCGTGCGCGGGCCTCGCATGGCACGGCTGTTGCTTTTAGAGCGCGCACCAATCGGCAAACAGTTTTCGCAACGAAAAGAGGACTTTCATGAAGCTCATTACCGCAATCATCAAGCCGTTCAAGCTCGATGAAGCGCGCGAGGCGTTGTCCGCGATCGGCGTGTCGGGCATCACGGTCACCGAGGTGAAGGGGTTTGGCCGCCAAAAGGGGCACACCGAGCTTTATCGCGGCGCGGAATACGTCGTGGACTTTCTGCCGAAGGTCAAGATCGAGGCCGCCGTCTCGGACGACATCGTCGAGCAAGCCATCGAAGCGATCGAACGCGCGGCCCGCACGGGCAAGATCGGCGACGGCAAGATTTTCGTCACGCCGATCGAGCAAGTGATCCGCATCCGCACCGGGGAAACGGGCGCCGACGCCCTGTAATTCGAGAACGAAATTCGAAGATTTAGCGACATAGAGGAAACCGAAAGATGCGCAAACTATTGATGTCCTTGGCGATGGCCGCCACGCTGCTCGTGGGCGGCTTGGGCGCCGCGCTGGCCGACGACGCGTCGTCGGCCCCCGCCGCGGCCGCGTCCACCCCCGCCGCCGCGGCCCAAGCGAGCGCGGCGTCGAGCGCCGCTGCCGCACCCGACGCAGCGGCAGCGTCGGCCGCCGCGGCACCGGCCACGCCGACGGAGCCCTTCTCCGTCGATTCGTCCAAGATCAATTCGGGCGACACCGCCTGGATGCTGACGTCGACGGCGCTCGTGTTGTTCATGACGATTCCCGGCCTGGCGCTGTTCTATGGCGGCATGGTCCGCAAGAAGAACGTGCTCGCCACGGTGATGCAGAGCTTCGCGATCACCTGCGTCGTCACGGTGATCTGGACGGTGATCGGCTATAGCCTCGCGTTCACGCCGGGCAATGCGTTCATCGGCGGGTTCTCGCGCGTCATGTTGGCGGGCATGACCTACATCAAGGGCGACAAGGCCACGACGCTCACGGTGAGCCATCTCGCCACGACGATCCCCGAGTCGGTCTATTTCGTCTATCAAATGACGTTTGCGATCATCACGCCCGCGCTGATCACGGGCGCGTTCGCCGATCGCATGAAGTTCTCGGCGATGCTCGCATTCATGTCGCTGTGGTCGATCATCGTCTATTCGCCGATCGCTCACATGGTATGGGAGCCGACGGGCTGGCTCTCGTCCGCCGGCATCCTCGACTTCGCGGGCGGCACCGTCGTGCACATCAACGCCGGCATCGCGGGCCTCGTTTGCGCCCTCGTGCTCGGCAAGCGCGTCGGCTACGGCCGTGAAGCGATGGCGCCGCACAACCTGATTCTGACGTTGATGGGCGCGGCGATGCTGTGGGTGGGCTGGTTCGGCTTCAACGCCGGTTCGGCCGTCGCGGCCGATGGCCGCGCGGGCTTCGCCATGCTGACGACGCAAGTGGCGACGGCCTGCGCCGCGCTGGGCTGGATGTTCGTGGAGTGGATCGCGAAGGGCAAGCCGTCCGCGCTCGGCATCGCATCGGGCGCCGTGGCCGGCCTCGTGGCGATCACGCCGGCGTCGGGCTACGTCGGCGTGGGCGGTGCGCTCGCGATCGGCTTCATCGCCGGTGCCGTCTGCTTCTGGTCCGCCACCTGGCTCAAGATGAAGCTCGGCTACGACGATTCGCTCGACTGCTTCGGCGTGCACGGCGTGGGCGGGATCATCGGCGCACTGCTGACGGGCATCTTCGCGGTCAAGGACATCGGTGGCGCCGACGGCAGCCTGATCCTGCAAGCGAAGGGCGTGCTGACGACGCTCGTCTACAGCGGGGTGCTGAGCTACGTGCTGCTCAAGATCATCGATCTCGTCATCGGCCTGCGTGTGGCCGAAGAGGAAGAGCGCGAAGGCCTCGACGTCGTCCTGCACGGCGAACACGTCGAGTAACTCACACCGGGACGGGGCGGGCGGCCGGTCGTGCCGCCCGGACACCCGAATCCGCACCAAATGGAAGCAGCGACTTCTGCCCGCCACCCGGCGGGCTTTTTCGTTTCCGGCTTCGTCACGGCCGCACCGCGTCCTCCGCCTTGCCTATGACGGGGTGGGTTGCCGCCACCGATCCGCAGGGCAAGTCCCCAGGCGAAATGACCCTGCGCGCTATCGGGTCTATCAAGATTGCCTACCGGGGACGCCCTTGCGTTCGATCGAACCGCCCCCACATCGGCTGGGCGATTAATTGCTCTACAATCTTTTTCTCCCGTGTTCATCGAGTAATCAATGGTCCCGCACCTAGTTACGGCGTTAAACGGTCCTCTGCTCGATCTCGAGCGGAAGATCCTCGACGCCACGCCGGCGATCGAGCGGTGGTTCCGGCTCGAATGGCAGGAGCACACGCCGCCTTTCTATTGTTCGGTCGATTTGCGCAACGCGGGCTTCAAGCTCGCGCCTGTCGACGCGAACCTGTTCCCCGGCGGCTTCAACAATCTGCCCGAGGAAGTGCTGCCGCTCGCCGTGCAGGCTGCGATGGCCTCCATCGAGAAGATCTGCCCCGACGCGAAGAATTTGCTCGTGATCCCCGAGCGCCACACGCGCAACGCGTTCTATCTCGAGAATGTCGCGCGGCTCGCGATGATCATGCGGCAAGCCGGCTTGAACGTGCGATTCGGCACGCTCGACGAGAACATCGTGGGCCCGGTGACGATTCCGCTGGCTGACGGTCAGAAGATCGTCCTCGAGCCGCTCGAGCGCACGCCGCGGCGGCTGGGCTTGAAGAACTTCGACCCCTGCTCGATCCTGCTCAACAACGATTTGTCGGGGGGGCTGCCGCCCGTGCTCGAGAATCTGCACGAGCAGTACGTGCTGCCGCCGCTGCACGCCGGCTGGGCCGTGCGCCGCAAGTCGACGCATTTCTCGTGCTACGACGACGTCGCGAAGAAGTTCGCGAAGCTCGTCGAGATCGACCCGTGGATGGTGAACCCGTACTTCGCGCGCGTCGAGGACGTCGATTTCGAGGCGCGCACGGGCGAGCAAGCCCTCGCCGACGCGATCGACGCCGTCATCAAGAAGATCGCGCGCAAGTACCGCGAGTACGGCATCGGCGAAAAACCCTACGTCGTCATCAAATCCGACGCGGGCACGGACGGCCGCGGCGTCATGACGGTGCACGATGCGTCCGAGGTTGCGAATCTCACGAAGGGCGAGCGTTCGCGCATGTCGGCCACGAAGGACGGGCTGCAAGTGCACGACGTCATCGTCCAGGAGGGCGTCTACACGTTCGAGCGCATCGGCGAGGAAGTGGCCGAACCCGTCGTCTACATGATCGATCGCTACGTCGTGGGCGGCTTCTACCGCGTGCATGGCAGCCGCGAGCGCGATCAGAACCTGAACGCGCCCGGCATGCATTTCGTGCCGCTCGGCTTCGAGCACACGGCTTTGCCCGACGCACATGCGAAGCCCGGCGCGGCGCCGCCGAACCGGTTCTACATGTACGGCGTCGTCGCGCGGCTCGGCCTGCTCGCGGCATCGGTCGAACTCGAGAAGACGGACCCGGAAGCGATTCAGGTCTGATCGGCGCCGCATCCCACGAACGAGAGCCCGCACAGGGGCAAGGGGTTTCATGGACATTCTTTTCATCGCCGATCCGCTAGCGAAGTTCAAGATCTATAAGGACTCGACCTACGCGATGATGGCCGAGGCCGCGCGCCGCGGCCATGCGGTCTATGCATGCGAGCCCAAGCATCTGGCCTGGACGGGATCGCAAGTCGAGGCAACGGCGAGCCGCGTCGACATCGTCGGCGATACGGCCGACTTGCACCGCGCGCCGTGGCACGAGAGTGGTGCGCCCGAAAATCGCACGTTGACCTCGTTCGGCGCCGTCGTCATGCGCAAGGATCCGCCGTTCGACATGGAGTACGTGACCTCCACCTGGTTGCTCGAGCTGGCCGAGCGTGCCGGCGCGCGCGTGTTCAACAAGCCTCAGGCGATCCGCGACCATTCGGAGAAGCTCGCGATCGGCGAGTTCCCGCAGTTCGTCGCGCCGACACTGGTGACACGCGACCCCGCGCGGTTGCGCGCGTTCCACGCGGAGCACGGAGACGTCATCCTCAAGCCGCTCGACGGCATGGGCGGCATGGGCGTGTTTCGCGTGACGCGCGAGGGGATGAATCTCGGCTCGATCATCGAAATGCTGAGCGACGACGGCGTGCGCTCGGTAATGGCCCAAAAATTCATCCCCGAGATCGCGGCCGGCGATAAGCGGATCTTGCTGATCGGCGGGCAAAGCGTGCCGTATTCGCTCGCCCGCATCCCGCAAGGCGGCGAGGTGCGCGGCAACCTGGCGGCCGGTGGGCTCGGCGTCGCGAAGCCGCTCGGCCCGCGCGACCGCGAGATCGCCGATACGCTCGCGCCCGTGCTGGCCGCGCGCGGGCTGCTGCTGGTCGGCTTGGACGTGATCGGTGACTGGCTCACCGAAGTCAACGTGACGAGTCCGACCTGTTTTCGCGAAATCATGGAGCAGACCGGGTTCGACGTCGCGGCATTGTTCGTCGACGCGCTCGAGCGGGCAGCCGGGTAGGGCGGCCGGCGCGGTCGCGGGGCCTCGCTTCGGGCGGAAAACGAGCCTGTTACAATGTCTTTTCCCTGAAACGGTTCGTTGATCGGATGCGTCCGCGGATGCGCCCCGCGCATGCGGTCCGGCCGCTCGTCGGTCGCCCCACGCTCGCGCTTTGCGCCTAGCCGTACCGATCTGGCCCTTTGCGGTGCTTTTCGTTGCAACACTGACATGGCAGGTATATTGATCATCGCGCACGCGCCGCTCGCTTCGGCGCTGAAAGAGTGCGTCGCGCATATCTACGGCGGGCTCCCCGCTCGCATTGGCGCCATCGACGTCCTGCCCGACTGCGATCCCGCGCAAGTCGTCGCGTTCGCTCATAGCGAGGTCGAGCGCTTGCGTGAGGAGAACGGCATGCTCGTGTTGACGGACATGTTCGGCGCGACGCCGGCGAACATCGCGAGCCGGCTCGCGACGCTGCCCGGCGTGCGTGTGCTGGCCGGCGTCAACTTGCCGATGCTCGTGCGCGGCGTCTGCTATCGTACCTGCGACCTCGACTTGCTCGTCGACAAGGCGCTTGCCGGTGCCTCGAAAGGGGTCCATGCGATCGGCGCGCTCGTGGCGCCGGCCGACGTCGGCAAACCGGCCGGCGAAGCCGAATGCGCGGCGCCGGGCGTGCCGCTCGTGACTTCTGCGCAGTCATGCGCGGGCGCGGCGTGCCAGGCCAGCACGACGAATGCCGGCGAGGCCGTGAGCCCACCGGCGAGCGCGGCGAGCACCAACGGTCCCGCGCGCTGATTTTCTTTTTTCCGCTTTTTCAGGACGAGCAGATGCTTCAACAAGAAACGACGATCGTCAATAAGTTGGGTTTGCATGCACGCGCATCGGCCAAGCTGACGCAACTCGCCGGCAACTATCAATCGGAAATCTGGATGACGCGCAACGGGCGCCGCATCAACGCCAAGAGCATCATGGGCGTGATGATGCTCGCCGCCGGCATCGGCAGCACGGTGACGATCGAAACCGAGGGGCCCGACGAGCAAGACGCGATGGACGCACTCATGAAACTCATCGCGGATAAATTCGGCGAGGGCCAATAGGGTGAAGCGGCAGCCGGCGCAACGGCCGAGCCGCCCGATTCCACTGAAACGCCGCGGTCGCCGCGGCGTTTTGTTTCCTACGAGACAACATGCTATTGCGCAATGCAATGCTGCGCCGCACGCAGTCAAAATGCCCCTCTCGAATTTATAATCGATAATTAAGGTCCTATTGTGCAGCGGTATTGCCCGCGGCATTCCACAACTCGAGGAGGTGCGCGTGTCGTTTTCGCTGCATGGTATTCCGGTGTCACGCGGCATCGCGATCGGGCGAGCCTATCTCATCGCGCCTGCAGCGCTGGACGTCGACCACTACCTCGTCGAACCGCCGCAGATCGAAGGCGAGATCGAGCGCTTTCGCGCCGCTTTGAAGACGGTTCAAAGCGAGCTCGACAGGCTCAGCGAGGACCTGTCGGCTGACGCGCCGAGCGAAGTCGGCGCGTTCATCAATGTCCATACGATGATCCTGAACGACGCGATGCTCGTCCAAGAGACGATGGACTTGATCCGCACGCGCCGCTACAACGTCGAATGGGCGCTGACCGAGCAACTCGAGCGGCTCTCGCGGCACTTCGACGACATCGAGGACGAGTACCTGCGCGAGCGCAAGGCCGACGTGCAGCAAGTGGTCGAGCGCATCTTGAAGGCGCTGGCGGGGGCGTCTTCCGCTGCCGCGCTCGTCGACGGGGCGAACGGGAACGCGGCGGACGACATGATCGTCGTCGCGCACGACATCTCCCCCGCCGACATGCTGCAGTTCAAGACGCAAACGTTCCAAGGCTTCGTCACCGATCTCGGCGGGCGCACCTCGCATACGGCGATCGTCGCGCGCAGCCTCGGCATACCCGCGGCGGTGGGCGTTGCGCACGCGAGCGCGCTGATCCGTCAGGACGATTTGATCATCGTCGATGGCGACCGCGGCATCGTGATCGTGGACCCGGCGCCGATCGTGCTCGAGGAATATTCGTACCGGCAAAGCGAGAAGCTGCTCGAGCAAAAGAAGCTGCAGCGCCTGAAATTCTCGCCCACGCAAACGTTGTGCGGCACCAAGATCTCGCTGCTGGCCAATATCGAGTTGCCCGAGGATGCGCGTGCGGCCGTCGAGGCCGGAGCGGTCGGTGTGGGGCTCTTTCGCACCGAGTTCTTGTTCATGAACCACAAGGACCGGCTGCCCGAGGAAGAAGAGCAGTTCGAGGCCTACAAGCGCGCCGTCGAGCTCATGGGCGGCCTGCCCGTGACGATTCGGACGATCGACGTCGGGGCCGACAAGCCGCTCGATTCGATCGGTGCCGACGGCTACGAGAGTGCGCCGAATCCGGCGCTGGGGCTGCGTGCGATCCGCTGGAGCCTGTCCGAGCCGCAGATGTTCCTCACGCAACTGCGCGCGATCTTGCGCGCGTCGGCGTTCGGCCAGGTACGCATTCTCGTGCCGATGCTCGCCCATGCACAGGAGATCGATCAAACGCTGGACTTGATCCGCGAGGCCAAGCGCCAGCTCGACAATGCGGGCTTGCCGTACGACCCGGGCGTGCGGATCGGCGCGATGATCGAAATCCCCGCGGCGGCGATCGCATTGCCGTTGTTCTTGAAGCGCGTCGATTTTCTGTCGATCGGCACGAATGACTTGATCCAATACACGCTCGCGATCGATCGTGCCGACAACGCAGTCGCACATCTGTACGACCCGCTGCATCCGGCCGTACTGCACCTGATCGCGTTCACGCTTCGCGAAGCGAAGCGGGCGGGCGTGTCGGTATCGGTCTGCGGGGAAATGGCCGGCGATCCGCAACTCACGCGGCTGTTGCTCGGCATGGGGCTCACCGAGTTCTCGATGCACCCGAGCCAACTGCTCGTCGTGAAGCAGGAAATCCTTCGCGCGAACCTACAGGCATTGGAAAAGCCCGTCGCCGACGTCCTCGCGGCGTTCGAGCCCGAGGAAGTGCAGGCCGCGTTAAGGTGCCTCGGGCAGGTGTGAGCCGCCGCTGCCGCAGACGGGGCATTCGGGCTGACGTGCGATCGTCATCGTCGTCCATTCCATGCGCAGCGAGTCGAGCATCATGAGCCTGCCCATTAGGGTCTGGCCGATGCCGCCGATGACGCGCAGCGCTTCGGCAGCCTGCATCGTGCCGATGATGCCGACCGTCGGCGCGAACACGCCCATCTGCGAGCAAGCGACTTCCTCGAACGGCTGGTCCTCGGGAAACACGCAGGCATAACAGGGCGAGCGTTCGTCGCGAAAATCGAACGTGCTGATCTGTCCGTCGAAGCGCAGCGCCGCGCCCGAGACGAGCGGCACGCGATGCTTGACGCATGCCCGGTTGATTGCGTGGCGCGTGGCGAAATTGTCCGTGCAGTCCAGCACGACGGTGGCTTGCGGCACATGGGCATCGAGCCAGGCATCGCCGATGCGCTCATCGACCGCCTGCACCCGTACCTCGGGATTGAGCCGCGCGAGGGTCTCGCGGCCCGATTCCACTTTCTTGTGCCCGATCGAAGCCGTCGCATGCAGGATTTGCCGCTGCAGATTCGTGAGGTCGACCGAGTCGGCATCGACTAACGTGAGCGTGCCGACACCGGCCGCGGCGAGGTACATCGCCGCCGGCGAGCCGAGTCCGCCGGCGCCGATCACGATCGCATGCGCATCGAGGAAGCGCTGCTGCGCCTCGATGCCGATTTCGTCGACGAGGATATGGCGGGAATAGCGAAGGAGCTGATCGTCGTTCATGGCGGCGCGCCGGGAAGGGGTTGCGAGGAGCGCGGCGGCGGGCGATGTCTTTGCCTGCGCCCCCTACGCGCATGGCGGCAGGGGGCGAGGGTGTGCGTTTCGTCGCGAGGTGTTACTTGCTCGGCGCGGAAGCGGGCATGGCGGGCGCGGACGATGCCGGTTTGACGGCCACCGGCGCCGATGCCGAGCGCGGCGGCTTGCTTTCGGCGAGCTTGCGCTCGACGATCGACTTCGAGAGTTGCACCTGCTTGCCTTCGAGCTTGTTCAAGGCTTGCTGGAGCATGAAGTCGTCGGCCGAGCCGAACTCCACCGGCTTGCGCTCGCGATCCTTCGCGCGCTGCTCGGGCGTCTTCTTGTCGTTTTCCTCTTCGAGCTGTTGCAGTTGCAGCATGCGATCCTTCTCGCGTTGCTCCTCTTCCTTCTTCTCGTTCGGGTCTTGCGTGTTGGCAAGGTGGTTCGAGTAATCGACCTCGCGCGTGACGAGCGCGTCGTCCGGATCGCCGTTCGCGTATTGATCGACGGGGATATCCGGGCGGATGCCCTTGTTCTGGATCGAACGGCCGCTCGGCGTGTAGTAGTAGGCCGTCGTCAAGCGCAGCGCCGTATCGGACGTGAGCGGGCGAACGGTCTGCACCGAGCCTTTGCCGAACGTCGTCTTGCCCATGATCAGTGCGCGATGCTGGTCTTGCAGGGCACCGGCGACGATCTCGGAGGCCGACGCCGAGTACGCGTTCGTCAGCACGATCATCGGCACCGTCTTGTAGACTTCCTGCAGATTCTTGAGCGGATCGGAATCGAACGACGGCAGGCGGTAGTTCTCGTACGTGTCGCGGTAGATTTGCTTCGAATCGGGGATCTGGCCGTTCGTCGAAACGACGACCGAATTCGGTTGCAGGAACGCGCCGGCCACGCCGACGGCGCTTTGCAGCAGGCCGCCGCCGTTGTTGCGCAGATCGAGCACGATGCCCTTCAGATTCGGCTGCTCGCGCGCGATGTCCTCGAGCTTCGTCGCCAGGTCGGGGACGGTGCGTTCCTGGAAGCTCGTAATGCGCACGTAGGCATAGCCCGGGGCGAGAACCTTCGACTTCACGCTCTGCACGCGGATGATCGCGCGCGTGACCGTGACGGGGAACGTGCGGTCGTCGCTCTTGCGGAAGATCGTGAGCGTCACCTTCGTGCCGGGGTCGCCGCGCATTTGCTTGACGGCTTGATCGAGCGTCATGCCGCGCACGGGCTTGTCGTTGATCCGGGTGATGAGATCGCCGGGACGGATGCCGGCGTGGAACGCGGGCGTATCCTCGATCGGCGAAATGACCTTGATGAGGCCGTCTTCCTGCGAGATCTCGATGCCGAGGCCTGCGAAGCGGCCCTTCGTCTGTTCCTGCAGTTCCTGGTAATCGGTCTTGTCCAGATACGACGAGTGCGGATCGAGGCTCGACACCATGCCCTTGATCGCTTCGGTCAGGAGCTTCTTGTCGTCCACGGGCACGACGTAGTCGTGCTTGATCTGCCCGAACACCTCCGCGAACAGCCGCAACTGCTCGAGCGGGAGCGGCGCCGTGGTTTGCTGCTGCGCCGCGGCGGAAAATTGCAGCGTCGCAAAGATGCCGGCGGCGAGGCCAGCGGCAATCAAGCCGATGTTCTTGAGTTTCGTGCGCATAGAGTCTGGTGCGTTCGGGAAACGGGGTGTGAGTGCCGTGGGCGAAAGACGGTCAAGTATAACTGCTCGTGGACGAAGCGCGGGCCGGCGCGACGCGCGATCACGCGCGCGGGCGTACATTGGACCCGGGCGGAGCCCATGGGTTCGCCGGCCCCGCGGCCCGGCTGCCTGCCGCCGGGCCGCATGGAACGGTGAGTATCAGCCCGCCTTGCCTTGCTTCGCGACGGCGGCCTGGGCTTGGGCGATCGCCTCCTGGTCTCCCAGGTAGTAGTGGCGAATCGGCTTCAGGTGCTCGTCGAGCTCATAGACGAGCGGCACGCCGTTCGGGATGTTCAGCCCGACGATGTCGCTGTCGGAGATGCCGTCCAGATACTTGATCAGCGCGCGCAGCGAATTGCCGTGCGCCGCGATGAGCACCTTCTTGCCGCCCCTGAGCGCGGGTGCGATCGACTCGTTCCAGATCGGCAGCACGCGCGCCACCGTGTCTTTCAGGCACTCGGTGAGCGGCAACTCGGCGCGCGGCACCTTCGCGTAGCGCGGATCGTCGTAGGACGCACGCGGGTCGGTCGGCTCGAGCGCGGGCGGCGGCGTATCGTAGCTGCGGCGCCAGACGAGGACCTGGTCGTCGCCGTACTGGGCAGCCGTTTCCGCCTTGTTCAGGCCGGCCAGCGCGCCGTAGTGGCGTTCGTTCAGGCGCCACGAATGGACCACGGGAATGTACATGAGGTCCATTTGGTCCTGCACGTGCCAGAGCGTGCGGATCGCGCGCTTGAGCACCGACGTGTAGGCGATGTCGAAAGTGTAGCCGGCTTCCTTGAGCAAGAGGCCCGCTTGAGCGGCCTCGCGGTTGCCTTGCTCGGTGAGGTCGACGTCGACCCAGCCGGTGAAGCGGTTTTCCTTGTTCCACGTCGATTCGCCGTGGCGGATGAGAACGAGCTTGTACATGAGATTGCCGGTCGGTAGTGAGGAAGCGCGTGACGGGCCGACGTTGCCCGATCGGGCTACCGTCGCGCCGTCAAACGGTTATTTTATAATGGTCGGATTGCCTGCTACCTTTTGCTCCGTTTTTCTTCCCTTTTCGACGATACCGTGACGTTCTTTACTGATTACACCAACCTCGTGCTGCTGGCCGCCCTCGTGATCTCTGGCGCGTTCCTCGTTTGGCCGATGATCGCCGGGCGCGGGCGCGGCGGCCTGTCCGCCGCCGAAGCGACACAGCTCATCAATCGCCGCAATGCCGTCGTCGTCGATCTGCGTGCCGCCGCCGAGTACGCCGCGGGCCACCTGCCGGCCGCGCGCCATGTCGCGCTCGACGAGCTTCAAGCAAAAATCGGCCAAATCGCGAAGAATAAGGCTACGCCGGTATTGCTCGTATGCCAGACGGGCGCGCAATCGAACAAAGCGTCGCAAGCCGTTCGGGCGGCGGGCTATACCGAGGTCCATGTGCTGCAAGGGGGCTTGAGCGCCTGGCAGCAGGCCGGGATGCCGGTCGTCAAGTAAAGGAGTGCGAGAGTGAATTCCGTCGTCATGTACAGCACGCAGGTGTGTCCCTATTGCCAAATGGCCGAACGTCTATTGAAATCGCGCGGCGTTCAGCACATCGAGAAAATCTTGATCGACAAGGACCCGGCCCGGCGCGAGGAAATGATGACGCGCACGGGGCGCCGCACCGTGCCGCAAGTCTTCATCGGCGAGACGCACGTCGGGGGCTATGACGACCTGTCGGCCCTCGATCGCGCGGGCGGCTTGATGCCGCTGCTCGGCCAGGCGTGAGCAGCGTGGGGGGGGGGGGGGGGGGGACGGCCCCCCCCCCAACGCCATGTTGATATTTTTATTTTCTTTTGTTCTCGTTTT